>JBBSAJ010000010.1:0-81667 GCA_038252405.1 Actinomycetes bacterium | reverse complement strand
TGCGGTCGGCCCAGATGTGGGCGTTGGCCTCGTTGCGCCGAACGGCAGTCAGCAGGGTGAGCAGGCGGCCGGTCCGTTCGGGGTTACGTAGGGCATCCACCCCCGGAGACCACTCATCACCCCCATCTGCGAGACAAGACACATGTTCGAAGACTAGCCCTGCCCCCCGACAGTCCGGCAGATCCAATCTCCCACCGGTGGAAAGCGATGGGACACAGTGTGGACAACCCCACCGCCCCGACCAGGCGTCCAGACAGGTAACACCGGGCCCAGACTCAGGAGCCGTCACACACGCCCCGGGCGCTAGACCCCGAGCGAGGTGCCCGAGAACCGGGCCACCGCGTCGGGGTCGCCCTCGACCTCCACCCGGGCGTGGGTGGTGCGGCCGAACGCGTAGAGCAGCAGCTCGCTGGCCGGCCCGACCAGGGTGACCATGGGCTCTCCGCCCTTGGCGACCTGGGTCGCGCCGTCCGGCCGGCGCAGCGCGACGCCCACCGGGGAGTGCCGGAACAGCATCCGGCCCTGCCGCTTCAGGATGGTCCACAGCGCCGACTCGAGCCTCGGGTCGAGCTCGCGCGGCTGCCAGCCGTCCAGGGCCCGCCGAACGTCCTCGTGGTGCACGAAGTACTCGGCGGTGTTGAACTGAGCGTCCACCAGTGTCAGCGGGAACGGCGGGCCGGAGCGGACGGTGGCCACCAGCTTCTCGTAGTCGCCGTGCGCCTTGCCGTCCTGCACCGACCGCAGGTAGCCGGCCATCGGCTTGAGCACGATCCCAGCAGCGGCGTCCGGCCGCCGCTCGCGCACCACCAGGTGCGCGGCGAGGTCACGGGCGGCCCATCCCTCGCACAGGGTGGGGGCGTCGGGTCCGACCTCGAGGAGCAGGTCGGACAAGGCGGCGCGTTCGGACTGGGCGAAGGAGGTCATGCCCCCAGGCTAGGAGGCATCGGCGATCCGTGCGCGCCCAGCCATCGGTGACAATGACCACCATGTCCGCTGCTGGTGCCGCCCGCCCGTCCTCGCTCGACCCTGCGATCGCGGCGCGCCTCAAGCGCGACGAGCACGGGCTCATCGCGGCGGTGGCCCAGCAGTGGGACACCTGCGAGGTGCTCATGGTGGGCTGGATGGACGACGAGGCCCTGCACCGGACCCTCACGACCGGGCGGGTCGTCTACTGGAGCCGCAGCCGACAGGAGTACTGGCGCAAGGGCGACACCTCCGGCCACGTGCAGTGGGTCCGCGAGGTACGGCTGGACTGCGACGGCGACGCCGTCCTGGTCACGGTGGACCAGGACGGCGTCGCCTGCCACACCGGGACCCGCACCTGCTTCGACGCGGGCCGGTTGCCGTCCGCGAGCGACGGCGAGCCGCACCGTTAGGCGGCGATCGGCTCGCCCTGCAGCCGGCGGAAGCCGTACGTCATGGCCAGCAGTGCCACCGGGGCGGTGACGATCAGGCCGATGCCGCACAAGATGGCGCCGATGAAGTAGGCGACGAAGACGCCGATGATGAGCACGACGACGTTGCCGATGTTCTTGCTGACCAGGGTGAAGCTGGACTTCACCGACTCCCAGGCGCCCTGCTTCTTGTCCAGGACGAAGAACAGGTAGAAGGCGGTGAAGAACGACACGACGATCGTGCCGACGTAGCAGGCCAGGACGCCGACCACGCTGAGCGCACCCACGATCAGCGCGGCCACCAGGACCACCCCGAGGTCGTCGGTCTTGAACATCATCCCGAGGTCGAGCTTCTTGCCGTCCGCGATCGCCAGGGCGCCCCGGATGATCGCGGCCTGCAGGAACGCGAACAGCACGAAGAAGATGCCTGCCGACAGGGCGCTGAACAGCAGCGACATGAAGAAGCCAGTGCCGCCGGAGGTGGTGATCTGCTGCGTGGTCTGGTCGACGGTGATGGTGGCGGTGGAGATGAAAAGCCCCTGTGCCAGCAGGAACCACAGGAGATACACGACACCGATCGCGACCACGTAGATCAACGACGCGATGATGATGACGCCGGCATTCTGCTGGAACTTGGCCCAGCCCCAGTTGAACGCCTCACCGACCGAGAACGAGCCGCTCCCGGCTGCGGCCGGCTGGCCGTAGGCGGCCGCTGCCGGCGGGGGCGGCGGGGGCGGGGCTCCATACCCGCCGGTCGGGGGTGCCGGCGGTGCCGGCGGGGGTGGCGGGGGTGGCGGAGACGGCGGGGCGCCCTCATAAGCGGGCGGGCTCGTCGGCTCTTCGGGTGGGGGTGGTGGCAGGTTCGGATCGCTCATGGGTCCTCATCCCCTCGGGGTCCGATGCGGCACTGAACGTAGCGATCTTCGGGGCGGACCGGTAGCCACCACGCGGTTGTTTGTGCGGGAGACTTGGCTGCATGACCATCCCGCCATCCGCCGGTGTCGCGCCGGATCTGGAGCAGTTCCGCCGCCTGGCCGCTGACCGTCGGGTGATCCCGGTGACCCGACGGCTGCTCGCGGACGGCGACACCCCGGTGGGCCTGTACCACCGGTTGGCGCAGGGCCGCCCCGGCACCTTCCTGCTGGAGTCGGCCGAGCACGGCCGGGTGTGGTCGCGGTACTCCTTCGTCGGCGTCCGCTCGGCGGCGACCCTCACCGAGCGGGACGGTCAGGCGCACTGGACCGGCACGCCCCCGGTCGGGGTGCCCACCGCGGGCGACCCGCTCGCGGCGCTGAGGGACACACTGGCCCTGCTGCACACCCCGCGGCTGCCCGACCTGCCGCCACTCACTGGGGGCATGGTCGGCTTCATCGGCTACGACGTCGTGCGCCGGCTCGAGCGGCTGCCCGAGCTGGCCAAGGACGACCTGCAGCTGCCCGAGCTGGCCATGCTGTTCGCCACCGACCTGGCTGTGCTCGACCACGAGGACGGCTCGGTGCTGCTCATCGCCAACGCCGTCAACTACGACGCGACCGACGAGCGGGTCGACGAGGCGTGGGCCGACGCCGTGGCCCGGCTGGACCGGATGACCGTCGACCTGTCCCGGCCGTCGCCGCCGCTGGCCGTCGACCTGGACTGGACGGCGCACACGGAGGCGACCAGCAACACCGAGCGCGACCGGTTCCTGGCCAGCGTGGAGCGTGCCAAGGAGGAGATCCGGGCGGGCGAGGCGTTCCAGGTCGTGGTCTCCCAGCGGTTCGAGCTGGACACCACGGCGAGCGCCTTCGACGTGTACCGGGTGCTGCGGGTGACCAACCCCAGCCCCTACATGTACCTGCTGCGCTTCGACGGCTACGACGTCGTCGGCTCCAGCCCGGAGGCGCTGGTGAAGTGCCGCGAGGGCCGCGCCATGCTGCACCCGATCGCCGGCACCCGCTGGCGCGGGGCGACGCCGGAGGAGGACGCGCAGCTGGCCATCGACCTGCTGGCCGACGAGAAGGAGCGCGCCGAGCACCTGATGCTCGTCGACCTGGGACGCAACGACCTGGGCCGGGTCTGCGCGCCGGGCACCGTCGAGGTGGTCGACTTCATGTCGGTCGAGCGGTACAGCCACGTCATGCACATCGTGTCGTCCGTGGTCGGCACGGTCCGGTCGGACCGGACCGGGTTCGACGTGCTCACGGCCTGCTTCCCGGCCGGGACCCTGAGCGGGGCCCCCAAGCCGCGGGCCATGGAGATCATCGAGGAGCTGGAGCCGACGCGGCGCGGCCTGTACGGCGGGGCCGTGGGCTACCTCGACTTCGCCGGCGACCTGGACGCCGCCATCGCGATCCGCACCGCGCTGCTGCGCGACGGCCGGGCCTACGTGCAGGCCGGGGGCGGGATCGTCGCCGACTCGGTGCCCGAGCGGGAGGAGCGGGAGAGCCGGGACAAGGCCGCCGCGGTGCTGCGGGCGATCGCCGTGGCCGGGTCCTTCCGGCCGGTCGGATGAGCGCGCGCCGCGAGTACGTCGCCGCCCTGGTGCTGATGGCCGTCGGCTCCGGGCTGGCCCTGCTGGCCGCGGGCCGCACCTGGGCCACGGCGACCGCCGCCGACCCCGGCGCGCCCGCGGTCACGGTGGCGGTGACCGGGCGGGAGCTCGCCCCCGCCGTGTCCGCCCTCGCGCTGGTGGGGCTGGCCGGGATCGTGGCAGTGCCGTCGACCCGCGGGCTGCTGCGGCGGCTCGTGGGCGCGGTGCTGGCCGCCGCTGGCGCCGGCATCGTCGTCGCGTCCGTCGCGGTGGGCCGGGACGCCGCCAGCGCGGTGCTGGGCCCGCTGGCCAGCCGGCTGGGGGTCACCCGGGTGACCAGCGCGGCCACCACGACGACGCCATGGTGGCTGGTGGCCGTCGTGGGCGGGGCGCTGCTGCTGGTCAGCGGAGCGGCCACCGCGCTGCGCGGCCCGCGCTGGTCCGGGATGTCGGCCCGCTACGACGCGCCGGCCGGGTCCGGGCCGCAGCCGTCCGTGGCGAACCGCTCATCGGCCGACGTCTGGGCCGCGCTGGACCGGGGGGAGGACCCCACCGCGGGCGCCGACCTGCCAGAATGACCGCACCCGACCCTCGAGGAGCCCCGGCGATGGCCGACCACCCCCACGACAACCACGGCAAGACCCCCGCCGCCTGGACCGCGGTCACCGTGGTGACGCTCGGCTTCCTGATCGGCTCGATCGCCGTGCTGGTGGCGTCGGTGTGGCTGTTCGTCGCCGGCGTGGTCGTCATCATCGCCGGCGCCGTGGCCGGCAAGGTCATGCAGATGATGGGTCTGGGCGCGGCCCCTGGCCCCAAGGCGGCCGGACCGCAGTGACCTCGCTGGCGGCCGACACCGAGCGGGCTGCCGTACGCGGCCTGGCCGCTCGGCTGGTCGGACCGCTGGCGGTCGCCGGGGGAGCGCTCACGGCGGTGGGTGTGCTCGCCGCCGTCGACCCCAATCAACCCGGTCACTTCCCGGTCTGCCCGTTCAGGGCCATGACCGGCCTGGACTGCCCGTTCTGCGGCGGCCTGCGCGCGGTCCACGACCTCGCCCACGGCAACGTCCTCGCCGCGCTCGACCGCAACGTCCTGGTGGTCCTGGCCGTCCCGGTCGTGGCCTTCGCCTGGCTGCAGTGGCTGCGCCGGGCGGCCCGGCCGGGCACCGCGCCGCGGCGCGAGGCGCCCCCGTGGCTGGTGCGCGCCGTGATCGTCCTCGCGCTCGTCTTCTGGGTGGCCCGCAACATCCCCGGCGTGCCGTTCCTCGGCTCGGGGGTCGGCTGACGGAGGACCTCCGGCGCCCGGTTACCCTGGGCCGGGTCCAACGGGTTGACCGGATCGGGGGAACAACCGCGTGACCGTGCTCGACGAGATCCTCCTCGGGGTGCGCGCCGACCTGGCCGAGCGGCAGGCCGCCGTCTCCCTCGACGAGCTCAAGGAGCGGGCGTGCGCCCTGCCGTCGGCCCGCGACGGCGTCCGGGCGCTGCGCCGCGACGACATCGTCACGGTGATCGCCGAGGTCAAGCGGCGCAGCCCCTCCAAGGGCGAGCTGGCCTCGATCAGCGACCCTGCGGCGCTGGCCCGGGACTACGAGTCCGGGGGGGCGGCCGTGGTCAGCGTGCTCACCGAGCAGCGCCGCTTCGGCGGCACCCTGGCCGACCTGGACGCCGTCCGGGCCGTCGTGGACATCCCGGTGCTGCGCAAGGACTTCATCGTGTCCAGCTACCAGCTGTGGGAGGCGCGGGCGCACGGCGCCGACCTGGTGCTGCTGATCGTCTCGGCGCTGGAGCAGCCGGCGCTGGTGTCGCTCGTCGAGCGGGCCGTCTCGATCGGCCTCACCCCCCTCGTCGAGTGCCACGACGCGGAGGAGGTCGCCCGCGCGGTCGACGCCGGCGCGCGCATCGTGGGGATCAACGCCCGCGACCTGCGGACCCTCGAGGTGGACCGCACCCTGTTCACCCGGCTGGCCCCGACGGTCCCGGACTCCGTGGTGCGGGTCGCCGAGTCCGGGGTGCGCGGCCCGCACGACCTGATCGAGTACGCGCGCGCCGGGGCGGACGCCGTCCTGGTCGGGGAGTCGCTGGTCACGGGTGGCGACCCGCGCACGGCCGTCGTGGAGCTGGTCACGGCCGGTTCGCACCCGGCGCTGCGGCACGGCCGGGGCGGGCAGTGACCGCGACCGCGCAGCCGGACGCCACCGGGCACTTCGGCCCGTACGGCGGCCGGTTCGTCCCCGAGGCGCTCGTCGCGGCGCTCGACGAGCTGGACGCCGCCTACCGCTCGGCCCAGGCCGACCCGGCGTTCGCGGCCGAGCTGGACCACCTGCAGCGCACCTACACCGGCCGGCCGAGCATCCTCACCGAGGCCACCCGGCTGGCCGAGCACGCGGGTGGGGCCCGGATCCTGCTCAAGCGCGAGGACCTGAACCACACCGGCTCACACAAGATCAACAATGCGTTGGGGCAGGCGCTGCTGACCCGGCGGATGGGCAAGCCCCGGGTGATCGCCGAGACCGGTGCCGGCCAGCACGGCGTGGCCACGGCCACCGCCGCGGCCCTGCTCGGTCTCGAGTGCGTGGTGTACATGGGCGAGGAGGACACCCGCCGGCAGGCGCTCAACGTGGTCCGGATGCGGCTGCTGGGCGCCGAGGTGGTACCCGTGACCGCGGGCAGCCGGACCCTCAAGGACGCCATCAACGAGGCGATGCGCGACTGGGTCACCAACGTCGACCGCACCCACTACCTGCTGGGCACGGTCACCGGGCCACACCCGTTCCCGGCCATGGTGCGCGACTTCCAGCGGGTGATCGGCGACGAGGCCCGCCGGCAGGTGCTCGAGCTCACCGGCGCGCTGCCGACCGCCGTGGCTGCCTGCGTCGGCGGCGGCTCGAACGCCATGGGCATCTTCACCGCGTTCCTCGACGACCCGTCGGTGCGCCTGTACGGCTTCGAGGCGGGCGGCGAGGGCGTGGACAGCGGCCGGCACGCGGCCCGGATGGCCGGCGGGTCGCCGGGCGTGCTGCACGGCACCCGGACCTACATCCTGCAGGACGAGATGGGCCAGACGGTGCCCTCGCACTCGATCTCGGCCGGGCTGGACTACCCGGGGGTCGGCCCGCAGCACGCCTGGCTGCACGACACCGGCCGGGCCACCTACGAGCCGGTCACCGACACCGAGGCCATGGACGCCTTCGCGCTGCTCAGCCGCACCGAGGGCATCATCCCGGCGATCGAGAGCGCCCATGCGGTGGCCGGGGCGCTGCGGGTCGGTCGCGCTCTCGGCCCTGAGGCCGTCGTCCTGGTCAACCTGTCCGGGCGCGGCGACAAGGACGTCGACACCGCGGCCCGGTGGTTCGGCCTGACCGACGGGACGACGGAGGAGCCGGCGTGACCACGCTCGAGGGGGCCTTCGCCAGGACCCGCGCCGAGGGCCGGGCCGCGCTGGTGGCCTACCTGCCGGCCGGCTATCCGTCGGTGCGGGGCGGCATCGACGCGCTCGTCGCGATGGTGGACGCCGGCGTGGACGTCGTCGAGGTCGGGCTGCCGTACTCGGACCCGCTGATGGACGGCCCGACCATCCAGGCAGCAGTGGAGGCCGCGCTGGCCACCGGCACCCGGACCGCCGACGTGCTCGCCACCGTCGAGGCGGTGGCCCGCACCGGCGCCGCGACGGTCGTCATGAGCTACTGGAACCCGGTCGAGCGCTACGGCGTGGCCCGGTTCGCGACCGAGCTGGCCGCCGCCGGGGGCGCCGGCGTGATCACCCCCGACCTCACCCCGGAGGAGGCCGGCCCCTGGCTGGCCGCGACGTCCGACGCCGGCGTCGACCCGGTGTTCCTGGTGGCCCCGTCGTCCACCGACGCCCGGATTGCCCGGGTGGCCGAGGTGTCGCGAGGGTTCGTGTACGCCGCCTCGACGATGGGCGTGACCGGCGCGCGGGACCAGGTCTCGGACCGCGCCGAGTCACTGGTCGCACGGGTCCGGGCGGCCACCTCGCTGCCGGTGTGCGTGGGGCTCGGCGTGTCGACCGCGGCGCAGGCGGCCGAGGTGGCCTCCTACGCGGACGGCGTGATCGTGGGCTCGGCCTTCGTCCGGCGGCTGCTGGACGCGCCGTCCGCGGCCGAGGGGGTCGCTGCGGTGGCCGCGCTGGCCGCCGAGCTGGCCGCCGGCGTCCGCCGCCCCTGACCCCCCGAGCCGCATGAAGGGCACCTTCTGTGCGCAAGGCCGCACAAGGCCACCCTTCATCCCGCCGCATGAAGAGGCGGTTGTTGCGGGCACACGCACAGAAGGTGCCCTTCATGCGGTTGGGGGGCGGGAACCGGGCCGGGCCGCCACTCGTCGGACCACCGTGCGCGTGCCCGTTGCCGCTGCGCTCGCGGCCGCCCTGCTGGTCGGCCTGACCGCATGCGGCGCCCCCTCCGCCGCCACCGCCGCCGCGTCGCCGGTCTTCTACGGGACTCCCCTCGATCCACCGCTGGCCAAGCCCACGACGACCTTCACGGACACCGACGGCCAGCCGTTCCGGATCGACCGGGACACCCGGGGCCACGTCACCTTGGTCTACTTCGGCTACACCCACTGCACCGACGTGTGCCCAGCGGTGCTCGCCGACCTGGCGGCGGCGCTGCGCCCGCTCGACCCTGCCACCCGCAAGCACACGGTCGTGCTGTACGTCACCGTGGACCCGGCGCGGGACACACCGGCCGTGATGCGGACCTACCTGGCCACGTTCGACCCCACCTTCGTGGGCCTGACGGCCCCGTTCGCTCAGGTCCAGGCGGCCGCGGCGGACCTCGGCGTGGCCGTCACCAGGCCCACCCAGGACCCCACCTCGGCGTACGAGGTGGACCACGGGGCGCAGGTCATCGGGTTCGCGGCAGACGGCCTCGGCCGGGTGCTGTGGTCGCCCGGCACGCCGGTCGATGACATCACCATGGACGTCCGCAGGTTAGCCTCGATGCCATGAGCGTCACGGTTGCCCGCTTCGCCGGCACCTCCCGGCAGCTGTGGCTGAGCACCGTCGTGCGCGTCGCACTGGCCGCGGTGCTGCTCTCGGCCGGCGGCCTGAAGATGCTCGACCCGACCCAGGCGGTCCGGGCGGTCCAGGCGTACCAGCTGCTGCCCCCGGGGGTCGACCAGCTGGTCGGCTACGGCCTGCCGCTGCTCGAGATCGCGCTGGGCATCCTGCTGCTGCTCGGCGTGGCCGTGCGCTGGGCGGCGATCGCGGCCGCGGTCCTCATGGTCGTGTTCATCTCCGGCATCGGGTCGGTGTGGGTGCGAGGCCTGTCCATCGACTGCGGCTGCTTCGGCGGGGGCGGCCTGGTGTCGCGCGACGGCCTGGCCGGGCGGTACACCGCTGAGATCCTACGTGACCTGCTGTTTCTCGGCCTGGCATCCTGGCTGGCCGTGTTCCCCGCGAGCCGGTTCGGCGTCGACCGAGCGCCGGCCGCGGCCCGCACCCCTGTCGAGGAGTCCGTCGCATGAGCCAGACCGGTCGCGAGAGCAAGCGCGACTTCCGCGAGCGCCAGGCCCAGGAGCGGGCCCAGCAGGCCGCGACCCAGCAGCGCAAGGAGCGGATGATCCGCTTCGGGCTGATCGGGCTGGTCTTCCTGGTCGTGGCCGGCGTCGGACTCGGCGTCTACCTGTCGAACCGGCCGAAGACCGACACGGCCGCCTCCGTTCCCAAGGGCGTCATCCCCCCCGGGGGCGGCGTGGTCGTGGGGACCGGCACCAAGCCGCTGCTCGACGTCTGGGAAGACTTCCAGTGCCCGGCCTGCAAGGCTTTGGAGGACGCGCTCGGCAGTTATATCGAGGGCCTTGGCACGGCCGGGAAGGTCAAGCTCGTCTACCACCCGCTGTCGTTCCTCGACCAGAACCTGAACAACGACAGCTCGCTGCGGGCGGCCAACGCGTCCGGCTGCGCCCAGGACCAGGGCAAGTTCCGGCCCTTCCACGACCAGGTCTACAAGAACCAGCCGGCCAAGGAGGGCACCGGGTACACCGATGCCCAGCTGCTCGAGTTCGGCAAGGCCGCGGGCGTGGCCGACATGGCCACGTTCACGCAGTGCGTGAACAACCGCACCTACTACGGCTGGGTGAACAACGTCCAGCTGTCCGGCAACACCGCCCAGATCACCTCGACGCCGACGTTCACCATCGACGGCAAGAAGATCGACTTCAGCACCGCCAAGAGCTACGACGAGGTCAAGACGATGCTCGACCAGGCGATCGCGGCAGCCAGCTGAACACCTCGTTGACACCGAGCAGGACGGAGCGGCAGCGGTGATCGCTGGCGGCTTGTTGGCCTACATCCCGAGCCCGTCACAGGGCGTCTGGCACCTCGGGCCGATCCCGATCCGGGCCTACGCGCTGTGCATCATCACCGGGATCATCGTCGCCATCTGGATGGGTGAGCGACGCTACGTCGCGCGCGGCGGCAGCCCCGGCACGGTGGCCGACGTCGCCGTATGGGCGGTGCCGTTCGGCATCATCGGCGGCCGGCTGTACCACCTGATCACTTCCTGGCAGCCGTACTTCGGCGCGGGCGGCCACCCCCTCAACGCGTTCAAGATCTGGAACGGCGGGCTGGGGATCTGGGGCGCCGTCGCGCTCGGCGGCGTGGGTGCGTGGATCGCCTGCCGCCGGATGGGCATCCCGCTGGCCCCGCTCGCCGATGCGATCGCCCCGGGGATCCTGGTCGCCCAGGCGATCGGCCGCTGGGGGAACTGGTTCAACCAGGAGCTGTTCGGCCGCCCCACGACCCTGCCGTGGGGCCTGGAGATCGACCTGGCGCACCGGCCCGTGGGCTACGAGCAGTACGCGACGTTCCACCCGACGTTCCTGTACGAGTCGCTGTGGATGCTCGTGGTCGCCGCGTTCCTGCTCTGGGCGGACAAGCGCTTCCGGATGGGCCACGGTCGGGTGTTCGGCCTCTACGTGGCGCTGTACACCTTCGGCCGGATCTGGTGGGAGCTGCTGCGCATCGACGACGCCAACCACATCCTCGGGCTGCGGGTGAACGTCTGGGTGGCTGTCCTGGTCTGTGCCGGCTCGATCGTCTGGCTGGTGCGCTCGGCGCGGCGGCATCCCGGCCGGGAAGAGGTCGTCGACCCGCGGGTCGGACGGTCGGAGCACGACCAGGAGCAGGAGCAGCAGGAGGAGGGCGTCTCATGACGACGCCGGACTCCTCGTCCGTTTCCTCGGGTCAGTCGGCCGAGGTCCACCACGCCCACCAGGACGTCAGCGGCGGCTGGCTACGGGCTGCGGTCTTCGGCGCCATGGACGGCCTGGTGTCCAACTTCGCGCTCATCGCCGGCATGGCCGGTGGCGGGGTGTCGTCGTCGACCGTCGTGCTGGCCGGGTTCGCCGGCCTGGGGGCCGGCGCCTTCTCGATGGCCGCGGGCGAGTACGTGTCGGTCCGATCGCAGAACGAGCTGGCCGAGCGCGAGCTGATCATCGAGCGGCTCGAGCTGGAGCGCAATGCCGACGGTGAGCTGGCCGAGCTGGCGCACAGCTACATCGACCGCGGGGTCGAGCCGGAGCTGGCCTACGAGGTGGCCCGGCAGATCTCGCGGGACACCGACCGGGCCGTCCGGGTGCACGCCATGCTCGAGCTCGGGGTGGACCCGCAGCAGCTGGCCAGCCCCGTGGTCGCGGCCGGCTCGTCCTTCGTGGCCTTCCTGAGCGGTGCGATCCTCCCGGTGATCCCCTACCTCTTCGGCGCCACGGACCTGCTGCCCGCGCTGGTCGTCTCGGCGCTGGGCCTGTTCGGCGCGGGGGCGCTGGTGTCCCGGATCACCCCGCGCAGCTGGTGGTACGCAGGGTTGCGCCAGCTCGGCTTCGGCCTCGGCGCGGCCGGGCTCACCTACGGCATCGGGGCCCTCGTGGGGGTCACCACCGGCTAGGGGCACCGGTTTCCGGCGTGTTACGCTCCCGCCACAGCTCAGGGCCAACGTCGTCCCTGGCAGAACCATCGAGCCGGACGACGAACGGGAGCCACCGTGCCCGCTGCCTTCTCCGCCCACCCCGTCGGCCAGGGTCTCTACGACCCGGCCCAGGAGCGGGACGCCTGCGGCGTTGCCTTCGTGGCCACCCTCACCGGCGTGGCCAGTCACCGGATCGTCGACCAGGCGCTCACGGCGCTGCGCAACCTGGAGCATCGCGGGGCCTCCGGCGCCGAGCCGGACAGCGGGGACGGCGCCGGCATCCTCGTGCAGGTCCCGGACGGCTTCCTGCGCGCGGTCGTGGACTTCCCGCTGCCCCCGAAGGGGGAGTACGCGGTGGGGACGGCGTTCCTGCCGGACGACGACGCCGCCGACGCGGCCGCGGTGGCGCGGATCACCGGGCTCGCCGAGGAGGAGGGGCTGCAGGTCCTCGGCTGGCGAGAGCTGCCCACCGACCCGTCCCTGCTCGGTGCGACCGCCCGCTCGGTGATGCCCAGGCTCCGCCAGCTGTTCGTCGCCGCGCGCTCCGGCCGGGTCGTGGGGCTCGGCCTGGAGCGGATGGCTTTCGCGCTGCGCAAGCGGGCCGAGCGCGGGCCGGACGTCTACTTCCCGAGCCTGTCCACCCGGCGGCTGGTCTACAAGGGCATGCTCACGACCGGGCAGCTCGAGCCGTTCTACCCGGACCTGTCCGACCCGCGGTTCGACAGCGCGCTGGCGCTGGTGCACTCCCGGTTCTCCACCAACACCTTCCCGTCCTGGCCGCTGGCCCACCCGTACCGGTACATCGCCCACAACGGCGAGATCAACACGGTCAAGGGCAACCGGAACTGGATGCGGGCCCGGGAGTCGCAGCTGGCCACCGACCTGATCCCCGGGGACCTGAGCCGGCTGTTCCCCGTCTGCACCGAGGGTCACAGCGACTCGGCGTCCTTCGACGAGGCGCTGGAGCTGCTCTACCTGGGCGGCCGGTCGCTGCCGCACGCCGTGCTGATGATGATCCCGGAGGCGTGGGAGAACCACACCTCGATGGACCCCGCCCGGCGCGACTTCTACCAGTACCACGCCACCTTGATGGAGCCGTGGGACGGCCCGGCCGCCGTGGCCTTCACCGACGGCAGCCTGATCGGGGCGGTGCTGGACCGCAACGGGCTGCGTCCCGGCCGGTTCTGGGTCACCGACGAGGGGCTGGTCGTGCTGGCCAGCGAGGTCGGCGTGCTCGACCTGGACCCGGCCACCGTCGTCCGCAAGGGCCGGCTGCAGCCCGGCCGGATGTTCCTGGTGGACACCGTCGAGGGCCGCATCGTCGAGGACGACGAGGTCAAGGCGGCGCTGGCCGCCGAGCGCCCGTACGGGGAGTGGCTGCACGCCGGACTGATCCACCTGGAGGACCTGCCGGACCGTGAGCACGTGACGCACACGGCCGAGTCGGTGGCCCGGCGGCAGCAGACCTTCGGCTACACCGAGGAGGAGCTGCGGGTGCTGCTGGCCCCCATGGCCCGCGCCGGGGCCGAGGCGATCGGCTCCATGGGCACCGACTCGCCGGTCGCCGTGCTGTCCGACAAGCCGCGGCTGCTGTTCGACTACTTCGCCCAGTCGTTCGCGCAGGTCACCAACCCGCCGCTGGACGCGATCCGCGAGGAGCTGGTCACCTCGCTGGGCACCGTCATCGGGCCGGAGGGCAACCTGCTCGAGGCCAGCCCGTCGGCCTGCCGCCAGGTCGTGCTGCCGTTCCCGGTCATCGACAACGACGAGCTGGCCAAGATCAAGCACATCAACGCCGACGGTGACCTGCCGGGCTTCGCCTCGATGACCGTGCGCGGGCTCTTCCCGGTGCACGGGGGCGGCGCCGCGCTGGCCCCGCGCATCGACGAGATCTGCGCCGAGGTCTCGGCAGCCATCGAGCGCGGCAGCCGCTTCTTCGTGCTCTCCGACCGGGACTCCGACGCCGAGCACGCGCCCATCCCGTCGCTGCTGCTGACGGCTGCGGTGCACCACCACCTGGTGCGCAGCAAGGAGCGCACCCAGGTCTCGCTGCTCGTCGAGGCGGGCGACGTGCGTGAGGTCCACCACGCGGCCCTGCTCGTCGGGTACGGCGCCGCCGCCGTCAACCCCTACCTGGCCATGGAGTCGGTCGAGAGCCTGGTCCGGCGTGGGGTGATCCCCGGGCTCACTCCGGAGAAGGCGATCCGCAACCTGATCAAGGCGCTCGGCAAGGGCGTGCTCAAGGTCATGTCCAAGATGGGCATCTCCACGGTGGCCTCCTACCGCGGCGCCCAGGTGTTCGAGGCGCTCGGGCTGTCCCAGGAGGTGGTCGACCGGTACTTCACCGGGACTGCTTCCCGGCTCGGCGGGGTCGGCCTGGACGTCATCGCCGAGGAGGTCGCCCGCCGGCACGCGGTGGCCTACCCGCCGTCGGGGATCTCGCCGGCGCACCGGCAGCTGGCGGTGGGCGGGGAGTACCAGTGGCGGCGCGAGGGCGAGCCGCACCTGTTCGACCCCGAGACGGTGTTCCGGCTCCAGCACGCGACCCGCGCCAAGCGGTTCGACGTGTTCCGCGAGTACAGCCGCCGGGTCGACGACCAGTCGGAGCGGTTGATGACGCTGCGCGGGCTGTTCTCGTTCCGCACCGGGCTGCGCCCGGCGGTGCCGCTCGACGAGGTCGAGCCGGTCGCCGAGATCGTCAAGCGGTTCTCCACCGGCGCGATGTCCTACGGCTCGATCAGCCAGGAGGCGCACGAGACCCTCGCGGTCGCCATGAACCGCCTCGGCGGCAAGTCCAACACGGGGGAGGGCGGCGAGGACCCGGAGCGGTTCGTGCCCGGCCCGAACGGTGACTCGAAGCGCTCGGCGATCAAGCAGGTGGCCAGTGGCCGCTTCGGGGTGACCAGCGAGTACCTGGTCAACGCCGACGACCTGCAGATCAAGATGGCCCAGGGCGCCAAGCCGGGGGAGGGCGGCCAGCTGCCGGCCCACAAGGTGTACCCGTGGATCGCGCGCACCCGGCACTCCACCCCGGGCGTGGGGCTGATCTCGCCGCCGCCGCACCACGACATCTACTCGATCGAGGACCTCGCCCAGCTCATCCACGACCTGAAGAACGCCAACAACCGGGCCCGGGTGCACGTGAAGCTGGTGTCCGAGGTCGGTGTCGGCACGGTGGCCGCGGGGGTGGCCAAGGCGCACGCGGACGTCGTGCTCATCTCCGGGCACGACGGCGGCACCGGCGCCTCGCCGCTCACCTCGCTCAAGCACGCGGGGACGCCGTGGGAGCTGGGCCTGGCCGAGACCCAGCAGACGCTGCTGCTCAACGGGCTGCGCGACCGGATCGTCGTCCAGGCCGACGGCCAGCTCAAGACCGGGCGGGACGTGGTCATCGCGGCGCTGCTCGGCGCCGAGGAGTACGGCTTCGCCACCGCGCCGCTGGTGGTGATGGGCTGCGTGATGATGCGGGTCTGCCACCTCGACACCTGCCCGGTGGGGGTGGCCACCCAGAACCCGCCGCTGCGGGAGCGGTTCAGCGGCCGGCCGGAGTTCGTCGAGACGTTCTTCGAGTACATCGCCGAGGAGGTCCG
The DNA here is from genome assembly GCA_038252405.1 of Actinomycetes bacterium. Classification (GTDB taxonomy): domain Bacteria; phylum Actinomycetota; class Actinomycetes; order Prado026; family Prado026; genus DATCDE01. The sequence continues at coordinate 66,253 of JBBSAJ010000010.1, read as the reverse complement.
CGAGCACCTGGCCGCGCTCGGCTTCCGCACCCTCGAGGAGGCCATCGGCCAGGCCGAGATGCTCGACGTGAGGCGGGCGGTCACCCACTGGAAGGCCAGCGGGCTGGACCTCTCGCCGGTGCTGCACGTGCCGGACCTGCCAGCCGGGCTGCCCCGGCGCCGCACGGTCGAGCAGGACCACGGGCTGGACAAGGCGCTCGACAACGAGCTGATCGCGCTGGCCGGGGACGCACTCGAGCGGGGTGAGCCGGTCCGCGCCCAGGTCACCGTGCGCAACGTCAACCGCACCGTCGGCACCATGCTCGGCTCGGAGGTCACCCGCCGCTACGGCGGCGCCGGCCTGCCGGACGGCACCATCGACGTGACCCTCACCGGCTCGGCCGGGCAGTCGTTCGGGGCGTTCCTGCCTCCGGGCGTCACGCTGCGGCTGGAGGGTGACGCCAACGACTACGTCGGCAAGGGGCTGTCCGGCGGCCGGGTCATCGTCCGGCCGGACCGGCGAGCCCCGTTCGTGGCCGAGGACAACGTGATCGCCGGGAACGTGCTGCTCTACGGCGCGACGTCGGGCGAGGTGTTCGTCCGCGGCGTCGTCGGCGAGCGGTTCTGCGTGCGCAACTCCGGCGCCATCGCGGTGGTCGAGGGGGTCGGTGACCATGCCTGCGAGTACATGACCGGCGGTGTGGCGGTCGTGCTCGGCCCCACCGGCCGCAACCTCGCGGCCGGCATGTCCGGGGGCGTCGCCTACGTGCTCGACCTGGACACCTCGCGGGTCAACCGCGAGATGGTCGACCTCGAGCCGGTCGACGACGCGGAGGCCGAGCGGCTGGTCGAGCTGGTGCGGCGGCATGCCGAGGAGACCGGGTCGGTGGTGGCGGAGGCGCTGCTGGTCGACTGGCCGTCGTCCCGGGTCCGGTTCACGACCGTCATGCCCAAGGACTTCAAGCGGGTGCTGCAGGCCAAGCTGCGTGCCGAGCAGGAGGGCCGCGACGCCATCGAGACGATCATGGAGGCCTCCCGTGGCTGACCCCAAGGGCTTCCTCACCACGCCCCGCGAGCTGCCGAAGCGTCGGCCCGTGGACGTGCGGCTGCAGGACTGGCGCGAGGTCTACGAGCCGATGGGGCCCGGTGCGCTGGAGGCCCAGGCCGGCCGGTGCATGGACTGCGGCATCCCGTTCTGCCACAACGGCTGCCCGCTGGGGAACCTGATCCCCGAGTGGAACGACCTGGTGTGGCGCGACGACTGGCGGGTGGCGGTCGAGCGGCTGCACGCGACCAACAACTTCCCCGAGTTCACCGGGCGGCTGTGCCCGGCGCCGTGCGAGACCGCCTGCGTGCTGGGCATCAACGCCGACCCGGTCACCATCAAGCAGGTTGAGGTCTCGATCATCGACCGGGCCTGGGAGGCCGGCTGGGTCACCCCGCAGCCGCCCGGCCGGCTGTCCGGGCGCACCGTCGCGGTCGTGGGCTCCGGCCCGGCCGGGCTCGCCGCGGCCCAGCAGCTGACCAGGGCCGGGCACACGGTCGCCGTCCTGGAGCGGGCCGACCGGATCGGTGGGCTGCTGCGTTACGGCATCCCCGAGTTCAAGATGGAAAAGCGGCACCTGGACCGGCGGCTGGCCCAGATGGAGGCCGAGGGCACCCGGTTCCGCACCGGGGTCAACGTCGGCGTGGACCTCACCGGCCACGACCTGCGCCGCCGGTTCGACGCCGTCGTGCTGGCCGTCGGCGCCACCGTCCCGCGCGACCTTCACGTGCCCGGCCGTGAGCTGGCCGGGGTGTACCAGGCCATGGATTTCCTGCCGCTGGCCAACCGGGTGCAGGAGGGCGACCTGGCCGAGCCGCCGGAGTCCGCGACCGGCAAGCACGTGGTGATCATCGGCGGTGGCGACACCGGCGCGGACTGCCTGGGCACCTCGCTGCGCCAGGGCGCCGCCTCGGTGACCCAGCTGGAGATCCTGCCCCGGCCGCCGGCGGACCGGACGGCCGGCCAGCCCTGGCCGACCTACCCGATGACCTACCGGGTCTCCAGCGCCCACGAGGAAGGCGGGGACCGGGTGTTCGCGGTGAGCACCAATCGGTTCGTCGGGGACGCGCAGGGCCGGGTCCGGGCACTCGAGCTGGTCGAGGTCAGCCTGGTGGACGGCCGGTTCGAGGAGGTGCCCGGCTCGGTGCGGGAGATCCCGGCCGATCTGGTGCTGCTGGCCATGGGGTTCTCCGGCCCGCAGCCGGACGGGCTGATCGAGCAGCTCGGGGTGGAGCTGGACGCGCGGGGCACCGTGACCCGGGACCGGCAGTACGCCACCTCGGTCGACGGCGTCTTCGTGGCCGGGGACGCCGGGCGCGGGCAGTCGCTGATCGTGTGGGCCATCGCGGAGGGCCGCTCCTGCGCGGCTGCCGTGGACCGTTTCCTCACCGGGACGACGAACCTGCCGGCCCCGATCGACCCGAACGCGCGGCCCGTGACGGTCTGAGCCTGGCGGCCCACCCCTGGGTAGGGTCTACAGACATGCGCCGAGCGAAGATCGTCTGCACGTTGGGTCCGGCCACCTCGACCCTGGACGCCATCCGTGACCTGGTGGCCGCGGGTATGGACGTGGCCCGGATGAATCTCAGCCACGGCAGCTACGCCGACCACGAGGCGGGCTACCGGGCGGTCCGGCAGGCCTCCGACGAGTCCGGCCGTGGGGTCGGCATCCTGGTCGACCTGCAGGGCCCCAAGATCCGGCTGGGCAACTTCGCGGGCGGCCCGGTGCTGCTGAGCGCCGGCGCCCAGTTCACCATCACCACCGAGGACGTGCCCGGCACCGTCGACCTGGTGTCGACGACGTACGCGGGGCTGCCCGGCGACGTGACCGTGGGCGACCGGATCCTCATCGACGACGGCAAGGTCGCCGTCGAGGTGGTGGCCGTGGACGGTCCCCGGGTGGTGACCACGGTCCTCGAGGGCGGGATGGTCTCCGACCACAAGGGCATCAACCTGCCCGGCGTCGCCGTCAGCGTCCCGGCGATGTCCGAGAAGGACATCGAGGACCTGCGCTGGGCGCTGCGGCTGCGGGTCGACCTGATCGCGCTGTCCTTCGTCCGCTCGGCCAGCGACATCGACATCGTGCACGACGTCATGCGCGAGGAGGGCGTCTTCCTCCCGGTCATCGCCAAGATCGAGAAGCCGCAGGCCGTGGAGCGGCTCGAGGAGATCGTCGACGCCTTCGACGGGATCATGGTGGCCCGCGGCGACCTCGGCGTGGAGCTGCCGCTGGAGGAGGTGCCGCTCGTCCAGAAGCGCGCGGTCACCTTGGCCCGCGAGTACGCCAAGCCGGTGATCGTGGCCACCCAGATGCTCGAGTCGATGATCGGTGCGTCCCGCCCGACGAGGGCCGAGACCTCCGACGTCGCCAACGCGATCCTGGACCATACCGACGCGGTCATGCTCTCCGGCGAGACGTCGGTGGGCCGCTACCCGACCGAGGCGGTGCGCACCATGGCCCGCATCATCGAGGCGGTGGAGCGGGAGACCCTCGTCGACCTGGCGCCCGGGCAGCCGAAGCCGCGCACCATGGCCGGTGCCATCTGCCTGGCCGCGGCCCGCGTGGGCGAGTCGATCGGGGCCAAGTCGCTGGTCGCGTTCACCGAGACGGGGGCGTCGGCCCGCCGGCTGGCCAAGTACCGCTCACCGATCCCGCTGCTGGCGTTCACGCCGACACCGTCCGTGCGCAGCCAGCTGGCCCTGTCCTGGGGGATCGAGACGTTCCTGGTCCCGTCCGTGACGCACACCGACGACATGGTGCTGCAGGTCGACACCGCCCTGTTGGACATCGGCCGCTGCTCGGTCGGTGACGACGTGGTCATCGTGGCCGGCGCGCCCCCCGGCATCCCGGGGAGCACCAACGCGCTGCGCGTGCACAAGATGGGCAACGCGGTCAGGGGCATCAGCCGCGCCTACACGACCGCGCGGACCGGCTGACCAGGGTCAGTCCGTGACGGCGCGGCGGGCGTCGGCGTCCAGCACGCCCCAGGTGATGAACTGCTCGACCAGTGCGGTCGGTGACGCGTCGTAGATCACGGCCAGGGTGCGCAGGTCCTCCTGCCGGACCGACAGCACCCGCCCGTTGTAGTCGCCGCGCTGGCTCTGGATGGTCGCCACGTAGCGGGCCAGCGGGCCGGCCTTCTCGGCCGGGACGGCGGACAGCCGCTCCAGGTCGAGGACCAGCCGCGGCGGCGCCTCGGCCCCGCCGTTCGGCAGCGAGCCGGGCAGCAGCTCGCTGACCGGGACGCCGTAGAAGTCGGCCAGCTCGGCCAGCTTCTGCACCGTGACGGCGCGGTCGCCGCGCTCGTAGGAGCCGACCACGACCGCCTTCCAGCGGCCCTGGCTCTTCTCCTCCACCCCGTGCAGCGACAGCCCCTGCTGCGTGCGGATCGCCCGTAGGCGAGCGCCGAGCGCTCTGCCGTAGTCGGACGTCATGGACCCCCCTCAATCCCCGGTGGCCCCCCCTCACCGGCGACCGCCGGTGCTGGACCGTGACGCTCCGTGACGTTACGGAGGGTGATCAAGCCCGTCAAGGCGGATGGGTGCTAACGGTCCGTTCGGACGACCCCGACCCGGCTGGTAGCGTGACGGCGATCGACATCCTTTAACGACCCGTCCAGAGAGGCGGGGAAGGAGGTCTGGCTCAGCCATGACATCACCGGAGTCCACCCCCGGCGCGGTCCGCGAGGTCCTTGACGCCGACGACGTGCACCGTGCGCTGACGCGCATCGCCCACGAGGTCCTCGAGCGCAACAAGGGCTCCGCCGACCTGGTGCTGCTGGGCATCCCGACCCGAGGCGTCCCGCTGGCCCGCCGGCTGGCCGAGCGCATCGCTGCGGTCGAGGGCGCGCCGGTCCCGGTCGGCGCCCTCGACATCACCATGTACCGCGACGACCTGCGGCTGCGGCCGGCCCGGGCGCTGGAGCGCACCGAGGTCCCGCCCGGCGGCATCGACGGCAAGGTGGTCGTGCTCACCGACGACGTGCTGTTCTCCGGCCGGACCGTCCGGGCCGCGCTGGACGCCCTGAGCGAGCTGGGCCGGCCGAGGTCGGTGCAGCTGGCCGTCCTCGTCGACCGGGGGCACCGCGAGCTGCCCATCCGGGCCGACTACGTGGGCAAGAACCTTCCGACGTCCCTGCGCGAGACGGTGCGGGTGCTGCTCGCCGACAGCGACGGCCGCGACGCTGTGCTGCTCGGTGCGACGGAGGGCGGTGCGCAGTGAAGCGGCACCTGGTCTCGGCGGCGGACCTCACCTACGACGACGCGCTGCTGGTGCTCGACACGGCGGCCGAGCTGTCCCGGCTGCTCGACCGCGCCGACCGGACGGTGAAGAAGCTGCCCACACTGCGCGGGCGCACCGTGGTCAACCTGTTCTTCGAGGACTCCACCCGCACCCGCATCTCGTTCGAGGCGGCCGCCAAGCGACTCTCCGCGGACGTGATCAACTTCTCCGCCAAGGGGTCCAGCGTCTCCAAGGGGGAGTCGCTCAAGGACACCGCGCTGACCCTCGAGGCGATGGGCGCCGACGCCGTGGTCGTGCGGCACGGCTCCAGCGGTGCCCCGCACCACCTGGCCTACAGCGGCTGGATCGAGGGCTGCGTCATCAACGCCGGCGACGGCACCCACGAGCACCCGACCCAGGCGCTGCTCGACGCGTTCACCATGCGCCGCCACCTCTCCGGCGGCACCGGCGACCTGGCCGGGCGCCGGGTGACCATCGTGGGCGACGTCCTGCACAGCCGGGTGGCCCGGTCCAACGTGCTCCTGCTGGCCACGCTGGGCGCCACGGTCACCCTGGTGGCGCCACCCACGCTGCTGCCGGTCGGTGTCGAGACCTGGCCGTGCTCGGTCTCCTACCACCTGGACGCGACGTTGCCGGGGTCGGACGTCGTGATGATGCTGCGCGTCCAGCGGGAGCGGATGAACGCCGCGTACTTCCCCAGCGCGCACGAGTACAGCCGCCGCTACGGGCTGGACGGCGCGCGGGCCGCCGTGCTGCCGGACCACGCGATCGTCATGCACCCGGGGCCGATGAACCGCGGCATGGAGATCGCGGCGGAGGTCGCCGACAGCGCCCGCTCCACGATCGTCGAGCAGGTGGGCAACGGGGTGAGCGTGCGGATGGCGGTGCTGTACCTGCTGCTCGGCGGCAGCGAGCCGGCCATCGGCTCGAGCGAGAAGGCGGGGGTGGCCCAGTGAGCGGCTGGCTGTTGCGGGGCGTGCGACCCCTGGGCGGTGACCCCACCGACCTGCTGCTGCGGGACGGCATGATCGCCGCCGTGGGCCAGAGTCTGGACGCCGGCGACGCGCAGGTCCTCGACGGTGCCGGGCTGGTCGCCCTGCCCGGGCTGGTCGATCTGCACACCCACCTGCGCGAGCCCGGCCGGGAGGACAGCGAGACGGTCGAGACCGGGACCCGGGCGGCCGCGCTCGGCGGGTTCACCGCCGTCCACGCCATGGCCAACACCGACCCGGTGGCCGACACTGCCGGGGTGGTCGAGCAGGTGTGGCGGCTCGGCCAGCAGGCCGGCCACTGCGACGTCCGGCCGGTCGGCGCGGTTACCGTGGGTCTGGACGGCAGGCAGCTCGCCGAGCTCGGCGCGATGGCCGACTCGGCCGCCTCGGTGCGGGTCTTCTCCGACGACGGCCATTGCGTCTCGGACGCCGTCCTGATGCGCCGGGCGCTGGAGTACGTCAAGGCGTTCGACGGGGTGATCGCCCAGCACGCGCAGGAACCGCGGCTGACCGAGGACGCCCAGATGAACGAGGGCGTGCTCTCCGGGGTGCTCGGCCTGCGCGGCTGGCCGGGCGTCGCCGAGGAGGCGGTCATCGCCAGGGACGTCCTGCTGGCGGCGCACGTCGGCTCCCGGCTGCACGTGTGCCACGTGTCCACGGCCGGCTCGGTGGAGATCATCCGGCTGGCCAAGGAGCGGGGCTTCCCGGTCACCGCGGAGGTGACCCCGCACCACCTGCTGCTCACCGAGGACCTGGTCGCCAGCTACGACCCGGTCTACAAGGTGAACCCACCGCTGCGCTCGGCCGACGACGTGGCCGCGCTGCGGGCCGGGCTGGCCGACGGGACCATCGACGTGGTGGCCACCGACCACGCGCCGCACCCGGTCGAGGACAAGGACTGCGAGTGGGCCGCGGCGGCGTTCGGCATGGTCGGCCTGGAGACCGCGCTCGGCGTGGTGGCCGCGGCCATGGTCGAGCCCGGGCTGCTGGACTGGGCCGGCGTCGCCGACCGGATGTCGGTGCGCCCCGCACAGATCGGGCGGGTCGCCGACCACGGCCGGCCGCTCGCGGTGGGCGAGCCGGCCAACGTCACCCTGGTCGACCCGGCCGGAACCTGGTCGGTCGACCCGGGCCGGCTGGCCTCGCTCAGCCACAACACCCCGTACGCCGGGCGCGAGCTGCCCGCGCGGGTGGTGGCCACCTTCCTGCGCGGCCGGCCCACCGTGCTCGACGGGAGGCTGGCATGACTCGGACCCTGCTGTCCGTGGCCATCGTGCTGCTCGTGCTGCTGGGTGTGGCCGGGATGGCCCGGGGCTGGCGCAACAGGGGCCGCCGGCAGGCCGACCTGCCCGGGTTGCCGGCCGTGCCGGCCGGCCTCGGGGAGCCGCTCGTCGACGACGTCGAGGGCGTCTACGTGGCCACCACCTCAGCGGGGGACTGGCTGGACCGCATCGTCGTGCACGGCCTGGGCGTGCGCAGCAACGCGCACGTCACGGTCGTGCGCCGCGGTGTGCTGCTGGCCCGCGAGGGCGCACCGGACGTGTTCGTGCCGGCCGAGCGGCTCACCGGCGTCCAGCTGGCCAAGGGCATGGCCGGGACGGTCGTCGAGGACGACGGCCTGGTCGTGCTGACCTGGCGGCACGGGGACCGGCAGCTGGCCACCGGCTTCCGGCCGCGGTATGCCGCAGACCGGGACGTCGTGGTGGCCGCCGCCGGCCAGCTGCTCGTGAAGGAGGCGTCATGACCGGGCGCCGGTCGGCGCTGCTGGTGCTGGAGGACGGCCGCACGTTCGTGGGCGAGGCGTACGGCGCGGTCGGCGAGACCTTCGGCGAGGCCGTGTTCTGCACGGCCATGACCGGCTACCAGGAGACCCTGACCGACCCGTCGTACCACCGGCAGGTCGTCATCATGACCACGCCGCACATCGGCAACACCGGCGTCAACGACGAGGACCCGGAGTCCAGTCGGATCTGGGTGAGCGGGTACGTGGTGCGAGACCCCTCGCCACGGGCGTCGTCCTGGCGGGCCAGCCGCACCCTGGAGGAGGAGCTCGAGGCGCAGGGCGTCGTCGGGATCAGCGGGGTCGACACCAGGGCGCTCACCCGGCACCTGCGCGACCGCGGCGCCATGCGGGTGGGCATCTCCAGCGTCGACGACGACCCGCGGGCGCTGCTCGAGCGGGTGCGGGCCACCCCGCAGATGGCCGGGGCCGACCTCACGGCCGAGGTGTCCACCGAGGCGCCCTACGTCGTGCCGGCACTGGGGGAGAAGCGGTTCACCGTGGCCGCCGTCGACCTCGGGATCAAGGCCATGACCCCGGTCCGGCTGGCCGAGCGCGGCGTCGAGGTGCACGTGCTGCCGGCGGCCACCACGCCCGATCAGCTGCTGGCCGCCGGGGCCGACGGCGTGTTCTTCTCCAACGGCCCCGGCGACCCCGCGACCGCCGACCACGCGGTCGGGCTGGTCCGGGCCGCGCTGGACCACCGGCTGCCGACGTTCGGCATCTGCTTCGGCAACCAGGTGCTCGGCCGGGCCCTCGGCTTCGACACGTTCAAGTTGAAGTTCGGCCACCGGGGCACCAACCAGCCGGTGCAGGACGTCGCCACCGGGCGGGTGGAGATCAGCGCCCACAACCACGGCTTCGCGGTCGCGGCCCCGGTCGGTGCGGTCACCGAGACGCCGTACGGGCGGGTCGAGGTGAGCCACGTCTGCCTCAACGACGGCGTGGTCGAGGGGCTGGCGCTGCTCGACCGGCCGGCCTTCTCCGTGCAGTACCACCCGGAGGCCGCGGCCGGCCCGCACGACTCGGCCTACCTGTTCGACCGGTTCACCGCGCTGATCGAGGGGACCCGCTGATGCCGCGCCGCGAGGACATCCGCAGCGTCCTGGTCATCGGCTCCGGGCCGATCGTCATCGGTCAGGCCGCCGAGTTCGACTACTCGGGCACCCAGGCCTGCCGGGTGCTGCGCGCCGAGGGCCTGCGCGTCGTCCTGGTCAACAGCAACCCGGCCACGATCATGACCGACCCGGAGTTCGCCGACGCCACCTACATCGAGCCGATCACCCCCGAGGTGGTCGAGAAGATCATCGAGAGGGAGCGGCCGGACGCGCTGCTCGCCACGCTCGGCGGCCAGACCGCGCTCAACACCGCGGTCGCGCTGCACGAGCGCGGCGTGCTCGAGCGGTACGCCGTCGAGCTGATCGGCGCGGACATCGACGCGATCGAGCGCGGCGAGGACCGGCAGCGGTTCAAGGAGATCGTGGCCGCCATCGGCGCCGAGTCGGCTCGCTCGACGATCTGCCACTCGATGGCCGAGTGCCTGGCTGCGGTCGACGACCTCGGCTACCCGGTGGTGGTGCGGCCGTCGTTCACCATGGGCGGCGCCGGCTCCGGGATGGCTTACAACGTGGACGACCTGCACCGGATCGCTGGCGCGGGGCTGCAGGCCAGCCCGACCACCGAGGTGCTCCTCGAGGAGTCGATCCTCGGCTGGAAGGAGTACGAGCTCGAGCTGATGCGCGACCGCGCCGACAACGTGGTCGTGGTCTGCTCGATCGAGAACCTCGACCCCATGGGCGTGCACACCGGCGACTCGATCACGGTGGCGCCGACGATGACCCTCACCGACCGCGAGTACCAGCGGATGCGCGACGTCGCCATCGACGTGATCCGGGCGGTCGGGGTGGACACCGGCGGCTGCAACATCCAGTTCGCGGTGAACCCCGAGGACGGCCGGCTGATCGTCATCGAGATGAACCCCCGGGTGTCCCGGTCCTCGGCGCTGGCGTCCAAGGCGACCGGCTTCCCGATCGCCAAGATCGCCGCCCGGCTGGCCATCGGCTACACCCTCGACGAGATCCCCAACGACATCACCCAGCAGACCCCGGCGTCCTTCGAGCCGACCCTGGACTACGTCGTCGTCAAGGTGCCGCGGTTCGCCTTCGAGAAGTTCCCGCAGGCCGACCCCACGCTGACGACGACGATGAAGTCGGTCGGCGAGGCGATGGCCATGGGCCGGTCCTTCCCGGAGGCGCTGCAGAAGGCGCTGCGCTCGCTGGAGAAGTCGGACGCCGGCTTCGAGTGGGTCGGCGAGCCCGGCGACCGGGAGGCCCTGGTGGCCGAGGCGGCGCTGCCGCGCGAGGGTCGGCTGCGGGTGGTGCACGAGGCGCTGCGCGCCGGGGCCAGCGTGGAGCGGCTGCACGCGGCCACCGGCATCGATGCGTGGTTCCTCGAGCAGATCGCCGCGATCAACGAGGTGGCCGAGGAGGTCCGCTCGGCTGCCGAGCTGACCCCCACGCTGCTGCGCCGGGCCAAGCGGTTCGGGTTCTCCGACCGGCAGCTGGGCCAGCTGCGCAGCATGCCCGAGGACGTCGTCCGTGGGGTGCGGCACGCGCTGGGCATCCGGCCGGTCTACAAGACCGTCGACACCTGCGCCGCGGAGTTCGCGGCGTCCACGCCGTACCACTACTCGGCCTACGACGAGGAGACCGAGGTGCGGCCCCGGGACAAGCCCGCGGTGCTCATCTTGGGCAGCGGCCCGAACCGGATCGGCCAGGGCATCGAGTTCGACTACTCGTGCGTGCACGCCGCCATGACCCTGCGCGAGGCCGGCTTCGAGACCGTCATGGTCAACTGCAACCCGGAGACCGTGTCGACCGACTACGACACCAGCGACCGGCTGTACTTCGAGCCGCTGACCTTCGAGGACGTGCTCGAGGTCTACCACGCCGAGCTGGCAGCCGGTCCGGTCGAGGGCGCCGTCGTGCAGCTGGGCGGGCAGACCCCGCTGGGCCTGGCCCAGCGGCTCAAGGACGCCGGGGTGCCGATCCTGGGCACCAGCCCCGAGGCGATCCACCTGGCCGAGGAGCGCGGCGCGTTCGGCCGGGTGCTGGCCGCGGCCGGGCTGCCGGCCCCGAAGTTCGGGCTGGCCAGCACCTTCGAGGACGCCAAGGCGATCACCGAGGCGATCGGCTACCCGGTGCTCGTGCGCCCGTCCTACGTGCTGGGCGGCCGCGGCATGGAGATCGTCTACGACGACGACATGATGGCCGGCTACATCGACCGGGCCACCAAGATCAGCCCGGAGCACCCGGTGCTCGTCGACCGGTTCCTCGACGACGCGGTCGAGATCGACGTCGACGCGCTGTTCGACGGCGAGGAGCTGTACCTCGGCGGCGTGATGGAACACATCGAGGAGGCCGGCATCCACTCCGGCGACTCCGCCTGCGCCCTGCCGCCGATCACCCTGGGCCGGGCCGAGATCGACCGGATCCGGCGGTCCACCGAGGCGATCGCCCGCGGCGTCGGGGTCCGCGGCCTGATCAACGTGCAGTACGCGCTGGCCGCCGACGTGCTCTACGTGCTCGAGGCCAACCCGCGCGCCTCTCGCACGGTTCCGTTCGTCTCCAAGGCCACCGCCGTGCCGCTGGCCAAGGCGGCCGCCCGGATCATGGTCGGGGAGAGCATCACCCGGCTGCGGGCCGAGGGGGTGCTGCCGGCGTCCGGGGACGGCGGCACGCTGCCCATGGACGCGCCGATCGCGGTGAAGGAGGCGGTGCTCCCGTTCGGCCGGTTCCACGGGGTGGACACCGTCCTGGGGCCGGAGATGCGCTCCACCGGCGAGGTCATGGGCATCGACGCGATGTTCGGCACGGCGTTCGCCAAGTCGCAGCTGGCCGCGTACAGCGGCGGCCTGCCCACCAAGGGCCGTGCGTTCGTCTCGGTGGCCAACCGGGACAAGCGCTCCATGGTGTTCCCGGTGAAGCGGCTGGCCGACCTCGGGTTCGAGATCCTGGCCACCGCGGGCACCGCCGAGGTGCTGTCCCGCAACGGCATCCCGGCCAGCGTGGTGCGCAAGCACTACGAGCCGGACGACGGCACCCTGGACGCCGTCCAGCGGATCCTCGCGGGCGAGGTGGCGCTCATCGTCAACACCCCGTTCGGGGTGGGCGCCCGGCTGGACGGCTACGAGATCCGCACCGCGGCGGTCGCCCGGGGGGTGCCCTGCATCACCACCGTGCAGGGTCTCGGCGCTGCCGTCCAGGGCATCGAGGCGGTCACCCGAGGCGAGATCGGGGTGCGCTCGCTGCAGGAGTACGGTCGGGCCCTGCGCGGCGCGGAGGTCGCCGACCGGACGAGGGGGGAGCGTTCCTGATGGCGCCGGTTCAGGTGCGCGGTGAGGTGCTGTCCCTGCGCCGGCTCGGGGACTACCACGCGCTCACCCTGGTCGCGCCCGGCGTCGCCGACACCGCCCGGCCCGGCCAGTTCGTCGCCTTGGCCGTCGGCGGCGACGACTCCTCGATGCTGCTGCGCCGGGCCTTCTCGATCTACAAGGTGCAGCAGCGCGGCGTCTACGGCGGCACCGTGGAGGTGGTGTTCGCGGTCCACGGCCGCGGCACCGCCTGGCTGTCCCGGTTGCAGGCGCACGACCAGGTGGACGTCGTCGGCCCGCTCGGGCGGCCGTTCGCGCTGCCGCTCGAGCCGGTGTCGGCGGTCCTGGTGGGCGGCGGCTACGGCAGCGCGCCGCTGTTCAGCCTGGCCGAGCAGCTGCGGGCCCGCGGCAGCCGGGTCGACTTCGTCATCGGCGCGTCGACCGAGTCGCGGCTGTTCGGGGCGCTGGAGGCCAAACGGATGTCCACCCAGGTGGCCATCACCACCGAGGACGGCTCGCTGGGGGAGCGCGGCCGGGTCACCGACGTGCTCCCGTCCCTGATGCGCCGCGCCGGCAGTGAGGTGGTCTACGCGTGCGGTCCCATGGGGATGCTGCAGGCGGTCAGCGAGCTGGCCACGGCGCACGGCGCGGTCAGCCAGTGTGCCGTGGAGGAGTCGATGGCCTGCGGCGTCGGGGTCTGCATGACCTGCGTGCTGCCGGTGGTCGGCGACGACGGCGTGACCCGCATGGTGCGCTCCTGCACCGAGGGGCCGGTGTTCGCCGGTGACCGGGTCCGCTGGGCCGACGTCGGCACGGTGCCGGCCGACACGTGGGGCGCGCCCGCGGGGGGCCAGGCATGACCCGGATGCGGATCACCACCCGGACCGCGGGCGAGGCCGAGCTGCCCGCGGTCGACATGTCCACCGACCTGGCCGGGGCGGCGCTGCCCAGCCCGGTGCTCACAGCGTCCGGCTGCGCCGCGGCCGGCCGCGAGCTGGACCAGTTCATGGACGTCGCCGCGCTGGGCGCCGTCGTCACCAAGTCGATCATGCTGAAGCCGCGGTCCGGGCGGCCGACCCCGCGGATGGCCGAGACGCCGAGCGGCATGCTCAACTCGATCGGCCTGCAGGGCCCCGGCATCGACGCGTTCCTGGAGCACGACCTGGCCTGGCTGCGCAACCGGGGCGCGCGGGCGATCGTGTCGATCGCGGGCGGGACGGTCGAGGAGTTCACCAAGCTCGCGCAGCGGCTGCGCAACGTCGACGGCGTCACGGCGGTCGAGGTCAACATCTCCTGCCCGAACGTCGAGGACCGGGGCCAGGTGTTCGCCTGTGCCGCGGCGCCGGCGTCGGCTGTCGTCGCGGCGGTCCGCCGGGCCACCGCGCCGGGCATCCCGGTGCTGGCCAAGCTGTCCCCGGACGTCACCGACATCGTCGAGATCGCCCAGTCGGTGGTGGCCGCCGGGGCGGACGGCCTGTCGATGATCAACACGCTGCTGGGCATGGCGATCGACACGGACACCATGCGTCCGGCGCTGGCCGGGGTGACCGGGGGGCTGTCCGGCCCGGCGATCCGCCCGGTGGCCGTGCGCTGCGTGTGGCAGGTGCACCAGGCGCTGCCGGACGTGCCGATCCTCGGCATGGGCGGGATCCGCACCGGCCTGGACGCGCTGGAGTTCGTGCTCGCCGGCGCCAGCGCCGTCTCCGTGGGCACCGCCGTGTTCAACGACCCCTCGGCGCCGGCCCGGATCGCCCGCGAGCTGCAGCGGGCCCTGGGCGACCGCGGGTTCCAGCGGTTCAGCGACGCGGTCGGCTACGCGCACCGGACGGAGCCGGAGGCGTGAGCGCCCCCGCACCCGTCGCGGTCGCCCTCGACACCACCGACCTGGACGTCGCCGCCCGCTGGGCCGCGGCGGCCGGGCCGCACGTGTCCACGGTCAAGGTGGGCCTGGAGCTGTACCTGCGGCACGGCGCGGCCGCCGTGGCCAGGGCACGGGAGGCCAGCGGCGGCCGCGCGGTCTTCTTGGACCTGAAGCTGCACGACATCCCGAACACGGTGGCCGGGGCAGCCCGGGCGGTGGCCGACCTGGCCCCGGACTTCCTCACGGTGCACGCCGCGGGCGGTCCGGCCATGGTGCGGGCCGCCGTGGAGGCGCTGCCGGGCACCCGGATCACGGCGGTGACCGTGCTCACCTCGCTGTCCGCGGCCGACCTGGAGCGCATCGGGCTGGCCGGGCCGCCGCTGGACGCCGTCCGACGGCTGGCCGTGCTCGCGGTCAGCGGCGGGGCGCGGGCCCTGGTCTGCTCCCCGCAGGAGGTGGCTGCCGTCCGGGCCGAGGTCGGGACGGACGTCGTGCTGATCACCCCGGGCGTCCGGCCGGCCGGGTCCGACCCCGGCGACCAGGCCCGGGTGACCACACCGGAGCAGGCGCTGGCCGACGGTGCCGACCTGCTCGTCGTGGGCCGGCCGATCACCGGGGCGGCCGACCCGGGCGCCGCGGCGGCGTCGCTGGCCGCTGCGTTGCCGCCGGAGCGCGGCACTCGCTAGGTTCACGACGGATACCTGATCGCTTCCCCCGACCCCTGAGGTGACCCCCGGTGGCCCTTCCGCCCCTCTCGCCCGAGCAGCGCGCCGCCGCCTTGGCCAAGGCCGGCGAGGCCCGGCGGGAGCGCGCCGAGGTGAAGAACCGGCTCAAGCACTCCGGAGCCTCGCTGCCCGAGGTGATCCGGGAGGGCCAGGAGAACCCGGTGATCGGCAAGATCCGGGTGTCCGCGCTGCTGGAGTCGATGCCCGGCGTCGGCAAGGTCCGGGCCCGGGAGATCATGGAACGGGTGGGGATCGCCGAGACCCGCCGGGTGCGGGGGCTCGGCGCCAACCAGGTCGCGGCGCTCGAACGGGAGTTCGGTGCCACGTCCTGAGCGGCCGCGGCTGACGGTGCTGTCCGGGCCGTCCGGGGTGGGCAAGAGCACCGTGGTGGCCCACCTGCGGGAGCGGCACCCGGACATCTGGCTGTCGGTGTCCGCGACGACCCGACGGCAGCGGCCGGGCGAGACCGAGGGTGTGCACTACTTCTTCCGCACCCCGGAGGAGTTCGCCGGCCTGGTCGAGCGCGGCGAGCTGCTGGAGTGGGCCGAGTTCGCGGGGCACCACTACGGAACCCCGCGGGAGCCGGTGGAGGACCGGCTGGCCGAGGGCACCCCGGTGCTGCTGGAGATCGAGCTGCTGGGCGCCCGGATGGTCAAGGCGGCGATGCCGGAGGCGCTGCTGGTCTTCCTGGCGCCGCCGTCCTGGGACGAGCTGGTCCGCCGGCTGGTGGGCCGCGGCACCGAGCCGGCCGAGGTGATCGCCCGGCGGCTGGCCACCGCGGAGATCGAGCTGGCCGCCCAGTCGGAGTTCGACGAGGTCGTCGTCAACGACGAGATCGAGGCCGTGTGCGACCGGCTGGTATCGTTGATGGGTCTGGGCGTCGCCTGAGACGTCCGCTTGAGACCTGCACCGTTCGCTCTCCCGGAAGGCACCCGCGTGTCCGGTACCGTCGCCGCGCCCGAAGGCATCACCAACCCGCCCATCGACGACCTGCTCGAGCGGGTCGAGTCCAAGTACAGCCTGGTGCTCTACTCGGCCAAGCGGGCGCGCCAGATCAACGCCTACTACAGCCAGCTCGGCGAGGGCCTGCTCGAGTACGTCGGCCCGCTCGTGGAGACCCACGTGCAGGAGAAGCCGCTGTCGATCGCGCTGCGCGAGATCAACGCCGGCCTGCTCGAGCTCGAGACCACCGAGGCCTGACCCGCCCCGGCCTTCGCACAGGTGCCCCTGCCGTGACCGGCGTGCCCGCTCCGCGGGTGGTGCTCGGTGTCGGCGGGGGCATCGCTGCGTACAAGGTCGCCACGTTGCTGCGCGGACTGACCGAGTCCGGCTGCTCGGTGCGGGTCGTCCCGACCGCCGCGGCCCTGCGGTTCGTGGGGGTGCCGACCTGGGCCGCGCTGTCCGGCCAGCCGGTGGCCACCGACGTCTGGGACGACGCCCACGCCGTGCCGCACGTGCGGCTGGGCCGGGACGCCGACCTCGTGGTCGTGGCGCCGGCCACCGCCGACCTGCTGGCCAGGGCCGCGCACGGGCTGGCCGACGACCTGCTCACCAACGTGCTGCTCACCGCGCGCTGCCCGGTGCTGTTCGCGCCGGCCATGCACACCGAGATGTGGGAGCACCCGGCCACCCGCGCCAACGTGGCCACCCTGCGCCAGCGCGGCGTCGTCGTGCTCGACCCCGACGTGGGCCGGCTCACCGGCGCCGACTCCGGGCCGGGCCGGCTGCCCGAGCCGGAGCAGATCCTGGCGGTCGCGCTGCGCCTGCTGGCCGCGCCGGGCCGGGGCGCCGACCTGGCCGGCAGCCGGGTCGTGGTCTCGGCCGGGGGCACCCGGGAGCCGCTCGACCCGGTCCGGTTCCTGGGTAACCGCTCCAGTGGACGGCAGGGCTACGCGCTGGCCGCCACGGCGGCGGCCCGGGGCGCCGAGGTGGTGCTCGTGTCCGCCAACGTCGCGCTGCCGTCGCCGGCCGGGGTGGGTGTCGTCCCGGTGGGGACCGCCGATCAGCTGCGCGACGCCGTGCTGGCCGCCGCGGTGGACGCCGACGTCGTGGTGATGGCGGCGGCGGTGGCCGACTTCCGGCCGGCGTCCGTCCAGGGCGCCAAGATCAAGAAGGACGACGCGGGCGGTGTGCCGGAGCCGATCGTGCTGGTGCGCAACCCCGACGTCCTGGCCGAGGTGGTGGCCGCACGCTCCGGGAAGTCCCCGGTGGTCGTGGGGTTCGCCGCCGAGACCGGTGACGACACCGCGGACTGGCTGGCGCACGGGCGGGCCAAGCTGGCCCGCAAGGGCTGCGACCTGCTCGTGGTCAACCGGGTCGGCGAGGGCGTGGGCTTCGAGGTGGCCGAGAACTCCGGCGTGCTGCTCGGGGCCGACGGCAGCGAGGTGGGGCTGCCGCTGGGCAGCAAGGAGGCGCTGGCCGACGCCGTCTGGGACGCCGTGGCCTCCCGTTTGGTCGGCCCCGGTCGTTAGACTGCGGCAACATCCGTCGAGCTGAGGGAGCCCCGTTGTCCCGTCGCCTGTTCACCTCCGAGTCGGTCACTGAGGGACACCCGGACAAGATCGCTGACCAGATCAGCGACTCGATCCTGGACGCGCTGCTCAAAGACGACGTGCACAGCAGGGTCGCGGTCGAGACCCTGGTCACCACCGGCCTGGTGCACGTGGCAGGTGAGGTGACCACCTCGGCCTGGGCCGACATCCCCTCGATCGTGCGGGAGAAGGTCCTCGAGATCGGCTACGACTCGTCGAAGAAGGGGTTCGACGGGAACTCCTGCGGCGTGTCGGTGTCGATCGGCTCGCAGTCGGCGGACATCGCCCAGGGCGTCGACGACGCCTACGAGGAGCGGGCCGAGCACTCGCACGACCCGCTGGACCGGCAGGGCGCCGGTGACCAGGGCCTGATGTTCGGCTACGCCTGCGACGACACGCCCGAGCTGATGCCGCTACCGATCATGCTGGCGCACCGGCTCGCGCACCGGCTGGCCGCCGTCCGCAAGGACGGCCAGATCCCCTACCTCCGCCCGGACGGCAAGACCCAGGTGACCATCGAGTACGACGGCGACCGGCCGGTCCGGCTGGACACGGTCGTGGTGTCGACCCAGCACGCCGGCGACGTCGACCTGGTGACGCTGCTGCAGCCCGACGTCGAGGCGCTGGTGGTCCGCCCGGTCCTCGCGGACCTGCAGATCGACACCTCGGACTACCGGGTGCTGGTCAACCCGACCGGCCGGTTCGAGATCGGCGGCCCCATGGGCGACGCGGGCCTGACCGGGCGAAAGATCATCATCGACACCTACGGCGGGATGGCGCGGCACGGCGGCGGGGCGTTCTCCGGCAAGGACCCGTCGAAGGTGGACCGCTCGGCCGCCTACGCGATGCGCTGGGTGGCCAAGCACGTGGTGGCCGCCGGGCTGGCCAGGCGCTGTGAGGTGCAGGTGGCCTACGCGATCGGCAAGGCGCACCCGGTCGGGCTGTTCGTGGAGACGTTCGGCACGTCCGAGCTGCCGGCCGAGCGGATCCAGGACGCGGTGACCGAGGTGTTCGACCTGCGGCCGGCCGCGATCATCCGCGACCTCGACCTGCTGCGGCCGATCTACGCGTCCACCGCCGCCTACGGCCACTTCGGCCGGGTCGAGCCGGACTTCACCTGGGAGCGGACCGACCGGGTCGACGCGCTGCGCACCGCCGTCCGCGCCTGACCCTGGATGCAGGGCGGGGGGGAGGAGCAGCTGGCCCTGGTGCGGGCGCAGGTCCGCCGGGCCAGGCCCCGCCCGCCGGAGCCGGCGGCCGCGACCGACCCGGTCGCCCGGGTCGCGGTCGACGTCTCGCTGGCCCACCTGGACCGGCTGTTCGACTACGAGGTCCCCGCCGGCGCCGACGAGCAGGCGGTGCCGGGAGCCCGGGTCCGGGTCCGGTTCGCCGGCCAGCTGGTCAGCGGGTACCTCATCGAGCGGGCGGCGACCAGCGAGCACACCGGGCGGCTGGCCCGGCTCAAGGTCGTCTCGGCCGAGCCGGTGCTCTCCCCGCAGGTGGCGCGGCTGGCCCGCGAGGTCGCCGACCACTACGCGGGTGCCTTCGCCGACGTGCTGCGCCTCGCCGTCCCGCCCCGGCACGCGGCCGCTGAGGCCGCCCGGCCGGTCGAGCCGGCGCTGCCCCCGTCGGCCCCGGACGACCCGGGCCCCTGGCGGGCGTACACCGCGGGCCCGGCGTTCCTGCGGGCGCTGGCCGCCGGCCGCTCCCCGCGCGCGGCCTGGACGGCGACGGCGGACTGGCCGGCCGAGGTCGCGCACGCGGTGCGCACCGCCCTGGCCGCCGACCGCGGGGCGCTCGTCGTCGTCCCCGACCACCGCGACGCCGACCGGGTGGCCGCGGCCATCGAGGCCGAGTGCGGCCCGGGCCAGCACGTGCTGCTCAGCGCCGAGGTCGGCCCGAAGGAGCGCTACCGGCGCTGGCTGGCCGTGCGCCGCGGCGCCGTCCGCGCGGTCGTGGGCACCCGGGCCGCGATGTTCGCCCCGGTCGAGCGGCTCGGTCTGGCCGTGGTGTGGGACGACGGCGACGACCTGCACGCCGAGCCGCACGCCCCCTACCCGCACGTGCGGGAGGTGCTGGTGGCCCGGTCCCGCCTCGAGGGCGCGGCCCTGCTGCTCGGCGGCCACGCCCGCACCGCGGAGGCGCAGCTGCTCGTCGAGACCGGCTGGGCGCACCCGGTCGAGCGCAGCCGGGCCGACGCCAGGGCCGCGGCGCCACTGCTGCGCACCACCGGCGACGACGCCGAGCTGGCCAGGGACCCGGCGGCCCGCGCCGCCCGGCTGCCGTCGCTGGCCTGGGAGACGCTGCGGACCGCGCTGCGCAGCGGTCCGGC
Source organism: Actinomycetes bacterium (assembly GCA_038252405.1). Classification (GTDB taxonomy): domain Bacteria; phylum Actinomycetota; class Actinomycetes; order Prado026; family Prado026; genus DATCDE01. The sequence goes on along the minus strand of JBBSAJ010000010.1, from coordinate 46,393 downwards.
GCTGGTCCAGGTGCCACGCCGCGGCTACCTGCCGGCCCTGGCCTGCACCCAGTGCCGCAGCCCGGCCCGCTGTCCCGCCTGCGCCGGGCCGCTGGCGCTGAGCTCGGGCCACGCCGTGCCCCGGTGCCGCTGGTGCGGCCAGCCGGCCGGCGCCTGGCGCTGCCCGGAGTGCGACGGGGTGCGGCTGCGGGCGGTCACCGTGGGTGCATCCAGGACGGCCGAGGAGCTCGGTCGGTCCTTCCCCGGCGTGCGGGTGCGCACGTCCGGGGGCGACGGCGTCCTCGCGACCGTCGACGCCGAGCCCGCCCTCGTGGTGGCCACCCCCGGTGCCGAGCCGGTGGCCGACGGCGGCTACGTGGCGGCGCTGCTGCTGGACACCTGGGCGCTGCTGGCCCGGCCCGACCTGCGTGCGGGGGAGGAGGCGCTGCGCCGCTGGGCGGCCGCGGTGGCCCTGGTCCGCCCGGCCGCGCAGGGCGGCCGGGTCGTCGTCCTGGGGGACCCGTCGGCCGCCCCGGTGCAGGCCCTGCTGCGCATGGACCCCGCGGGCGCGGCGGCGCAGGAGCTCGAGCAGCGCCGCCGGCTCGACTTCCCGCCGGCGGTGCGGCTGGCCGTGGTGTCCGGTCCGGCCGCCGCCGTGGCGGACTTCCTGGCGGCGGTGCGGCTGCCGCCGTCCGCCGCCGTCCTCGGTCCGCTGCCGCTCGAGCAGGGGCCGCCCGGGCAGGTGCGGGCCCTGCTGCGCGCCCCGCTGGACGACGGGGCCGCGCTCAGCGCCGCGCTGCGCGCCACCCAGGCCGGCCGCAGCGCACGCAAGGCGGCTGAGTTCGTCACGGTGCGGGTCGACCCGGTGGCCCTCGGCTGACGGCTGGGACACTGCGCGGGTGAGCGGCTACGACACGGTCGTGTTCGACATCGGCGGCGTCCTGCTCGACTGGGACCCCCGGCACCTGTACCGGGACCTGTTCGACGGCGACGAGCAGCGGATGGAGTGGTTCCTGGCAGAGGTCGCCTCGCCGGACTGGAACCACACCATGGACGCCGGCCGGCCGCGGGCCGACGCGGTGGCCGAGCTGGTCGCCCGGCACCCGGACCTCGAGGCGCTGATCCGGGCCTGGCACGACCGCTGGCAGGACATGCTGGCCGGGGAGATCGCCGGCACCGTCGAGGTCCTCGACCGGCTCGAGGAGCGTGGCCTGCGGCTGCTCGCGCTGACCAACTGGTCGGCCGAGACGTTCCCCGAGGCGCGGCGGAGGTACGCCTCGCTGCAACGCTTCGAGGCGGTTGTGGTGTCCGGGGAGCACGGCCTGGCCAAGCCCGACCCGGCGCTGTTCCGGCTGCTGCTCGAGCGGCACCGGGTCGACCCGGCGACCAGCGTGTACATCGACGACCGGGCCGACACCGTCGGCACGGCCCGATCGCTTGGGCTCACCGGTGTCCTGTTCACCGGCCCGGACCGGCTGGCCCGCGACCTCACCGGCCTGGGGCTGCTCGGGCCGCCGGTCCCGGCGCCCCGCCCGTAGACTGGTCGCCGTCCGCCCCCAGCAGTCCCAGACGGGAGACCCGTGGCCGTCCAGTCCATCCGCCTGTTCGGCGACCCGGTGCTGCGCACCCCCGCGGCGCCCGTGGTGGACTTCGACAAGGAGCTGCGCACCCTGGTGCGCGACCTCATGGACACCATGCTCGAGGCCCCCGGTGTCGGCCTGGCCGCCCCCCAGCTCGGGGTGTCGCTGCGGGTGTTCACCTATGCCGTGGACGACGAGGTGGGCCACCTGGTCAACCCCACCCTGGACCTCACCGACGACGAGCAGGACGGCGACGAGGGCTGCCTGTCGCTGCCGGGGCTGTCCTTCCCCACCGTGCGCGCCTACGGCGTCGTCGCCAAGGGGTTCAACCAGTACGGCGACCCGGTGACCGTCGAGGGCACCGAGCTGCTGGCCCGCTGCGTCCAGCACGAGACCGACCACCTCGACGGCATCTTGTTCGTCGACCGGCTGGACCGTGAGACCCGCAAGGCCGCGCTGCGCGCGATCCGCGAGGCCGAGTGGTTCGGCGACGGCGCGCCCCAGGTCCGGGTCAGTCCGCACGCCACGCACGGCACGGCCCGGTAGGTGCGCCTCGTCTTCGCCGGCACCCCCGAGCCGGCGCTGCCGTCGCTGCGGGCGCTGCTGGACTCCCGGCACGAGGTGGTCGCGGTGCTCACCCGGCCGGACGCGCCGGCCGGTCGGGGCCGCCGGCTCGCGGCGTCCCCGGTCGCCGAGCTGGCCGCCGACGCCGGGCTCGAGGTGCTCAAGCCGCCGCGCCCCAGCGACCCCGCGTTCCTGGCCCGGCTGGCCGAGCTCGCCCCGGACGCCTGCCCGATCGTCGCCTACGGCGGGCTGATCCCGAGGGCCGCGCTGGACATCCCGCGGTTCGGCTGGGTGAACCTGCACTTCGCGCTGCTCCCGGCCTGGCGTGGGGCCGCCCCGGTGCAGCACGCCATCCGACACGGCGACGACTTCACCGGCGCCGCCACCTTCCTGCTCGAGGAGGGCCTGGACACCGGTCCGGTGTTCGGCGTGGTCACCGAGCAGATCCGCCCGACCGACACGACGGGCGACCTGCTGGAGCGGCTGGCGCAGGGCGGCGCCCGGTTGCTCGTGGCCACCCTCGACGGCATCGAGGACGGCGAGCTGCGCCCGGTGCCGCAGTCGCCGGACGACGTCTCGCTGGCGCCGAAGGTCACCGTGGACGACGCCCGGGTGGACTGGTCGGTGCCCTCGCTCGCGGTGGACCGGCAGGTGCGCTCGTGCACCCCGGCGCCCGGGGCCTGGACGACGTTCCGCGGGGAGCGGCTGCGGCTCGGGCCGGTGCAGCTGGACGCCGACCGAGGGCTGGCCCCCGGCGAGCTGGCGGTGGACCGGACCGGGGTGCACGTGGGCACCGGCAGCAGCGCCGTCCGGCTGGGCGAGGTGCGGCCGCAGGGCAAGCGGGCCATGCCGGCGGCCGACTGGGCCCGCGGGGTGCGGACCGCGCCGGGGGAGCGGTTCGAGCCGTGAGCCAGCGGTGACTCCAGTCCAGCGCTACCGCCGGCCGCGGCCGGACGCCGCCCGCCGGACCGCATTCGACCTGCTGCGCGCCGTCGACGAGCGGGACGCCTACGCCAACCTCGCGCTGCCCGCGCTGATCCGGGAGCGCCGGCTGGACACCCGGGACGCGGCCTTCGCCACCGAGCTGGCCTACGGCACGCTGCGCGGCCGCGGCAGCTACGACGCCGTCATCGCCGCCGGCACCGACCGGGGCCTGGACGCCGTCGACCCGCCGGTGCTCGACCTGCTTCGGATGGGGGCGCACCAGCTGTTGTCGATGCGCACCCCGTCACACGCCGCCGTCGGGGCCACCGTCGAGCTGGCCAGGGCCGTCGTGGGCGACGGCCGGGCCAAGTTCGTCAACGCCGTCCTGCGGCGGGTGACCGAGCGGGACCTCGCATCCTGGCTGGCCCTCGTCGCGCCGCCCTACGACAGCGACCCGGTGGGCCACCTGAGCATCGTGCACTCCCACCCCCGCTGGGTGGTGGACGCCTTCCGGGACGCACTGGGCGGCTCGCTCGAGGAGACCGCTGCCCTGCTGGCCGCGGACAACGAGCGGCCGGTGGTGACCCTGGTGGCCCGGCGATGCCCGGTCGAGGAGCTCATCGAGCTCGGCGCCGAGCCGGGCCGCTGGTCGCGGTTCGCGGCCCGGTGGCCGGGCGGCGACCCGGCCGCGCTGGCCCCGGTGCGCGACGGCCGCGCCGGCGTCCAGGACGAGGGCAGCCAGCTGATGGCCACCGCGCTGGCCGACGCGGCCTCGGACGACGGGCCGGACCGTCGCTGGCTGGACCTGTGCGCCGGGCCTGGCGGCAAGGCGGCCCTGCTGGGCGCGCTGGCCGTCGCACGCGGCGGCGCCCTGCTCGCGGTCGAGCGGCAGCCGCACCGGGCCAGGCTGGTCGTCACGGCGGTGGGGGGGACCGCGGCGGTCGTCGTCGCGGACGGGCTGCACCCGGCCTGGACCGCCGGCAGCTTCGACCGGGTGCTGGCCGACGTCCCGTGCACCGGGCTGGGGGCGCTGCGCCGCCGCCCGGAGAGCCGCTGGCGGCGCAAGCCCGCCGACCTGGCCCGGCTGGCCCCGCTGCAGCGTGGTCTGCTGTCCTCGGCGCTGGACGCCGCCCGGCCGGGCGGGCTGGTCGCCTACGTCACCTGCTCGCCGCACCTGGCCGAGACCAAGCTGGTCGTGGCCGACGTGCTGGCCGGCCGGGGAGACGCCGAGCGGGTCGACGCCCGGCCGCTGCTCGACGGGCTGCCCGATCTCGGCCCCGGGCCGGACGTGCAGCTGTGGCCGCACCGGCACGGCACCGACGCGATGTACCTGGCGCTGCTGCGCCGTCGCTCAGGCTGACCGCGCGGCCACCCGGTTCTTGCCGGCCGCCTTCGCCGCGTACAGCCGGCGGTCGGCCTCCCGGAACACGTGCCAGACCGTGTCGTGGCCGGCGTCGTCGGCGACTCCGATGCTCACGGTCACCTGCGCTCCGGGGCGGACCTCGTGCCACGGCTCGGCGGCCACCCGTTCGCGGATCCGCTCGCACAGCTCGGCGGCCGCCTCCGCCTCGGTGTTCGGCAGCACGATGGCCAGCTCCTCGCCGCCGTAGCGGGCCACCAGGTCGGCGCCCCGGGTGCCGTCCACCAGGATCCGGGCCACCCGGCGCAGCACCTCGTCGCCCGCCTCGTGGCCGAAGTGGTCGTTGACCAGCTTGAAGTCGTCGAGGTCGAGCAGCACCACGCTGATCGGCCGTTCGTAGCGCACCGCCTCCTCGAACATCCGCACCACCTCGGCGTCCAGGTGCCGCCGGTTGTGCAGGCCGGTGAGCGGGTCCCGCAGGGACAGCTCGGCCAGCCGCCGGGCCAGCGCCGTCTGGGTGGCCAGCGCCGACTGCAGCTCCGCCGTGCGCCACTCGACCCGCTCCTCCAGATCGGCGTTCACGGCCCGCAGGTCCGACGTGAGCTGGGCCGACCGCAGCCGCTCGGCGTCCGCCTCGGCGAAGGACTCCCGAACGGCGTACGCCGTGAGGCCGGCCACCACCGCGGTGAACACGCACATCAGCCCGGCGTAGAGCACCAACGAGTGGACGCTGACCTCGGTGATCGTCGCGCCGCGGTTGACCTCGTACAGCAGGGCCAGGATGGCCAGGCTGCCCAGCAGTGCGCCCACCACGTGCCGGACGCCGAGGGTGGCGCCGGCCATGCTGATGAGCAGAGCCACGAACACCGGCGCGTTGTCGACCTTGCCGGTGGCGGTCACCGAGGTGACCAGGACGACGGCGAACATGAGCAGCACCAGCCAGCTGCCCAGCTCCACCCGCCCGCGCCGGATCAGGGCCACGATGCCGCCGGCTGCGACCGTCGCGATCGAGATCGCCTCGGCGCTCGCCACCGGGTCGGGGCGGATCAGGGCCACCGGCAGGTACAGCGCAGCGGCCAGCATCAGCCCCGCGACCATGGTGACGAGCACCCGGCCGCGCCGGCGCAGCCCGCGATCGCGTGCTCGCACCTGGACCAACCAGCCGTAGCCGCGCTGGAGCACGAGGCTGTCCTCCCCCCGGAAGCGATGTGATCCCCACGGTGTGACGTGGCAGTGCGTCCCAGCCCCCTGCTCCAAACGGGTGATCACCCTGCGTGTCCGCACTCGGGGCCGGGACCCCGCGGGCCGCCCGATACCCTGCCGCGGTGGGCATTCAGATCGCGCCGAGCATCCTCAACGCCGACTTCGCCCGGCTGGCCGACGAGGTCGCCAGGGTCGAGGGCAGCGCCGACTGGCTGCACGTCGACGTGATGGACAACCACTTCGTGCCCAACCTGACCCTGGGACTGCCGGTCGTGCAGAGCCTGCTGGCTGCCACCACGCTGCCGGTCGACTGCCATCTGATGATCGACGACCCGGACCGGTGGGCGCCGGCGTACGCCGAGGCCGGCGCCGGCTCGGTGACCTTCCACGTGGAGGCCGCCAGGGCACCGGTGCGGCTGGCCAGGGCGCTGCGGTCCGCCGGCGCCCGGGCCGGCATGGCGCTCAAGCCGGCCACGCCGGTCGAGCCCTACGAGGACCTGCTGCCCGAGCTGGACATGCTGCTGCTCATGACCGTCGAGCCGGGCTTCGGCGGCCAGCGGTTCCTCGACGTCGTGCTGCCCAAGGTGCGCCGGGCCCGCGAGATGATCGGCCGCCACGGCGGTTCGGTGTGGCTGCAGGTGGACGGCGGCGTGTCGCTGGAGACGGCGGCCCGCTGCGCCGAGGCCGGCGCGGACGTGCTCGTCGCCGGCTCGGCCGTCTACACCTCCGACGACCCGGCCGCCGTCGTGGCCGCGCTGCGGGCCACGGCCGAGGCCGCCGCCGTCCAGCGCGGGTAGAGTGGCCGGCGCGTAACAGCAGCGTGCTCCGGGGTCGGTGAAAGTCCGAACCGGCGGTGACAGTCCGCGACCCGGCCGAAGCCATCGGCCGGTTGACCCGGTGGAACTCCGGGACCGACGGTGAGAGTCCGGATGGGAGGTGCACGCGGCGGGAACCGTACCGGGTCGTCCCGCGCCGCCGTCCGTCGGCGACGCACCGCCCCGGCCGCGTCCCGTGTCCCCCGGAGTCCGCCCGAGCGGGAAGGGGACCAGGTGGCCACCGAGCACGAGCGCGCCGCGATGCTGCGCGCCCTCGAGCTGGCCGACACCGCGGGTGTCCCGACCGGGCCCAACCCCCGGGTCGGCTGCGTGCTGCTGGGCCCGGACGGCACGGTGCTGGCCACCGGCTACCACCGTGGTGCCGGCACCCCGCACGCCGAGGTCGACGCGCTAGCGCGGGCCGGGTCGGCGGCCGCCGGCAGCACCGCGGTGGTCACCCTCGAGCCGTGCAACCACACCGGCCGCACCGGCCCGTGTGCGCAGGCGCTGCTGGCCGCCGGGGTCCGTCGGGTGGTCTTCGCCCAGGCCGACACCCACCCGGTCGCGTCCGGCGGGGCCGCCGCCCTGCGCGCGGCCGGGGTCGACGTCGAGGGCGGGCTGCTGTCGGCGCGGGCCGCCGCGCTCAACGAGACCTGGACCTTCGCGCTGGCCCACGGCCGCCCGTTCGTCACCTGGAAGCTCGCGGCCAGCCTGGACGGCCGCAGCGCCGCGGCCGACGGCAGCAGCCGGTGGATCACCTCCGAGCCGGCCAGGGCCGACGTGCACGCGCTTCGGGCCCGGGTCGACGCCGTCCTCGTCGGCACCGGCACCGCGCTGGCCGACGACCCGCAGCTGACCGTCCGCGACGCCGCCGGCCACCCGGCCGGGCACCAGCCGCTGCGCGTGGTGGTGGGCCGGCGGCCGCTGCTGGAGGGCGCCCGGCTGCAGGACGGCTCCGCGCCGACCGTCGTCTACCCGACCCATGACCTGGCCGCCGTCCTGGCCGACCTGCACGACCGCGACGTCCAGCACGCCCTGCTCGAGGGCGGCCCCACGCTGGCCGGCGCCTTCCTGCGGGCCGGGCTCGTGGACCGGGTGGTGGCGTACCTGGCGCCGGTGCTGCTGGGCGCCGGACCGGCCGCCCTCGGCGACGCCGGCGTCGCCACGATCGCGCAGGCGCTGCGGCTGCAGGTGGAGGACGTCACCGCCCTCGGCCCGGACCTGCGGGTCACCGCGCGTCCGGTCCGCCCCAGCTCCGTTCCGTCCGTCGACCCAGGAGGCCACTAGCCATGTTCACCGGCATCGTCGAGGAGCTCGGGGAGGTCGTCGAGATCGTCGACCTCGGTGATGCGGCCCGGCTCACCGTCCGCGGCCCGCTCGTCACCTCGGACGCAGGTCCCGGCGACTCGATCGCGGTCAACGGGGTGTGCCTCACCGTGGTGGACACCGCGAGCGGGGTGTTCACCGCCGACGTGATGCGCGAGACGCTGGCCCGGAGCAGCCTCGGCGCGCTGGAGGAGGGCAGCTCGGTCAACCTGGAGCGGCCGGTGACGCTGGCCGCCCGGCTCGGCGGCCACCTGGTGCAGGGCCACGTCGACGGCACCGGCGAGCTGCTCGAGCGGGTCCCCGGCCGCCACTGGGAGATCCTGCGGATCGCGCTGCCGCCCGAGCTGTCCCGGTACGTCGTGGCGAAGGGCTCGATCGCCGTCGACGGGGTGTCCCTGACCGTCGTCGAGGTCGGACCGGAGTGGTTCACGGTGAGCCTGATCCCCACGACGCTGGACCTCACCACGCTCGGTGGCAAGCAGCCGGGCGACCCGGTGAACCTCGAGGTGGACGTGGTGGCGAAGTACGTGGAGAAGCTGCTCGGCACCACAGCCAGCGATCGCCGCGAGGAGGAGCACGCATGAGCGCGGCGGAGGGGGTCCGGCTGGACCGGGTCGAGCGGGCGATCGCCGAGATCCAGGCCGGTCGGGCCGTCGTGGTCGTCGACGACGAGGACCGCGAGAACGAGGGTGACCTGGTCTTCGCGGCGTCCCGCGCGACCCCCGAGCTGGTCGGCTTCATGATCCGGCACACATCCGGCGTGATCTGCGTGCCGCTGGAGGGCCGCGAGCTGGACCGGCTGAAGCTGCCGCCCATGACGGCGGTGAACGAGGACCGCAAGCAGACCGCGTACTCGGTGAGCGTCGACGCGCGGGACGGCACCACCACGGGCATCTCCGCTCAGGACCGGGCCCGCACCATCCGGGTGCTGGTCGACTCGGCCACCGAGCCGTACGAGCTCACCCGGCCGGGCCACGTCTTCCCGCTGCGCGCGCTGGACGGCGGGGTGCTGCGCCGCCCCGGGCACACCGAGGCGGCGGTCGACCTGGCCCGGCTGGCCGGGCTCACCCCGGCCGGGGTGATCTGCGAGATCGTGCACGACGACGGCTCGATGATGCGGGCGCCGCAGCTGCGCGAGTTCGCCGACGAGCACGAGCTCGCGATGATCTCCATCGCGGACCTGATCACCTACCGGCGGCGCACCGAGCGGACCGTGCTGCGGGCCGCCGAGACGACGCTGCCCACCCGGCACGGGGACTTCCACGCGGTCGGCTACCTGAGCACGCTGGACGGCGTCGAGCACGTGGCCCTGGTCCGAGGTGACCTCGGTGACGGGGAGGACGTGCTGGTCCGGGTGCACTCGGAGTGCCTCACCGGCGACGTCATGGGCTCGCTGCGCTGCGACTGCGGGCCGCAGCTGGAGGCCAGCCTCGAGGCGGTGGCCGAGGAGGGCCGTGGGGTGGTCCTGTACGTGCGCGGGCACGAAGGCCGCGGGATCGGCCTGGTGCACAAGCTGCAGGCCTACCAGCTGCAGGACGCCGGAGCCGACACGGTCGATGCGAACCTCGAGCTGGGCCTGCCCGCGGATGCCCGCGACTACGGCACCGGCGCGCAGATCCTGGCCGACCTGGGGGTGCGCTCGATGCGGCTGCTCACCAACAACCCGGACAAGCGGGCCGGCCTCGAGGGCTACGGGCTCACCGTGCTCGGCCGGGTGGCGCTGCCGGTGAACGCCACGGCGCACAACCTGCGCTACCTGGAGACCAAGCGGGACCGGATGGGTCACGACCTGCCGCTGCACCTGCTCGTGGAGGGGGACGCCCAGTGAGCGGGAAGGGTGCTCCGGCGCTGCCGCCGCTGGACGCCGCGGGGCTGCGGGTGGCCGTCGTGGCGGCGTCCTGGCACCAGCAGGTGATGGCCGGGCTGGTCGCCGGGGCGCAGCGGGCGCTGGACGCGGCCGAGGTCCGGCAGGCCGAGCTGCTGCGGGTCCCCGGCTCGTTCGAGCTGCCGGTGGTGGCCCGTGCGGCGGCGCTGGCCGGGTTCGACGCGGTCGTCGCCCTGGGCGTGGTGATCCGGGGCGGCACCCCACACTTCGAGTACGTCTGCGCGGCCGCCACGGACGGGTTGGCCCGGGTGGCGCTCGACACCGGCGTCCCCGTGGGGTTCGGCCTGCTCACCTGCGACGACGAGCAGCAGGCGCTGGACCGGGCCGGGCTGCCCGGCTCGTCGGAGGACAAGGGTGCCGAGGCGGTCGAGGCGGCCCTGGCCACCGCCCAGGTGCTCCGTAGGCTGTCCCCGTGAAGACCTTCGAGCAGCTCTACGGCGAGCTCCAGGAGCGCGTCGCGTACCGGCCGCAGAACTCCGGGACCGTCGCCGCGCTGGACGCCGGCGTGCACGCCATCGGCAAGAAGGTGGTCGAGGAGGCCGCCGAGGCGTGGATGGCCGCCGAGCACGAGTCCCCCGAGCGCGCGGCCGAGGAGATCGCCCAGCTGCTCTACCACGCTCAGGTGCTCATGATCGCCTGCGGGCTCACCCTCGACGACGTCTACGCGAGGCTCTAGCCGTGCTGCGCATCGCCGTGCCGAACAAGGGGTCGCTGGCCGAGCCGGCCTCGCAGATGCTGCGGGAGGCGGGCTACCGGCAGCGATCGGACGCCCGAGAGCTGGTGCTGCAGGACCCGGACAACGGGGTCGAGTTCTTCTTCCTGCGGCCGCGGGACATCGCGGTCTACGTCGGGTCCGGGCGGTTGGACGTCGGCGTCACCGGACGTGACCTGCTGCTGGACAGCGGCGCCGCGGCGGACGAGCTGTTGCCGCTGGGCTTCGCCGGCTCGACCTTCCGGTACGCCGCACCGACCGGCACCGCCACCGGGGTGGCGGAGCTCGCCGGGCTGCGGGTGGCCACGGCCTACCCGGGCCTGGTGGCCAAGCACCTGGCCGACCACGGGGTCGCGGCTGAGGTGATCCGGCTGGACGGCGCGGTCGAGACCTCGGTCTCCTTGGGCGTGGCTGACGTCATCGCCGACGTGGTCGAGACCGGGACCACGCTGCGGCACGCCGGGCTGGCGGTCTTCGGCGAGCCGATCCTGCACTCCGAGGCGCTGCTCGTCCGTCGGTCCGGCGCGGAGCCGACCCCGGCGGTGGAGCAGCTGGTGCGCCGCTTGCAGGGCGTGATCGTGGCTCGCACCTACGTGCTCATGGACTACGACATCCGGGCCGAGTTGGTCGACTCCGCCTGCGCCCTGACGCCGGGGATCGAGTCGCCGACGATCTCGCCGCTGCGGGAGTCCGGCTGGGTGGCCGTGCGGGCGATGGTGCCGCGCCGGGACACCAACAAGCTGATGGACGAGCTGTGGGAGCTCGGCGCCCGCGGGATCCTGGTCACCGACATCCACGCCTGCCGGCTCTAGCCGGTCCGATGGCCGCCGGCCCGCCGCTGCCCACGGTCTGGCGGCCCGGGTTCGCCCGCTGGACGGCGGTCGGGGTGGCCGTGTTCGCGATCGTGACCCTGGTCGGTCTGGCGGCGCTGCTGCCGATCCCCTGGTCGGACCGCAGCTACTGGCTGGACCGGGCCTTGCTGGCCGCGCTGGGGCTGTTCGCCGGCTGGTTCGTCGGGCGGTTCGCGCGGGTGCGGGTGGCCGCGGACGACGCCGGGCTCCTCGTGGTCAACGCGTTCCGGCGGCGCCGGCTGGAGTGGGCCCAGGTGGTCGACGTCCGGCTCGGCAGCGGCGACCCCTGGGTGCGGCTGAACCTGTCCGACGGGACCGTGCTGGCCGTGATGGCCATGCAGACCGCGGACGGGGCGCGGGGCCGACGGATGGCCACCGAGCTGGCCAGCTGCGTGGCCGAGCGCGCCGGCCGGGAGCCCGGCTCCCCAAAGTTGTCAGGGTGACGACGACGTATGGCTCGTCGTCACCCTGACAACTCTCAGCCGGACGGCGTCAGGAACTGCTCGACGGCGTCGGCGATGCCGGTGGCGATGGCCAGCTGGCCCTGCGGGCTGGCCGCGAGCGTTCCCTCGAACGGGTCGGTGAGGAACAGCGGCTCCACCAGGGCCCCGGGCATCAGGCTGGGCGTGTCGAAGTACCCGGCCTTGGCCGGGCCCAGGATGAGCAGGTGGCCGTACGTCTCGCCGGCCGCCGTGAGCGCGCTGCCGTTGGCGCCGTCCTTGACCACGCCGACGTCGGGCACGTCCCAGTCCGGGTGCGCGTGCAGCTGCTTGATGATGGTGTCCTGCAGCAGGGTGGCCAGCTGCAGGCTCTGCGCGGAGAACGGCCGAGAAGCGTCGTAGACCGTCATCGCGCCGGCGTTCTTCGGGCTGGCCCCGATGTTGTAGTGGACCGACACCAGCGCGTCCGCCTGGCCCAGGTTGGCGCAGATCGCCCGGGAGGCGATGTCCCGGTGCAGCCCGGCCGGGGTGTAGATCCCTCCGGTGAGGTCGCCGGGCCTGGGGTTGGCCACCGATCCGTTCGTGGTGCGAGACACCACGACCCGGAACCCGGCCGCGCGCAGCAGGGTGGTGGCCTTGGCCACCACGGGCAACGTCGTCTCCCGCTCGTGCAGGGTCTGGCCCGCCTCGGTGACACCCACCCCGCCGGGGTCCGGCCCACCGTGCCCGGCGTCGAGGAACACGGTCTGCTTGCGGTCCCCCCGAGTGGGTGCGTAGGCCAGGCACGAGCCGGTCGCAAACGTCGCCGGGTCGAGCGCCTGCACGGTGGACTCGGCCACCGGAGTCGCGCCGGGCGCGGCGGCCCCGCCCTGGGTCGCCGGCGCCGAGCCCGCGTTGACCGCGACCACGACGGCGGCGGTCGCGAGGCCGGCGATCAGCGCCGTGCGCCGTAACCGGCGCGCCCGCTCGCGGCTCCACGCTGTCATCACTGCAGGCTATCCCGAGGACGGCGGCCACCACGGCCGGCGTGCTCTGGCCGGCGGGGCCAAGCAGGCCGGGAACAGTCGGTCGGGAACAGCCCGTCGGCCTGGGGGATTGCACAGGCATGCGCGCGATCGTCCACACGACCACCGGCGGCCCCGAGGTTCTCTCGCTGGCCGACCGTCCGGTCCCCGAACCCGGCCCGGGCGAGGTCCGGGTCCGGGTTGCGGTGTCCGGGGTGAACCCCACCGACTGGAAGACCCGGCGCGGCAGCGGCCCCGGCCAGCCGCTGGCCTTCCCGGTCATGGTCCCGCACCAGGACGGCGCCGGGACCGTCGACGCGCTCGGGCCCGGGGTGTCCGACCTGGCCGTCGGGCAGCGGGTGTGGCTGTGGGAGGCGGCCTGGCAGCGGGCCGACGGCACCGCCCAGGAGTACGTGGTGCTGCCGCGGGCGCAGGCCGTCCCGCTGCCGGACGCAGCGTCGTTCGAGCTGGGGGCCAGTCTCGGGATCCCTGCGTTGACCGCGCACCGATGCCTGACCGTCGCCGACTCCGGGCCGGACCGGCTGCACCCCGGCGCGCTCGACGGGCGCACCGTGCTCGTCGCCGGCGGGGCCGGGGCGGTGGGGCACGCCGCGATCCAGCTGGCCCGCTGGTCCGGCGCCGAGGTGGTCACGACCGTGAGCGGCCCGGCCAAGGCCGCGCTGGCCCGCCGTGCGGGGGCGCACCACGTGGTCGACTACCGGGCGCAGGAGGCCGCCGTGGAGATCCGCAGGGTCGCGCCGAGGGGCGTCGACCTGGTGGTCGAGGTGTCGCCCGCCGTGAACGTGGCGCTGGACACGGCAGTGGTCGCGCCGCACGCCACCGTGTCGGTCTATGCGAACAACGGAGGCGACGAGGTCGTGCTCCCGGTGCGGGCACACATGGCGCCGAACACCCGCTTCCAGTTCGTGCTGGTCTACACCGTCCCCGCCGACGCCAAGCGGCACGCGGTCGCGGACGTCGCGGCGGCGGTGGCCGCGGGCGTCCTGCCGGTGGGGGACGACGCCGGTCTGCCGCTGCACCGGTTCCCGCTGGAGCGCACCGCGGCGGCGCAGGCCGCGGTCGAGGCCCAGCTGGTCGGCAAGGTGCTCGTCGACCTCGGCTGAGCGCGCTGCGCGGTCAGGTTCCGGGCAGATCGGTCGGCAGGTGCGACCATGGGACGGCGCTGCGGACCGTTCCGCGGCCCAGTGGGCTGACCGCTCGGAGGTGGACGGGGGGATGCGCGGGTGAGCGCCGTTGCCGAGCGGACGCCGCGTCGGGCCGGTCCCGCGTCCGACCGTCAGGGCCAGGCCGGTTTCCGGCCGGACATCGAGGGCCTGCGGGCGCTCGCGATCGTGCCCGTGGTCGCCTACCACGCGTCCCAGTTCGCCGTGGTCGCCGGTGGGCCGAGCGTCCTGGTGGCGATCACCGTGCTGTTCGGCTGGGTGAGCGGCGGGTTCCTCGGGGTCGACGTCTTCTTCGTCATCTCCGGGTTCCTCATCACCGGGCTGCTCGTGCGCCAGGCCGAGGCCCGCGACCGCATCCACTTCGGCCGTTTCTATGCCCGGCGGGTCCGTCGGATCCTGCCCGCGGCCACGGTGACCCTGCTGGTCACGCTGGCCGTGTCGTTCGTCGTGCTGTCGGCCGAGCGGCTGGTGACGGTGGCCGGGGACGTGCTGTGGGCCGGGCTGTTCAACGCCGACGTCCGGTTCGCCATCTCCGGTGTGGACTACATGGGGGTCGCGATCGCGCCGAGCCCCGTCCTGCACTTCTGGAGCCTCAACGACGAGGAGAAGTTCTACCTGGTGTGGCCGGTGGTGCTCACCGTCGCCACCTGGCTCGCGGTGCGGCGGTGGCGGCTGCCGCTGCGGCCGGCCCTGGCACTGGCGCTGCTGGGGCTCGCGGTGCCGTCCCTGTGGTGGTCGCAGCACCTGGTGTCGGTGGGCGCGCCGTCGGGCTACTTCTCGGCGTTCTCCCGTGCCTTCGAACTGGCTGCGGGTGGGCTGCTGGCCATCGCCGCCCCGCTCGTGGAGCGGGTCCCACGGCCGGCGAGGGTGCTGGGGGCCGTCCTCGGGCTCGCCGTCGTGGCCATGTGCATGGTCACCTACACGGTGCTCACCCCGTTCCCCGGCGTGGCCGCGTTGCCTGTGGTCTTGGGCACCATGCTGGTGATCGCCGGGCACCCGGCCGGGATCGTCGCGCGCGGCCTGTCCCTGCCGCCGTTGCGCTGGGTGGGGCGGATCTCCTACTCGCTGTACTTGTGGCACTGGCCGGTGCTGGTGCTCGGCGCCGCCGCCGCGGGAGGTCGGCTGTCCGCCAGCTACGCGCTCCTCGGCGTCGCTGTGTCCGTCCTGCTCGCCTGGGCGTCGTACCGGTTCGTGGAGCAGCCGCCGCAACGGGCCGCCTGGCTGGGGCCGACGCGCAATGCGCTGCTGTTCGGCCTGGCCCTGCTGGTGGTCACGGCCGGCGCGGCCCTGGGGGTGGGCCGCGCCGCGACGAGCGCGGTGGCCGCCCAGGACGCCGCGGCCACCGCGGGGCTCACCCGGGTCGCCAAGGCCGACACCCGGCTGCTGTGGATCGGTGACTCGCTGACCCAGCGCGGCGAGGGTCCCCTCGAGGCCGCGCTGGGCGCGGCCGGCTGGGACTTCCGGATCGACGCGCTCGGCGGCCGTCCGATTGTCTCCGGGAAGCGGGCCGACTGGACGCCGCTGTGCAACGCCGCCCCGACCTGCGGCGGGGACCAGGTCCTGCGCGCCGGACCGATTCCGCCGACCGTGGTGGTCGCGCTCGGCAGCAACGGGGAGATCACGGCGCAGTACCGGGAGGCGCCGCCGACCCCCACCGACTCGGGCCTGCGGACGAAGCGTGACCCCCGGGGCCGCTACGTGATCACCGGCCAGGACATCCCCGCCCAGGTGGCCACCGAGGTGGACACGATCATGCGGCTGGTGCCGCGGACCACGACGGTCTACTGGGTGGGCATCTGGCTGGACGACCGGATCTGGGGCAACGTCACCTGGCGGCAGAGCAACACGGCGATCCGGTCCGTCGTAGCGAAGTACCCCAACGCACGATTCCTCGACTGGGCCGGCTACGTGGAAAGCCAGCACGTGCCCTACATGCCGGACGGCTCCCACCCGGACCCGGCCGGCATGGTCCTGCGGGCCCGTTGGCTGGTCTCCCAGCTGCGCTGACCCGACCGACCGATCAGGCGGCGTGGCCGGGGCCGCCGTGGTCGCCGCCGGGGCGGGTCTGGACGGCGGTGACAGTGAAGGACGTGTCCACCTTGACCTCGACGTGGGTGCCGTCGGGCTTGGTGACGTGGGCCTCGTAGCTGCCGTCGCGGTCGGTCTCGACGCGGACGACGGTGCCGCCGGGGACGGCCACCTGGGCGGCGGCCGTGACCTTGGTCGCGGCGTCGCCAGTCAGCGCGGTCTCACCCCGGCCCGGGCCCATCCCGTGGCCGGGGCCGCCGCCGGGGCGGGTCTGGACGGCGGTGACGGTGAAGGACGTGTCCACCTTGACCTCGACGTGGGTGCCGTCGGTCTTGGTGACGTGGGCCTCGTAGCTGCCGTCGCGGTCGGTCTCGACGCGGACGACGGTGCCGCCGGGGACGGCCGCCTGGGCGGCGGCCGTGACCTTGGTCGCGGCGTCGCCGGTCAGCGCGGTCTCACCCTGGCCCGGGCCGCTGTGGCCGACGCCACGGTCGCCGCCGCGGTGCGGCGCGACCGAGCTCGACGAGCCGCCCGACGCGGCCTGGGCGATGGTCGGGGTCAGCAGCGCGAGGCCGCCTAGCGCAGCGGCGGACACGACGGCCAGGCTGATCTTCTTGGTGCTGGTCCTCATGACGTTCCTCTCGTCCGGCCCGGCCGGGAGCCGGGCGCGTCCGACGAGCGTGCGCGGCCCGGGTGAGACGGACCTTGGCCCAGCGTGAGAGCTGCGTGAGAGTGCGGGCGGTCAAGGCTGGGCGGGAGCGACCGGCAGCTCGATGCCCACCTCGGTGCCGTTCGGCGTGGTCCGCGCGAAGGCGGTGCCGCCGTGCGACTCGGCGACGCTCCGGACGATGGCCAGGCCCAGTCCGGACCCGGGCATGCTGCGGGCCGTGTCGGCGCGGAAGAACCGGTCGAACACGTGCGGGACGTCGGTCGCCGCGATCCCGGGCCCGCGGTCGGTCACCGTCACGGCGCCCCGGACCACGGTCACCCGCACCGGCGCCCCCCCGCCGAACTTCGCGGCGTTGTCGAGCAGGTTGCTCACCGCCCGTTCCAGCGCGGCCGGCCGGCCCAGCACCTCGGTGCCGTCCGCGTCGACGGCCACCTCGCCGCCGAACCGGCGCCGGGTGCGCTCGGCGACCCGCTCGACGAGCGGGGCCAGCGTGACCCGCTGCTCGGGCTCCTCGTCGGCCTGGTCGGAGGCCAGCGCCACCAGCTCGTTGACCAGGTCGGTCAGCTCGCGGGTCTCCGCGTCGAGGTCGGTGAGCACCTGGCCGCGCTGCTGGTCGGGCAGGTCGGCGTGCCGGCGCAGCACGCTCACGTTGGTCCGCAGGCTGGTCAGCGGGGTGCGCAGCTCGTGGCCGGCGTCCTGCACCAGGCGCTGCTGGGCCTCCCGGGAGCGACGCAGCGCCTCGAGCATGCTGGCCAGGGCCACCCCGAGCCGGCCCGCCTCGTCGGCGCCCCCGGTGGGCACCGGGACGTCGAGCCGGCCGGTGCTGGCCACCTGCTCGGCGGCGTCGGTGAGCCGGGCCAGCCGGCGGGTGAGCTGGCGGGCGATCACCCACCCGGCCAGCCCCGACAGCAGCACCACGACGAGGACGACGACGAGGATCTGGCTGCGCAGCTGGTCCAGGACCCGCTCGTTCTCCACGGTGCTGCGCGCCACCTGCAGCGCACCGCCGTCGCTCAGCGCCACCGTGAGGACCCGAAACGGCGTGTCGTCGATGACCTCGTCCCGGCGCACGGAGCCCAGCTGCCCGCCGGCCACCTGGCGGTCGAGGGCGGTCACGGGCAGCACCAGCCCGGTCCCGGGCGAGCTCACGGTCCCGGTCGGGTCGAGCGTCTGGGTGACCACCTGCTCGGTGCGCAGCAGATCGACCGGAGTCAGCCCGGTCGGTCCGCCGCCCGGCCGGCTCCGGTCGCCGTCGTGGCTGTCCCGCTGGGCCTCGGCGGCCACGCTGGCCAGCGACGTGTTCACCTCGGTGTTCAGCCGGTCGGTCATGGCCAGGTAGCTGAGCATCCCGGTGACCACCGTGCCCACCGTCGCCACGAGCACGAACAACAGGGTGATCTTGGTGCGCAGGCTGCGCATCGGGTGGGTCATGCCCGCACCGTGTAGCCCACCCCACGGACCGTGTGGATCAGCTTGACGTCCTCGTCCGCGTCGATCTTGCGGCGCAGGTAGCTGATGTAGACGGCCAGGTTGTTCGAGCCGGGACCGAAGTCGTAGCCCCAGATCCGGTCGTAGATCGTGCTGTGCACGAGCACCACGCCGGTGTTGCGCATGAGCAGCTCGAGCAGGTCGAACTCCGTCTTGGACAGCGTGATGGCCCGTCCGCCGCGGGTGACCTCACGGGTCGCGGGGTCCAGGGCCAGGTCGGCCACCCTGAGCGGCGCGTCGATGCCGGTGGCGTCGAGGGTGCCGTCCGCCGGCCGGACCCGGCGCAGCAGCGCGCGGATGCGGGCCAGCAGCTCGTCCAGGTCGAACGGCTTGGGCAGGTAGTCGTCCGCCCCCGCGTCCAGGCCGGCCACCCGGTCGGAGGTCTCGGTGCGGGCGGTGAGCATGAGGATGGGTGTCTGGTCGCCCTGCGCGCGCAGCACCCGGCACACGGTGAGCCCGTCGATGCCGGGCATCATCACGTCCAGGATGAGCACGTCCGGCCGGTCCGCCGCGATCGCCTCCAGCGCCGAGGCGCCGTCCGGGACGGCGACGACCGGGTACCCCTCCAGCTCCAGGGCACGGGCCAGCGACTCGCGGATCGCACGGTCGTCGTCCGCGACGAGCACCCGGCCGGTCATGGGCCGATCATGGCGCAGCAACCTAAGAGCCGCGTGGGAACGGCTCGGGCCTCAGCTCTGCTGGCCCATGGACCACAGCGCCCACAGCGTGGTGCGCACCCGACGCGGCTGCTTGAGGGTGCCGAGCACCGCGGAGGCGACGTCCTCCGGGCGCAGGTAGGACTCCAGCTCCGGCATGCCCGCTGTGCGCCCGGTGCCCATGGCGAACTCGGTCTCCACCCCGGCCGGGCAGACGGCGGTCACCCGGATGCCCTTCTCGCGCAGCTCGCGGTCCAGCGCCCCGGCCAGCCCGACCTGGGCGAACTTGGTGCCGGCGTACACGGCCTCGTCGCCGCCGCCGCGCAGGCCGGCGACCGACGACACGATGACCACGTCACCGCCGCCGGCCGCGATCATCGCCGGGACGGCGGCCCGCACGCTCCACACGGTGCCCGTGAAGTTCGTGTCGATCATGGTGGCGACGGCCTCGTCGTCGTAGTCGAGGATGCTGCCGTACAGGCCCATCCCGGCGTTGGCGACCATGGTGTCGAGCCGGCCCCACCGCCCCAGCGCCGCGTCGACGAGCCGCTGGTTGTCGGCGGGGGAGCGGACGTCCATGGTGACGGCGAGCGCGTTGTCGGCGCCGAGCTCGTCGACGAGGGTGGCCAACCGCTCGTGCCGGCGGGCCCCGATGGCCACCTTCGCGCCCTCCTCGACGAGCAGCCGGGCCACGGCGGTGCCGATCCCGGCGCTCACTCCGGTGATGGCGACGACGGTGTCGGTCAGGCTGCGGGTCTCGGCGGGCATGGGGTCCTCCTGGGAACAATGGGTGCGGTGCCAACCTATCGCGAAGCGCCGGCCGGTCTTCGGGGCTAGCGTCTCACCATGGAGCGCCTGGCCGTCCCCGGGGTGAGCACCCCGGAGGACCTTGCCCACAAGCTGGACGAGCAGGGCTACCTGTGCGACGAGGGGCTGGCCACGGCGGCGTTCCTCGCGCTGCGGATGGGGCGCCCGCTGTTCCTCGAGGGTGAGGCCGGGGTCGGCAAGACGTCGCTGGCCACGGCGCTGGCCGGCGTGCTCGGCGCGCCACTCATCCGGCTGCAGTGCTACGAGGGACTGGACGCCGCCCAGGCGCTGTACGACTGGGACTTCCCCCGTCAGCTGCTGCACCTGCGGGCCGCCGAGGCGGCCGGCGTCCACGACATCGAGGCGATCGAGAAGGACCTGTACGACCGGCGGTTCCTGGTGGCCCGCCCGCTGCTGCAGGCCCTGGAGACCAGCCCCAGCGTGCTGCTGGTGGACGAGGTGGACCGCGCGGACGACGAGTTCGAGGCGTTCCTGCTCGAGGTGCTGTCCGACTTCACCCTGTCGGTGCCGGAGCTGGGCACCGTCCGGGCGGAGACCCCGCCGCTCGTCGTGCTCACCAGCAACCGGACCCGCGAGGTGCACGACGCGCTGAAGCGGCGCTGCCTCTACCACTGGCTGGAGCACCCCGGCTTCGCGCGGGAGGTGGCGATCATCCGGCGGCGGCTGCCCGAGGCGTCCGAGCAGCTGGCCGAGGGGGTGGCCCGGGCCGTCCAGTCGCTGCGCGGGCTGGACCTGCTCAAACCGCCGGGGGTCGCCGAGTCGCTGGACTGGGCCGAGGCGCTGCTCGCGCTGGGCGCCCGCGAGGTCGACCCGGACCGGGCGGCCCGCACCCTGGGCGCCGTCCTGAAGTACCGCGAGGACCAGGAGCGGGTGCTCGCGGCCGGCGTCGGGGCGCTCGTGTCGTGAGCGCCGCCGTGAGCGCGTCCGCCGGCGCGGAGACGGTCCTCGATACCCTGGTGGGCTTCGCCCGCACCCTGCGCGCGGCCGGCGTGGCCGCCGGCCCGGACCGGGTCCAGGCCATGGTCGCGGCGCTGGGCGAGCTGGGCGTGTGCCGCCGTGACGACGTGTACTGGGCCGGGCGGCTGACGCTGTGCTCCGGCCCGGACGACCTGCCCCGCTACGACGCGGCGTTCACCGCGTGGTTCGGCGGCGAGGTCCCCCCGCCGATGCGTCCGGTGCCGCGCACCGAGGTGCGCCGCGAGGTGGCGATGCCCGTGGACGCCACCGCGGGTGACCGGCCGGACACCGACCCGAGCCGGGCCGCCACCGCCAGCCCGGCCGAGGTGCTGCGGCACCGGGACGTCGCCCGGCTGACCCCGGCCGAGCGGGACGAGGTGCGCCGGATGATCGCCCTGCTGCGATCGCCCGCGCCGCTGCGGCCGTCCCGCCGGCTGGTCCCGGACCGGCACGGCCCGCTGGACCCGCGGCGCACCGTCCGGGCGATGCTCGAGCGGGGTGGCGAGCCGGCCCGGCTGCGCCGCCAGCACCGCACCCGGCGGGCCCGGCGGGTGGTCCTGCTCGTCGACGTGAGCGGGTCGATGGCGCCGTACGCCGACGCGGTGCTGCGGTTCGCGCACGCCTGCGTGCGGCAGCGGCCCCGGACCGAGGCGTTCACCATCGGCACCCGGCTGACCCGGGTGACCAGGGAGATGGCGGCCACCGACCCGGACGCCGCCATGGCCGCCGTGTCGTCCGTCGTCCCGGACTGGAGCGGCGGCACCCGGCTGGGCGAGGAGCTGAAGGCCTTCCTCGACCGGTACGGCCAGCGGGGGGCGGCCCGCGGGGCGGTCGTCGTGGTCGTGTCCGACGGCTGGGAGCGCGGCGACCCCACGCTGCTGGGTGAGCAGATGCACCGGCTGCACCGGTTGGCCCACCGGGTGGTCTGGGTCAACCCGCACAAGGCCCGGGAGGGGTTCGCGCCGCTCACCGCGGGGATGGCCACGGCACTGCCGTGGGTCGATGACTTCGTCGAGGGGCACAGCCTGGCCGCGTTCGAGCGGCTGGGTGCGCTGATCTCCCAGGGAGGGTCCGTCGATGCGTGAGGTGATCGCCGACATCCGTCGGCTGTACGACGAGGGCGGCAGCTTCGGGCTGGCCACCGTCGTGCGGACCTGGAAGTCCGCGCCCCGCCCGGCGGGCGCGTCGATGGCCGTGTCGGCGTCCGGCGAGGCGGTCGGCAGCGTGAGCGGCGGCTGCGTCGAGGGCGCGGTCTACGACCTGGCCCAGGAGGTCATGGCCAGCGGCCGCCCGGTGCTGCAGCGGTACGGAGTCAGCGACGACGACGCGTTCGCCGTCGGGCTGACCTGCGGCGGGATCCTCGACGTGTTCGTCGAGGCGGTGTCGGAGCAGACCTGGCCGCAGCTGCCCGAGGTGATCGCCTCGATCGAGCGTCGGGAGCCGGTCGCGGTGGCCACGATCGTCGACGGGCCGGGCCGGCTGGGCGCCAAACGGGTGGTCTGGCCGGACCGGGCCTCCGGCGAGCTCGGCTCCCAGCGGCTCGAGCACGCGGTGACGGACGACGTCCGCGGCCTGCTCGAGGCCGGGCGTACCGGCTTCCTGCACTACGGCGCGGACGGCGAGCGCCGCGGCGACGAGCTGGCCGTGTTCGTCCAGTCGTACGCCCCGCCGCCGCTCCTGCTGGTCTTCGGCGCGATCGACTTCGCCGGAGCGGTGGCCCGGATCGGCCGGTTCCTCGGCTACCACGTGACCGTGTGCGACGCCCGCCCGGTGTTCGCCACGACCAAGCGGTTCCCGGACGCCGACGAGGTCGTCGTGGAGTGGCCGCACCGGTACCTGTCCGGCGTCCAGGTGGACGCGCGCACGGTGATCTGCGTGCTCACCCACGACCCGAAGTTCGACGTGCCTCTTCTCGAGGTGGCGCTGCGCACGCCGGCCACCTACATCGGGGCCATGGGCAGCCGGCGCACCCACGAGGACCGGCTGGCCCGGCTGCGCGAGGCCGGGCTCACCGACGACGAGCTGGCCCGGCTGTCCTCGCCGATCGGGCTGGACATCGGTGCCCGCACCCCGGAGGAGACCGCCGTCTCGATCGCCGCCGAGATCATCGCGGCGCACTGGGGCGGCACCGGGTCGCGGCTGGGCTCGGTGGACGGGCCGATCCACCCCGGGGCGGAGCGGTGAGCGTCGCCGGAGTGCTGCTCGCGGCGGGGGAGGGCAGCCGGTTCGGCGGACCCAAGGCGGTGGCCGAGCTGGACGGCGAGCGGCTGGTCGACCGGGCGGTGCGGGTGCTGCGCCTCGGCGGCTGCGACCCCGTGGTCGTCGTCCTCGGGGCCGCGGTCGTCGAGGTGCCCGGGGCCGACCAGGTGGTGGTGAACCCCGAGTGGGCGAGCGGGATGGGGTCGTCGCTGCGCGCCGGTCTGGCCGCGCTGTCGGACACCGTGGACGCCGCGGTGGTCACGCTCGTGGACCAGCCCGGCCTGCTGCCGGCCGCCGTGCGCCGGGTGCTGGCCGCCGCGGGTGACGACCCGGCTGCGGTGCTCGCGGTCGCGACGTACGACGGGCAGCGGGCGCACCCGGTGCTGCTCGGTCGGGGGCACTGGGCCGGGGTGGCCGAGCTGGCAGTGGGGGACGTGGGAGCGCGGCCCTACCTGGCCGCGCACGCAGCCGACGTCGGGGAGGTCGACTGCGACGACGCCGGCGACGCCAGCGACGCGGACACCCCCGAGGAGCTCGCGGGGCGCGGCATCCTGCGCCGGATCGGCGCCGGGGCCGGGTCGGCCGGGGGGGCGCTGGGCGCGGGGATGGCCGAGTTCGGGGCGTTCTACGGCGGTGCGTCCGCGCGGGCCGCCGTCGAGGAGCGGCAGGCCGAGGCGTTCCGGCGGGACGAACAGGGTGAGGGCGAGCCGATGGACGTCGACCTGGACCGCGGGGTGGTCCGGATCAGGCCACCGAGCGGCCCGGCCTCAACCGAGTGACCAGGCCCAGCTGGAGGACGCCGGTCACCAGCAGCAGCAGGAACGGCACCCGGAAGCCGCCGGTGGCGTCGCGCAGCGCACCGAGCAGGAGCGGCCCGGCCGCGGCGATCGTGTAGGAGACCAGGAAAGCCATCGCGGACAGCCCGGCCGACTGGCTGGGGTCGGGCGCATAGTCGACGAGCAGGGCCAGCCCGAGGGTGAACCCACCGCCGAGCCCATAGCCGAGGATCGCGATCCAGACCCACGGCGCCCCCATCGGCACCCAGGTGACGACCACCAGACCGACGACGGCCATCCCGACGACCAGCCCGAACAGTGGACGGCGGTCCGGCATCCGGTCGGCGGCGATCGGGATGGTCAGCGCCGACAGCAGCTGCACCACGCTGAACTCGGCGAGCAGCAGCCCGGACCGCTCGGCGGTCCAGCCGAACGACTCGTAGGCCGGGGCGATCCAGGCCAGCAGCGAGTAGAACAGCACCGAGTTCGCGGTGAGGTAGGCGGCCACCAGCCAGGCGGTGCGGCTGCGCCAGGGCAGCCCATGGGTGGCGGCCTCGGCCTCCTCGCCCTCGCGCTCGTTGACCCTGCGCAGCACCGGCAGCCAGGCCGCCAGTGCGACCACGGCGAGGA
Source organism: Actinomycetes bacterium (assembly GCA_038252405.1). Lineage (GTDB taxonomy): Bacteria > Actinomycetota > Actinomycetes > Prado026 > Prado026 > DATCDE01. Next base: position 22,334 of record JBBSAJ010000010.1, on the reverse strand, counting down.
TGCCCCACGAGGCGATCGAGGCCTGCCATGAGCCCAGCGTCGCGGCCAGCGGCACCGCGAGCGCCGACGCGGCGGTGGCCCCGACCATCATGGCGGCCAGGTAGAACCCGGTGACGGTGCCGGACCGCTCGGGGAAGAACTCCTTGACGACGCCCGGCAGCACGGTGCCGGCCACCGCGATCCCGACCCCGCCGAGCAGCACCGCGACGAACAGCGCGGGCGCGAACGACCCCGCGAGCCGCAGCGCGAACCCGGCCAGCAGCAGCACGAGCGCCAGCGCGATGGCGGCCTCCCGGCCGAACCGCTGGGCCATCCGGTGCGCGGGCGGCGCGAACAGTCCCATGCACAGCACCGGCAGCGTCGTGAGCGCACCGGCGGTGGCACCGCTCAGGCCGAGGTCCGCCTCGATGGTCGGGACCAGCGGCGGGATCGACGCGAGCGCCGCACGGAGGTTGAGCGCGACCAGCAGCAACGCGGCCAGCAGCAGGCCGGGGCGCAGCGCGCCGGCGGCGGTGCCCTCTCCCGTTGCTGCCTGGCTGCCCACCCGCGCATCGTCGCAGACGGGTGGCCCGGCTAGCGTGACGCGGTGACCGGTCGCCCGCTGCCGCCGTCCTCGCCGTTCGGGGCGGACGACGGATCGGCGTCGCCCACCGTGCTGGCCGCTCTGACGGCGGCGGCCGAGGGGCGGGCCGGCGTGGACGCCGTGGTGGCCGCGCTGCTGGACGCCCGGGTGCTCGCCCCGGTGGTGGCCCGGCTGGACGAGGCCCAGATCGACGCGGCCGGGCGCGCTGTGGAGAAGGTCGCGCACCTGGCCACCGTCACGGTGAGATCGCCGGACGGCCGCCGCGGCGTCCCGGTGTTCACCTCGTTGGCCGCGCTGGCGCAGTGGGACCCGCAGGCGCGCCCGTTCCCGCTCCGTGCGGTGGACGCGGCCCGCGGGGTGTTCGACGAGGACGGCGACGCACTGCTGGTCGACCCGGCCAGCCCGCACCGGGTGGCGCTCACCGGGTCGCTGCTGCTGGCGTTGGCCGAGGGCCGGCGGTGGCTGCCGCCGTCCACCGACCCGGTCGTGGCCGTGGCGGTCGCCGAGGCGGTCGAGGGGCTGCCCGGGCTGGCGAGCGTCTCGCTCGGCCCGGCGGACGACGCGGACCTGCTGGTCACGGTGGTGCCGGAGCGGTCCGCGGACGGGCTCGAGCTCGCGCAGGCCGTGGCCGCTCGGCTGGCCGACGTCCCGGTGCTGCGGGCCCGGCTGGACCGGGGCCTCGACCTGGCCGTGGCCGACCCCTCGTCCTGACCACAATCGAGGCGTTCGAGTGGCCGACCGCGTCGGCGGCTGGGAGGCTGATCTTCGTCGGACGTCGACCGGAAGGGGTGGCTCATGGCCAGGAGGCTGACCGCCGAGTTCATCGGAACCTTTGCCCTGGTGTTCCTCGCCGTCGGCGCAGCGATCACTGGCATCAAGTCCGCCGGGCCGCTGTCTGTCGCCCTCGCGTTCGGACTGGTGCTGACCTTCGCCGTCTACGCGTTCGGACCGGTCTCCGGCTGCCACGTCAACCCGGCGGTGACCATGGGCATGGTGGTGTCCCGGCGGATGAGCGTCACCGACGCGGTGCCGTACTGGATCGTTCAGCTCGTCGGTGCTTCGGCGGCAGCCGCACTGCTCAAGCTGATGACCACCAGCTTCGACGTCACGGACGAGACTGGGGCGCTCGGTACCAATGGCTACGGCACGGGCCACGGGATCAACATGGCCGGCGCGTTCGTGGTGGAGACCGTGCTCACGCTGCTGTTCGTCCTGGTGATCCTGCTGGTCACGGACAGGGCCGGGAACGCCGCTCTGGCCGGTGTGGCGATCGGGACCGCCTTGGCGGTCGTCCACCTGGTGGGCATCCCGTTGACCGGGACCTCGGTCAACCCGGCCCGCTCGTTCGGTCCGGCCCTGTTCGAGGGCGGCACCGCGCTGTCCCAGCTGTGGCTGTTCATCCTGGCGCCGCTGGTGGGCGGGGCGCTGGCCGCGTTGGTCTACCAGGTGGCGCGCAAGGACCCCGCGGCCTGAGTCCGGCTCAGCGGTAGACCGGCCCGGTGAGCTTCTCGCCTGGCCCCTCGCCGGGCGGGTCGGGGTAGGGGGAGGCCTCGCGGAAGGCCAGCTGCAGGCTGCGCAGGCCGTCTCGCAGCGGGGCCGCGTGGTGGTGGCCGAGGTGCGGTGCGGCCGCGGTGACCAGGCCGGCGAGGGCGTCGATGAGGACCCGGGCCTCGGCCAGGTCCGCGGGTGGCGCGCCGCCCGGGTCGTCCGCAGCGGACAGCCCGCACTGGACGGCGGCTGCGCTCATCAGGTGCAAAGCGGCGGCGGAGACCACCTCGACGGCCGGCACCTCGGCGATGTCGCGGGCGGCTGTCCCGGCAGAGGTGGACGCGTTCGGATCCTCGGTGCTCATCCTGCTACCCTGACAGACGACCGATCGGGGTGCGTCAGCACTCCGGTCCGCAAGCGGAGGCCCGCCTCCCACCCGGCACGTCCCCAAGCGTCGCCGGGTCCGGTCCGGACGTCGGAGGTCTCGGCGTCCCGCAGTGCCGTACCGGCCGTCGGCCGGCCACGGTCGCTGCCCGGGATCAGGGCCCTCGCCTGCGTCAGGCACGGGCCCTTTCCCGTTCCCGGGGTCGGCACGGTCCGCTACCCGAGGAGGCCCCATCAGCGTCGAGCCCCGCATCAACGACCGGATCCGCGTTCCCGAGGTCCGGCTCGTGGGTCCGAACGGCGAGCAGGTTGGCATCGTGCGCATCGAGGATGCGCTGCGACTGGCCCAGGAGTCCGACCTCGACCTGGTCGAGGTGGCCCCCATGGCCAAGCCGCCGGTCTGCAAGCTCATGGACTTCGGCAAGTTCAAGTACGAGTCGGCCATGAAGGCCCGTGAGGACCGCAAGAAGCAGGTCAACACGGTCATCAAGGAGATGAAGCTCCGGCCCAAGATCGACCCGCACGACTACGAGACCAAGAAGGGTCACGTCGTCCGGTTCCTCAAGGCCGGGGACAAAGTCAAGATCACCATCATGTTCCGCGGACGCGAGCAGTCCCGCCCCGAGCTGGGGTTCCGGCTGCTGCAGCGGCTGGCGGAGGACGTCTCGGACCTCGGGTTCGTGGAGTCCTCGCCGAAGCAGGACGGCCGCAACATGGTGATGGTCCTGGGGCCGGTCCGGAAGAAGGCCGAGGCGCAGGCGGAGGCCCGGCGGGACGCCGAGCGGCGCCGTCGCGGCGACGCCGAGCCGGATGGGTCGGTCGACGATTTGGTCGACGACCTGGTCGACGAGACCCCAGCGAGCAGCACCGAGAGCTGAGCAAGCAGCACCACCCGAGCGCGCCGGTCACCGACCGGGGCCGCAACCGACGAGGAGAAGCGGCGGCATGCCGAAGAACAAGACCCACAGCGGGACCAAGAAGCGGTTCCGGATCACCGGTTCCGGCAAGGTCATGCGCGAGCAGGCGAACCGGCGGCACCTGCTTGAGGGCAAGGGCTCCGACCGCACCCGTCGGCTGGCAGCCGACGTCGTCACGGCTCCGGCCGATGTCAAGAAGGTCAAGCGCCTGCTCGGGCGCTGACAAACCCCGACGCTGACGCCCCGGTCTGGGCGTCGCACCACCAAGGAGAACCACGTGGCACGCGTGAAGAGGGCGGTCAACGCCCAGAAGAAGCGCCGGGACATGCTCGAGCGCGCAAGCGGGTACCGCGGTCAGCGGTCCCGCTTGTACCGCAAGGCCAAGGAGCAGGTCACCCACTCCATGGTCTACAGCTACCGCGACCGGAAGAAGCGCAAGGGCGACTTCCGGCAGCTGTGGATCACCCGCATCAACGCGGCGGCCCGCGCGAACGACATGACGTACAACCGCTTCATCCAGGGGCTGAAGGCCGCCGAGGTCGAGGTCGACCGGCGGATGCTGGCCGAGCTCGCGGTGAACGACGCCGCGGCGTTCAGCACCCTCGTCGAGGTGGCGCGCGCTGCGCTGCCGGCCGACCGGAACGCTCCGGCAGCCTGAGGCTGTCGCTCGTGACGTCAGGCCGATGACGGCCGTCACCGGGCCGCGGTCCCCGCACCAGCGGGTGGCCGCGGCCCGTCGGCTTCTCAAGCGCTCCTTCCGGGAGCGGGACCGCGCGTTCCTCGCCGAGGGTCCGCAGGCGGTCCGTGAGGCGCTCGCGCCGGAGTCGGCCTCCGGCGTGCGCGAGCTGTTCGTCAGTCCGGACGCCGAGGCGCGCAACCCCGAGCTGGTCCGCACCGCCGAGGGCCGCGCCATCCCGGTGCACCGACTGGGCGCCGACGTGCTGGCCGGGCTCAGCCAGACGGTGACCCCGCAGGGCATCGTGGTGGTGTGCGACCTGCTCGACGTGCCGCTCGCCCAGGCGCTCGCCGTCCAGCCTCGGCTGGTGGCGGTGCTGGCGCAGGTCCGCGACCCCGGCAACGCGGGCACCGTCGTGCGAGCAGCGGACGCGGCCGGTGCGGACGCCGTCATCCTCACCTCGGCGAGCGTGGACCCCTACAACGGCAAGTGCGTGCGCGCCTCGGCCGGCAGCCTGTTCCACCTGCCGCTGGTGGCCGGCATCGCGGTCGAGGAGGCCGTCGTCGGGCTGCGCGCGGCGGGCCTGCAGGTACTGGCCGCGGACGGCGCCGGCAGCCGTGACCTCGACGAGGCGGCGGAGGAGGGACTGCTCGCCGCCCCCACCGCCTGGATCTTCGGCAATGAGGCGTGGGGCCTTCCGCCGGAGGTGGCCGCCCTCGCCGACCACGTCGTGCGCGTGCCCATCCACGGCCGCGCCGAGAGCCTCAACCTGGGCACCGCCGCTGCCGTGTGCCTGTACGCCTCGGCCCGCGCGCAGCGCCGGCCGCACCCCGATCCCGCCGGCTGAGCTGTCAGGGCCCGCGGGGGTCGCTGGGGGTGGTGTGGCCGTCGGGTCGGGTGAACCATAGGCGGCTGTTGCCGCCGGTTGTCCTGTGGTGGGGGGTGATGGTCCAGCCGCCTTCGTGGACTGCTCGGTGACCCCACCGACAAGCACACCCCGCTGTCCACACCGCTAGGGTCAGCGCCATGGGGGCACCCGACCAGCCCGCGTCCTACGACGACCTGCCCGACGGGCTGGTCGTCGCGGACGCCGATGAGCAGGTCCTCGTCTTCAACCGGGCGGCCGAGCGGCTGACTGGACTGCCCAGGGCCGCCGTCCTGGGACGCCGGCTGAGTGAGGCGCTCCCGCTGCTCGACTCGCGGGGGCGTCGCTGGTGGGACTGCGTCGACCCGTACCGGGCGCTGTCCACCACGACCGGCCATCCGGAGACCGCCCTGGCGCTGCCCGGCGGCGGCCAGCTGCTGGTCACCGCCCGGTACGTGCGTGACGGCGGCCCCACCACGGCGGTCACCGCCGTGGTGGCCTCGCTGCGAGCCGCCTCGGCCCGGGACCGGCTCGAGCGCGAGGGTGCCGAGCTGGTGGCGACGGTGGCCCACGAGCTGCGCTCCCCGCTGACCTCGGTGAAGGGGTTCACCGCCACCCTGCTGGCCAAGTGGGACCGCTTCACCGACGAGCAGCGCAAGCTGATGCTGGAGACCGTCGAGGCCGACGCGGACCGGATCACCCGGCTGATCACCGAGCTGCTGGACATCGCCCGGATCGACTCCGGACGGCTGCAGGTGCGTCGCCAGCTGGTCGACATCCCGGCTGCCGTCCAGCGGCTGGTCGCCTCCCGGCAGGCCCGCGGCGACTCCGGCGAGCGCTTCGACGTCACCATCCGGGGGTCGCTGCCGGAGACCTGGGCGGACGCCGACAAGGTCGACCAGGTGCTGGCCAACCTGCTGGAGAACGCCGTCCGGCACGGAGCCGGCACCGTGCACGTGGTCGTCGAGCCCGACCCGGTCGGCACGGCGCTCACCGTCTGGGACGACGGCGAGGGCATCGATCCGCAGCAGGTCGACCTGGTCTTCACCAAGTTCTGGCGGGGTGGCGGCCGTGGCGGCACCGGGCTGGGCCTGTACATCATCAAGGGGCTGGTCCAGGCGCACGGCGGCACCATCGCGGTGGACCGGGCGCCGGGGGCCGGGGCCCGGTTCCGCGTCGTGCTGCCCCCGGGGCCGCCCGGGGACGCCGCCTGACGAAACCCGCCCGACGAGAAACCCGGCGGCACCCGACCACGGACGCCGCCTAGACTCACGCGGGTCCCCGAGCGCGCAAAGGATGCCTGCGTCGATGTCCGCCCCGAACTCCTCCTTCGACCCGGTCGAAGTCACCGCGCTGCATCCGGACGAGGTGCAGCGGATGCGCGACGAGGCGCTTGCTGCCGTCGCGGCCGCCCCCGACCTGGACGCGCTCAAGGAGGTCCGGCTGGCCCACGCGGGCGACCGGTCGCCGCTCGCGCTGGCCAACCGGGAGATCGGCGCGCTGCCCCCGGCCGCGAAGGCGGACGCCGGCAAGCGGGTCGGTGACGCCCGCACCGCCGTCCGGGCCGCGCTGGAGGGGCGCCAGCAGGTGCTGGAGGCCGAGCGGGACTCTCGCGTGCTCGTCGAGGAGGCCGTCGACGTCACCCTCCCGTGGGACCGCGAGCCCCGCGGTGCCCGGCACCCGCTGACCACCATCGTCGAGCGGATCACCGAGGTGTTCGTCGGGCTCGGCTACGAGGTGGCCGACGGCCCCGAGGTCGAGGCGGAGTGGCTCAACTTCGACGCGCTGAACATCGGGCCGGACCACCCGGCCCGCACCATGCAGGACACGTTCTACGTCGAGTCGCCGGACTCCGGCCTCGTCCTGCGCACGCACACCTCGCCGGTGCAGGCCCGAGTGATGCTCGAGAAGCGTGAGCCACCGATCTACGTCATCTGTCCCGGCCGGACCTTCCGCACCGACGAGCTGGACGCCACCCACACCCCGGTGTTCAGCCAGGTCGAGGGTCTCGTCGTCGACGAGGGCATCACCATGGCCCACCTCAAGGGCACCCTCGACCACTTCGCCTCGTCCATGTTCGGCGACGGCATCGTGACCCGGCTGCGGCCGTCGTACTTCCCGTTCACCGAGCCGTCGGCCGAGGTCGACCTCGAGTGCTTCGTCTGCCGTGGCGCGTCCGTGGGTAACCCGGACCGGCCGTGCCGCACCTGCTCCTCCGAGGGCTGGATCGAGTGGGGCGGCTGCGGCATGGTCAACCCGCGGGTGCTCGTGGCCTGCGGGATCGACCCGCACCGCTACACCGGCTTCGCCTTCGGGATGGGCATCGAGCGCACCCTGATGTTCCGGCACGGCGTGCAGGACATGCGGGACATGGTCGAGGGGGACATCAGGTTCACCCTTCCGTTCGGCATGGAGGTCTGATGCGCGTCCCGGTGTCCTGGCTGCGCGAGTACGCGGCGCTGCCCGACGCGCTGTCCCCCCGCGAGCTGGCGGCCGGCCTGCTCCGCGCCGGCCTCGAGGTCGAGACCGTGCACGAGGTGGGGGTCGACCTCACCGGACCGCTCGTCGTGGGCCGGGTGCTCGACTACGTCGAGGAGCCACAGTCCAACGGCAAGACCATCCGCTGGTGCCAGGTGGACGTCGGCGCGCCCGAGCCGCAGGGCATCGTCTGCGGGGCACGCAACTTCCCGGTCGGCGCGCCCGTCGTGGTGGCCCTGCCGGGCAGCGTGCTGCCCGGCGGCTTCGCCATCGCCGCACGCCGCACCTACGGGCACGTCTCCGACGGGATGATCTGCTCGGTCCGCGAGCTGGGGATCGGGGAGGAGCACGACGGCATCCTGGTGCTCTCGGACGCCGACCTGCGCGGTGCGCGGACCGGGGACGACGCCCGACCGGTGCTCGGCCTGCCGGACGCCGTCCTCGACATCGCGGTCACCCCGGACCGCGGCTACTGCCTGTCGGTGCGCGGCGTCGCGCGCGAGGCGGCCACCGCCTTCGGCGTCCCGTTCCGCGACCCGGCCGACCGTGAGGAGCCGGCCGCCGACGGGCCGGGCTGGCCGGTGCGCCTCGACGACCCGACCGGCTGCGACCGGTTCGTGGCCCGCACGGTGCGCGGCATCGACCCGGCCGCGGAGTCGCCGCTGTGGCTGCGCACCCGGCTCACCCTGGCCGGCATGCGGCCGATCTCGCTGCCGGTCGACATCACCAACTACGTGATGCTCGAGCTGGGCCACCCGATCCACGGCTACGACGCGGACCGGCTCAGCGGCCCGATCGTCGTCCGCCGGGCCGCCGCGGGGGAGACCCTGGAGACCCTCGACGGCACCCGTCGCACGCTGGACGCCGACGACCTGCTCATCACCGACGCCTCCGGGCCGATCGGGGTGGCCGGCGTCATGGGTGGCGCCTCGACCGAGCTGCACGAGGGCACCACCGACGTCGTCGTCGAGGCCGCCCACTTCAACCCGCCGGTCATCGCCCGGGCGGCCCGGCGGCACAAGCTGCCGAGCGAGGCCTCCCGCCGGTTCGAGCGCGGCGTGGACGACGGGCTCGCCCCGGCGGCCGCCGACCGGGTGGTCGAGCTGCTGGTGACCCTGGCCGGCGGCACCGCCGAGCCGGGTGGCACCGACGTCGACCTGCGGGCACCCGGTGTGCCGGTGCGGCTCGACCTGACCTACCCCTCTCGGCTGGCCGGTTTCGAGATCGCGGCGTCCGAGGTGGTCACCCGGCTGGAGGCCGTGGGCTGCGCCGTGCAGGCGCGCGACGACAACCAGGCCGACGTGACCCCGCCGTCCTGGCGGCCGGACCTCACCGACCCGGCCGACCTGGTCGAGGAGGTGCTGCGGCTGCACGGCTACGAGGCGATCCCGTCGGCGCTGCCCCGGGTGCCAGCGACCAGCGGGACCTCGCTGCCGCAGCGGCACACCGTCGCCGTGTCACGGGCGCTGGCCGGTGCCGGGTACGTCGAGGTCCTCAGCTACCCGTTCATGGGGGAGGCCGCGTTCGACCACCTCGGCCTGCCCGCTGACGACGGCCGGCGGCGGGCCCTGCGGCTGGCCAACCCGCTGTCCGACACCGAGCCGCTGCTGCGCACCACCCTGCTGCCGGGACTGCTGGCCGCGGCCCGGCGCAACGTGGGCCGGGGGTTCCCCGACCTGGCCCTGTTCGAGACCGGCCGGGTGTTCCAGCCCGCGGACGGGCCGCGGCCGGCCATGCCGCGCCCGGCCGTCGACCGCCGGCCCTCGGACGGCGAGCTGGCCGCCCTCGACGCGGCGCTGCCGGACCAGCCGGTGCACCTCGCGGTCGTGCTGACCGGCGATGCCGAGCGGGCCGGCTGGTGGGGCGCCGGTCGTGCGGCCACCTGGGCGGACGCCGTCGAGGCCGCCCGGATCGCCGCCGGCTCGGTCGACGTGCCGGTCCGGGTCCGGGCCGCCCAGGTCGCCCCCTGGCACCCGGGCCGCTGCGCCGAGCTGGTGCTGGGCGAGCCCGGCAGCGAGGTCGTCGTGGGCTACGCGGGCGAGCTGCACCCCCGGGTGTGCGCCGCGCTCGAGCTGCCGCCGCGGACCTGCGCCATGGAGCTGAGCCTGCGCGACCTGGTCGGCTTCGCCGAGCCGGTCGACCAGGCGCCGGCCGTGTCCACGTTCCCGCTGGCCACCCAGGACGTCGCACTGGTCGTCGACGCCGCCGTCCCGGCGGCCGAGGTGGACGCCGCGCTCCGGGCCGGCGCCGGGCCGCTGCTGGAGGACCTGCGGCTGTTCGACGTCTACACCGGCGCGCAGGTGGGGGCGGGCCGCAAGTCGCTGGCCTTCACCCTGCGGCTGCGCGCACCGGACCGCACGCTGACCGCCGAGGAGGCCTCGGCGGCGCGCGCCGCGGCCGTGGCCGAGGCGGCGGCCCGCGTCGGCGCCGTCCAGCGCACCGGCTGAGCACGCGGGACTCGTCAGGGTCAGGACGACGTATAGGCCGTCCTCACCCTGACAAGTCTCCGGCTACCAGGGCATCCGCAGGAACGGCGAGGTGTAGTCCGGCGCGCGGGACAGCACCTCGTCGATCTCCGCGTCGGGGATCGAGGCCGCGCGCCGCACGGCCTCGATGACCCGGCCCAGCAGCCGGACGTCACCGGGGGTGGGGATCCCGGTCACGCCGTCCTGCCGCAACGCGAACGCCACGGCGGCGTCGATGTGCTTGGGGTCGTCCCACGGCTCGTACCAGGTCGCGTAGGACTGGTCGTCGCCCTCGGGCCAGTTGCGCCGGGCCACGGTCTTGATCGTCATCAGCCCGACGTCCTGGCGGCGGCACTCGTCCCGCAGCTCGGCGAAGTCCTCGCGGTAGCCCGGGCGCGCGGCCAGCAGGTAGTTCCACGGCGTGATCACGGTGTCGAACGGGAACCGGCGCAGCGCCTCCCGGTGCGTGGCCGGTGCCTCGTGGCCGTGCCCGGTGATGCCGATGCCGCCGACCAGGCCCTCGTCGCGCGCCCGGACGGCGGCCTCGACGGCACCGCCGGGTCCGGTGGCCCGGTCCAGGTCGGCCAGGTCGCCCACGGCGTGCAGCTGGATCAGGTCCACCCGGTCCACGTCGAGCCGCTCGAGCGAGGCGTTGATCTCCCGCCAGGCGTCCTCCGCGGCACGCTCCCCGGTCTTGGTGGCCAGGAACACGTCCGGGCCGAACTGCGAGGTCCAGGGCCGCAGCCGCAGCTCGGCGTCCCCGTAGGACGCCGCCACGTCGAAGTGGTTGATGCCCGCGGCGAGCGCCTCCGCCACGGAGGCGTCCGCGGTGTCCTGGTCGACCTCCGACAGCGCCGCGGCGCCGTAGATGAGGACCGTGCTCTCGTGGCCGAGCCGGCCGAGCCGTCGCTTCTCGATGGGCTTGGTGTCCATGGGCTCCATGGGCCCAGCCTGCCACTGCGCGACGGCCCTGTGACCATCGGCTCTGGACCGGTCCACCCGGGACACGCGACGCTGGACCGGTGCGCAGTCGGACCACCCGGGTCGGGCTCGCTGCGGCACTGGCGGCGGTGCTCGTGGCCGGCTGCTCCGGCGGCGGCGTGGCCGAGCGGGCCAGGACGCTGCGGTCGGCGGCCACCGTCCAGGCGCTGCCGGCCGCCAGCACGAGCGGCGACGTCTCGGTGGAGGAGGCGCTGCGCCGCCGCGCCTCGGTCCGGTCGTTCACCGCGGCCGAGCTGACCCAGGAGCAGATCGGTCAGCTGTTGTGGGCCGCCCAGGGCGTCACCCGCGAGTGGGGCGGCCGGACGGCGCCGTCGGCCGGCGCGCTGTACCCGCTCGAGGTGTACCTCGTGACGGCCGGTGAGGTCCGGCACTACCTGCCGCAGGGCCACCAGGCGCAGGTGTGGACGGACTCCCAGGCCCGTACCGAGCTGGCCCGCGCGGCGGACCAGGACGCCGCGGCCGGGGCCCCCGCGATCGTGGTGGTCACCGCGGTGGTGGCCCGCACGGCGGCGAAGTACGGCTCGCTGGCGCAGCGGTACGTGCTGCTCGAGGCCGGCCACGCCGCGCAGAACGTCGTGCTCCAGGCGGTCCCGCTCGGCCTGGGCGGGGTGACCATCGGCGCCTTCGACCGGGACCTGGTTGCTTCCACGCTCGCCCTGCCCAAGGGGGAGCGCGCCGTCTACCTCATCCCATTGGGCACCCCCGCCTAGCGCATGAAGGGCCCCTTCTGTGCGTACTGCCGCACAAACCGCACCTTCATGGACGCCGTCGGACGCCGGCCGGGCCGGCCATTTGCATAACCATCCGGCGCTCCGTATGTTGTTGAGCCATGGGGATGCGGGTGGCCGTCGCGGGGGCCAGCGGGTACGCCGGTGGCGAGCTGCTGCGGCTGATCCTGGGACACCCCGAGCTCGCGGTCGGCCCGGTGGCCGCGGCCACCGCGGCCGGGCGCACGGTCGCCGCCCTGCACCCCGGGCTCGGCCCGCTCGCCGACGTCGTCCTCGTGCCCACGGACGCCGAGACGCTCGCCGACGCCGACCTGGTCTTCCTGGCCCTGCCGCCCGGGGAGTCCGCGGCCCTGGTCGAGCAGCTGCCGGTGGGCCTCGCCGTGGTGGACCTCGGCGCCGATTTCCGGCTGGCCGACCACAACGCCTGGGAGCGCTACTACGGCGGACCGCACGCCGGCACCTGGACCTACGGGCTGCCCGAGCTGCCGGGGGCGCGGGCCGCCGTCGCGGCGTCCACCCGGGTGGCCAACCCGGGCTGCTACCCGACCTCGGTGGCCCTCGGCCTGGCCCCGTTGCTCGCGGCCGGGCTGGTGGAGCCGGCCGACGTCGTCGTGGTGGCCGCCTCGGGCACCAGCGGTGCGGGGCGCCGGGCCAGCGACGCCCTGCTGGCGAGCACCGTGTCCGGCGCCGTGTCGGCCTACAAGGCCGGCGGCGTCCACCAGCACACCCCGGAGATGGAGCAGACCCTCAGCCGGGCCGCGGGCACCTCGGTCACGCTCTCCTTCACCCCGCTGCTCGCGCCCATGCCACGCGGGATCCTGGCCACCTGCACGGCCCGGCTGGCCCCCGGCGTGACCACGGGCACCCTGCGCGACGCACTCTCGGCGGCCTACGACGGCGAGCCGTTCGTGCGGCTGCTGCCGGAGGGCGAATGGCCCACCACGAAGGCCACCGCCGGCTCCAACGGAGCGGTGCTGCAGGCCGCGGCCGACACTCACGCCGGCCGCGCCGTGGTCACCGTCGCGATCGACAACCTCGGCAAGGGCGCGGCCGGGCAGGCCGTGCAGAACGCCAACCTCGTCCTCGGCCTGCCGGAGACCGCCGGCCTCACCGCCTTGGGAGTCACCCCGTGAGCGTCACCGCACCAGCCGGGTTCAGCGCCTCCGGCGTCGTGGCCGGGCTGAAGAGCAGCGGCGTCGCTGACGTCGCGCTGGTGGTGAACGACGGCCCGCTGCAGGCCGCTGCCGGCGTGTTCACCCGCAACCGGGTCAAGGCCGCGCCGGTGCTGTGGAGCCAGCAGGTGCTCACCGCCGGCGAGCTGCACGCCGTCGTCCTCAACTCCGGCGGTGCCAACGCCTGCACCGGTCCCGGCGGCTTCCAGGACGCCCACGCCACCGCGGAGCGGGCGGCCGGGCTGCTCGGCTGCGGGCCGGGTGAGGTCGCCGTCTGCTCCACCGGGCTGATCGGCGAGCGGCTGCCGATGGACCGGCTGCTGCCCGGCGTCACCGCGGCCGTCAACGCGCTGGCGGACGACGGCGGCCCGGACGCCGCTCACGCGATCATGACCACCGACTCGGTGGCCAAGCAGGTGCATGTGCCCGCGTCCGGCTGGTCGGTCGGTGGCATGGCCAAGGGTGCCGGCATGCTGGCCCCCTCGCTGGCCACCATGCTCGTCGTCCTGACCACCGATGCCGTCGCTGACACCGGCACCCTCGACGCGGTGCTGCGGGCCGCCACGGCCGAGACGTTCGACCGGCTGGACTCCGACGGCAGCACCTCCACCAACGACACCGTGCTGCTGCTGGCCAGCGGCGCCTCGGGCGTCACCCCGGACGCGGCCGAGCTGCGGGCCGCGGTCACCACGGCCTGCGCCGGGCTGGCCCACCAGCTGCTCGCGGACGCCGAGGGCTCCACCAAGGACATCGCGATCACCGTCGAGGGGGCCGCCAGCACCGCGGACGCGGTCGAGGTCGCCAGGGCGGTGGCCCGCGACAACCTGGTCAAGTGCGCGCTCTTCGGCTCGGACCCGAACTGGGGACGCATCCTGGCCGCGGTCGGCATGACCACGGCGCTGTTCGACCCCGACCGGGTGTCGGTGGGCATCAACGGCGTCGAGGTCTGCCGGGACGGGGCCGGGGCCGCGGACCGGTCGCTCGTCGACATGTCCGGCCGGGCCGTCGCCATCACCATCGGGCTGCAGGCCGGCGCCGATGCCGCCACCGTGCTGACCAACGACCTGTCGCTGGCCTACGTGCACGAGAACTCGGCGTACTCCACATGAGCGCCCGGCACGCCGACGCGCTGGCCAAGGCCGGCGTCCTGGCCGAGGCGCTGCCCTGGCTCGAGCGGTTCCACGGCGCCACCGTCGTGGTCAAGTACGGCGGCAACGCGATGGTCGACGCGGAGCTCAGGCGGGCCTTCGCCGAGGACGTCGTGTTCTTGCGGCTGGCCGGGCTCAAGCCGGTCGTCGTCCACGGCGGCGGCCCGCAGATCACCGCGATGCTCCACACGCTGGGCGTGGCCAACGAGTTCCGTGGCGGCCTGCGGGTCACCACCCCGGAGGCCATGGACGTCGTGCGCATGGTCCTCACCGGCCAGGTGCAGCGCGAGGTCGTCGGCCTGGTCAACGCGCACGGCCCGTTCGCGGTCGGCATGTCGGGGGAGGACGCCCACCTGTTCACCGCCGTCCGGCGTCCGGCCGTGGTGGACGGCGAGGAGGTCGACGTGGGCCTCGTCGGCGACGTCGTCCGGGTGGAGCCGGCGTTCGTGAGCGGGCTGCTGGACGACGGGCTCATCCCGGTCGTCTCCAGCGTCGCCCGCGGCGACGACGGCTCGGTCTACAACGTCAACGCGGACACCGCGGCCGCGGCGCTGGCCGTGGCCCTGGACGCCGAGAAGCTCATCGTGCTCACCGACGTCGAGGGGCTGTACGCGAACTGGCCGGACAGCGACGAGCTGCACAGCGAGCTCACCGCGGCCGAGCTCGAGGCGCTGCTGCCCGGTCTGTCGTCCGGCATGGTGCCCAAGATGGAGGCCTGCCTGCGGGCGGTGCGCGGCGGGGTCCGCAAGGCGCACGTGCTCGACGGCCGGGTCCCGCACGCGCTGCTGCTCGAGGTGTTCACCACCGCGGGCGTCGGGACGCAGGTGCTGCCGTGACCGGACCGGGCACGCAGGACTGGCAGCGGCGCTGGCGGGCCTCGGTCATGGACACCTACGGCACCCCGCCGCTGGCCCTGGTCCGCGGCAGCGGGGCGCACGTCGTCGACGCGGACGGCCGCGAGTACCTCGACCTGCTGGCCGGCATCGCGGTGAACGCCCTGGGCCACGCCCACCCCGCGGTCGTCGAGGCGGTCACCCGGCAGGTGTCCACCCTCGGCCACGTGTCCAACCTGGCGATCAGCGCACCCGCCGTGCAGCTGGCCGAGCGGCTGCTCGGGCTGTTCGGCCGCGACGGGCGGGTCTTCCTGTGCAACAGCGGCGCCGAGGCCAACGAGGCCGCCTTCAAGCTGGCCCGGCGCACCGGGCGCACCGGCATGGTCGCCGCCGCGGGCGGCTTCCACGGCCGCACCATGGGCGCCCTGTCGCTGACCGGCCAGCCGGGCAAGGCCGACCCGTTCCGACCGCTGCCCGGCGACGTCACGTTCGTCCCGTACGGCGACGCCGCCGCGCTGGCCGAGGCCGTGGACGACCGCACGGCGGCCGTGCTGCTCGAGCCGATCCAGGGTGAGGGGGGCGTGGTGACCCCCGCGGCCGGCTACCTCGCCGCGGCGCAGGACGCCGCCCGCGCAGCGGGCGCCCTGTTCATGCTCGACGAGGTGCAGACCGGCATCGGCCGCACCGGCGCCTGGTTCGCCCACCAGCCGGCCGGGCTCACCCCGGATGTCGTCACCCTCGCCAAGGGCCTGGGCGGCGGCCTGCCGATCGGGGCCTGCGTGGCCTTCGGGGACGCCGCCGGCCTGCTCGGCCCCGGCCAGCACGGCTCCACCTTCGGCGGGAACCCGGTGAGCTGCGCGGCCGCGCTCGCCGTGCTGGACACCATCGAGGCCGAGGGCCTGCTCGAGCGGGTCACCGTCGTGGGCCGGGCGCTGGCCGACGGCGTCCGCGGGCTCGGGCACCCCCTCGTCGCGGCCGTCCGCGGGGCTGGGCTGCTGCTCGGGGTCGTCCTCGCGCAGCCGGTGGCCAAGGACGCCGAGGCCGCGCTCCGCGAGCGCGGGGTGCTGGTCAACGCGGTGGCTCCGGCCGTGCTGCGGCTGGCCCCGCCGCTCGTGCTCACCGACGCCGACGTCGCACAGTTCCTGCAGGTGCTGCCCGACGCGCTGGACGCCGTCCAGCCGGCCGAGGCGGCGCCGTGAGCGTCGTGCGGACCAAGGCCGCCCGGCACCAGAGCATCGTGGCGCTGCTGTCGCGGGTGCTCGTCCGCTCCCAGGTGCAGCTGGTCGAGCTGCTGGCCGCCGAGGGCTTCCACGTGACCCAGGCCACGCTGTCCCGCGACCTCGACGAGCTGGGCGCCGTCCGGGTCCGGGACGCCTCGGGCCAGCTGTGCTACGCGGTGCCCGGGGAGGGCGGCGACACCACCCCGCGGCCGGCCGGCGACGAGCCGCTCGCCGTCGAGCGGCTGCGCCGGCGCTGCGAGGACCTGCTCGTGTCGGTGGACAGCTCGGCCAACCTCGTGGTGCTGCGCACCCCGCCGGGCGGGGCGCAGTACCTGGCCTCGGCCATCGACCACACGGTGCTGCCGGACATCATCGGCAGCATCGCGGGCGACGACACCGTGCTCATCGTCGCCCGAGACCCCGCCGGCGGTGCCGCCGTCGCGGCCCACCTGCTCCATCTCGTCCACCCCGACGAGCCGGGGACCGAGGAACCACCACAGCAAGGAGACCTCCCGTGAAGGATCGCGTCGTACTCGCCTACTCGGGAGGGTTGGACACCTCCGTGGCCATCGGCTGGATCGCCGAGGAGACCGGAGCCGAGGTGGTCGCCGTCGCCGCCGACGTCGGCCAGGGCGGCGAGGATCTCGAGGCGATCCGCAAGCGGGCGCTCGCCTGCGGGGCGGTCGAGGCCGAGGTGCTCGACCTGCGCGCCGAGTTCGCCGACGAGTACTGCCTGCCCGCGCTGAAGGCGAACGCGCTGTACATGGACCGCTACCCGCTGGTCTCGGCGCTGTCCCGGCCACTGATCGTCAAGTACCTCGTGGCCGCCGCGCAGCGGTACGGCGCCGGCACCGTGGCGCACGGCTGCACCGGCAAGGGCAACGACCAGGTGCGGTTCGAGGTGGGCATCGGCGCGCTGTCCCCGGACGTCCGGGTCATCGCCCCGGTCCGCGACTACGCCATGACCCGGGACAAGGCCATCGAGTTCGCCGAGCGGACCGGTCTGCCCATCGACGTCAACAAGAAGTCGCCGTACTCCATCGACCAGAACGTGTGGGGCCGCGCCGTCGAGACCGGCTTCCTCGAGGACATCTGGAACGCGCCCATCGAGGACGTGTACTCCTACACCGCGGACCCCGCGCTGCAGCGGGACCCGGACGAGGTCGTCATCAGCTTCGACCGGGGCGTCCCGGTGGCCCTCGACGACAAGCCGGTGACCATGCTCGAGGCGATCCAGCAGCTCAACGCCCGCGCCGGGGCGCAGGGGGTCGGCCGGCTCGACCTGGTCGAGGACCGGCTGGTGGGCATCAAGAGCCGGGAGATCTACGAGGCCCCGGGGGCGCTCGCGCTGATCGCCGCGCACCAGGAGATGGAGAACGTCACCGTCGAGCGGGACCTGGCCCGGTTCAAGAAGACCGTGGACCGGCGCTGGACCGAGCTCGTCTACGACGGCCTGTGGTTCTCCCCGCTCAAGGACGCGCTCGACGGCTTCGTGGACGACGCCAACGAGCACGTCTCCGGCGACGTCCGGATGGTGCTGCACGGCGGCCGGGCGGTCGTCACGGGCCGGCGCAGCGAGGAGTCGCTGTACGACTTCGGGCTGGCCACCTACGACACCGGCGACACCTTCGACCAGACGCTGGCCAAGGGCTTCGTGCAGCTGTGGGGGCTGCCCAGCCGGATGGCGGCTCGGCGCGACCTGCGGTCGGGCCGGTGACCGAGCAGAGCGGGGCAGCGGGATCGGCCGGCGGCACCCGGCTGTGGGGCGGTCGGTTCGCGTCCGGCCCCGCGCAGGCGCTGGCGGCCCTGTCGCTGTCGGTGCACTTCGACTGGCGGCTGGCGCCGCACGACCTGGCGGCGTCCCGGGCGCACGCCCGGGTGCTGGCCAGGGCCGGGCTGCTCGACGACGCCGAGCTGGCCGCCATGCTCGGGGCGCTGGACGCCATCGAGGCAGACGTCCGCAGCGGGGCGTTCGTCCCGACGCCGGACGACGAGGACGTGCACACCGCGCTGGAGCGGGCGCTGCTCGAGCGGCTCGGACCGCTCGGCGGCAAGCTGCGGGCCGGGCGCTCGCGCAACGACCAGGTGGCCACCGACCTGCGGCTGTACCTGCGCGCGCAGGCCCGCGAGCTGGTCGCCGCCGTCGTCGCCGTCCAGGAGGCCCTGCTGGGCCAGGCCGAGGCGCACGTCGACGCGCCAGCGCCGGGGTTCACCCACCTGCAGCACGCGCAGCCGGTGTCCTTCGGCCACGAGCTGGCCAAGCATGTGTGGGCGCTGGCCCGCGACGTCGACCGGCTGCGGGACTGGGACCGCCGCAGCGCGCTGAGCCCACTTGGCGCCGGCGCGCTGGCCGGGTCGTCGCTGCCGCTGGACCCGGTCGCCGTGGCGGCCGAGCTGGGCTTCGACGGCGCGGTGCCCAACTCCATCGACGCGGTCTCCGACCGGGACTTCGCGGCCGAGTTCCTGTTCGCCGCGACGATGATCGGCGTGCACCTGTCCCGGCTGGGGGAGGAGGTGTGCCTGTGGGCCTCGCGCGAGTTCGGCTGGGCCCGGCTGGACGACGCCTACTCGACCGGATCGTCGATCATGCCGCAGAAGAAGAACCCGGACGTCGCCGAGCTGGCCCGCGGCAAGGCCGGCCGGATCATCGGCGACCTCACCGGGCTGCTGGCGACCCTCAAGGGCCTGCCGTTCGCCTACAACCGGGACCTGCAGGAGGACAAGGAGCCGGTCTTCGACGCGATCGACACGCTGGCCCTGGTCCTGCCGGCGGTCGCCGGGATGGTGGCGACGCTGCGCTTCGACCGGGCGGCGATGGCCGCGGCCGCACCCGAGGGGTTCGCGCTGGCCACCGACATCGCCGAGTGGCTGGTGCGGCAGGGGGTGCCGTTCCGGGACGCCCACGAGGTCGCCGGCGCGTGCGTGCAGGCCTGCGAGGCCCGCGGCATCGACCTCACCGACCTCACCGACGCCGACCTCGCCGGGATCTCCTCGCGGCTCACCCCCGAGGTGCGCTCCGTGCTCACCGTGCAGGGCGCCCTGGACTCGCGCTCGGCCTTCGGCGGGACCGCGCCGGTGCGGGTGCGCGAGCAGCTGGCCGCGCTCCGCGCGGTGGTGGACTCCGGCCGGGCCTGGGCCGCCCACGAGTAGGTCGGCGTCAGGCGGGCTTGCGCTGGGACCGCTCCCGGATGAAGGCTTCCGGCCACTGCTGCCTGGCGGTCTCCACGTCGATCGGACGCAGCCTCGCCACGCTGACCATCAGGTCACGGACCCACTGTCGGCCGGACCACAGGTACGAGCCGTCCGGACCGCGGACCAGCAGGGTTTCCCCCATCGAGTAGTACGCCGGGTGGAAGGCGTCAGGGAAGTAGGCCTTGGCCGTGCGCTCGTCGACCGGGTTGATGGACCCATCCTTCTCGCCCGGCTTGGACCCGAGCAGCTGCAAGGTGGCGGCCCACGTTCCCTCCGCCGCGTTCCACGCCTCGTGGCGCCGGTCGGTCTTGCGGAGCAGCCGAGCCGTCGGGTCGCCAAGTTCGCCCTGGACGAACCACATCGTCGTCATGACCACCTCCACCCGGACAACGCGTGCCATCGGCCAACAGTTCCGGGCGGCACAATGCACGGTGTGGATCGGCGCAGCGAGCTGTCCGGTGCGGCGGAGGTCGTCGCCCCACTGCTGCTCGGGGCCGTCGTCGAGCACCACGGCGCCGAAGGCCTGGTCGCCGTCCGGCTCACCGAGGTGGAGGCGTACGGCGGAGCGGGCGAGGACCCCGGCTCGCACGCACACCGCGGCGAGACCCGCCGCAACGCCGCCATGTTCGGCCCGCCCGGTCGCGCGTACGTGTACTTCACCTATGGCCTGCACTGGTGCCTCAACGTCGTCTGCGGGCCGAACGGGCAGGGCGGCGCCGTGCTGCTGCGGGCCGGTGAGGTGGTCGCCGGGCTGGAGCTGGCCCGGGCCCGCCGTACGGCGGCCCGCACCGACGTGGAGCTGGCGCAGGGCCCGGCCCGGCTGGCCACGGCGCTCGGGGTGGACGGCGGTCTCGACGGGGCCGACCTGTTCGACCCCGCGGGTCCGCTGCGGCTGCGGCCGGCCGCAGCCGGACCGGTCGGGGTGCTCACCGGGCCCCGAGTGGGGCTGTCGGCGGCGCCGGCCCGACCCTGGCGGTTCTGGCTGGCCGGTGAGGCCACGGTCAGCCGGTACCGCCCCGCGGCGCCGCGTACGGGAGGATGACCGCCGTGACCGACATCTTCGACGAGCTGCAGTGGCGCGGCCTGATCGCCGACAGCACCGACCCCGACGCGCTGAGGGCGGCGCTGGCCGCGGGCCCGGTGACCTTCTACGTGGGCTTCGACCCGACGGCGCCGAGCCTGCACGTGGGGCACCTCGTTCAGGTGCTCACGGCCCGCCGGCTGCAGCAGGCCGGGCACCGGCCGCTCGCACTCGTTGGCGGGGCGACCGGGCTGATCGGCGACCCCAAGGAGGCCGGGGAGCGCACCCTCAACGACCCGGCGGTGGTCGCCGAGTGGACGTCGCGGCTGCGCCGCCAGATCGAGCCGTTCCTCGACTTCGACGGGCCGGCCGCAGCCACCATGGTCGACAACGTGGAGTGGACGGCGCCGCTGTCTGCGATCGAGCTGCTGCGTGACATCGGCAAGCACTTCAGCGTCAACAGGATGCTGGACCGCGAGGCGGTCTCGGTGCGGCTGGCCGGCCCCGGCATCAGCTACACCGAGTTCAGCTACGTGCTGCTGCAGAGCAACGACTACCTCGAGCTGCACCGCCGCTACGGCTGCGACCTGCAGCTGGGCGGCAGTGACCAGTGGGGCAACATCACAGCCGGGGTGGACCTGATCCGGCGGGTCACCAGCGACCGGGTGCACGCGCTGTCCACGCCGCTGCTCACCAAGGCCGACGGCACCAAGTTCGGCAAGACGGAGTCCGGCGCTCTGTGGCTGGACCCCTCGCTGACCTCGCCGTACGCCTTCTACCAGTACTGGGTCAACGCCGACGACCGGGACGTCGTGCGGTACCTGCGGGTGTTCAGCTTCCGCTCCCGGGAGGAGATCGAGGAGCTGGAGCGGGCCGTCGCGCAGAGCCCGGCGGGCCGCGAGGCCCAACGGGCGCTGGCCCGCGACCTCACGGTCCTCCTGCACGGTGCGGCGGAGGCTGAACGGGCCGTCGCCGCCAGCCGTGCGCTGTTCGGGCAGGGCGAGATGCGCGAGCTGGAGGCCGACGTCCTTGAGGCGGCGCTCGCCGAGGCACCGCACACCGAGGCGACCGCCGACAGCACGTACGCGGACCTGCTCGTGGTCACCGGCCTGGTGCCCAGCAAGTCGGCGGCCCGACGGGCCATCGGCGAGGGCGGTGTGCACGCGAACAACCGCCGGCTGGACCTTGGCGAGGCGGACCAGGTGCCCGCCGCAGCGGAGTACCTGCACGGTCGCTGGCTGGTGCTGCGCAGGGGGAAGCGGGCCATGGCCGGGGTCCGGAACTGGGTCGTTTGAACGGCAAAAGGCCATTCCGAGACCGGATTTGACGTGACCCTCAGGGGTACGTACTGTTACGTCCTGTCGCCCGGCAGGGAGGAACGGACACCGAAAGGTGGCCGGTCCCGGGGCGGAACCCGGATGGTCAAACAGTCACCGGCGCACGTCGGGGACTGTCTGAGCGCGCGGGGGGGGGGGTTAGCGGAAGGCCCGATTTGCTGGGCTGACGAAGCTCCGGTACAGTAGAACGGTTGCCCCGGATCAGGGCCGAGAGGTTCTTGATCAGGTGCGCGTCCGCTCCTTGAGAACTCAACAGCGTGCCGAAAGTCAATGCCAAAAACCCCGTTCTCGACGGTGGCGACGGACCATCTGGTCCGCACGTACCCCGAGACGGAATTCCTTTGGTGATGACAGACGCAAGTGACGTCTGATCAACGCCAGAATCACGAACGGTGCACCGATCATTCCATCGGTGACACCGCTCTCCGGTTCGAGTCACCGCCTCGCGGTGACTCGGCTAGACATCAACGGAGAGTTTGATCCTGGCTCAGGACGAACGCTGGCGGCGTGCTTAACACATGCAAGTCGAGCGGTGAAGCCCCTTCGGGGGTGGATCAGCGGCGAACGGGTGAGTAACACGTGGGCAACCTGCCCTCAGCTCTGGGATAACTCCGAGAAATCGGGGCTAATACCGGATACGACCGTTGCAGACATCCGCAACGGTGGAAAGTTCCGGCGGCTGAGGATGGGCCCGCGGCCTATCAGCTTGTTGGTGGGGTAATGGCCCACCAAGGCGACGACGGGTAGCCGGCCTGAGAGGGCGACCGGCCACACTGGGACTGAGACACGGCCCAGACTCCTACGGGAGGCAGCAGTGGGGAATAT
>JBBSAJ010000009.1:0-89911 GCA_038252405.1 Actinomycetes bacterium | reverse complement strand
GTACAAACTTGCCATGCTTTAGGTCATACATGATCTGATGGCCGATCGCGACTCGACACGCCGAGAAACCCCAGGTCAGCCCGGGTGTCGCCCTCGGACCGTCAGATCAAGATCGAACTAGCCCGGAAACTCCCGCTAGGACCCGGCCGCCTGCTGCCGCGCGCCTGGGTACGTCCCGCCGGCCCGCTGGTTGCGGTCGGCGAGCAGCCCGGCCACCGTGGAGACGGCGATCTCGGCCGGCGTCCGGGACCCGATGTCCAGCCCGATCGGGCGATGGACCCGCGCGATCGCCTCCTCGGTGACCCCTCGGTCACGCAACGCGGCGACATGCGGGGCCGTGTGCCGCAGGCTGCCCATGACCCCGACCCACCGCGGCGAGTACCGCAGGACGTCGAACAGCAGGTCACCGAGCTCGGCCCGGTCGTGGTCGGTCACCACGACGTCCGTCCGGGCGTCGAGCCCGGCCGAACCGGCGTCCAGTACCCGCGGCAGCGGGTCGCACGAGTGCGACAGGTCCGGGTCGAGCACGACCACCTGATAGCCGACGTGCTGCGCGACGTGCGCCAGCTCCATCGCGACCGGCGAGGCGAACACCGCGACCAGCCGCCGGTCCTCGACCGGGGCCGGCGCGGCGCCGTGCGCGATCGCGCAGGCCAGGTCGCGGTGCGGGTGCTCATGGGGGTGGTCACCGTGGGCGGTCATACCGGCAGTGTGGCATCGACCCCTGGACGACGGACCGGCCCGCGCTAGCCGCTAGCGGCGCAGCCCGTGCAGGATCCGGTCCGCCTCGGTCTGCTCGGCACCCTCGTCCGGGATGAGCAGCCAGCCCAGCACGTAGACGAGCAGCCCGCTGCCGCCGAACACGGCCAGCAGGACGACGGCGATCCGCACGAGCGCGGCGTCCAGGCCGGACCAGCGGGCGAGGCCGCCGCACACGCCGGCGATCAGCCGGTCGTCACTGCTACGGACGAGGCGGGGACGGGTGGGGGCTTCGACGGGAGTCTGGTCGGTCATGCCTCCAGCGTCGCCGTCCGCGGGCGTGGCCGGATCCGGGAACGTCCCCGACCAAGCCCTGAGCCGACCCTGACCCAGGATTCACATGTCGTTCACCGATACGACGCCTGGGTTCACACGGCCCCGGCTAACTTCTGCCTCGGAGCCTCGCTGCCCCTCCCGAGGGGGCAGCGGGGACTCCACCAGACCGGGCCGCCCACGGGAGGCGAACGGCTCAGACGTCCCGGCGGGCGAGACCGACCGCCCCGGCCGCACCGACCACGACGACATACGCGAGGAGGACGAGCGCCCCGGCGCCCGCCGTGAGCTGGGCCGAGGTCGGGTGCACCGTCATCATCGACTCCCCCGCCGCGCTGGGCAGCCAGCGCGCGACGTGCACCTGCCAGTCCGACGGCAGGAAGTTGACCAGGATGGGCACCACCAGGACGGCCGCCACCAGGGTCGAGATCGCTGCTGCCGAGTTGCGCAGCAGTGCACCCAGCCCGAGCCCGAGCAGCCCGATCAGGGTGAGGTAGGCCGCCGCGCCGAGCACCGCCCGGGTCACCCCGGGGGCGCCCAGGGTCGTCTGGATGTGCTGCCCGGCCAGGATCCGCTGGCCGACGGTGAACGCGGCCAGCGCCGCGACCACCATGAGCAGCAGCGTGACCAGGCCGAACACCACGGCCTTGGCCCACAGCACCGGGAGTCGTCGGGGCACCGCCGCGACCGACGAGCGGATCATGCCGGTGGAGAACTCGCCGCCGATGATCAGCACGCCCAGGACGCCGATGGCGAGCTGGGCCAGGAACACCCCGTTCAGGCTGATCCTGGTCGGGTCGAACTCGGCCCGGCGGGCCGGCGGCATGCTGGCCCAGCGGGAGGCCACGGCGAACGAGAACAGCATGGCGAACCCGACGAGCATCCCCACCGCGGCGACCAGGGACCAGACCGTCGAGCGCAGCGAGCGCAGCTTCACCCACTCCGACGCGAGCACTCCCCCGAACGTCACGTTGCCGCGCGGCGCCCGGTAGAGCACCGGTTCGGCCGCCGCGGTCACTGGGTGCTCCCCGCGTACTCGACGTCGTCCGCGGTCAGCTCCATGAAGGCTTCCTCCAACGAGGCCCGCTGCGGCGTCAGCTCGTGCAGCGTCACGCGCTGGGCGGCCGCGATCTCACCGATCTGGACGGCGTCCATGCCGATCACGTCCAGCATCGGGCCGTCCTGGCTGGTCACCACCGCCCCCTCCGCCAGCAGCAGGTCGCGCAGCCGATCAGCGTCCGGCGTCCGAACCACGACGTTGCGGCGCGACGCTCGCGCGATGAACGCGTCCACCGGCTCGTCGGCGACCAGCCGGCCACGGCCGACCACGATCAGGTGGTCGGCGGTCTGCGCCATCTCGCTCATCAGGTGACTGGACACGAAGACCGTCCGGCCCTGCCCGGCCAGGGATCGCAGCAGCTCGCGGATCCAGCGGATGCCCTCCGGGTCCAGCCCGTTGACCGGCTCGTCCAGGATGAGCACCGCGGGGTCGCCCAGCAGCGCGGCCGCGATGCCCAGCCGCTGGCCCATGCCGAGGCTGAAGCCGCCGACGCGCTTGCGGGCGACGTCGCCGATCCCGACCAGGTCGATCACGGCGTCGACCCGGGACCGGCCGATCCCGTGGGTGCGCGCCAGGGCGAGGAGGTGGTTGTAGGCGGTGCGCCCGGTGTGGACCGCGCGCGCCTCCAGCAGCGCACCGACCTCGTGCAGGGGCGCCCGCAGCCCGCGGTAGTCACGGCCCCCGACGGTCACCCGGCCGCTGGTCGGCTGCGCCAGCCCGATGGCCATCCGCATGGTCGTCGACTTGCCGGCCCCGTTGGGGCCGAGGAAGCCGGTGACGATGCCGGGCTGCACCGTGAACGTGAGGTCGGAGACGGCGGCCTTCGGCCCGTAGACCTTCGTCAACCCGACTGCCTCGATCACAGCACGGCCCCAGTCGCTCTCGCCCGAATCTGTCCCATGAGCGCGACGCTACCTGCGGTAACCGGGAGGGGGGTGCGCGTCTCAGCACCCTCACAGGAAACGGTTGGACGGCGGCAAGCAACTGCCGGCCCGCTGGCCCGCGGCGACTATGGCACCGACCGCGCGGGACAACCAGCGAGCACCCGCTGCATGGCGGCTTTCTCAGCGGCCGTGACGGAGAGCTGGTAGGCCGCCTTCACGCTCACCTGACGGGCCACATAGGCACAGCGGAACGTCTTGTCCGGCGGCAACCAGCTGGCGGCGTTCGCATCGCCCTTCTGCTGGTTCAGCGCGCCGTCGACGGCGAGCAGCTCGAGCGGGTCGTTGGCGAAGGCCAGCCGCTTCGCGGACGGCCACTGGGCCGCGCCGGACTGCCAGGCGTCACCGAGTGCTACCACGTGGTCGATCTGGACCAGCTCGCTGGTGCCCTGACCCCGTTGGAACAGGATCGAACCACCGCTGTAGGGGTCGTGCAGGGTTCCGCCGAGCACCACGCAGCCATGGGTGCCGGGCTTCAGCCGGAGGGCCACCAGGTCACGGCGCAGGATGTCGTTGCGGGTGTCGCAGCCGTTGCGGTCGGTGTCCTGCCACGCCGGGCCGAACTGGGCCCGGCTGTAGCCGGTCATCGGCCCGCGGCCGGCCACCCGCAGCCGGCTCAGCTCGCCGAGAACGGCGGTCAGGACGACGGGTCGGGTGGCGCCGTTGCTGGCGACTGCGCGCGCCGAGCCGCCGAAGGACGGGCTGGCCGGTGAGGTGGCAGCGCCCAGCTCAGCCGGGGTCAACGACCCGCAGGCGGCCAGCGCCGAGATGGCGAGCACCGCAGCCGCCGCCATGCCCACGGCTCGGCGCCTGGTCACCCCGTGCCTCCTCCTGTCACCCCGCACTGTGCCAGGGTGCACCGACAGCGCCGACCCCAGGACCCCGCCGCGCCTCAGCTCGGGTGACCGCGCCCCAACCGGTCCAGCACTGCGAGCCCGTACGCCTCCTCGGCGGTCGACCCGTCGAAGGTCGCGCCGTCCGCCAGCCCGACCCGCCAGCCGTCGGCCTCGCGGAGGAGCACGACCAGGTGGTCGCCGAGCTCGTTCCGCAGCTGTGTCTCCGACGGCAGCCACAGGGCGAGACGCTGCTCGACGCTGTCGAGGGCCCACTCCACGGTGCCGTTGAAGCCGAGGACGGCGCCTTGGGGCAGCTCGTGGACGTCGATGGTCAGGTCGCTGAGCACGAAGACCTCCTCGTCCATGTCGCGGTCCGGGATGACGAAGGCGTCACCGCGCTGCGGCTGCCATCGCAGCCCGGCGTCGCGCAGCCGGCGAGCCAGCTCGACCGCCACCATGGGTTCATTGTCCGACTCGGTTGGGTGAGCACACTGCTACCGCCGGGTGAACACCTCGCTACCACGGGCCGCCGGGCGGCTCCGGTCGCTAGTCTCGTCTGCTGAAGCCCCGCCCCTGCCCGAGGTCGGCGGGGCTTCGCCACGTCCGGAGCCCGGCCTGGTCTCGGCGCGGTGGCTGCCGCATACCTGGGTCCTGCTCCCGCTCCGATCGGGCTCGGCCTGGGTGCCTGGACGGCCCGCTACATTGGCCTGACGTGAGAGGGGACCTGCGCCGTGGCTGCTCGCTGGCTCACTGAGCCCCACCACGCAGGCCTTCTCGCAGCGGTGGCGGTGTATCCGTTGACCCGGCTGGCCGGCACGGTGCCACGTCCGCCCGTCGATCGTGGCGTCGTCTCCGGCGTCACCATGGCGGCGGCCTACGTCGCCGCCTCAACCGTGACCTCGGTCGTTCGCTGGGGCGCTACCGGAACTTCTTCCGTGTCTCCGCACGGGGCGATGCGAAGCTGCGCGAGCTGTCTGGCGCTGGCTGCCGGCGCCGGCGCCGTCGCGGCGCGCTCGCGACGCGAGGCGCGGGTGGCCGCGCCGGACAATCGTCGTGTCTCCCTCCCAAGGGCGACCGTGGGAGCGCTGGCCGAGGTCCTGACCCTGTCCGCCGGCGCCGGTCTGGTGGTCGCTGGGGTGGACGCTGCCCGCGGCCGGCTCCCATCCGTGCTTCGCCCCGGAGACCCTGTGGTCACCGGACTGGGGGTGGCTGCTGCGGGCATGGCGACGACACTCGCGGTTCGGCGTCCACGTGTGCAGGCCTACCTGAGCCTGCCCTCCCCCGATGGCCGGCACGGCGAGGAGACGCACTTCATCCCGCACCGGAATCTGCCGATGGCGGTTGCCGGCTCGGCTGCCGTCGCCGCCGCCGCGGTGGGCGCAGCACGGTTGGAGGCCTGGACCGCGGACGAGGTCGCCCGGATGTTGAGCTCCAAGCCGGACCCAGGTCCGCTCGCCGAGCTGCTCGGCCAGGCCGCCGTGTCCACGGGGGTCACCCTCGCCGGCGTGGCCGCGTTCACCCTCTACTCATCGCGCGTGAGCGTTCAGCAGTCCGTGTTCGAGTCGGCGTACGCCGCGATCCCGACTCGCGGCGGGGTCACCGGCGGCCCCGGCTCGGGTCTGGCGTTCGACCAGCTGGGTCGGGAAGGTCGCCGGTTCGTCTCGCAGGCATACACCGCCGACGAGCTCGGCGCCGTGCTCGGCGGTGCGGCGTCCGACCCGGTGCGCGCGATGATCCCCGTCAGCGCCCTGACCGGCGACAACACGCGCGACGCCGCCGCTGTGGTCGCGGAGATCGAACGACTCGGAGGGTTCGCGAAGAACACGATCGTCCTCGCGGCACCGACCGGGAACGGGTACGTGTCCTACGTCCAGACCGAGACGGTCGAGCTGCTCACCAAGGGCGACTGCACCACCGTCGCCGTCGGCTACTCCATCCTGCCGTCCGTCCTGGCGATCACCCGCCGCGCCAGGGCCGCCGCCGCGTACGCCGCCTACGCCCGAGCCGTCGCTGAACGGGCCCGCCAGCTCAACCCAGACGCGCGGCTGTACGTGTTCGGCGAGTCGCTCGGGTCGATCATCGCCTTGGACGCGTTCGGCCCAGGCTTCGCCCGCGAGCTCGCCGGGCTGGGGTTCAGCGGTGGTCTCTTCGCTGGCGTACCGATCTTCAGCCGGACCGACCAGGCCGTGCGGCCTCGAGATCCGGCCATCGAAGAGAACGACGGCCTGCAGTACGCCACCGGGCGCGACCAGGCCAACGACGCGCATCCCGGCTACCTCAACCTGACTCACCCGACCGACCCGCTCGCCCTGGCGGACTTCAGCTCCTTCCTGCGCCATGGGCTCGACTACTGGGGCCGGCCGAGGGGCGCCTTCATCCCGTTGGTCTCCTTCTTGGTGAACCTTGCCGACGTCAAGAACGCCATGAGCCTTCGACCCGGCGAGTTCCGTCCCTCACCGGGCCACGACTACCGCTACGACACGGCCCTCGCGGTCGCCCGCGCGTATGGCTTGCCATTCGACCGGGAGGACCTGGTCGAGGCCGCGCTGAGGGAGCGAGAGCTGGCCTGGTCGGTCCGTCGGCTGCTGGCCCGACGCTTCGCGGACGCCCGCGCCGCGGTGATCCGACAGCTGCGCGACTGGGGTGTCGACCCGGCCAGCCTCACCGCGCGGGTCGACGCGCTCACCACCACCGACACCGCCCGCGCCGGCACTGACCCGAATGCGGCCGGCCCGGTCCGGTCGTAGGCGACCCGGAGCAGAAAGTCGCGCCCGAGTGAATCCGGTGCGCTCAGCTGCTCTCGCTGCCGCACATCAACAGGACACCGCGTTGGACGACGCCTACGTCGAGCTCGTCGGCTCGGGCCCCGGCGTGGCCTCGACTCCGCGGCCCTTGGGGGTCAGGTGGTGGCTGCGACACGCTGCTGGTCGCGACGCCGACACCGGTCCCCTCGTCACCGTCCCGATGACGTCGCCTTGATGTGGGGGCGGTGGGCGTTCGGGGCGCGTGGGCGCCGGGAACGGCACTGGAGCTGGCGGTGTGGCTCTTCGGCTGGCTGAGCCCGTGGATCCTCATCCCGACCTTCGCTGTCAGGCCGGTCCTCCAGATCCTGTTCTTCGCCTACGTCGGGCGGACGGCGGGCATGGGCAGCGACACGTTCTTCTCGTCGGCACGCGATCCGAGGCGAGCGCTCTGCCGGGCGCTCCCCGTCATCGTCAACGGGCTGGTGTGCTCGCTGCTGGCGCCCGTCGTGGGAGCACCTGCCGCTACACCCACGGCATCGAGGCGGCGAAGGCCCGAGCCCGCTCCCGCTGGTTCCGTCAGCCGCCCTGACCGAAGACCCGGCGACGCAGGCTTCCGATTCGTGACAAGAACTCTGAGCCGGGATGGGCGTCGACCAAGCTCGTCTCGGCCGCGGGGAACAGGGGGATATCAAGCAGCTCGCGAATCAGCCAGCGGTAGTAGCCCTCCGCGTAGTGATAGCTGGAGAGCCCCCACCGGTGGTTCGGGTCCGCAACCGAGAGCATTTCCGGGGGCCTAAGGGCGACCAGCCGCGGGCCAAGTGCCT
This sequence comes from Actinomycetes bacterium, assembly GCA_038252405.1. GTDB lineage: Bacteria > Actinomycetota > Actinomycetes > Prado026 > Prado026 > DATCDE01. The sequence continues at coordinate 82,474 of JBBSAJ010000009.1, read as the reverse complement.
CGCGCAGCAGGTCGAACAGCGGCTGCTGTCCCAGTTCCAGCTCCCTGGCCCACCCGGCCGCTGGCTCCGGAAGCTGGCCTCCGCCGTCGACCCGGGTGGTGTAGGGGGCTGCATGCAGGACAAACGTCGCCTTCGGCAGGGCGCGGAGCAGCTGCGGGCCCACAGCACGCGCGCTGGCCGCGAACATCTTCCGGCGTCGCGGATCGCTCAGCCCGCTGCGCTCGACGGCCTCCGACTTCAACGGCTCGGCCATCGGCGTTTGCAGGAGGTAGTCGGAGAGCGTGACCCACGTCGAGCCTCGCCTCAACAGCGGAAGCCTCTCGTCGATGAGATCGAAGACGACGAGGTCCGGCGCGGACTCGACGAGCATCTTCGGGATCGTCTTGTCCAGGTCTTCCGCCACCATGCGGCGGCCGAAGCCGGACAGGTCGCCCATGTCGACGTCACCGGACCAGGGCACCGATCCCTGGCTGACCCACGAGGACCGAGCACCGTAATACACCAGGTCAAGGCTCGGACCCGACGCCTGCGGCTCATCGAGAAGCGCGAACGCGTCCCGCGTGACACAACTGCCCCAGATCGCGACGCGCCTGACGTCGGTCACACCAATCACCGCCTGCCCGTCCGTCGAGATCCGCACCATCGTCCCAGGTCATGGCTAGCCACCCAACCCAGCCTCCCTCGTGCCCTCGAACGGGTCACGAGTGATCGGGTCCGATCGGCCGGCGGCCCATTCGCACGGAGGTGATCATGGGGCAGCGCGTCCCACGTTCAGGCTTTCGCGATGTGGACGAGGTTGCCCGAAGGATCGCGGAACGCGCAGTCGCGGGCGCCCCACGGCTGCGACGCCGGCTCCTGGAGCAGCTCGGCGCCCGATGCCCGGACCTTCTCGAACGTGGTGTCGAGGTCGTCGGAGCAGAAGATCGCGGCCTGCAGCGACCCCTGCGTCACGAGCGACAGGAGGGCGTCGCCCTCGGCCTGCGAGCGACCTCCGCGCGGCTGGAACAGGACGACGTCAACGTCTTGCCCTGGGGCGCCGACGGTGACCCACCGGAACCCGTCGGACGCGTGCTTCTCCGATCCTGCTCGGTGCCGGGGCGGGTCGGGTGTCCGGTGCGGTCGCGTCGCGACCTTGCTCACGCACGAAGGAATGACCTCGCGGTCGCGGTGGTCGTGCGCACGGTACTGCGAGGGCGTCGCACCGACGATCTCGGTGAAGCGCGAGCTGAATGAGCCAAGCGACGTGCAACCGACGGCGACGCAGCTGTCGGTGACGCGGCCGACCGCTAGACGCCAGCCTCTCGCGCTTCCGCGCCGAAAGTGTGCGGCGCAGCCTCAGCGTGGCTCAATCCAAATAGTCGCGCAGCACCTGGGAACGGCTCGGGTGGCGCAGTTTCGACATCGTCTTGGACTCGATCTGTCGGATCCGCTCCCGGGTCACCCCGTAGACCTTGCCGATTTCGTCCAGCGTCTTCGGCTGGCCATCGGTCAGCCCGAAGCGCATCGAGACGACGCCGGCCTCACGCTCGGACAGCGTGTCGAGCACCTGGTGCAGCTGCTCCTGCAGGAGCGTGAACGACACGGCGTCCGCGGGGACGACGGCCTCGGAGTCCTCGATCAGGTCACCGAACTCGCTGTCGCCGTCCTCGCCGAGGGGGGTGTGCAGCGAGATCGGCTCCCGGCCGTACTTCTGGACCTCGACGACCTTCTCGGGGGTCATGTCGAGCTCCTTGGCGAGCTCCTCGGGGGTGGGCTCGCGGCCCAGGTCCTGCAGCATCTGCCGCTGCACGCGGGCGAGCTTGTTGATCACCTCGACCATGTGTACCGGGATGCGGATGGTGCGGGCCTGGTCGGCCATCGCACGGGTGATCGCCTGCCGGATCCACCAGGTCGCGTAGGTCGAGAACTTGTAGCCCTTGGTGTAGTCGAACTTCTCCACGGCGCGGATCAGACCGAGGTTGCCCTCCTGGATCAGGTCCAGGAAGAGCATGCCGCGGCCGGTGTACCGCTTGGCCAGGGAGACGACCAGACGCAGGTTGGCCTCGAGCAGGTGGTTCTTCGCCCGCCGGCCGTCCTCGGCGATCCACTCCATCTCACGGTGGAGCTTCTCGTTCTTGATGCCGCCGGCCATCTTCTCCTCGGCGAACAGGCCCGCCTCGATGCGCTTGGCCAGCTCCACCTCCTGCTCGGCGTTGAGCAGCGGAACCTTGCCGATCTGCTTCAGGTAGTCCTTGACCGGGTCAGCGGTGGCACCGGCGACCTGGACCTGCTGGATCGGCTCGTCGGTGTCGTCGACGTCGGACAGGACGAAGCCCTGCTCCTCCTCGACCTCCACCTCAGCCTCGACTGCCTCCGCCTCGACCTCAGCCACGATCAGCTCCGCCTCCGGGGCGGGCGCCAGTCCCTCCAGGGCGACCTCGGCCTCGAGGTCAGCCACCGGCTCCTCGCCGTCGACGAGTTCGAGGACGACCTCGTCGTCGGCTGTGGCGGACGTGTCGCCCTTCGGCGCAGCCTTGGCCACGGCGGCCTTCGCCGCAGCCTTCTTGGCTGCCGGCTTCTCCGCCGCCTTGGCTGCCGGCTTCTCCGCCGTCTTGGACGCCGTCTTGGCCGAGGCCTTGGCCGCCGTCTTCGCCGGAGGCTTCGGAGCCGCGTCGGCGACCGCCTTGACCGCCGTCGGGCGGCTCGGCGCCTTCTTCACCACCGAGGGAGCTGCCTCATTGACCGACGGGGCTGCCTCGTCGGTGGCCTCCACGGTCGCCTTGGCGGTGGCCCTGCGAGCCGTAGCCGCCAGAGTGCGCCGAGTGGAAACGGCGTCCGCAGCCGCGTCGGCCACCAGGTGTTCAGGGTTGCGTCGGACCGGCGCCACGAAGTCCCTCTCGTCGGTTCGCCCATCGGGCCCCGGCCGCACGTCCGCGGGGGGACACGGGCTGGTGTCCTCGAAATCTCTGGCGCTCGAAGCGCGCCCTCGACATTGTAGGTCGTCCCCCACGTGAGGGACGCCTTCCGAAGCACTTCCGGTCGCAGCGCGCCCTCTCCTGACCCCAAGTGTCAGTTCTTGCTGGCCTTGGCGGCGCGTTTCAGCTCCTGCTTGTAGGCCCGCACCTCGGCCAGAGTGGCAGCGTCCACCACATCGGCCACCGAGCGGCGACTGCCGTCCTCACCGTACGCGCCAGCGGCCTCCCGCCAGCCGTCCGGACGGACGCCGAGCTGCTTGCCGAGCAGCGCCAGAAAGATCCGCGCCTTCTGGTCGCCGTAGCCGGGCAGCTGACGTAGCCGGTCGAGGAGCGCAGTGCCGTCGGTGGCCCCGTACCAGATCGACTCCGCGTCGCCGCCGTACTCCTCGACCACTGCGCGGGCCAGCGCCTGCACCCGGCCAGCCATCGACCCTGGGAAACGGTGCACCGCCGGCGGCCTGGCCATCAGCGCCGCGAACTCCTCAGGGGGGTAGTCGGCGATCGCCGTCGGGTTCAGCGCGTCCGGCGTCCCCAGCCGGTCGGCCAGGGTGCGGGGCCCGGCGAAGGCACGCTCCATCGGGATCTGCTGGTCGAGCAGCATGCCGGTGAGCAGCGCCATCGGGTCCCGCGAGAGGAGTCGGTCGGCCTCGGGGTCGAGTGCGAGGTGTAGGTCAGGCGAAGAACCCATGGGCTCAGCCCTCGGACTCGGCCTTGACTGCAAGCACGGGGCAACGCGCCTCGAGCAGGATCCGCTGGGCGTTGCTGCCGAGGATCAGCTTGCCGACCGGGGTGCGCTTGCGCAGGCCGATCACGATGAGCGCGGCGCCGGTCTCCTCGGCCACCTGCAACAGGTCGTCGGGCGCCTCCTGGCCGCGGACGAACGCCCGGACCTCGTAGTCCACGCCGGAGGCGCTGAGGTCGACCCGGACCTGTTCAAGGTCGGCGTCCGTCTCGACCGCGGCGTCCATGGCGTGCAGCGAGCCGCCCTTGTTCGAGTTGACCACCAAGAGCTTGGCGGAGCGGAGCTTCGCCTCGTCGACCGCGCGCCGCAAGGCAGCCCGGCCCTCGGGTCGCGCCACATAGCCGACCACGATCGTCGTCATCCTCGTCCTCCCAGGCAGGTCGTCGCCGCGACGTTACTCCGCGGCGCGATCACGTGCAGGTGCCAGGGCTCAAGTCGTCCGCCCGAGTCCCCGATGGCCCCACCGTGACGCTAAGCGCCGAACTGGAGCAGAGCCGTCGGACCCGAGCTGCGATCGAGGACCTGATCGCCACGCCACAGCTGCTCGGCCCCGACTTCCAGCCCATCCGCCGCTTCAGCGACGACAGCCTGGTGGGCTACAAGGCCACCGGCCGCGGAGCGCCCGGGACCGAGGTCGGGGACACCTTGTCGCTGCTGCGGGGCGCCCAGTCGCTCGGGCTGGTGGAGCGGCTGGACTGGTCGTTCCGCTGCCTCGCCTTCGACGTCGCAGCGGACGCCCGCCTCGACGTGACCCTGCACCTCACGCCGGAGCCCGAGACGTTCGGCTCCATGTGCCCGCCGCGGCTGGCCGTCTCGTTCTCTCGGGGACGCCGGGCGCTGTCGGTCGTCGCCGAGATCCACGAGGACTCGTTCGCCGACCCGGCCCGGCTCCGGGCCGCCATCGACGAGATGCGCGGCTGGGGATGGCAGTTCGCCCTGGCCGACCTGGCCGACCTGCCCGCTGCCAGCAGTGCGCTCGGTTGGATGGCCCCGGCGTTCGTGCAGGTGGACCTGTCGGTTCCTGGACGGCTGGCCCGGCCGGCGGTCCGGCGGTGGCTGGACAGCGCTGCCGAACACGGTGCCGAGGTCATGGCTCTCGGCGTCAACTCGTTGGCTCGCCGTGACGAGGCGATCGAGGCCGGCGCCAGCTGCGGGCGCGGTGCGACGATCGGCAAAGCGGGCGATCTGCCATTGCGCTGACCCGCCTTCTGTGCGGCGTTCCCCCGCCCTATCCCGCGACCAGCTGTGCGTGCGCCTCCCGCACGGTCAGCTGCAGCGGTGTCGACTGAGTCACGGGCGGTCCGGCGACTGGGAACGGGCCGAGCCCGTCGACGGTGAACTCGCCGTCCCAGGTGGTGGTCAGGACGACCTGCGGAGTGCCGACGGCGCGGTAGCTGTGGCTGACACTCATGTCCGGGTAGGGACCACCGGGACTGTCGAAGACACCTGAGGTGCCGTCACCGAACTGCCACAGCCAGGTCGCCGACGCGGTGATCACGATCGTGAAGCCGGCCAGGTCGAACTGTTTCTGGCCGATCACTGCGGGCTGGCCGGCGGCGAAGACCGTGGGCAGATTGACCAACGTGCCGGTGGCGGGCTGGTAGGACGGCGACTGCGGGGGCAGGAACTCGATGAACCGGTCACGGACGTCGGGGATGAGCTGGCCGGGCGTGAGCGGTTGCCCCGGACGCTGGCAGAACGAGCCGACCTGCTGGAAGACCGCCTCCCCCGGGCGGCGGAGGAAGATCGCAAGGCGGATGGATCCGGCGGGGCAGGCGATCACTGCGCCGAGGCAGGCGGCTGTCCCGCCCGGTTCGGTGAACTTGCACCAGGGCGCCAGTTGCCAGGAGCAGCCGGGGCAGGAGGCGGCCTGGCCGCGGAGGGCAGGGTCCCCGACGAACCCGGCGGCGGGGATCAGGATCCCGCCCTCGACTGCGTTCGCCTCATCGTTTCCCCCAACGCTGTAGTAGAAGCCACAGGGCAGACCCTGTCCTGCAGCAGCCGCAGCCTGGCTCGACGGCAGCACGATGGCGAGCAGGAGCACGATCAACAGGCCGCTCAGACGTCTCATGCTGAGGCTCGCTGGAGAAGATCTTCGTCAGCGACGACCCAGCCGTCTGCGCTGCGCTCAAGCCGCAGTGCCGAGTGCACTCGCACGCTAGGAATGACTGTCGACTTGTCGGCGACGACATGGCGATACCCGACAGCCACGTAGTCCGCGTCCACCAGAGCGAGTTGGCTCGAAGCCACCGTGACGCTCAGCCTTTCGAGTCGAACTCCTGCCCCCTCCACGCGGCCGACTCGATAGGCCTGCTCGACCTGAGCAGCAAATTCGCGACACGTACAAGCCACCGACGTTCTTGCCCGATAGGGATCAGCGTTGCCCGATCTGCTCGCAAGATCCATCGCGTCGAAGTAGGCGCGGACGGCGGCTTCGACCTCAGCGGCTACCTGCGCATCCGAAGTGACGCTGGGCGACGGCCCAGTCGACGTGGAGCCGCTCGCAGCGGAGGGCGGCTGGCCCGATTCGCTCAGCGAAGGCAGCGCCACCGCCCCGCCGGATCCCGAGCTGCAGGCACCCAAAGCCACCGCTGCAAGGACTGCAGCAGCAATCTGGACGGCTCCGCGGGCCGGCATCCACCGACAGTAGGACCAGACAGCGAGCTAGGAAAAGGCCCAATCCGGTACCGGTGGACAACTTCCATGGCCGGGCGATCCTCCGGATGGGGTGCAGGAGCTCCGTGACCGTCGTCCGACAGCCTGTTTGACGCCCCCGAAGCCCGGCCTCTGCTCAAGAAGGGCCTCTGCATCCAGGGGCGAAGAGCGCCAGCCCTTCGTCGTCCAAGATCACCGTTACCGGGAGGAAGGCGCCGTCCACGGGCAGATTCCGTCCTCCTACGGCGATCATGGGACGGCCGGTAGGTAGGTCCGGCCAAGCGCAGGGGGGGTCAGGTAGGAGGGGCTGGGGGGCGGGAGCTGACTGATGTGGCGAGGGTCTCGCGGACCAGCCGGCCGACGGCGTCGATCTCGATGAGGAAGCCGTCGTGCCCGTACGGGGAGCCGATCACCGCTAGCTGGTCGCAGGTCGGGATCAGCTCGGCCAGCTCCTCCTGCAGCCGCAGCGGGTACAGCCGGTCCGAGTCCACCCCGGCGACCACGGCCCTGGCGGTGATCCGCGCCAGCGCGGCCGCGACCCCACCACGCCCGCGGCCGATGTCGTGGGTGTTCATCGCCTCGCTCAACACCGCGTAGGTCCCGGCGTCGAAGCGGCGCGCGAGCTTGTCGGCGTGGTGGTCCAAGTAGGACTGCACCGCGTAGCGCCCGCCCCGCAGCGGGTCCTCGGTGCCCTGCGGGTCCCGGCCGAACCGAAGGTCCAGCTCGGTCTCGGAGCGGTAGGTCAGGTGAGCGATGCGCCGGGCCAGCCCCATGCCCTCGTGTGGACCCTGCCCCGCCGGGGCGTCGTAGTAGTCCCCGCCCCGGAACCGCGGGTCGGAGCGGATCGCCATCACCTGCACGGACTGGGTGCCGATCTGGTCGGGGGTGACGGCGGCGCCGGTGGCGAGCAGCAGCACGGCGCCCACCCGGGCCGGGTGCGCCACGGCCCACTCCAGCGCCCGCATGCCCCCCATCGACCCGCCGATCGCGGCCGCCCAGCGGTCGATGCCGAGCGCGTTCGCGAACGCGACCTCGACGGCGACCTGGTCCCTTACCGTGATCCGTGGGAACCGGGAGCCCCACGGGCGGCCGTCCGGGGCCGCCGACGACGGCCCCGTCGTCCCCTGGCAGCCCCCGAGCACGTTGGGCGCCACCACGAACCACTGGTCGGTGTCGATCGGGGCGCCGGGCCCGATCAGGCCCTGCCACCACCCACCGGTCAGGTGTCCGGGCCCCTCAGGCCCCACCACGTGCGAGTCGCCGGTGAGCGCATGCAGCACGAGGACGGCGTTGGACCGGTCCTCGTCGAGAGTCCCCCAGGTCTCGTACGCGACCCGGACCGTCGGCAGGCCGCCTCCGGCCTCGAGCGCGAGCGGCCCGAGGTCGACGAACTGGCGGTCACCCGGGTGGTCGCCCTCCCGCCAGGCGGCACTGGCAGGAGGGGGACCGTCGTAGGACAGCGGCATGGGCTCAGCCCTTCGCCGCGCGGAACCCGGCCTCGAGGTCCGCCAGGATGTCCTCGATGCCCTCGATGCCGACGGCCAGCCGGATCAGACCCGGGGTGACTCCCGCCGCCGCCTGCTCCTCCGGGCTGAGCTGGGAGTGCGTGGTCGACGCCGGGTGGATGACCAGCGAACGCACGTCGCCGATGTTCGCGACGTGGCTGTGCAGCTCGAGCGCGTCGACGAACCGCTTGCCCGCCTCGATGCCGCCCTTGATCTCGAAGGCCAGCACTGCACCGGTGCCCTTCGGCGCGTACTTCCGGCCACGCTCGTACCAGGGGGACGACGGCAGCCCGGCGTAGCTGACCGACTCGACCTCGTCACGCTTGTCCAGCCACTCGGCCACCCGCTGCGCGTTGGCCACGTGCCGCTCGATGCGCAGGCTGAGGGTCTCCAGGCCCTGCGCGATGAGGAACGCGTTGAACGGCGCGACGGCCGGACCCAGGTCGCGCAGCAGCTGGACCCGGGCCTTGATGATGTACGCGGCCGCGCCGAGCGCCTGCGCGTAGACCAGGCCGTGGTAGCTGGGGTCGGGGGTGTTGAAGCCGGGGAACCGCTCCGGCTCGGCGGCCCAGTCGAAGGTGCCGCCGTCCACGATCGCCCCGGCGACGGCTGTGCCGTGGCCGCCCAGGTACTTCGTGGCCGAGTGGACGACGATGTCGGCGCCCCACTCGAACGGGCGGATCAGGTAGGGGGTGGCCACCGTGTTGTCGATGATCAGCGGGACGCCGTTCTCGTGCGCGATCGCGGCCACGGCCGAGACGTCGAGGATGTCGTTCTTCGGGTTGGAGATCGACTCGCCGAAGAACGCCTTGGTGTTCGGCCGGACGGCGCGGCGCCACGACTCCGGGTCGTCCGGGTCGTCGACGAAGGTGACCTCGATGCCCAGCCTTGCCAGCGTGTAGTGGAGCAGGTTGTAGGTGCCGCCGTACAGCGACGGCGAGGACACCACGTGGTCGCCCGCCTGGGCCAGGTTGAGGATCGCCAGCGTCTCGGCGGCCTGCCCGCTGGACAGCAGCAGCGCACCCACCCCGCCCTCGAGCACGGCGATCCGCTGCTCCACGACATCCTGCGTGGGGTTCATGATCCGCGTGTAGATGTTGCCCGGCTCGGTCAGCCCGAACAGCGCGGCGGCATGGTCGGTGTCCCGGAAGGTGTACGAGGTGGTCTGGTAGATCGGCAGCGCGCGGGCGTTGGTGGTGTCGTCGGGGATCTGCCCGGCGTGGATCTGCTTGGTCTCGAACGACCAGCCGGCCTGGGTGTCGGTCATCGGGGTCTCCATGGGTGTGGGTGCGGGCGGCGGAGGTGCGGGGCCGGCGGGAAACGCCGAGAAGACGACCCCGAGGGGTCGCCTTCGTGTGTGCTGGGGGCGGGCCGGAAAGGTCAGGCCTGGCGCATGCAGCCACACGTCGCGTCGGCACACATTCGCGCACACATCATCGCCGTCGCGCCCATGGGGCGGACGGCGGCGCGCGAGGCCGGGACGGTGGTCACGGGGTCGAGAATACGGACGGGGAACCGGCCTGTCCATCCCTCGGCAGGGCCGTCTCACATGCTGAGACGCCGGTGCCCACGCCGTGCCGTCCGCGGGTGGGCCAGGATGGACGGATGACCGGACGCGTCGCCTTCGTCCTCGGCGGCGGGGGCCATCTGGGCGCCCACGAGGTCGGGATGCTGCGCGCCCTCGTCGAGCGGTCGGTCGTCCCCGACCTCATCGTGGGCACCTCGATCGGTGCGATCAACGGGGCCTTCGTGGCGGCCGAGCCGACGGCCGCCGCGGTGCGGCGGCTCACCGAGGTGTGGACCTCCATCCAGGACAGCGACGTCCTCGGCGGGTCGGTGTTCAGCCAGCTGCAGACGCTGGCCCTCACCCGGACCCACGCCCACTCCAACGCACCTCTGCGTCGGCTGCTGCGCGAGGCGCTTCCGGTGGACACCTTCGAACAGCTCGCCGTGCCGTTCCAGTGCGTGGCCGCCGGGATCGAGTCGGCCACCGCCCGGTACTTCGACTCCGGGCCGCTCGTACCCGCCGTGCTGGCCTCCTGCGCCGTGCCCGTCATGCTGCCGCCGGTCGAGATCGACGGCCAGCACTACATCGACGGGGGCGTGGTCGACTCCATCCCGCTGGGTCGCGCGGTCGAGCTGGGCGCCACCGAGATCTACGTCCTGCAGGTCGGGCGGGTGGAGCAGCCGCTCAGCGCGCCGCGGCGCCCCTGGGAGGTCGCCATGGTGGCCTTCGAGATCTCCCGCCGGCACCGGTTCGCCGGTGACCTCGACGCGCTGCCGGACGGCGTCGTCGCGCACGTGCTCCCGACCGGTGAGACGGTGCGCTACAACGACCCGGCCCAGCTGCGGTACCGGAACTTCTCCCAGATCGCCAGCCGGATCGAGCGGTCCTACCGGAGTGCCGCGGCCTACCTCGACGCCCTGCCGGGCGGTGCCGGGTGACGCTCTGGCTGCCTCCGTACTGGCTGCGCCGGCTGGTCATCGGTCCGGTCGTCATCCTGGCCGCAGTCGGCCTGGTCGTGTATGTGCCGCTGATCCTGCTGGCCGCGGCGCTGCTGTCGTACCGACTGCCCGGCAGCTGGCGGGCCCTGCGGCTGGCCGGGTTCGGCATCATCTACCTGCTCATGGAGCTGGTCGGGCTGACCGTGGCGCTCGGCCTGTGGGTGGGCAGCGGGTTCGGCTGGAAGCTGCGCACCCCCTCCTTCGTCACGGCCCACTACGCGCTGCTGCGCTGGTGCCTCCATGTGCTGTACACCGCGGGACGCCGCCTGTTCGTGCTCCGGGTCGAGACCGACGGGCCGCGGCTCGGGGACGACGGCAACCCGGCCACGCCCGAGCGGCCGCTGATCATCATGAGCCGGCACGCCGGGCCGGGTGACTCGTTCCTGCTCCTGCACGAGGTGCTCAGCTGGGCCGGCCGGCGGCCGCGCATCGTGCTCAAGGACACGCTGCAGCTGGACCCTTTCATCGACGTCGTCCTCAACCGGCTGCCCAGCCGGTTCGTGCACACCGGGGGCACCGGCCGTGACGACGTCACCGCGACGATCGCGGAGCTGTCCGCGACGATGGGACCGCTGGATGCCTTCCTGATCTTCCCGGAGGGCGGCAACTTCACCGAGGGCCGCCGGGAGCGGGCCATCGCCGCGCTGTGGGAGCAGGGCCGGCTGGAGCTGGCCGAGCGGGCGGAGGCGATGCAGTACGTGCTGCCACCGAAGCCCGGCGGGGTGCTCGCCGCGATCGCGGCCAACCCGCAGGCCGACGTCGTCCTGGTCGCGCACAGCGGGCTGGACGAGCTGGACAGCCTGCGCGACATCTGGACGGCGATCCCGCAGCACAAGGTGCTGCACCTGGCCTGGGTCGTGGAGCCGCACGACCAGGTGCCGGTCGGTCGGTCCGCGCAGGTGGAGTGGCTCTACGACGCATGGTCGGGTGTGGACGAGTGGATCGCCGTCCGGCGGGAGAACGACGCGTCGTAGCGACCCGCCGACAGCCGGGTGATCTGCGGGGTCAAGCCCGCGGCAGCATCGACCGATACCCCGGACGACGGGTTACCCAGGCTGGTGGAGGTCCGATGTCCGCGGAGCTGTACGACGCTGAGATGGCTGGCGCGATCGCGCGCCCGGCGATCGACGTCCTGCCCGGCCGCAAGGCCGCCAAGCCGGCGGCCCCGCCGCCCGACGAGCCGGTCGAGGCGCTCGAGCCGCCCGCAGCGGCGGCCGTCGTGCCCCTACTCGAGCCGCTGACGGCGCCCGAGCCGAGCCCGGCCGTCGCGGACGTGCCCGAGGCCCCCGTGGACAGCGCCCCGGTCTCGGAGCCCACGCCGGACGCTGCCGACCCCGAGGCCACGCCCCGCAAGTTCCTCGGCATGTCTTTGCGCCGGGCCCGCAGGGAGGCCGAGCCGGCCGCCGGGCCCGTCGGCGAGGCCACCGAGGAGCCGCAGCCCATGGTCGACGAGGAGTACCCCAACCCGTTCACGTCACTGGCGTCAGCCGCTGGCCCGGTCGAGGTGCCGGCCGTCGCCGCGGCGGTCAGCGTCGACCTGTCCGAGGAGACCCGCGCGCTGCGCTCGCTCCTCGACGCCAGCGAGCAGCAGCGGGCCACCGCGGAGACCAGGGCGGCGCAGGCCGTCGCCTACGCGCAGCAGGCGCAGTCGGCCATCCAGCAGGCCCAGGCCCAGGCGGCCGCGGCCGTGCAGAAGGCCGAGGCCCAGGCGCGCAGCAACGCCAACGAGGCCCAGGACTGGCAGATCCGGCACCGTGAGGCCGAATCCACCATCGCCGAACTGGCCCAGTCGGTGGCCAGCTCGGAGTCCCGGCTGGCCGATCTGCGCGACCAGCTGAGCGCGCTGACCGCCGAGCGGGACGAGCTGCTGGCCGCCCTCGAGGACGCCACCAGCCCGGACCGCGCCCAGGCCTGACCGGCCTGACCGGCCAGGTCAGGCGACCGCCGCGACGTCCACCAGGTCCACCACCCGCGCCGAGTAGGTGCCCGCGGGCGCCTGCACGACCACGGTCTGGCCCACGCGTGCCCCGAGCAGCGCCACCGCGACCGGCGACTCGCAGGACACCCGCTCCTCGTCGAGGAACGCCTCGGCGGGGTGGACGATCCGCAGCCGCTCCTTCGTGCCGTCGGAAACCTCGATCACGACTCGAGACCCCATCTGCACGATGCGCGGGTCGGGCTCGGGCAGCCGCTCGGCGGCGGCGAGCAGAGCCTCGATGGCATCCGCCTCGCCCAGCAGCCGCTCGAAGTCGCTGACCAGTCGCTCGTCACGCCGCGGGTCGGCCAGCAGCGAGCCCAGGTCGACCAGGGTCTCCTTCCGCAGTCGATGCAGTCGTTGCTCCAGCAGCCCGCGTCCGTCGTCGGTGAGTGCGGGGACGGAAGTGCGGCGGGCTCGTACGACAGTGGTGGCCATGACTCCTCCTCGGGATGGGAACGTTCAGGATCCGGCGACAGTGCCGGTGGGGGCAGGGGCGGGGGCGGTTTCGTCCGGATGGGCGGGTTCATCGGTCGGCTCGGCGGCCGCAGGTTGGCCGCGGGTGGCCAGCAGGCTGGCGGTGACCGCGACGGCGATGATCGCGGCGACCACGGCCAGCGACGCCGACGTCGGGATCTTGTACAGGTCGTGCAGCAGCATCTTGGCGCCGACCCAGACGAGCACGAGGGCGAGGCCGAGCTTGAGGTACACGAACCGGTGCATCAGGTCAGCCAGCAGGAAGTACATGGCCCGCAGGCCAAGGATCGCGAAGGCGTTGGACGTGAAGACCAGGAACGGCTCCTGGGTCACCGCGAAGATGGCCGGGATCGAGTCCACCGCGAACACGATGTCGGTGACCTCGACGAGCACCAGGACGGCCAGCAGCGGAGTGGCCAGCCGGCGCCCGTTCACCCGGGTCCAGAACCGGGCCCCGTCGTAGGTCTCGGTCGACGGAACCAGCCGTCGGAACACGCGCAGCGTGCGGCTGCGCGCCGGGTCCAGGTGCTCGCTGCGCTGCCGGGCCATCTTGATGCCGCTCAGGACGAGGAACGCCCCGAACAGGTACAGGATCCAGGCGAAGCTGGCGATCAGGACCGAGCCGGCCGCGATGAACACCGCCCGCAGGACGAGCGCGCCGAGCACCCCGTAGAAAAGCACCCGGTGCTGGTACTCACGGGGCACCGCGAAGTAGCTGAAGATGATCGCGAAGACGAAGACGTTGTCCACGGCCAACGACTTCTCGATCACGTAGCCGGCGAAGTACTGCGCGCCCAGGTCAGCGCCGTACTGCCACCAGATCACGCCGCCGAAGGCGACGCCGAGGGTGACCCAGACGGCCGACCAGGCGGCCGCTTCCTTGACTCCGACCACGTGCGCGTTGCGGTGGCTGAAGAGGTCGACGGCGAGCATCGCCAGGATGACGGCCAGCACCGCTGCCCAGGACCAGATTGGGACATCCACCGTAGGGAACCTCCGGAATCGTCGTCAACGATCCGGTCTCCCCCAAGCCCCACCTCAATCGTGGGACCCGCCCGCCGGGCTTGCGCCGTATTGACGACGGAACGACTTCCGGGGTACTCCCCTTCACCAGTTCGCCAAGTATGCGCGACGGCTGGGCAGCCGTCAACTCGAGTGAGCTCGAGCGGCGCCGGCCCTGGCCCCCCGCAGCCGGCGCCGCGACTCGCGGGCCGAGCGGTCCAGCACCCGCCGGATGTCCGCCGGCGGGAAGCCGTTTGCCAACAGCATGGACAGCTGGGCGGCCAGCACGTGGTCGGGGTCGTCGGTCTGGGCCCGCTCGAGGGCCACCGCAGCGAGCACCCCCTCACCGGCCAGGTAGGCGGCCGCGGCGACCAGCACCGCCGCCGGGGCCACGTACCCGTCGGGGGCGCAGCGGGTCAGCTCCGCCCACAGCCGCGCGGCGGCGTCCGCGTCGGCCCGCACCGAGGTGTCCAGAAGGCAGTCGCGGACCCGGAAGTCAGCGATCGCGGCCAGGCACCGCGCCGCCAGCGCGGGAGTCACCGGACCGTCCGGGACGCGCTTGATCGCCGCCCGGACCACGTCGAGATCGTTCGCCGGGTTGCCCTCCGGCACCCGGTCCAGCTCGGCCCGGACGGCCGCCCGCCGCTCGGGCGGGTCGGGGGCGAGCCGCTCCGCCACCTGCTCGCGGTCCGGCGCCACCGTGAGCCCGAGGTACGCCAGCGTGGCCTCGCCGACCGTCGTGCCGGCCTCCGGCATCGGCCGGCCCCCGGGCGGACAGCAGCTGGGGTCGTCGCACAGCAGCGACGTCCAGCGCCCGTCGTGAACCCGCAGGACGTCGAGCAGCCGGACTCCTGCCGCCTCGAGCCGGCTGCCGACGGACCAGGCGGCCGCCTGCTCGCCGACGGCGCCGAACAGGATGAGCGCCGCGGAATCGCCACCGGACCGGCGGGCGGCACCGGCCAGCTGGGCCTGCACCCCGGGGGTGAGCCCACCCAGGTCGCCCCGCTGGACGAGCACCACCTCGTGGCGGGCGCCGGCCAGGACCACGACGACGAGGCTGTCGGCCGGGACGAAGCCGAGCAGGTAGGGCACCGCGGCGATGAGCTCGCCCGGGCTGCTGATCCGCACCCGTTCGGGTGCCAGCCGGACAGCGCTGGAACCGTCAGGAGACTGCATGTCGGAAGTCATGCCGACGAGCCTGCGGGCGGTACCGCCCGGTGCGCCGGCCCCCGATCCGCGCTGTGGACGAACCGGGGCTGTGGACGGCGAGTCTCAGCGCAGCGCGGTCAGCACCTGGTCGATGCCCCAGTCCAGGTCTGCCTCGCCGATGACGAGTGGCGGAGCCAGCCGCAGCGTCGTGTGGTGGGTGTCCTTGACCAACACCCCCGCCTGGAGGAGCTGCTCGCACCGGGCCCGGGCCTCCCCGGCGCCCGGGAGCAGCTCGATACCGGCCCACAGCCCCACGCCGCGAACCTCCTTGACCGTGTCCGGGGCCTCGTCGCGCAGCCGGGAAAGCATGTGCTCCCCCAGCTCGGCGGAACGTTGCTGGAACTCCCCCGTCCGCAGCATCGCGATCACCTCACGTCCTACCGCGGCGGCCAGCGGGTTGCCGCCGAACGTGGAGCCGTGCTCACCGGGGCGGATCACCCCGACGACCTCACGGCGTCCGACCACGGCCGACACCGGGAGCACCCCGCCCCCGAGCGCCTTGCCGAGCACGTAGAGGTCGGGCTGCACGCCCTCGTGCTCGCAGGCGAAGGTCTTGCCGGTGCGGCCGAGCCCGGACTGGACCTCGTCGGCCACGAGCAGCACGCCGCGCTCGTCGCACAGCTGACGGGCGGCCGTGAGGTACCCCGCCGGCGGCACGATCACGCCGGCCTCGCCCTGCACCGGCTCGACCAGGAAGGCCACCACGTCGTCGTCGGTCAGCGCCGCCCGCAGCGCCTCCAGGTCGCCGTACGGCACGGTGTCGAACCCGGGCGTGTACGGCCCGAAGTCGTCCCGGGCGGTCGGGTCGGTGGAGAAGGACACGATGGTCGTCGTCCGGCCGTGGAAGTTGCCCGCACACGTGATGATCCGGGCCCGGTCCCTCGGGACGCCCTTGACCCGGTACCCCCAGGCACGGGCGATCTTGATGGCGGTCTCGACCGCCTCGGCGCCGGTGTTCATGGGCAGCACCATGTCGAGGCCGGACAGGTCCGCCAGCTCCTCGCAGAACGGGCCGAGCTGGTCGTGGTGGAACGCCCGCGAGGTGAGGGCCACCCGGTGCAGCTGCGCCTCCAGCGCGGCGACGACGCGGGGGTGCCCGTGCCCGAAGTTCAGCGCGCTGTACGCCGAGAGCATGTCCAGGTAGCGCTTGCCGTTGACGTCGGTGACCCAGGCGCCCTCCGCCTCGGACACGACCACACCCAGCGGGTGGTAGTTGTGGGCGCCGTGCGCCTCCTCCGACGCGATGATCTGCGCAGTGCGGTCCATGGCCCTCACCCTACGACTGGTTCAGCCGCCGTTTCCGTAGTCGGCTCCGGCGATTGCGTCGACGACGGCGTCCTCGTCGAAGTCCTCCGAGCCGGGGATGGTGGGGACGAAGCCGACCAGCACGCCGTCGAGCATCACCTGGGCCTCCAGGCCGGCCGCGCCGTCGGTGTCCCAGAGTGCCTCCCGGCCGTCCGGCAGGACGATCCGGACGCCGAACCGGAAGGCCGTCGGGCGCGCCACGTGGGCGAACACGTCACGCTCCCGCAGCAGCTCCACCACACGCTCCGCCATCTCCTCCTGCATACCCGCAGTGTGTCAGGAGGGTCTCAGCCGGTGGGAGTCAGGCCGCTGACTGCGCGAGCGCGGTGAGCGTGTCCTGGTCGAGGACCCCGCTGGGCGCCAGTCCCGAGCCGCACTGGAAGCCGGTCACCAGCCGCTGCAGCTGCTCGACCTGACGCACGGTGTGCTCCTCGTCGACCAGCTGCTGGATGCTGATGGCCACCTGAGGGGTGGCCGCGCAGGTGACGTCCGGGGCCGGGGTCGGAGTCGGCGCCGGCGGCGCGGCGGTCGGCTTCGGGGCCGTTGACGCGGCCACCGGCACGACCGGCGGCTGGGTCGGCTTCGCCGCGACCGGCTTGGGGCTCGGCGTGGCGCTCCTGACCGGGGTGGCGGCCGCCTTGCTGGCGGCCGTCTTGGTCGCGGCCGGTCGGGGCGCGGTCGTCGTGGTCGTCGTCTTGGTCGTCGTCTTGGCCGCGGTGCTCGCGGTGCTGCCGACCGACCACGGACGCCGGAACACCTCGGCCACCCACAGCACGCCGTCCTTGGCGACCACGGCAATGCCGATCTCGGTGAACCGGGCCGACAGGATGTTGGCCCGGTGCGCGGGGCTGTTCATGAAGGCCTGGTGAAGGGTCACCAGGTCCGGCCCGTAGCCCACGTTCTCGCCGGCCCACGCGTAGTCCTTCACATCTGTGGCCAGGTTCGGGTTGTGGTAGAGGCGGTTCGAGGCGGCCATCCGCTGCGCCTGTCCCAGCGCGACCGCGACCAGGTCGGCCCGGACGGCGTACGGCGCCAGCCCGGCGGCCCGGCGGGAGGCGTTGACCGAGGCGACCATCGTGTCCCCGGGTGCCGCCTGCGCGGACGGGACCACCACCAAAGATCCGAGCAGGGCGATCGCCAGGGCCAGTACGACTGTGCCGAGTCGGGAGCGGCGCACGGTGGGATCCGTTCGGTCGAGGGACAGGCTCCTGTCCGGTTCGACCGGTTCGCACGGGTCCCGTATCACCCGAATGGAGTAATCGCCCTGGGTGACCGGCGCCGGACCTTGGCTGTCACCGGCGCCCGACACAATCGGCGCATGCTGCTCGCAGCGGTCGCCGAGACGTCAGAGCTGGTCGCTGGCACGGCGTCGAGGTCAGCCAAGGTCGGGCTGGTGGCCGACCTGCTGCGCCGGGCCAGCCCTGGCGACGTGCCCGTCCTGGTGGCCTACCTCAGCGGCGCAGCGGGGTGCGCGGCCGTGCTCGCCGAGGGCCGCGCCGGGCTGGCCCGGTTCCGGCTGCGTCCCGGGCAGCCGCTGCGACCCATGCTCGCGCAGTCCGCCGGGTCGGCGTCCGACGCGCTGCACGTCGACGGCGACGACCTGGTGGCCGAGGAGGCCGAGCGGTTCTTGGCGACAGCGGTGGCACGCGGCCACGAGGGCGTGGTGGCGAAGTCGCTGAGCATGCCGTACGCGCTGGGCCGCGAGGCGCCGGCTGGGTGAAGGTGAAGCCGGTGCACACGCTCGACCTGGTCGTGCTCGCGGCCGAGTGGGGACACGGCCGGCGCACGGGGGTGCTGTCCAACCTGCACCTGGGCGCACCCGACCCGGAGGGCACCGCCCGGGCGGTCGACCAGGACCGGTCCCTGGTGCGGGTTCAGCCCGAGCTGGTCGTGGAGGTCGCCTTCGACGGCGTGCAGTCGTCCAGCCGGTACCCCGTCCGGGCCGTGCACTGAGCACCCCCGGGGGCACCGGCTCCAGGAAGGTGGTGAAGGATCGGGGTATGCGCCTCGATCACGTCTCGTACGCCACCAGCCCCGAGCACCTCGCGGACGTCGTACAGCGCATCGGGGCACTGCTGGGGGCGCCGCTCACCGACGGTGGCCTGCACCCCCGCTTCGGCACCCGCAACTTCGTGCTTCCGCTGGCCCACGGGACGTACCTCGAGGTCGTCGCCGCGCTCGACCACCCGGCGGCCGACCGGGCCCCGTTCGGGCAGGCCGTGCGAAAGCGGGCCGAGCTCGGCGGCGGCTGGCTCGGCTGGGTGGTCGCGGTCGACGACCTGAGCCTGCTGGAGCAGCGGCTCGGCCGGCCGGCGGTCGAGGGCAACCGGCACCGGCCGGACGGCTTCGACCTGCGCTGGCGGCAGATCGGGGTGAAGGGCCTGCTGGCCGACCCGCAGCTGCCGTTCTTCATCCAGTGGCTCACCGACGCCGAGCACCACCCGTCGGCCGGGGCCAACCGTGACATCGCCATCGACCGGCTGGACCTGTGCGGGGACGAGGACGCCGTCGAGCTGTGGCTCGGTGGTCCGACCAGCTCGGTCGTGGACGACCAGCAGATCGAGTGGGTGGACGACGAGGAGCCCGGCCTGGTCGCCGTCCACTTCAGCACCCCCCACGGCGTCGTCCGCATCGACTGACCGGGCTGGGGTCACAGCGGGGTCAGGTCGGGGCGCTTGGCGCTGATGCCGTCACCGGACGACTTGCCCTGGACGCGCCGGGCCAGCCACGGCCCGAAGTGCTGGCGCACCCACCGGGCGTCCTCGCGCAGCGCTTGGGCGCGCGACGGCGGACCGTTCGCACCGGTCACCGGCAGCGGTGCGCGCCACGCGTCGTCCCCGTAGCCGAGCGACTCCAGGACGGCGCCAGCCACCCGGCGGTGACCCTCGATCGAAAGATGCAGCCGGTCCGGGCTCCACAGCCGCTCGTCGTCGAACACCTCCGCCTGCCACAGCGAGGCGACCCGGCACCCGTAGACCGATGCCGTCGTCTCGACGATCTCGTTCAGCGCGTGGATGCGCGGCATCAGCCGCTGCATGAGTCGGGATCGCCGGGAGGGGTCCACCCCGACGAACAGCAGCACCTCCGCCCCCGACTCGCGCAGCCGGCGGACGGCGTCCTCGAGCTGCAGGCCCACCAGGGCCAGGTCCACCCGGGGCCGCAGGATGTCGTTGACTCCGCCGACCAGGCTGACCAGCGCGGGCCGCATCTCGACCGCCGCGGGTACCTGGTCACGGAGGACGTCGCCCAGCAGCCGCCCACGCACGGCCAGGTTGGCGTACCGGAACCCGGGCTGCTGGTCCGCGAGCGACTCGGCGACCCGGTCGGCCCAGCCCCGGTAGCCGCCGTCGCCGCTCGGGTCGTCCAGCCCCTCGGTGAACGAGTCCCCCAGCGCGACGTAGCTGTCCCAGCTCCGGTCCGGCACCCCCCGAGTCTGACAGGACCCTCCAGCGCGACCCGGGGCCGGCCCGGCAGACTGGGCGCGTGCCCAGCGACCTGCGCGTCCGCGGCTCGGTCGTCATCCCCGAGGCCGAGCTGTCCTGGCGCTTCTCCCGGTCCTCAGGCCCGGGCGGCCAGGGCGTCAACACGACCGACTCGCGAGTCGAGCTGCTGTACGACGTCGCGCACTCGCGGGCGCTCAGCCCACTGCTGCGTCAGCGCGCGCTCGACCGGCTGGCCGGGCGGCTGGTGGACGGCGTGCTGTCGGTCACGGCGTCCGAGCACCGCTCCCAGCTGCGCAACCGCGAGGCGGCCGAGCGTCGCCTGGTCGAGGAGCTGGCCGCGGCGATCGCTCCTCCCCCACGAGCACGGCGACCGACCCGGGCCAGCAAGGCCTCCGTCGAAAGGCGCATGGCCGGCAAGAAGCGGCGGTCCGAGGTCAAACGGCTGCGGCGGCCCGGCGCCCCCGACTAGCGGGGACGGTGGGGCAGCGCGGACGCCATCCGACGCACGACCTCCTCGAGCAACGGGTGCGGCACCGCCGCGGTCAGCCGCACGTGCCCCGCCCCCTGCGGTCCGAAGTCGGTGCCGACGCCGAGGGCCACCCGCCCCCGCTGCAGGAACGCGGTGGCCGGGTCGACCTCCTCGTCCCCCTCGAGCCCGAGGGCACGGCAGTCCAGCCAGGCCAGGTAGGTGCCCTCCGGGCGGGTCCAGCGGACGTCTGGCAGGTGCTCGCTGAGAAGCTCGTCGAGCCGGTCCAGGCCCACGTCCAGGTAGCCGCGCAGCTCGGCCAGCCAGGGGCCTCCGTACTCCAGCGCCGCCTCCGTGGCCACCTGGCCGAACAGCGACGCACCCAGGGTCAGCTCCGTCGGGAGAGCTGCGAGCAGATCGGCTCCCCCGTCCGCGCCGCCGAGCACCAGCGCACACTTCAGCCCGGCCAGGTTCCAGGCCTTGGACGCCGACGCCAAGGTGACGGCCCGACGGGCCACCGGGTGGTCCAGCGAGGCGAACGGGCTGAACCGCACGCCCTCGCGCACGAGGGGAGCGTGGATCTCGTCGGCGACCACCAGCACGCCGTAGCGATCGGCCAGGTCGGCGAGGGCCAGAAGCTCGTCGACGCGCAGCACGGTGCCGGTGGGGTTGTGCGGGTTGCAGAGCAGGTGCACCCGGGCCCCGGACGCGTAGGCGGCCTCGACGGCCTCCAGGTCCGGCACCCACCGCTGGTCGGCCCCTCGGACCAGGGCCACCCGCACCATGGGCCGGCCGGTGACGGCGAGCACATCAACGAACGGCGGGTAGCTGGGCGAGTCCACCACGACCGGCGCGCCGGTCGGTGCCGTGACCGCCAGCACCGTCTCCAGCCCGCGGACGACGTCCGGCACGACACGGGCCAACGACGGGTCGACCTGGTGGCCCCAGGCGCGCGTGGAAAAGTCGGCCCAGGCCCGCGCCGTCCGGTCGCTGAACGGGTCCATGTAGCCGGTGTCCGACCTGCGGACCAGGTCCGCCAGGGCCGCCGTCACCGGCCCGGCCAGTGGCAGGTCCATCTCCGCCACCCAGGCCGGCAGCACATCTGCGGGGTAGCGACCCCACTTGGCGCTGCGTCGCTCCCGCAGCTCGGCGAGCGTGATCTCGTCCCACGGGTGGTCGGCGTCCACGCCCTGATCGTAGGGAGCGCCACCGCCGTCGACGAACCAGACGTTACGGACGGCCGAGCGTCGAGGGCTAGGGTCGCAGGCATGCTGCCTTGGTTCCAACCGCTGGCCGGCCGCCTCGACGAGCTCGTCATCGACTCGGCCCTGCTGGCCGACAACCCGCTCGGTGACCCGCACGAACGGCCCTTGTGGGTCTACCTGCCGCCCGGCTACGACGACGCGCCGCAGGTCCGGTACCCGACCGTGTACGTCATCCAGGGCTACACCGGGCACCTGCAGATGTGGCGCAACCGGATGCCGTTCCGGCAGCCGTTCATCGAGACTGCGGACGCCGTCTTCGCCAGCGGCGAGGCGCCGCCGTGCATCGTCGTCTACGTCGACGCGTGGACGGCGTACGGCGGCTCGCAGTTCGTCGACTCGCCCGGCACCGGGCGCTACCACTCCTACCTGTGCGACGAGGTGGTCCCCTTCGTCGACGCCCGGTACCGCACCCTGCCGGACCGCGAGTCGCGCGCCATCACCGGCAAGTCGAGCGGCGGCTTCGGCGCGATGATCACACCCATGCTGCGGCCGGACCTGTTCGGCGCCCTGGCCACGCACGCGGGCGACTCGCTGTACGAGCTGTGCTACGTCCCCGAGTTCGGCCAGGTGGTCCGCGCCCTGCGCGCCTACGACGGCGACCCGGCCCGCTGGTGGGCCGACTTCACCACCCGCACGTCCTTCACCAGCCCCGGCGACCAGACGATCCTCGGGATCTACGGCGTGGCCGCCTGCTTCTCCGCGGACCCGGACGGCACCCCGCGGCTGCCGTTCGACCCGGTCACCGGCGAGCTGGTCCCCGAGCTGTGGCAGCGCTGGCTGGACGTCGACCCGGTCCGGATGGCCCCGCTCCACGCCGACGCGCTGCGCTCGATGCGCGCGATCTGGATCGACGCAGGGACGTCGGACGAGTACTTCCTGGACGTCGGTGCCCAGGCGTTCCGCGGCCAGCTCAGCGCCGTCGGCGTCCCCGACGAACGGGTGCACTTCGAGCTGTTCGACGCGAAACACGGCGGCATCGACTACCGCTACCCGCTGTCACTCACCTGGCTAGCGCAGCGCCTCGCCCGCTGACGGACGACCAGGACCGTCCCTCAGCGCTGGTCGATCGGCCGGTAGGGGCGCTCCGTGGGACCGACATAGACCTGGCGCGGCCGACCGATCTTGGTGGCCGGGTCGTTGATCATTTCCCGCCACTGCGCGATCCAGCCGGGTAGCCGCCCGAGCGCGAACAGCACCGTGAACATCTTCTCCGGGAAGCCCATGGCCTGGTAGATCAGCCCGGTGTAGAAGTCGACGTTCGGGTAGAGCTTGCGCTCGAGGAAGTAGTCGTCGGCCAGCGCGACCTCCTCCATGCGCATGGCGATGTCCAGCAGGGGGTCGTCGGCGCCGGGCCGGTCGAGCAGCTCGTGCGCGGCCTGCTTCACCAGCGCCGCCCGCGGGTCGTAGCTGTGGTAGACGCGGTGTCCGAAGCCCATGAGTCGGACGCCGCCGTCGTGGGCCTTGACCCGCTCGACGAAGCTGGCCACGTCGCCGCCTTCGTCGCGGATGCCCTTGAGCATCTCCAGCACCGCCTGGTTCGCCCCGCCGTGCAGCGGGCCGAACAGCGCATTGATGCCGGCGGACACCGACGCGAACAGGTTCGCGTGGCTGGAGCCGACCATCCGCACGGTCGAGGTCGAGCAGTTCTGCTCGTGGTCGGCGTGCAGGATGAACAGCATGTCCAGGGTGCGGGCCATCACCGGGTCGACCTCGTACTGCTCCGCCGGGACCCCGAAGACCAGCCGAAGGAAGTTCTCGGTCGCGCCCAGCGAGTTGTCCGGGTAGAGGAACGGCTGGCCGACCGACTTCTTGTAGGCGTACGCCGCGATGGTCGGCACCTTGGCCAGCAGCCGGACCGTGGAGATCTCGACGTGCTCCTGATCGAACGGGTCGAGACTGTCCTGGTAGAAGGTCGACAGCGCGCTCACGGCCGAGGACAGCACGGCCATCGGGTGCGCGTCGCGCGGGAAGCCGTCGAAGAACCGGCGCAGGTCCTCGTGCAGCAGGGTGTGATGGCTGATCTGGGCCTGGAAGGCGGCGAGCTGTTCGGCGGTGGGGAGCTCGCCGTAGATGAGCAGGTAGGCCGTCTCCTGAAAGGTCGAGTGGGCGGCCAGCTGATCGATCGGGTACCCGCGGTAGCGCAGGATCCCGGCGTCCCCGTCGATGTAGGTGATCTCGGAGGTGCAGGACGCCGTGTTCACGAAGCCCTGGTCCAGCGTCACCTGGCCGGTCGACTTCAGCAGGGCCGAGACGTCGAGCCCGCCCGGCCCTTCGGCAGATTCGGCCAGTGCCAACGGAAGAGTGCCTGCCGGGTAGTCGAGCTGGAAGTCGGACATGGTGATCCTTTCCATAGCTGCCGCGCCTGCTGCAGCTGAGTCTTACAGACGCGGGTCGGGGGCTTGCGACCCGGCCAGGGGAACTCTGAGGAGTGGCCGGGGAACAGCTTCGCGCCGGGGTGCACGACCGCCGTCGCGTTGGTCACCGCGGTGGCCGCCTCGCCCAGCCCGATCAAGAGCAGCTGGACCTTTCCATCGTGCTCGGTGATGTCACCGGCGGAGAACACTCGCGGCAGCGAGGTTCGCATCCCGCTGTCCACATCGATGGGCCCACTGCGCTGCTCGAGCCCCCAGCGGGTGGACGGGCCCACGTCTGCGGTGAGGCCCAGGGCGGCGACCACGTCCTGCACCTCGAGCGCCTGGTGCTCGTCGGTCTTGTTGTTGGAGAGGTTCACCGACTCCGCCCGGTCGGCGCCGTGGATGGCGGCGACCTCGAACGGCGTCAGCACCTTCACCGAGGACGACAGCACCCGGGCGACCGTCCCCTCGTGGGCTCGGTGCGGACCACGACGTGGTCCTTGGCGACCTCCAGCTCCTCGGCCTGCTGGACCACGTTGTCGACCAGCGCCTGACCCCGGATCGCCGGAAGCCCAACGACGTCGTAGATCAGCTTCTCCGGGTACGGCGCGGTGAGCTGGCCACCGAGCCCGGTCAGCGAGTCCAGCACAGCCACCGACGGCCCGCGAAAGGCGGACCTCGACCGCAGAGGTCCCCGAAGTGGCCACGGTGCCCCTTCCTCAGTCCTGCTGTGCACGTTACTGCGCAGTCACCTGCGGTGTGGGACGTACCGTGGTCCCCGATGTACCGGTTCCTGCTGCAGCCCCGCTGGCTCGCCGTCCACGTCGGGGCGCTGCTCGCTATCGCCGCCTTCGTGACGCTCGGCGGGTGGCAGTGGGACCGGGCCCGCACCCGTGACTCGGGCCCCCCGGCGACCGCCCCAGCGCTGAGCACGGCCCGGCCGCTGGCCGTGGCGGTGGGCGCGCAGAACCTGGTCACGGCGGACAACCGCGGGGCCGCGGTGACCGTGACCGGCCGGTACGACGTGGCCCATCAGCTGCTCTCCCCAGGCCACGACCTGCAGGGCAAGGGCGGCTTCTACGTGGTGACCCCGCTCGTGACGTCCGCGGGGCAGGCAGCCACGGTGGTCCGCGGCTGGGTGCCAGGGCAGGGACAGCCGGACGTCACCGTCTCGGCACCGCCGGCCGGTCCGGTGACCGTGCGCGGCTACCTGGCGCCCTCGGAGACCCCCCTGCCAGCCGGGATGACCAGCGTGCTGCCCGCCGGGCAGGTGGAGCGGGTCACCACCGCTGACCTGGTCAACCGGTGGCCGTACCGGCTCTACGACGGCTCGGTGCTGCTCGCCGACCAGCAGCCGCCCACGACACCCGCGCTGGACACCGTGCCTCCCCCGCTGCCGCCGACGACCACCCACTGGTCGGTGCAGAGCCTGACCTACGCGCTGCAGTGGTGGCTGTTCGCCGCGGCCAC
The DNA here is from genome assembly GCA_038252405.1 of Actinomycetes bacterium. Classification (GTDB taxonomy): domain Bacteria; phylum Actinomycetota; class Actinomycetes; order Prado026; family Prado026; genus DATCDE01. The sequence continues at coordinate 57,147 of JBBSAJ010000009.1, read as the reverse complement.
GGTGTGGATGTGGGCGGCCGCCGTCCGCAAGGAGGCAGCCACCGGCTCAGGCGGCGCTGCCGGGGCTGCCAGTCCGGGCGAGCTCCTCCTTGACGATCCGGTGCTCGACGAAGAAGACGGCGAACGGGATCGTGCCGGACAGCATGACGAGCAGCATCTTGAGCAGCGGCCAGCGCCGCCGGGACCCGAGGTCGAACGTCGCGATGATGTACAGGATGTAGAGGTAGCCGTGCAGCATCCCGATGACGTGGACCATGCCCGGTGAGTCGGCGAAGTACTTCAGCGGCATGGCGACGCAGACGAGCAGGACCAGACCGACGCCGGTGACGTAGGCCATGATCCGGTAGCGAGTGAGGACGTTGGGCATGGCGCTCACTATCTCAGCCGCCCGCCCCCGCACAGTTGTCAGGGTGAGGACGAGCTATAGCTCGTCCTCACCCTGACAAGTTCAGGCGGGGGTCAGATGAAGAGCAGCTGGGCGCCGTCGGTCATCTCGATGAAGTCCGAGGCGTTGATGATGCCCTCGACGTCGTCGCGCAGGTCCGACTCGGTCAGGTGGTTCATGTCCGCCGACATCCGGCAGGCCCACAGGTGGCCACCGGCCGCGACGATCTGGTCCAGGAACTCCGGGACCTCGGGGATACCGAGCTCGGCGATCTGGTCCTTGAGCATCTTCGTCGCCACCGCCTGGACGCCGGGGAGCGGCGCCAGTGCCTGCGGCATCCGGATCCCGCCGATCGGCAGGTGCATTGCGGTGTTGCCGGTGGGCGTGAACTTCAGGTCGTTCATCCGGGACTTGGTGATCATGTCGAAGCCCCAGAAGGTGAAGAACAGGTGGGTCTCGATGCCCTCACCCAGGGCGGCGTTGGCCAAGACGAGGGCCGGGTAGGCCATGTCCAGGTTGCCCTTGGAGCAGATGAGGACGAACTTGCGGTCGGTCTCCTCGTCGTCGCCGAAACTCGGGACGATGGGTGCACTCATAGTCTGTTTCTCCGTCCTCGGTGGTCAGACGCAGCCGTGCGGCTTGGGCAGCCCGGCGATGTAGGACATCTTCTTGGCCGGCTTCTTCGGGAACAGCGTGAACTGGTCCTTGGTGGAGAAGCCGCCGACGGACTGCACCCGGCGGGTGGTCGCGGTCTCGCCGGTCACCTTGAAGTCGTCCCGCAGGAACTTGATGACCTTCCAGTGCTCGTCGGTCATGTCGACGCCGATGTTGGCGGCGAGGACCTTGCCGAGGTCCTCGTCCCACTCGTCGTACGCGGTGAGGAAGCCCTCGTCGTCGACGTGGATCTCCCGGCCGTTCATCGTGGTCACGGGCATGGTGGTTCGAACCTTCCTAGCTGGTTGGGGTTGACGATTCGGGCTGCTCGGCACCGACGGTGCGGAGCATGCTCACCACGCGGGACAGCCCGCGGCGAGTCTGCGGGTCGCGCATCTCCTTGATCAGCGCGAACATGGACGGGGGCTCGACGTGCGCCTCCTCGACCTCCTGCACGGTGACGAAGGTGCGCTTGAGCATCCCCATCACCTCAGGCTGGGTCATCTCCCTGACCGTGTTGAGGATCAGGACGACGTTGTCACCCAGCGCCACGACGTCGTCGTGGTCGAAGGACGTGACGACCTTGTCGGCGATCTCCATGCCGCCCTGGGCGAACATGAAGTAGCCCTTGTCGTCCAGCTGCTGCATCACGTCGGTGAGCTTGCCCACCCCCGGTCCGACCAGGGGCATGACCTCGCTGACCAGCTGGCTCATCGAGTCCAGCTGCGCCATCAGAGCCTCGAGCCGGGGCAGCTCGCGGGCCGTCGTCTTGAGGAACCGAACGGCATCCTCGAGGCTGACGTCCTCGCTCAGGTCCGCCAGCTCACGGGTGGCGACGTCCATGACGCCCTTGGTGACCGGGGTCAGGTCGGTGACCAGCTCCGACCACTGCTCCCGGCTCTGGCGCTGCCGGCGCAGCTCTTCGGCGATGGCCCCGACCTGCTCGCTGAGCAGGTCGAGCCGCTGGTCCAGCGACGGGGCCGAGACGACCTCGGTCATCACTCGCCCTCCGTCTGCTTCCCGGCCATCGACATCAGGGCGGGCAGCGGGAGCTCCTTGCCGGGGAGCAGCAGGTTCCAGTACATCCAGCGGAACATCATCTTGCCCCAGTGGTTGATCTCGGTCTCCTTCAGCAGGCTGAAGGGGCCGACGCCGGGCAGCGGGTACTTGCCGGGGAGCGGCTCGGTCTCATAGTTGAAGTCGATCAGCAGACCCTTGCCGTGCCCGCTCTCGATGAAGCAGTTGGCGTGCCCGTCGAACTTCTCGGTCATCGGACGGCCGTTGATGTGGTTGACGAAGTTGTCCGGGAACAGGTCCATCGAGAAGTGCGCCACCGAGCCGGCCTTGGACGCCGGGATGTTCGACGCGTCGCCAATCGCGAAGATGTTGTCGTAGGCGTTGGAGAGCAACGTCTCCTTGTCCACCGGGACGTAGTTCAGGTCGTCGCCGAGGCCGGACCGGGCCACGAAGTCGGCGCCCATGTTGATCGGAATGGTGACCAGCAGGTCGTAGGGCACCTCACGCTCGTCGAACGAGACCAGCTTCTTGGCCTCGGGGTCGATCGACTCGATCATGAAGTCGGCCTCGAGCTGGATCTTGCGCTCGTCGAACATGCCGCCCAGGTGCTTGGACGCCACCGGCTTGGTGAACGCGCCCTCGAGCGGGGTCACGTAGGTGATCTCGACCTGGTCCCGCATGCCCTTCTCGGTGAAGAAGGCCTCGGCCAGGAAGCTGAACTCCAGCGGGGCGACCGGGCACTTGATCGGCATCTCGGTCAGGTGGACGACCAGCTTGCCGCCCTCCCAGGTCTTCAGCTTCTCGGCCAGCCGCTTGGCGCCCTCGTAGCTGAAGAACTCGTGGACGCTGCCGCCCATGTCATCGGCCATACCGGGGGTCTGGTCCGGCCGCGGCGTGGTGCCGCTGGCGATGATCAAGTAGTCGTACGGCAGCTCCTGGCCACCGACGAGCAGGACCTTGTTGTCCTCCGGCAGGACCTTGTCGACCTCGGCCTGGACCAGGTCGACGCCCTCGGGGATGAAGCGCTTGCGCGGCTTCACGATCTCCTCGGGCTGGTAGATGCCGAACGGGACGAACAGGTAACCGGGCTGGTAGTAGTGCGTGTCACTCGGGTCGACAACAGTGATTTGCCACTCGTCGCGGGCCAGCCGCGGCCGCAGCTTGTTCACGGCCATCGTGCCTGCGGTTCCACCGCCGAGCACGAGCAGTCGCTTCATCCTGCGCTCCTTAGGTCCTTCGTCGGGGTGGCAACGCGAGACAGTGCCGCAGCCACTTTGGGTAGCGTGGACAGCACCTGCTGGCGCCGTCCGGGGTCGAGCTGGAACAGGTCGCCGGATTCATCACCGACCGGGGCCACACCGCCGGCCAGCACCATGCCGACCAGCTCCGAGCCGACCCGGATGAACGCCCGGGCGCACTCGAAACCGAGGCGGCCGAGGCGGAACCGGGACTCGAAGTGGACGTCGTCAGCCAGCTGCCGCCACTCCTCGATACACACAGCCAGGGTCGCGGGGTCGCTGGACTCGTGGACGAATCGGGCGCACGGGTTGACCACATTCGTCACCGGCCGCCCCGTCATGTCCGTGACGACCATCATCACGTCCAGCGCACCGGCGGCCACGTCCAGCACCGACTCAGCGAGCTCGGCCGACAGCGGCGGGCTCAGGGGCTGCGACGAGGTCGTGTCGAACGCGGGGTTCGCGGCCGGGGCTTGGGTGCCGACTTCGAGCAGCGCGGCGATCCGGTCGGCCGGGAACCGCCACTGACGGCCGATCTTCACGGCCGGCAGCCGGCCGTCGCCGGCCATCCGGTAGATGGTGGAGCGGTCGATGTCGAGGAGCTGCTGAACCTCGTCGGCCGTGAGCAGGCCCCGCGGCGCCCGCTCCTGCCTGTTCTGCATCTCCTGCACGCTGAACACGCTAGGTCCGATGCTGCCTGTGCAGAAAGGGTCATTGGTCCTTGTGAACGGCGTCACAAGGACGGACTGGAGCCAGCGGGCTAGAGCAGCTGGGTGACCGTGTAGATCGCCAGCCCGGCCAACGCGCCCACGACAGCGCCGTTCAGCCGGATGAACTGCAGGTCCCGCCCCACCGCGAGCTCGACCTTGCGGGCCGTCTCCTTGCCGTCCCACCGGTCGATGGTGTCGGTAATGGTCGTGGTGAGCTCGTCGCGGTAGTTCGTCACCAGGTGGACGACGGCGGCGATGACCCAGCCGTCGACCTTCGACCGCAGCTCGGGCTCCCCCGCCAGCCGGCGGCCGAACTCGGCCAGCGCAGCGGTGGCCCGCCGACGCAGCTCGCTGTCCGGGTCCTCGACGGCCTCCACGATCATCGTGCGGACCGTCGTCCACAGGCCGCCGAAGGCCCGGCGGACGTCGGGGTGGTCGAGCAGCTGCTGCTTGAGACCCTCGGCTCTGGCCATGACCGCGGGGTCCTCCCGCAGGTCCGCGGCGAACTGCAGCAGGAATCCATCGAGCGAGCCGCGCAGCGGGTGCGCGTGGTCGTCGCGGACCTCCGCCGCCACCCGCACCAGCTCGGCGTAGAGCCGCTCGGCCACCCGCTCGTCGACGAAGCGGGGCGACCAGGGCGGCGCCTGCTTGGCGATGACGTCGACCACCATGGCCCGGTTCGCGGCCAGCCAGACGTTGGTGTTGTCCACGACCAGGTCGACCAGACCCACGTGCGCCCCGTCGGCCACCACCCGGGCCAGCAGCCGGCCCAGCGGCGGCCCCACCGGCGCGGCGACCAGCCGCCGGACGACGGCATGCTCGAGCACCGCGCGCACGTCGTCGTCCCGGAGCACCCCGATGGCCCCCTGGACGACGGCGGCCACCTCAGCGGTCACCCGCTCGGCGTTGCCCCGCTGCGCCAGCCAGCCACCGGCCCGGCCGGCCGGACCCACCGCGGTGATCCGGTCGCGCACGACCTGTTCGGACAGGAAGTTGGAGCCGACGAAGTCCGACAGCCCGCGGCCGAGGTCGTCCTTGCGGGTGGGGATGATCGCCGTGTGCGGGATCGGCAGCCCGAGCGGCCGGCGGAACAGTGCGGTCACCGCGAACCAGTCGGCCAGCCCGCCGACCATCCCGGCCTCGGCGGCCGCCCGGACGTACCCGACCCAGCCGGGGGCGCCCGCGTTGACCGCCGAGTTCGCAACCAGGTAGACGACAGCGGCCAGCAGCAGCAGGCCGGTCGCGATGGACTTCATCCGGACCAGGTCGCGGCGCCGGTCCTCGTCGGTGAGCGCGAGAGTGACCACCCGACGATTGTGGTCGGCTGGCGCGTCAGCGGGCGCGCGGACGCACCAGGAAACCGGCCAGGTACCCGCCGGAGTTGGTGGCCACGTGCAGCCCCGCCGGGGCCAGCAGGCTGCCGCTGACCACCCGCAGCGAGCTGAACAGGACGCCGGCGGCAGCGGTGAAGGCCACCGCGGCGAGGACCGCACGCAGTGGTCCCCGGCCACCCATCGCCGTCGCCACGACGGTCGACGAGCGCACGGCCTCGAGCGTCGGCAGCACGTGCCACAGCCCGAACAGCGCCGAGGACACAGCTACCGCGACGACCATGCCGTGCTCCTTCGCGACCAGCCCGAGCAGGACGCCGCGGAAAGCCACCTCCTCGAGCAGCACCGTGCCCAGCGGGACGTGCAGCACGGCCCGGTAGAACAGCGGGCGCCACGCCTCGGGAGCCCGGTCGTCGTGCAGGAGCCGGCGACCGGCCGGCACGGCGCCCACGGCGAGGTACCCCACACCCACCACGGCCACCGCGCCGAGCCCCCACAGCACCCCGGCCAGCACCGCCGCCCGGCCCAGCCCCATGTCGGTCCAGGTCAACCCCGCGAGCCGGCCGATCGCGAGGAGCGCGGCGGCGCCCACGATGCACACCGCCAGGTAGGCCCTGGGCCACCAGACGTTGGTGGCCAGGTTCAGGACGACCAGCAGCACCACGACACCCGCCGTTGCTGCGGTCATGACGCCAGTCTTCCGGCCGGCCGGGCCGCGGCTAGGGCCGTCCGACCGTGATCTCGTCGCCCTCCCTGGCCACCGACGTCGGCACCGCCTGGTCGAGCCCGGCCCCGATCGCGTCCAGCTGGTCGTCGGTGCGGGTCGGGCTGTGGTGGAACAGCACCAGCCGTCCTACGGCGGCCTGCTGGGCGAGGGCGACCGCATCCTCGACCGTGGCGTGCCCGTACAGGTCGGCCACCGCCCGCTCGGGGGTCAGGAACTGCGCGTCGTGCAGCAGCACGTCCACGCCGTCCAGCACGGCCCGGGTCTGCGCCGACACCCCAGCGGAGGGCGAGTGGTCGGGCAGGTACGCCACCGATCCGGAACGGTCCTCGACCCGGTAGCCATAGGCCCGGCCGCCCTTGTGCTCGATCTCGGCGGCGGTCACCGTGAACCCGGCGATCTCGTGCCGGCCGGGTTCCAGCCCGTGGAACGCCCACCGGCCGAGCAGCCCCTCCGGGGTGATCGGGAAGATCGGCGGGCCCATCGGGCGGGCCAGCAGGTCACGGGCCGAGACGCCGTCCTGCGCCGGCAGGTAGAGGTCGACGGCGGCTCCCTCGCGGTCGCCCGCGGCGAAGAACGGCAGCCCCCACAGGTGGTCCCAGTGCAGGTGGCTCAGCAAGATCGCCCCCCGGTAGGGCGCCCCGCCGAGCCGGGCGGTGAGGGCACGCAGCCCGGTCCCGGCGTCCAGGACCAGCGTGGGCGCGTCGGCGCCGTCCGCGGTGATGGCGACACAGGAGGTCTGCCCGCCGTACCGCACGAAGTCGGCTCCGGGGGCGGGCACCGAGCCGCGGACCCCCAGCAGCAGCAGCCTCATGCCCCGGCTCCCGGGAGCCGGACCCTCGCGACCGCCGCCTCGACCAGGCTGCCGAGGTACAGCCAACCGTCGTGCTCCCGGACACCCGTCACGTAGTGGTAGCGCTGACCGTCGTCCTGGAGGTTGTGCACGACCGTGCCGTCGGCGGCCAGGCCGAGGACGAAGGTGACCCGGGCCGCGTCCGGCTGGACGGCGTCCGGCAGCGCCCACACGGCCCTGCGCAACACCCCGGGCCGGGGCAGCAGCCAGTCCAACGTGGCGTTGCGGGTCGACGGCATGGCCAGCCAGAACACCCCGCTGGGGCCGGTGGACAGGTTGTCCGGCAGGCCCGGCAGGTTGTCCACCAAAACGTCGTCGGTCCCTGCCCGCTGGCCGCTCAGCCAGTACCGGCGGACCCGGTAGCCGCCGGTCTCGGCGACCAGGACGAAGGACTCGTCCGGCGCCAGGGCCACCCCGTTGGCGAACTGCAGGCCGGTGAGCAGCGTCTCGACCTCGCCGTCCGGGTGGCGTCGCAGCAGCCGGCCGGTGCCGCTGTGCTCGATCAGGTCGGCCTTGTAGTGCTCGAGCGCGAACCGCTGGGACGAGTCGCTGAAGTAGATGGAGCCGTCGGAGCCGATGGCCGCGTTGTTGGCCAGCCGGACGCCGGCGGCCGCGTCGAGCAGCGTCTCGACGACCTCGGTGCGCGGGTCCAGCCGCAGCAGCCCGCGCTCGGCGTCGCAGACGACCAGCCGGCCGTCCGGGTCCACCTCGATGCCAAGCGGACGGCCCCCGGTGGTGGCCACCCGCTCGATCCGGCGCCCGTCCGCGGACAGCCGCAGGATCGTGCCGTCCGCGGTGCCCGTGTAGACGGCGCCGGCGTGGTCGACGGCGACGTCCTCGGGTCCGCTGCCGGGCACCTCGAGGCGCTCCAGCCCGGCCAGCAGCCGGTTGGGCGCGTACGCGCCGTTCATGGCGGGCGCGGGCGGGGGCCGCCAGACCTGCGGGCGGATCGAGGGCTTGGCCACGGCTGCTCCTCTGCGGTCGTCCAGGTGACCCTAGGGCAGCGGGCCACCCGCGGGGCCGACGCCGCGGATATCGTCGAGCGTGCCGCGGCCATCGGGGGCCGACAGCGAAGGGAGCCACCGTGGACAGCACCACCTGGGATGCCCGCTACGCCGAGCGCGACCTGGTGTGGTCGGCCGGGCCGAACGTGTTCGTCGAGCAGGTCGCCGCGCGGCTGACGCCGGGACGGGCGCTCGACCTGGCAGCCGGCGAGGGGCGCAACGCCATCTGGCTGGCCGAGCAGGGCTGGGCGTCCACCGCGGTGGACTTCTCCCGGGTGGCCCTCGCGCGGGCCCAGCGGATCGCCGGGGAGCGGCTCGGCGAGCTGGCGGCCGACCGGCTGCACGTGGTGCAGGCCGACCTGCTGTCCTACCAGCCGCCGGCCCAGGCGTTCGACCTGGTGCTGGTCGTCTACCTGCAGGTGGCCGCGGACGAGCGGCGACCCGTGCTGCGGGCGGCGGCTCGCGGGGTGGCCCCCGGCGGGCACCTGCTGGTCATCGCGCACGACAGCCGCAACCTCACCGAGGGCGTCGGCGGTCCGCAGGACCCGGCCGCGCTCTACACGGCCGACGACGTCGTCGAGGACCTCCACGGTGGACCGCTGGAGGTGGTGCGGGCCGAGACGGTGACCCGCGCGGTCAGCAGCGACACCGGTGAGCGGCACGCGCTGGACTGCCTCGTCCTGGCCACCCTCCCCGCCTGACCCACCCGCATGAAGGGCACCTTCTGTGCGCGTGGCCGAACCTTCCTACCCTTCATCGGACGGCGGGTCGCGGGTTGACGGCGTCCGTGAAGGGTGGGTTTGTGCGGCAGTGCGCACAGAAGGTGCCCTTCATGCGGGACGGGGGGGCTTGGCTGTGGCGATCTCCACCGGGCGGTAGGTGTAGAAGAAGGTGCAGCCCTCGGGCCCGACGTCGGCCACCTCGTGCAGGGTGCCCGGCGGGATGTACAGGTACGCCCCCGCGGTGAACGGCCGACCCAGCATGGTCGCCGAGCCCTGGGTGATCAGGATGTGGTGGTGGGCGCCGTGATGGCTGTGCTCGGGCTTCACCGCCCCCGGGTCCACCCGGATGAAGCCGAGCACGGTGTCCCCGGACTGCCACACCACCTTGTGGTGCACCCCCGCGAGCCCGCGCAGCGGCTCCCAGGGCATCGCCGCCACGTCGGCGGCGGCGAGCAGGATCAGGTGGCCGAGGTCGTCACGGCCCTGAGCCGGCGGGGGGAGGCTGGGGCTCATCGGCATCCTCCATCGGGTCGGTGCACGGGCACTCCCACCGGACTACCACGCGACGGCCGTCCTTCGCCACGGCCGTAGGGACATTGGCCTCATGCCCGGGCGGCGTCGGCGGCCGATGCTGAGAGACATGACCACCGACCGCGTCCGCGAGATCCTGTCCTGGTACGACGGCAACACGCCGGGGACCCTGGCCAACCTGCACCGCATCCTGAGCCACGGCCGGCTCGGCGGCACCGGCAAACTGGTCATCCTCCCGGTCGACCAGGGGTTCGAGCACGGTCCCGGTCGCAGCTTCGCGCCCAACCCGGCCGGCTACGACCCGCGCTACCACTTCCAGCTGGCCTTGGACGCCGGCTGCAACGCCCACGCGGCGCCGCTCGGGTCGATCGAGGCGGCCGCCGCGGAGTACGCCGGCCAGCTGCCGCTGATCCTCAAGCTGAACAACTCCGACTCGCTGTACTCCGGCCCCGACCCGGTGCCGGCCCTGAACGCCAGCGTCGCCGACGCGCTGAGACTGGGTGCGAGCGCGGTCGGCTTCACCATCTACCCGGGGTCGGCCGGGCGGAACGCGATGTACGAGGAGCTGCGTGCCGTCGCCGCCGAGGCCAAGGCCGCCGGGCTGGTCGTCGTCGTGTGGTCCTACCCGCGCGGCTCCGGTGTGTCCAAGGAGGGCCAGACCGCTGTCGACGTCGTCGCCTACGCCGCCCAGATCGCCGCGCAGCTCGGCGCCCACATCATCAAGGTGAAGCCGCCGGCCGCGCACATCGAGTCCGACGCCGCGCGCACCGCGCTGGAGGCCGCCGGCGTCCCCCTCGACACCCTCGCCGACCGGGTCCGACACGTCGTCCAGTCCGCCTTCGCCGGACGCCGCATCGTCATCTTCTCCGGCGGCGCCGCCAAGGGCACCGAGCAGGTGCTCGAGGAGAACCGGCAGACCGCCCTGGGCGGCGGCTTCGGGACGATCATGGGGCGCAACTCGTTCCAGCGTCCGCACGACGAGGCCGTCGACCTGCTGCACGCGGTCATGGACATCCATGCCACGACCCGGCCCAGCTGACCGCATGAAGGGCACCTTCTGGGCGCATCGTCGCAGCAACACGCCTTTCACTGTCGGCGAAGCCGTCGGGGACGACGAGCAGCGCGGCACCCCCGGCGTCCATGAAGGGCGTACTTGTGCGAGCACACGCACAGAAGGGCACCTTCATGCGGGAGGGGGGCGTGGACATCCGGGCGCGCACCCACCCAGGATGACCGGATGAGTGTTGATCCCCGGGCCGGTCGGCCCGCCACCGCCGCCGACCTGGTCGACGTCGCCCGTCTGGTCACCGCGTACTACACCGAGCACCCCGATCCCGGCGTCGCGGCGCAGCGGGTCGCCTTCGGCACCTCGGGACACCGCGGCAGCTCGCTGGACGCCGCCTTCAACGACGACCACATCGCCGCCACCACCCAGGCGATCTGCGAGTACCGCGCCGCTCAAGGCGTCGACGGCCCGCTGTTCCTGGGCAAGGACACCCACGCGCTGTCCGAGCCGGCGACCGCGACCGCGCTGGAGGTGCTCGCCGCCAACGGCGTCACGGTGCTGCTGGACACCGACGACGGCTACACCCCGACCCCCGCGGTGTCCCTGGCGATCCTCGAGCACAACACGTCCGGTCCCGCGCACCGGGCCGACGGCATCGTCGTCACCCCCTCGCACAACCCGCCACGGGACGGCGGCTTCAAGTACAACCCACCGCACGGCGGCCCCGCGGACAGCGACGTCACCGGCTGGATCCAGGACCGCGCCAACGCGCATCTCGCGGACGGCCTGGCCCAGGTCCGCCGGGTCACCTCCGAGCGGGCCAGGGCGGCCGACACCACGGCCCGGTACGACTTCCTGGGCCGCTACGTCGAGGCGCTGCCGACCGTGATCGACGTCGAGGCGATCCGCCGGGCCGGCGTGCGGATCGGTGCCGACCCCCTCGGCGGCGCCAGCGTCGCCTACTGGGCGGCCATCGCGGACCGGCTCGGTCTCGACCTCACCGTCGTCAACCCGCTGGTCGACCCCACGTTCCGGTTCATGACCCTGGACTGGGACGGCAAGATCCGGATGGACTGCTCCTCGCCCTATGCCATGGCCTCGCTCATCGAGCGCCGCACCGAGTACGCCGTCGCCACCGGGAACGACGCCGACGCCGATCGGCACGGCATCGTCACCCCGGACGCCGGCCTGATGAACCCCAACCACTTCCTCGCGGTGGCCATCGAGTACCTGCTCGGACACCGGGACGGCTGGCCGGCCGGCGCCGCGATCGGCAAGACGCTCGTGTCGTCGTCCATGATCGACCGGGTGGTCGGTGGGCTCGGCCGGACCCTGGTCGAGGTCCCCGTGGGCTTCAAGTGGTTCGTGCCGGGGCTGCTGGACGGCTCGGTGGCGTTCGGCGGCGAGGAGTCCGCCGGGGCCAGCTTCCTGCGCAGGGACGGCCGGGTCTGGACGACGGACAAGGACGGCATCCTGCTCGACCTGCTCGCCGCCGAGATCATCGCGGTGACCGGCGGGTCGCCCAGCGAGCACTACCGCCGGCTCACCCGGGCCAACGGCGACCCGTCGTACGCACGGGTGGACGCGCCGGCCACCCGGGAGCAGAAGGCCGTCCTCGCCCGGCTGTCCCCCGAGCAGGTCAGCGCCACGATGCTCGCCGGGGAGCCGATCGAGGCCAAGCTCACCGTGGCGCCCGGTAACGGGGCCGCACTCGGCGGCCTGAAGGTCACCACGGCGTCCGGCTGGTTCGCGGCCCGTCCCTCGGGCACCGAGGACGTCTACAAGATCTACGCGGAGAGCTTCACCGGACCCGAGCACCTGGCCCGGATCCAGGCCGAGGCCCGCGACGTCGTCGCGGCTGCCCTCGGCACCACCACCCCCGGGGGGTCCTCATGAGCACCGAGCAGCCGATGCACCGGACCGGCCTCACCCCACGGGTGGAGCACCGGGTGCAGCAGGACTTCCCCGGCGAGTTCCAGCTGGTGGACGACATCTTGTCCCGGCTCCGGGCCGACGACCCCGACCCCGAGCGCATCGTCGCCGCGGTCGTGCTGGCCGCCGGCGGGGAGCTGTCCGGGCTGGTGCGGGCCGTCGAGCTGGCCAACGACCACCCCGGGGAGCTGCTCGTCGAAGCCGAGCTGGCCCACCCGGACTGGCCGCAGCGGCTCGACGACGAGCTCGGCCCGACCGCCTGACCCGCCTGACCCGCCTGACCCGCCGGACCCACCACCCAGGAGGCAGCCCCGATGTCCGAGCTGAGAGACCGAGTCGTGCTGGTCACCGGGGCCGCGTCGGGGATCGGGCGCCGGATGGCGCTGCTCGCCGCCGAGCGCGGCGCCCGGGTCGAGGGCTGGGACCTCGACCCGGCCGGACTGGACCGGCTGGTCGACGACTCCGGACGGGCCGGGCCGGCCGCGACCGTCCAGGTGGTCGACGTCACGGACCGGCGGGCGGTCGCCGCGGCCGCGGCCACGGCCGAACGGCGGCACGGCGGCGTCGACGTCCTGGTCAACAACGCCGGCGTGGTGGCCGGGGCCGACCTGCTCGACCTCACGGACGAGCAGATCGAGCGGGTCATGGCGGTCAACGCGTTGGCCCCGTTCTGGTGCACCCGGGCGGTGCTCCCGGGCATGGTGGCCCGCTCCCGCGGACACATCGTGACCATCGCGTCGATAGCCGCCGCGATGGGAGTCCCGCGGCTGGTCGACTACGCCGCCAGCAAGCACGCGGCGTACGGCTTCGCCGAGTCGCTGCGGGTGGAGCTGGCCCGCACCGCACCGAAGCTGCAGACCACCGTGGTGCTGCCGTTCTTCATCGACACCGGCATGTTCGAGGGGGCCAGCACCCGGCTGCCATGGCTGCTGCCCATCCTCAGCGAGGAGCGGGTCGCCGAACGGGTGATCAGCGCGGTCGAGCGCAACCAGCCGCGGGTGATCCTGCCGCCGCTCGCGCGGGCCGCCTTCGCCGCGCAGCTGCTGCCGCCCCGCTGGTTCGACGCGATCGCCCACACGCTGGGTGTGCACGCCTCGATGGACCAGTTCCACGGGCGGTCGGTCCCCACCACGGGAGCAACCCGGACCTGAGAGAGCGCTAAGAAGATCACTGAGCGAGGGGTCGGACGGAACGTTTCGCGGGGTCGTGGCGTTTCACCGAGCACAGCACGACTACCCCGTGAGGAGGGGTCCTTCCCGCGATGTCGACCCTCGACGCCCCGACCGCCGTCTCCACCAGCGACCTCGACGAACCCGCCCCCACCGCTGACCTCGTCCGCGTCTACCTGGACGGCATCGGCCGCACTCCCCTGCTCTCCGCCGAGGAGGAGGTCGAGCTGGCCCAGCGGATCGAGGTCGGCGTCTACGCGGCCGAGCTGCTCCGGCAGGCCGCGGCCGGCGAGATCAAGGCCACCGCCAAGCGCCGGGCCGAGCTCGACCTGCTGGTCGTCGACGGCGACGCCGCGAAGAACCGCATGGTCCGGGCCAACCTCCGGCTGGTGGTCTCGATCGCCAAGAGGTACGGGCACAGCGGGGTGCCGTTCCTGGACATCGTCCAGGAGGGCAACCTGGGTCTGATCCGCGCCGTGGAGAAGTTCGACTACCGCAAGGGCTACAAGTTCTCGACGTACGCGACCTGGTGGGTCCGGCAGGCCATCGGTCGCGGGCTGCCCGAGAACGGGCGCACCATCCGGCTGCCCGTGCACATCGCCACCGAGGTCGCCAAGGTGGGCCGGGCCGAGCGCGAGCTGCTGCAGTCGCTCGGCCGCACCCCGACGGTCGAGGAGATCGCCGAGGCCACCGGCCACGAGGTGACCCGGGTCGAGGAGCTGCGCCGGGTCGGTCGCGAGACGGTCAGCCTGGACACCCCGGTCGGGGACGACGGGGACACCGCGCTGGCCGACCTGGTCGTCCCCGGCGACGACACCCCGCCGACTGCGGCACTGGAGAGCCAGCAGATGCTGGCCGAGCTGTCCCGCGCCATCGAGCGGCTGCCGGAGCGGGAGGCCACCATCGTGCGGCTGCGCTACGGGCTGACCGACGGCAAGGCGCGGACCATGTCCGAGATCGGCGAGGTGCTCGGGCTGTCCAGGGAACGGGTGCGTCAGCTGGAGCGGGAGGCGATGCGCCAGCTGCGAGACCCGGCGCTCAACGCCGGCCTGCTCGCCTGGGCGAGCTGAGACCGGCACGGGCCGGCTGAGCGGTGCTCGGCCGGCGCCGCCATCGGTCCGCCGCTGCTGGTTGGATGGCCGACATGGCACCAGCAGAGCTGTACCGACTCGAGCCGGACCGACCCGAGCTGGACCGGCCGGTCCTGGTCCAGGCCCTCAGCGGCTTCATCGACGCCGGGGGCGCGGTTCGGCTGGTCCGGGAGCACCTGCTCGCGACGCTGGACCACCGGGTGGTCGCCACCTTCGACGTGGACCAGCTGATCGACTACCGCTCCCGGCGTCCGCCCATGCTGTTCGTAGAGGACCACTGGGAGCACTACGAGGAGCCCCAGCTGGTGGTCCGGCTGGTGTGGGACTCGGTCGGCGTCCCGTTCCTGCTGCTCGACGGTCCCGAGCCGGACGTCCAGTGGGAGCGGTTCATCGCCGCCGTCCGCGGCGTTGTCGCGCAGCTGAACGTCAGGCTCACGGTCGGCCTGAACGCGATCCCGATGGCGGTGCCGCACACCCGGCCGGTCGGGGTCACCGCCCACGCGACCCGCAAGCAGCTCGTCTCCGGGTTCCAGCCGTGGGTCAACACGGTGACCGTCCCGGCGAGCGTGGGGCACCTGCTGGAGTATCGGCTCGGCCAGCACGGGCTGGACGCCGTCGGCTTTGCCGCTCACGTGCCGCACTACGTGGCCCAGCTGGACTACCCGCTGTCCGCCGCCGTCCTGCTGGAGTCCGTGACCGCGGTCAGCGGGCTGTCCCTGCCCACCGACGTGCTGCGCACGGCCGCTGACACGGTCCGCGGGGAGATCGACGCGCAGGTGGCGCAGTCGCCCGAGGTCGCCGCTGTGGTCCAGGGCCTGGAGGAGCAGTACGACAGCTTCACGTCCGACCACCGTGACCTGCTGGCCGACCCGTCCACCCGGCTGCCGACCGCCGACGAGCTCGGCGCCGAGCTCGAGCGGTTCCTGTCCGAGCGGCACGAGCGGGGCGACTCCACCGACGGGTGAGGCGTGTCGCTGCCACACCGCGCCCACCCGAACCGGTAGAACATCAACAAGGCCCCGCGAAGTATGAGTTCGCGGGGCCTTGTCGCGGCCGCTTTCGCCTCAGACGACCGGTTGCCCAGCCGTGCGTGGCACCGACATGACGTCCGGTTCGCGTCGCTCCTGGTCACCCAGGTGCTTCGCGGCTTCACAGCCTGCGCCTCGCGGTCCGTCTGCACCGGCTGCGTCGTCATCCGCAGGCCGTCGGGTTGCCCCTTCGGCGTGGTGCCCCGGTCTCCGTCCGGCACGTCACCTGCTCGCGCTTCGCCCACGCCAGCCGAGTCTCCTCAGCCGTTGCGGTTGCTCGGGTCTCCCCTTGCTCGCTCACCGATTTCGCCGGTGACGTGGGAGATGTCTATCGGGCCTGGGGGCGCCGCGCAAGCGGTTCTCCCAAGATCTTTCCAATTGCTCAGGGACAGCGCGTCACCCCGGCCGGCTGCGGCCCGTTCTGGGTCCACACCACGGTGGACGGCGGCTGGGCGGTGGAGGTCCCGACGAGGCACCAGCCACTGCCGGATGCCGTGTAGGTGACGCTCACCCCCGGCCGCTCCACCCCCGGGATGGCCGCGAACTCGGCCTGGCCGGCGGGCAGCGTGCCGTTCGTCGCCTGGTAGCCGGCCAGCGCCTGCGCATCCCCCGCCAGCGCCGCCACGACCTCGGTCCGGTGGGCCGTCGACACCTGGGACACGACGGTGTCCGCCACCTGCTGGGCGGGGTTCCCCCCACAGCCGGCGAGGAGGGGCAGGCAGCCGGCGACCAGCACCGGTCCGACGGGTCGCAACAGGCTCATGCCGGACGTATCGGCGCCGGAGCGGTCGCCCTGCAGGGCGACGCGCCGGTGAGGTCGCCGGTTTACCTGGCCTTGACCCGCCGACGGCGACACTCTTGGCTCGTGCGCGTGCCCTCCCTCCGCCCCGCCGGCCCCGCTCTCGCAGTCGGCGCGGCGCTGCTGCTCACCTCGTGCGCCGGGTCCTCGACGCCGACGACGACCGGAAGCCGGTCAGCCAGCCGGCCGGCGGCCACGACGGCGGCCCGGCCGCTCGTCCTGCAGGTGGCCACGGCCGACTGGCAGCTGCCCGCGGCCGTGTCCCGCTCCGTCGTCCAGCCGGACGGCCACCTGCTGCTCGTCGCGGGGGGCCTCGACGCGGCCAACCACTCCACCGCGAGCGTCTACGCGGTCAACCCGGTGACCGGCCGGGCCAGCGAGCCGGGCCAGCTCGCCGAGGCCGGCCACGACGCCGGCGGGTCGACCGTGGGGAGCCACCGGTTCGTCTTCGGCGGCGGGACCTCGGGGCCCACGGCGTCCGTGCAGTCGGTCGTCGCCGGGGGCACCGGCAGCGTGGTCGGCCGGCTGCCCCAGCCGCGGGCTGACCTGGCCGCAGCCACCGTGGACGGCGCCGCGTACGTGGTCGGCGGGTACGACGGCAGCCACGACCTGCCGGCCGTGCTGCGCACGACGGACGGCGTGCACTTCACGGTCACGGCCACCCTGCCCGTGACGGTCCGCTACCCCGCGGTGGCGGTCAGCGGCAACCAGCTGTGGGTGTTCGGCGGTGAGCACAACGGCACGACGGTGGACGACGTCCAGCTGGTCGACGTGTCGACCGGGGCCGCCACGGTGGTCGCCCACCTGCCGCACCCGGTCGCCCACGCCTCCGCCCTGGCCCTCGGCGACCGGATCTACCTGGCCGGTGGGCGCACCGGCCAGGGCGAGCAGCGCAGCGCCGACGTGCTCGCCTTCGACCCCGCGCACCGCACCGTCACCTCGGCCGGCCGGCTGCCGCAGGGGGTCTCCGACTCGGGCGCGTCGGTCGTCGACGGCGTCGGCTACCTGCTGGGCGGGGAGACCCCGACCACCCTGGCGTCGGTCGTCACCCTGCGGCTGGTCGAGCCGGCTCCGGCTCCCGTGGCGTCGTCCTCAACCGGTACCACGACCGGTTCCGCGGCCGGCGCCTCGGTCGGCTCTCCCGACTGGCTGCCGGCCGCGACCGGCCCTGGCCACCTGGCCGCCGGCTCCGACCCGTCGGTGCTGCCCGGGCCGATCCTCATCGCCGACAAGGCGAACAACCGGGTGATCATCGTCGACCCGCAGGGCCGGCTCCGCTGGCAGTTCCCCCGGCCGGGTGACCTGGCCCCCGGGCAGACCTTCCTGATCCCGGACGACGCGTTCTTCAGCCCCGATGGCCGCGAGATCATCGCGACCGAGGAGGACGACTACGTCGTCTCGGTCATCGACATCGCGACCCACCGGATCGTCTACCGCTACGGCACCCCGGGCACGCCCGGGTCGGGACCGAACCACCTGAACAACCCCGACGACGCGATGATGCTGCCGGACGGGCAGCTGCTGATCGCCGACATCAAGAACTGCCGGGTGCTGCTGGTCGCCCCCGGAGCGCACACCGCGGAGCGGTCCTACGGCCTGCCGGGCAGCTGTCGGCACGCCCCACCCACCCGCTACAGCAGCCCGAACGGTGCCTTCCCGATGGCCAACGGCCACTACCTGGTCACCGAGATCGGCGGGGCGTACGTCTCCGAGCTGGGCCTGGACGGCACGTCGAGCTGGTCGGTGCACGTCCCCGACGTCGCCTACCCGTCCGACACCAACGAGATCAGCGCGGGCCGGTACCTCACCGTCGACTACTCCACGCCGGGCCAGGTGCTGATCTTCGACCGGTCCGGCCGGCCGCTGTGGCGGTACAAGCCCGCCGGAGCCAAGCGGCTGTCGCACCCCTCACTCGCGCTGCCGCTGCCCAACGGCATGGTCATGGTCAACGACGACAGGAACGACCGGGTCATCGTGATCGACCCGGCCACGAACACGGTGGTGTGGCAGTACGGGCACACCGGGGTGGCCGGCTCCGGGGCCGGCTACCTGAACACGCCCGACGGCATGGACCTGCTCGCGCCGTACGGCCTGCTCGGCACGCACGCCGCGACCATGGGCGTGCCGTAGCCGCTGCTCAGAAGCTGTACAGCTCGACGCTGAGCGCGGCCCGCGCGCCGGGCAGCCGCTCCGCGGCCGTCTCCAGCCAGGCCCGCACGAACTCGGGGTCGGCCATCGGGTGGTCGCCCAGCCCGTCCAGGTAGGCCCGGTGCTCGGCCAGCGACGCGACGGCCCGGTCGACGCTCGCCGAGACGTCCATCGCGTGCGTCGGCGTGGGCGTACCGGTGACCACGGCGTGCCGTACCCCGCCGTGCGGCTGCGGCCCCGCCTCGGGGAACACCCACCGGTTCCCGGCGTCCCCGACCGCGTCCAGCGCCGCCCGCCCCACGTTGCGGTGGTCCGGCGAGTTCAGCCGTCCGGGGCCCCACGTGTCGGTGTGGTTGAACAGCAGTAGGGTGTCCGGACGGTGCCGGCGGATCGCGTCGACGATGTCCCGCCGCAGCGGCAGCCCGTACTCGATCACGCCGTCGGGGTGGTCCAGGAACTCCACGGTCGAGACCCCGACGACGGCGGCACCGGCCACCTGCTCGGCGGTGCGCACCCGGGCCGCCTCCTGCGGGGGCATCCCGTCGATCCCGGCCTCGCCCCGGCTGGCCAGCAGGTAGACCACCTCGTGACCGGCGTCCGTCCAGGCGGCCACCGCCGCGGCGGCGCCGTACTCCAGGTCGTCCGGGTGGGCCACGACGGCGAGCACCCGGCCCACCTCGATGTCCAGCGGGGGCAGCGGCGGTCGTTCGCTCATCCCGCGATTGTGGCAGCACAAGGGGCGCCCTGGCTGCCGGCATCGCCGCGCGGAGATGGCAGGATCGACCCTCGTGCTGCCCTTCTGGGCGGCCGCCACGCTTGCGCGGACGGCGGCCGTCACCTCCCGCGCCCTGGGCCGGGGCAGCGGCACCGTGATCGGCGGTCAGGTGCTGCTGCGCCTGGCGCCGGACGCCGTCCGCCGGCTGGCCGCCGGGCGCACCTGCGCCCTGGTCAGCGGCAGCAACGGCAAGACCACCACCACGAGGTTCCTCACCGATGCGGTCCGCAGCAGGGTGCCGGTGGCCAACAACTCCACCGGCTCCAACATGACCACCGGCATCGCCACGGCGCTGCTCGACGACCGCTCCCCCACGGCCGTGCTCGAGGTCGACGAGTACTACCTGCCGGCGACGCTGGCCGCGACCGACGCGCGGGTCGTGGTGCTCACCAACCTGAGCCGGGACCAGCTGGACCGGTACGGAGGGGTGGCCGACCTGGTCGAGAGCTGGCGGCGCATGCTCGCCCAGGCGCCGGCCGGGACCGTCGCGATCACCACCTGCGACGACCCGCTGACCACCTACGCCGCGGCCGCCGCACCGCGCGCCGTCTGGGTGGGCACGCCGTACCGGTGGGCCCTGGACTCCACGCTGTGCCCGGCCTGCGGGGCGCTGCTGTCCCGCGACGGGGACCACTGGTGGTGCACCGGCTGCGGCTTCGCCCGCCCCGAGCCGGACTGGCGGGTGGACGGCGACGAGCTGGTCGACCCGTCCGGGGTGCGGCGACGGATCGAGCTGTCGCTGCCGGGCCGGGCCAACCTCGGCAACGCCGCGCTGGCCGTGGTCGCCGCCGGCGAGCTGGGGGTCGCCCCCGAGCCCGCGCTGGCCGCCGCGGCGAAGGTCGGCGGCGTCGAGGGGCGGTTCTCCACCGTGCGCAGGGGCGAGCACGAGGTGCGGCTGCTGCTGGCCAAGAACCCGGCCAGCTGGTCGGAGGTGCTGGACATGCTCGCCGGCGGCGGGCGCCCCCTGGTCTTCGCCAGCAACGGGCGCGCCGCGGACGGCCGGGACCTGTCCTGGCTGTACGACGTCCCGTTCGAGTCGCTGGCCGGTCGGGAGGTGCGGGTGTTCGGCGAGCGCCGGCTGGACATGGCGATCCGGCTGGAGACCGCCGGCGCCCGGCCGCGGCTGGCCGAGAGCCTGGACGACGCTCTGGCCGGGCTGCCCGCCGGCCCGGTGGACGTCGTGGCCAGCTACACCGCGCTGCAGGACCTGCTGGCCAGCCCGCCGTGGAGCCAGGAGGCCCGCCGGTGAGCGGCCCCTCGGCCCTGCGGATCATCGAGGTGTACCCCGCGCTGCTGGGCACCTACGGCGACCACGGCAACCTGCTGGTGCTCGCGCAACGGGCCCGACGGCACGGGGTGGCCGTCGAGACGGTGTCGGTGGCCCCCGGCCAGCCGCTGCCCCGGCAGGGCGACGTCTACCTGATCGGTGGCGCCGAGGACGCCGCGCAGGTCGCCGCCACCGCCATGATGCGCGCCGACGGCGCCCTCGCCGACGCCGTCGGCAGGGGCGCCCCCCTGCTCGCGGTGTGCGCGGGGATGCAGATGCTGGGCCGGGAGTTCCCCGGGCCGGACGGCGCGCCCGTAGCCGGCCTCGAGGTCTTCGACCTGGTGACCAGCCCCGGCCCCTGGCGGGCCATCGGCGAGCTGGTCACCGACCCGGCCGCCGAGCTCGGACTGCCCGTGCTCACCGGGTTCGAGAACCACGGCGGTCGCACCGTCCTCGGCCCTTCCGCCGTCCCGCTGGGCCGGGTCCGGGTCGGGTTCGGCAACGACGACCACGGCACCGAGGGGGTGCTGGCCGGGCACGCCCTCGGCACCTACCTGCACGGCCCGGTGCTGGCCCGCAACCCGGCGCTGGCCGACCTGCTGCTCTCCTGGGCCGCCGGTCCGATGGCACCGCTGGCCGACCCGCTCGTGGACCAGTGGCGTTCCGAGCGGATCGCGGCCGCCCCCGAGTCGGTCCGGGTGCACCGCAAGATTGCTGCCGAGCGGGTCAGTCGCTCGCGGCCCGACGCCTCCTGAGCACGACCACCCCGACGGCGATCGCGGCCAGCACGCCGATCGCGAGCGCGAGGTCCCTGCCGACCACGCTCGCGACGGCCGCGTACGAGTGGCCGGCCAGGTAGCCGATCAGCACGAACCCGGTGCCCCAGATCAGACCGCCGGCCGCGTTGTAGGCCAGGAAGGTCGGGTAGTGCATCCGCGAGGTGCCCGCGAGCGCCGGCATCACCGCGCGGAAGAACGACACGAAGCGGCCCAGGAAGACGGCCGGGCCGCCGCGGCGACGCAGCAGGTCCTGCGCCTTGTCCAGCCGGTGCTGGTGCCGCTGCAGCCGCTCCACCGCGAGCAGCCGCGGTCCCAGGAGCCGGCCGACCTCGAACCCCACACTGTCCCCGACGATCGCCGCGAGGACGACGGTCACGATCATCGGCCCGAGCTGCACGCGGCCGGTGTAGGCCAGGAAGCCGCCGACCACCGCCGCGGTCTCCCCGGGGACGACGAAGCCGACGAACAACGCATCCTCCACGAACACCAGGGCGGCCACGATCAGGTACGCGGGCCAGCCGTGCAGGTGGCTCAGCGCGTTGGTGATGGAGCTCACCGGGCGAGCCTGCCACACCGGTCCGGCCGACCCGCAGCGGGCGGTGGCCGATAGCGTCGGGCCCGTGGAAGCGCTCCCGTTGGTCTTCACCGGCGGCTGGGCCAGCGGGCTCAACGCCTACCTGGTCGTGCTCCTCACCGGGCTGCTCGGCCGGTACGGCGGGATCGACGGGGTCCCCGCGACGCTGCAGTCGACCCCGGTCCTGGTCGTCTCCGGCGTGCTGTTCGCCGTCGAGTTCGTGGTTGACAAGATCCCCTACCTGGACAGCATCTGGGACGGCGTCTCCACCCTCGTCCGGCCGGCCGTCGGTGCCTGGCTGGGCGCCCTGCTCGCGGGACAGGCTGGGGACATCAGCCAGGGGTGGGCGGCCGTGCTCGGCGGTGGCACCGCGCTGGCGAGCCACAGCCTCAAGTCGGGGTTCCGGCTGGCCGTCAACGCCTCCCCCGAGCCGGTCACCACCGTGGCCACCAGCACCACCGAGGACGGCCTGGTCGCCGTCGTCGTCCTGCTCGCCACCCGGCACCCGTGGATCGCCGCAGGGGTCGCAGCCGCCGTGCTGGTCGCGGGCACGGTCGCCGTGGTGGCGCTGTGGCGACGGCTGGCCCGCGCCGTGACCTCGCTGCAGGCCCGGCTCAGCCGCCGGGAGGAGCCGGCCGCGACCTGCCAGGCGCCGTCAGTGCAGGATGTTGACCGCCCGCGCGAAGACCAGCCCCACGGTGACCAGCGCGACCGCTGACTGGACCAGCATGAGGGCCTTCGCCCAGCGGGACAGCGGCATCGTGTCGGTCGGGCTGAACGCCGTAGCGTTGGTGAACGACACGTACACGTAGTCGACGTACCGCGGCTCCCAGTCCATGGCCGCCACCCCCGGCGTGGCCATCTGCGGGAACAGGAAGTCCGGGTAGCTGTCCGACATCATCGCGCGGGACACCGGCCCGCCTCGGTCCAGCTCCCAGTAGATCAGCGCGAACGCGATGACGTTGGTGACCCAGACCAGCAGCCCGGTCGACAGCAGCTGCTGGGCGCTCAGCGCCGTGCCGCTCACCAGGGTGACCACGAGCAGCCCGGTCGACGTCAGGTTCGCCGCGGCCACCGTCCCGGCCAGGGTGAGCGCCAGCGGACGCAGGCGGGAAGCGACCGCGTGGCCGAGGACCCGCTGGCTGCCGACCAGGGCCACCAGCAGCACCGCCTCGAGCGCCGGCAGCAGCCAGTGCGGCCCGAAGGTCAGCGTGTCCGGCAGCGCGAGCTGCAGCACGATGGCCACCACGACCGACAGCGCGGCGGCCCCGCGCTGCTCGACCTCCGTCACCCGCAGCCACCCGGGGGCGCTACCGCTGGGCACGAACAGCGCAATCCACTGCCGGGTGTGCGCCGGCAGCTCGACGATCGCTGCGCCGTCCTGCTCCTCGTCGTCCGGCACGCCGGCCTCCTGTCCGCTCGGTCCGGCTAGTCTCCCCGACCGGGGGCCGGATCGCGCCGTTCGCCGGGCCGGCGGTCCACCGGGGACGTCGGCTCGAGGACGGCGACGGCACCGCGCCGGCGGCCGCTCCACGGCGCGGGGACCGCGTCGATCACCCGGGCCAGCTGGTACACGTTCGCCTCGTAGTTCACCCGCCAGCCCCGAAAGTGTGGCCAGGCCTCCTCGGGGGTGCGCTCCATCGGGTACCCGGCGGCCTCGAGCCGGCCGACCCCCACCAGGAACTGGTCGTAGGTCAGCTCGATCGAGTCGTCCGGCGACGGGTCCGGGTCGAACCGGAGCCCGGTGGTGCGGGCCAGGTCACGGACGCAGACGAAACCCATGCGCAGGGCCAGCCGCGGCTGCCCCTGCGGCACCGAGGGGTTGAAGGCCAGGTGCAGGGCCGCCGAGTCCATGACCGACAGCAGCCCGACCAGCCAGTTGCGGGTCGGCTTCTGCGACCGGAACGAGATCAGCACCGGGTAGTTGGAGTGGCTCTCCGACACGTCGGCCGCCCAGCGCTCCCAGTCGCGGTACATGTCGTTGAGGTTCGCCAACGAGGCGATCGAGGCGTGCCGGGCCAGGATCTCCGGCCCCCAGTTGGGCTCGCCGGCCCGCGAGTCGAGCATGGTCACCTCGGCCTCCCGCCGATTGTAGGCCGCGTACAGGGAGGGCAGGTACCCGATCTGCAGGCCGATGACGATCGGCCCGACCATGGCTGCGACGAAGTCGACCACCGTGAGCCGGCTGCGGTCGGTCGAGGCGAAGCCCAGCGTGAACAGGCTGGACCCTGCCTCCCGCAGCGACGTGCCAAGCCCCAGGCCGCTCACCGCGTAGACGAGCAGCCCGAAGCCGGCCAGGAACATCAGCAGCCACATGCTCAGCTGGACGATGATCGTCACCGGCGCCGTCCAGGCCAGGATGCGGTCGCGAGTGACGTAGCCACGGCTGTCGGCGACCAGCCGGAACGGCGCCGACACGGCGCGCGCCACCAGCACCGACGGCTTGGACCGGAGCTGGCGTGGGACGACGAGGGTGCGCAGCACGCTGGACGTCGTCCCCACGATGGTGACGAGCCCGGCCAGTCCGGCGGCCCAGTGCACGGCGGTCATGGGGGCATCCTGCCGCCTGACCGGCCGAAATCGGATCACTCGTCCCTTGTGGCCGGGCCGCGTCGTCGCGGAACGGACGGCGGTGAGTCCGTCCTCACCCTGACAAGTGCCGGGTCAGCCCGTGACGGCCGCGGCGATCGCGGCGGCGTAGGCGCGGGCGCCGTCCTTGGTGAGGTGGACGCCGTCCGAGACGAACCAGTCCCGGTGCCCCGCCGACAGGGCGTTCCAGTCGACCAGCACCACGTTCGGGAAATGCGGCACGACCAGGGCGAAGCTGCGGTCGCTGTAGGCGCGCCAGCTGCGGTCGGCGGCGGTGTTCACCAGGACCACCCGACCTCGGTCCTTGAGGTCGGTGAGCAGCGCCGAGAGGTCCTTGGTGGTGACCAGGCCGTTCGTGCCGGCGTGCACGACGACCACGGCCGCCAGCCGACCCGCCTTCTTGAGGGCCCGCACCTCGTCGAACACCTCGCGCGGCTGGCGGCTGATGTGGGCGTCGATGACCACGGCCCGGAACTGGGCCAGCATCGCGGGTGCGGCGCCGAGCAGCACCGAGTCCCCCACGGCGGTGACCGGCTGCACGACGACCGGCACGGCCGGAGGGGCGGCCATCAGGGTGCGGGCCACCGGGGTGGGAGCCGCCGGACCGGCCCCGGCCGGCGCGGTGCTGGTCGGCGTCGGGGTGGGCTGGGCGGTGCCCGGCGGGCCGTCCGTCGGGTCGCCGGTCGGCAGCGTGGAGCCGATCCGCTGCAGCTCGCGGGCCAGGGCGCTGCTGTCCGCCGACGGCGCGTGCACCAGGCCGCTCACGGTGGCCGCCAGCAGCACGGCAGCGGTGACCGCGCCCAGCGCCGCACCGATCCCCCGCCGCCGGGCCTCGGCCGCCGGGCGCTGCGTCCACGACCGCCACGCCCGTGCCAGCGCACCGCGTCGGATCGGCATCTCGACGTAGCGGTAGGACAGCTCGGCGATCCCCACGACCAGCCCGATGCGCGCTGCCAGCAGCCAGCCACCGTCCCACGGCAGGTCGAGGCCGGGGCGGGTGACCAGGAACACCGGCCAGTGCCACAGGTAGATCCCGTACGAGCGCTCCCCCACCCAGCGCAGCGGCGCCCAGGCGAACAGGCGGGACAGCTGCGTCTCGGGCTGGCTGATCGCCGCCACCAGGGCCGCGGTCCCCACCGAAAGCACCAGGAACCCACCCCGGTACAGCGCGGTCGAGTAGGCGTCGACGGCGAGGAACGCCGCCACCACCCCGCTCAGGCCGACCAGTCCGGCGACCTCCAGCGCGATCCGGCCACGCTCGGTCAGCCGCACGCCGTCCGGCTGCCAGGTCTGCCACACGCAGGCCAGCGCGGCACCGGCGAGCAGCCCCATGGCGTGCGTGTCGGTGCCGAAGTAGACCCGGCTCGGGTCGTTGGGGACCGGGTACCCGCCGCGTACCGACAGCCAGGCCATGAGCAGCGTCGAGGCCAGCGCTCCGCCCCCGGCCACGATGAGCACGCCGCGCGCCCGCCGCCAGCGGTGGGCCAGCAGGGCGGCCACCGGCCAGAGCAGGTAGAACTGCTCCTCCACCGACAGCGACCACAGGTGCTGCAGCATCGGGGGCCGGCCCAGACCCTCGAAGTACGACGACTCCTTGACGACGAACCACCAGTTGGCGACATAGCCGACGGCGGCCAGCAGGTCGGTGCGCACCGTGCTCGCGGCGTCTCGCACCACGAACGCGGCCGCCAGCGCCACCACCAACAGCAGCACGGACAGGGCGGGCAGCAGCCGCCTGGCCCGGCCCAGGTAGAACGCCCCGAACCCGATCCGGCCCCGGCGACCCAGCTCGCGCAGGAGCAGCGCGGTGATCAGGAACCCGCTGAGCACGAAGAACACGTCCACGCCCAGGAAGCCGCCGGGCACGAACGACACGTCGGCGTGGTACAGCAGGACGGCGACCACCGCGAGGGCCCGCAGGCCGTCCAGGGCCGGCATCCGGCGCAGCCCACGCGTCGCCGTCCCCGGCTCGGGGACCCTGTCCCGGGCCGGGGCGGCGGTGGCGATGACGGGGCTCCTGGTGCGTGCGCGGCCCAGCGGGCGATGGGGTATTTGTCCGGTTCCTACTGTGCCTCATTCGCCGACCCCGAGCCACCAGCGCAACGCCCATCGACCTGTCAGGGTGACGACGACCTATGGACCGTCGTCACCCTGACAGATCGACGTCGGAGCCGACCAGGTCGAGGTACACGCAGCCCAGCAGGACGGTCTCGGCGGCGTCGAACAGCGCGTAGTTGACGACTGCCGAGCGGCGATCTCGGCCTCATGGTGGGCCAGGTCCGCGCGGTCCTGCTCCAGGGTCACGGTCTCGGGCGGCCAGCCCCAGACCGCCCCGTAGACCGACCAGAGCCGCTCGCGGGAGCCCACGACGGCGGGGAAGTCAAGGTCGACGTCGTCCGCGGGCCACCCTAGCCAGCCGGCTCCCGGGGCGGGGCCGAGCAACGGACAGCGCTAGGGTCGCGGGCCATGGCGGTCACTCCCGACACCAAGGACTGGACCTGGGTGCTGGACCGGCCCTGCCCCGAGTGTGGCGCGGACGTCGGCGCGGTCCCCCGGAAGCGGCTGGTCGGCGCCCTGCGGCAGACCGCCGAGGCGTGGCCGGACCTGCTGGCCGACACCGACCGGGCCCGCCGGCGGCCGGCCCCGGACGTGTGGTCCGGGCTGGAGTACGCCTGTCACGTGCGCGACGTGTACCGGCTGTTCGACCATCGGCTGGCCCGGATGCTGGCCGAGGGCGACCCGCTGCTCGCCAACTGGGACCAGGACGCCACCGCCGTCGAGGACGACTACGCCCGCCAGGACCCGGCCACCGTCGCCGCCGAGCTCACCGCCGCTGCCACGGCGCTGGCCGCCCGGCTGGCCCAGGTGACCGGAGCCGCGTGGCAGCGGACCGGTCGCCGCAGCGACGGCGCGTACTTCACGGTCGAGTCGTTCGCCCGGTACCTGCTGCACGACCCCGCCCACCACGTGCACGACGTGACCATCGGGTACCGCCGGCTGGCCCCATGACCTTGGACCCTCGCCGCTACGTCGTCCGGGCTGGCAGGCTGGCCGCACGCGGCGTCCGGCCCGCCGGGCGCGAAGGGACGGCGAGCCTGGGGTGACGGTCCGCGGGTGGGTGCAGGGAGCCAGCGAGGTGCTGGGTGTGAGCCTGGCCGTGCTCGTCGGTCGTCAGGGCAGCTGGGCCTGGCTGGCCCTGCGGTTGGCCGTGGTGGGGCTGCTCACGCTCGGCGTCGTCCTGCTGGTCCGCCGGGCCGGTGACGCCGTCGTCGGAGCGGTCGCCCTCGCCCTGGGCGTGCTCGGCGCAGTGGCCGGTGTCGGGATCGGGGCCGTGCACCTGGCCAAGGCCGGGCTGGTCCTCAGCTCGGCGGCCGGGCTCGCGGCACTGGCCAGCGGGCTGGTGCTCCTCGGGATCGGCGGGTGGCGGCTGACCCGGCTGCTGCCCGGCTGGTGGCGGCTGGCCGCACTACCCGTCGCGTTCCTGCTGTTCCAGTTCGTGCTCGTCCCGGTGACGCCGGCGGTCGCCGGGACCAACCCGGCACCGACCGACGTAGGCAACCGAACCCCGGCCTATCTCGACCTGCCCTTCGCCGAGGCCTCCTTCACGACCGCCGACGGGGTGCCGCTGTCCGGCTGGTACATCCCCTCCACGAACGGTGCCGCCGTCGCCGTGCTGCACGGGTCGGGCTCCACCCGCTCCGGCGTCCTCGACCAGGCCGCCGTGCTCGCCGGGCACGGCTACGGCGTGCTGCTCTACGACGACCGCGGGCACGGGCGCAGCGGCGGGGCGGGCATGGACTTCGGCTGGTGGGGCGACCTCGACGTGGCCGCGGCCGTCTCCTACCTGGAGTCCAGGCCGGACGTCGAGCCCGGCCGGATCGGCGTCCTGGGGCTGTCCATGGGCGGCGAGCAGGCGATCAACGCCGCCGCGACCGACTCCCGGATCCGCGCCGTCGTCGCGGAGGGGGTGCAGCCGAAGCTGCCCGCCGACACCTCGCAGCGGCCACATCGGCTGGAGGGGCTCACCGAGCGGGCCGTCGACGTGATCAGCTTCGCGACCGCCCGGCTGCTCACCCGGGCGCCGACCCCGCTGCCCCAGCGGGAGGCCGTCGCCGCCGTGGCCCCCCGGCCGCTGCTGCTGATCGCGGGTGAGGGAGAGGTCTCGGCGGCCCGGGCGCTGCAGGCGGTGGCGCCGTCGACCGTGAGCCTGTGGGAGCTGCCGGACACCCCGCACACCGCGGGCCTGGCCCAGCACCGGGACGCGTGGACCGCGCGGGTCACCGCGTTCTTCGACAGCAGCCTGTCAGGGTGACGACGATGTATACGCCGTCGTCACCCTGACCGGCTGGACGGCGGCGAGAACCTGGGCGGTCCGATGGCGCAGCTGGGTGGCCTGGGCCACGGTGATCCGGGTGCACACCCAGTCCCAGTGGCAGGCCACCAGGTCCCCGGGCGCCAGCCCCGCGGCCAGGGAGCGGCCCGCCTCGGCCACCGTGACCTCCTCCACCGCGGGCGCGCCGAGCAGCAGCCGCCCGTCGCGCCACTCCAGCGGCCGGGACCGGACCACCGCGCGGTCACCGACGACCGCGTCGACCCGGGCCCACCGGATCCGGCACCGGTCGAGCACCCGCAGCGGCTCGTCGACAACACCGCCGCGCAGCAGCCCGACCCAGGGGAACACCCCGAACACGTGGAACGCGTGGTGCGGCACGCCGCCGCCGGCCACCGGGTCCAGCACGTGGCCCACCGCACGCCCCACCCGTGGCCGGAACCGGTCCTCGAGCGAGCCGCGGAAGGCCGGGCCGCGGACCCGGTCCAGCAGCCCGTTGCCGATCCAGTACGCCTCCACCACGCGCGGGTCGAGTGGGTCGCCCAGACCGTTCTCGTGCGCGATCAGCTCCAGGTACGGCCAGGCGCCCTCGAACCCGCGGGCCAGCCGGCGCATGTCCTGGCCGCCGTCCGCGGACGCCGTCCGCTCGAGCAGCTCGCCGGAGCCGTCCGGACCGCAGTAGCCCAGTGCGTTCGGCGGGTAGGCGAAACGCGCGAACAGCAGCGGGCCGGACTCCATGGCCGCTCAGGCCCCAGCCGTGTCGACCGCGACGCCGGCGGCCGGGCGCAGCCGGGCGGCGGCCAGCGCGCCACCGGCCAGCACGAGCAGCAGCCCGACCGGCTGCAACGTCGTCCCGTTGACCAGCGCCGCGAGGACGGCGGTGATGACGGCGGCCAGCACCAGGACGGCGGTCACGTCGACGGCCTGCGCCCGGGCCAGCGCGGCCAGCCACAGCCCGACGTAGGTGGCCAGCACTGCCCCCGTGAGCAGCACCCAGCCCCACTGGGCGGCGTCCAGGGCGACCAGGGCGCCCAACCGGCCGGTCACCCCGACCCAGGCGAGCAGGACGAGCGAGCCCAGGCCCATCCGGGTCACGCCGACGGTCCACGAGGACAGCCCGCCGAGCAGCCACTTGGCCAGCACGGTCTCCAGGGCCCAGAGCATGGTCGCCGCGAGGATCATCGCCTCGCCGGGGCCGAACGACTCGGCGACGCCGCCCACGAGCACGGTCTGCCCGACCAGCAGCAGCCCGATCGCGACCCCGTGCGCCCAGGTCAGCCGCTCCCTCAGCAGCGGCACGGCGAGCAGGGCCACCCACAGCACGAGCGTCTTGTGCAGGAACGCGGCGTGCACCGACGACGCACGCAGCAGCCCCTCGAAGAACAGCACGAACGGCACGCTGCCGCCGATGCCCATGGCAACCAGCCCGGCCAGCTGCGCACGGGTCAGCGGTGTCCGCGGCGCCCGCCGAGCCGACGGCTCACGCCGGCCGACCGACACGGCGAAGACCGCGCCCAGCAGCAGTGCCGCCACCAGGTTCTTGGCGGTGGTGTAGACGGTGGCATCGCCCACGGCCTTGACCCCGTAGGCGTTGATGAACACCGCCACGCCGCTGACTGCGGCGGCGACCAGCGCCAGGACGACCCCGGCTCGACGCGTCATGTCGGTCCCTCTCCTCGTTCGCCGTTCCGCAGCGCGAGCGTGTCGCGCACCTCCTGCTCGCCGAGCCGCTCGAGGGCGATCCCGGCGTAGACCAGCAGCCACTCCCCCACCACGGGCGGCTGGGCCAGCGCCACCGCGGCGACCCGGTGCGACCGGCCGGCGTCGTCGACGACCACCGTCCCGTCGCCGGGCACCTCGACGACGCGGCACATCCGGCCCAGGCACATCAGCCCGGCCCGCCCTGGGTCGGGTGGGCCCCGTGGACGGCGGCCCGTACGGACTCGATGGCGGCATCCATCCGGCCCCGCACGTCCGACGACAGCCCGTGGCCGGTGCTGAAGTCGCAGCCGGCCACCCCGACGACCACGAGGTGCTCGGGCAGCCGGCCCAGTGCCCTGGACAGCTCGATCGCCGAGGCCACGCTGAACGCGTGGGTGCCTCCGCAGGCGGCCCAGCCCGGCAGCGGCTGCTCGTCGACCCGCAGCGAGACCACGCGGGGGCCGTCGCCGAGGCCCACCCGGACGGCGTCGACGACGACCACGTCCGACTCGCCGTCCCACGCGTCGATCAGCCGAGCCGGGTCGACGGTCGGCGCCACCCGGACGCCGGACAGCCCCAGCGCAGCCACCCGGGCCGCCACCGCCGGGCCGACGCCGTCGTCGCCGCGGTCGGGGTTGCCGACACCGATGACGAGGGTCATGCGCGGTCCACGTGCAGGTCGAGGAAGTGGGTCGCACAGGAGATGCAGGGGTCGTAGTTGCGGATGGCCTGCTCGCACTGGCGGGTCAGCTCGTCGTCGGGCAGGTCCAGCCGGTCCTGCACGAAGCCGCGCAGGTCCGCCTCGATGCTCGGCTGGTTCTGTGACGTCGGCGGGATGATGACGGCGTCCTCGATGGTGCCGTCCTCGGCCAGCCGGTAGCGGTGGATGAGCAGCCCGCGCGGCGCCTCGGTGCCGCCGTAGCCGACCCCCGCCCGCGGCTCGACCGGCACCGCCGCGGCCGGCGCGCCCCGCCAGCTGTCCACGACCTGCAGCGCGACCTGGCAGGCCTCCACCAGCTCGACGGCCCGCACCACGATGGACCGGAACGGGTTGCGGCAGGTGTCGCCGAGCCCGGCCGCCGCCGCGGCCTCCTTGGCCACGTCGGTGAGCACGTCGTGGTTGAGCGAGTACCGGGCCAGCGGGCCGACGACGTACGGGCCGGAGCCGCGCAGCCAGGCGTGCAGCGCGTTCGAGTGCTCGACGTGCTGCTCGGCCACGTGCTCGTCGAACCGCTCGACCGGGAACGCGAGCCCCGTGCTCGTGACGACCGAGCCGGACTCCAGCGGGTAGCCGTCCTCGCGGCGCAGTGACAGATAGGTGTACGGCTGCTCGAAGTCCGGTGTCTCGAACCCGGCCACCGCCTGGACGGTCGCGATCGAGTCGGCCAGCGCCTGCTCGAGGACGGGGCGGAAGTCGCGCAGCTCGGCCGGCGTGGGCAGCCGGTAGAAGCCCCCGATCTTCACGTTCACCGGGTGGATCGCCCGGCCGCCGATCAGCTCGAGCAGCTGGTTGCCGGCCTTCTTCAGCCGCAGCCCCTGCTCGACCAGCTCACGGTAGTCGCGGGCCATCTCCACGACACCCGGGTAGCCGAGGAAGTCGGGGGCGTGCAGCAGGTACACGTGCAGGGCGTGGCTCTCGATCCACTCACCGCAGTACAGCAGCCGGCGCAGCTGGCGGATCTCCTCGGGGACGACCACCCCGCAGGCCTGCTCGATCGCGTTGCAGGCGGACATCTGGTAGGCCACCGGGCAGATCCCGCAGATGCGCGCGGTGATGTCCGGGGGCTCGGTGTACGCCCGGCCGCGCAGGAACGCCTCGAAGAACCGCGGCGGCTCGAAGATCTGCAGCTGGACGTCGGTCACCTCACCGCCGTGCACCTGCACGTGCATCGCGCCCTCACCCTCGACCCGGGCCAGCGTGTCGACGGACAGCACCCGGCCGTCGCCGGTCAGCTTGTGCGTCACGGCCTGATCCCCTCCGCCTCGCGCTGCTCGTGCCTGGTGCTCTCGTCCTTGAAGGCCTCGGCCCCGGCGTTGAAGGTGCGGAAGAACCGGACGACGTCCCGCTGGGGCATGCCCAGGTCGACCAGCCGGTCGGCGAGCGAGGCCGTGTTGGCCGAGCGCACCGGACCGAAGCAGCCGAAGCAGCCCCGGTTGAAGGCCGGGCACAGCGCCCCGCACCCACCGTGGGTGACCGGGCCGAGGCAGGGCGTGCCGTGGGCCACTGCCACGCAGACGGCGCCGCGGCGCTTGCACTCGGTGCACACGCTGTCGGTGACCAGCCGGGCCGGCCGGTCCTGCAGGAAGGCGGCCAGCAGCTCGAGCAGCTGGCCCTTGTCGACCGGGCAGCCGCGCAGCTCGGCGTCCACCTGGACGTGGTCGACGATCGGGGTGGACCGCTCCAGGGTGGAGATGTAGGACGGGTGCGCGTACACGATCGAGCGGTACTGCTCGACATCGGCGAAGTTGCGCAGCGCCTGGATGCCGCCGCTGGTGGCGCAGGCCCCGATGGTGATGAGCGTCCTGGAGACCTTGCGGATCTCCTGGATCCGCTCGGCGTCCCCGACCGTGGTGATCGACCCCTCGACGAGGGACAGGTCGTACGGCCCGGCGACCACCGCCCGGGTGGCCTCAGGGAAGTAGGCGATGTGCACGGCGTCGGCGATGGCGAGCAGCTCGTCCTCGCAGTCCAGCACCGACAGCTGGCAGCCGTCGCACGAGGCGAACTTCCAGACCGCCAGGGTGGGTCGGTGGTCGGTGGGCCCGGCGTAGCCGCTGTAACCGGTGCCGGCGGTGGTTGTCATGTCACACCTCCCGCAGGTCGAGCAGCGGGACCAGCCGGTCGTAGTCGAAGACCGGCCCGTCGGCGCAGACGAACAGCTCGCGCAGCTGGCAGTGCCCGCACAGCCCGATGCCGCAGACCATGCTGCGCTCCATGGACAGCCGGATCCGACCGGCTGCGACCCCGCGGTCGGTGAGCGCGATGGCGACGAACCGCATCATGACCTCGGGCCCGCAGACCAGCGCCAGCGTGCGCTCCGGGTCGAAGCCGCCGCGGGGCACCAGCTTGGTGACCAGGCCGACCCGACCGTGCCAGGACGGCGGCCCGTAGTCGACGATCACCTCGACGTCGACCCCGTGCTGCTGCCACTGCTCGAGCTCGCGGCCGTACAGCACCTCATCCGGGGTACGGGTGCCGTAGAGCAGCACCACCCGGCCGTAGGCGTCGCGGTCGGCGAGCACCTCGAGCACGGCCGGCCGCAGCGGGGCCAGCCCGATCCCGCCGGCCACGAACACGACGTCGCCACCCCTGCCGTCGCCGGCCCGCCAGCCGGTGCCGAACGGGCCGCGGACGCCGAGCATGCTGCCCTCGCGGGCCTGGACCAGGGTGTGGGTGACCCCGCCGACGTCGCGCACGGTGTGTTCCAGCGGCCCGCTCACCGGACTGCTGATCGAGATGGGCACCTCGCCGACCCCGAACGCGGAGAGCATGGTGAACTGGCCGGGCTCGTGGCCCAGCCGCCGTCCACCGACCGGCTCGAGGGTCAAGGTGACCGTGTCGCGGGTGTCCTGGCGGTTGCCGACCACCCGGAACGGCCGCGGCACCATCGCGTCCGGCGCCGGGCCGGCCGACCGCTGGACGGCGGTGTCAGTGGGCGCGGTCACGGGGGGACCCGTACATGTCGAGCATCCGGACCCGGGCGGCCTGCATGCGCTCGTACATCACCGAGGACACCCGCTGCATGAGCGCGTAGCCGAGCCGGGGGTCGTCCTCGCACTTGCCGCGCAGGCAGGTGCCGTCGAACGCGACCGCGCTCGTCTCCACCACCGCGCGGCCGTCGAACACGTAGCGGTACGGGGGTACCAGCCAGGAGAAGCCGATGACCTCGCCGTCCCCCACGGTGTCGATGACGACAGTGCCGCGCTCGGCACTGTGCACCTCGATGGCGACCGACCCGTGCCGCACGATGAAGAACCTCTCGGCGGACCCGCCCTGCTTGAACAGGAACTCGCCGGGGTGAAAGTGCACGTTGGTCGCGCACCCGGAGACCAGCCGGAGCTCCGGCTCCTCCAGCCCGGTGAAGAACGGGTGGTCGGGCAGCAGCTGCTCGATGGTGCGCATGGTCAGCCCTCCCGTGGCTGCGCGGCCGACCGCAGGACCGCGGCCTCCGCAGTGATGTCGATGGCGGCCGGGCACCAGGCGATGCAGCGGCCGCAGCCCACGCACCCGGACGAGCCGAACTGGTCCTGCCAGGCGCCCAGCTTGTGGGTCATCCACTGCCGGTACCGGGCGCGCGGCGTCTCGCGCACGCTGCCGCCGTGGATGTAGGAGAAGCCCCCGGTGAAGCAGGAGTCCCAGACCCGCCACCGCTCAGCCTTCTCGCCGGACAGGTCCGAGACGTCGCGCACGCTCGTGCAGAAGCAGGTCGGGCAGACCAGCGTGCAGTTGGTGCAGGACAGGCAACGGCTCGCGACCTCGTCCCATTGCCGGGACTCGGCCTGGTCGTAGAGCAGGTCGCGCAGGCCGTCGGTGTCAAGCTGGCGGCCCATCCGGTCGGTGGCGTCGGCCACGACGGCCGCGGCCGCACTGCGGTCGCCGTCGGTGGCCCCCCGCACAGGGACACCGGCGGCCAGGACGGCGGCACCGCGCTCGGTGACCACCTCGACGAGGAAGCGGTGGTCGGTTCCGACGTCCAGCTCGGTGAGCACGAGGTCGGCGCCCTCGCCGGGGTGCGGACCGGTGCCCATCGACGCGCAGAAGCAGGTGCCGGAGGGCTCGGCGCAGGCCACCGCGACGACCAGCAGGTCTGCGCGGGCCGCCGTGTAGTGGGCGTCGGCGGCCGGCCGGTCGGCCGAGCCGAGCACCCGGTCGTGGACGGCGATCGCCCGCAGGTCGCAGCCGCGGACCCCGAGCAGGGCCAGCCGCGGTGGCGTCGTGTCAGCGGGTTCGATGGTGAAGCCGTCGGCCGTGCGCTGCCCGCTCCAGAGCAGCTGCCGGGCCGGGAACAGCCAGGGCTTGAACGACTGGGCGCCGCTGGCGTAGCCGAACAGGGCGCCGTCGCCCCGCTCGCGCAGCCGGTAGTGGCCGGCGTCCTGCTCGTCGCCGACCCCACGCGGCAGCGCCTCGATGCTCTCGATCGCGGCATAGGTGACGGCGCCGTCGCGCACGGTGGGGCCGACCACGGTCCGGCCGTCGGCGAGCAGGATGTCGATCAGCGACTGAAGGCCACTCACGTCGAGAACGACCTGGTCTCCGGTGCGTGCGCTCGCTGTCGGCATTCTCTCCTCGCCCTCCTGCGCTCCATCCTCGGTGGGGCTGCGGGGCGCAGGGAGTGCCAATGGTCCCAGCGGCGACGAGACCCCCGTCACCCCTGCGGCACCCGGCTCGAATGGAGCACCAGTGAGCGTGACGGGCCCCCCGAGCCGACGGGCACAGATACGCGGCCAGTCCTCGAGGAGCACGCTCGCGAGTGGACGCGGGGAGAACGTTATGGCGCCTGCGGGGGGCATAACGTTCCCAGGGAGTCCGCTCGGGGAACGAAAGTGGCACGGTGGGCTCATGCGCGACTACCGAGCGGTGAACCGGGCCAGCTGGGACGAGCGCGCGCCCGCCCACGCGGCGTCCCCCGAGTACGCCTTCGCGCGCTTCGTCGAGGACCCGACGTTCGTCAGTGACGTGGTGCGCTTCGACCTGCCGCGCCTCGGGGACCTCACCGGCCTGCGCGGGGTGCACCTGCAGTGCCACATCGGCACCGACACCGTGTCGCTGTCCCGGCTGGGCGCGCGGATGACCGGGCTCGACTTCTCCGCGGCTTCGCTGGCCCAAGCCCGCCGGCTCGCCCAGGACTGCGGTGCGGACGTCGACTTCGTGGAGTCCGACGTGTACGCGGCGGCCGAGGCGCTGGAGCCGTCGTCGTTCGACCTGGTGTTCACCGGGATCGGCGCGCTGTGCTGGCTGCCCGAGGTGCGGCGGTGGGCTGACGTCGTGGCCGCGCTGCTGCGGCCCGGCGGGCGGCTGTTCCTCCGCGAGGGCCACCCGATGCTCTGGGCCCTGGACGACGCCCGCCCGGACGGTCTGCTCGTCGTCGACTACCCCTACTTCGAGCGGCCCGAGCCACTGGTCCTCGACGAGCCGGGCACCTACGTCGAGACCGACACGACCTTCGAGCACAACGAGACCCACGAGTGGAACCACGGGCTCGGCGAGACCGTCACCGCACTGCGGGACGCCGGCCTACAGCTGACCACGCTGGTCGAGCACGACAGCGTGCCCTGGGACGCGCTGCCCGGCCGGATGCAGCGCGGCGACGACGGCGAGTACCGGCTGCTGGACCGCCCGTGGCGGCTGCCGCTCAGCTACACCCTGCAGGCCACCCGCCTCCGCTGACCCCACCCCCCACCCGCATGAAGGGACCCTTCTGTGCGTGTGGCCGTAACAACCCGCCCTTCACGGTCCGCTCAGCCGAGTGGCTGCGTGAGACTTCGACCGGTGCGTAGCGTCGTCCCATGGCCCATCCCTATTGGCCGCTGTTCGACCTGCTGCTGACCACACCCGACCTGGTGCTGCGCCCGATGACCGAGGCCGACCAGTCCACCGTGGCCCGCCTGCTGCCGGACGACGTCGAGCTCGACCCGGCGGCCACCACCTACCCGGGGCTGGACGAGCGTGCCACCCGAGCCGCCGTCGTCCACCAGGCGTACTGGCACGGGTACGGGGGCTGGCGACCTGAGGCGTGGCGGCTGAACTTCGCCGTGCTGGCCGGCGGCGAGCTGATCGGAGCCCAGGAGCTGGAGGGGAACGACTTCCCCACGCTGCGCACGGTGGACACGTCGTCGTTCCTGGTGACGTCGGCGCGGGGGCGGGGGCTCGGCAAGCAGATGCGCGCCGCAGTACTGGCCCTGGCGTTCGGTCCGCTGGCCGCGCACGCAGCGATCACCGAGGCGTGGCACGACAACCAGGCCTCGCTCGGCGTCTCCCGGTCCCTTGGGTACCTGCCCAACGGCGAGTCACTGCACCGCCGCGGCACGGACGTCGACGTCATGGTGCACCTGCGGCTGACCCGCGAGGCGTGGCTGGCGCGCAGCGACCGGCCCGACGTGACCATCAGCGGCTTCGACCGCTGCCGCCCCCTCTTCGGCCTCCCCCCTGCATGAAGGGCCCCTTCTGTGCGCACTGCCGCAACAACCCACCCTTCTCATTACCGGCGGACGACGGCCTGCCGGTCGCTGGCTGACCCTTCATGCGGGTGGGGGGTGGCGGCGGCGGGCTACGTGACGATCTCGCGGGTGCGGCGGGGCATCGTCAGCACCGCGAGCATCATCAGGACGGCGACCACCACGAGGGACTGGAAGACGTGATGGGTGGCGTCGAACAGCGCCGCGCGCAGGAAGGCGGCCACCGCCGTCGGCTCCCCGGTGTGCCCACCGAGTACCAGGCTGGTGGCGTCCGGATTGGCCGGCAGCCGGCCGTGCAGGGCTGCCGGCACGTGCTCGAGGCGGTTCGCCAGCGTCGCATTGGCGATGGCACCCAGCACCGCGATCCCGACGGCGCTGCCGATGGAGCGGCTGAACATGTTGGTGCCGGTCACCACACCGCGGCTCTCCCACCCGACCACCGACTGCACCGCCACGACGATGGGCGCGTTGGACAGCCCGAGCCCCACCCCCACGACGAAACAGGCGGCCCCGACCTGCCACACCGCCGACGACGCCGTCAGCAGGGCCACGAGCACCGCGCCCAGGATGACCACGACCCCGCCGATGACAGCGGTGTCCCGGAACCCGATCCGCAGGTAGATCCGCCCGGAGAACGCAGCGGCGATCGGCCAGCCGACCGTCAGCGCGGCCAGCGCGAACCCGGCCACCAACGCGCCGGTGCCCAGCACGCCCTGCACGTAGGTCGGCACGTAGGAGCTGAGCCCGATGAGCAGGGCACCGACCATCATCGCGGCCAGGTTGCCGCTGACCAGGGTGCGGTGCCGGAACACCCATAGCGGCAGCACCGGTTCGACCGCGCGCCGCTCCACCTGGACGAAGGCCACCACGGCGACCAGCCCTCCGCCGAGCACCAGCAGGCTCTGCGGCGACCCCCACCCCCAGGCGACACCGCCCTCGAGCAGGCCGAGGATGAGCAGCGAGCACCCGAGGGTGAGCATCGCCGCGCCGAGGAAGTCGATCGTGTGCTCCCGGTGGACGACGTTCTCGTGGAAGTTGCGCACCAGCATCCACACGGCGAGCGCGCCCACCGGCACGTTGACGAAGAAGATCCAGCGCCAGGAGCCGTACTGGGCGAACAGCCCGCCGAGGGCGGGCCCGAGCACCGACGCGACTCCCCACACGCTGGCGATGTAGCCCTGCACCTTGGCCCGCTCGGCGACCGAGTAGAGGTCACCCACGATCGTCATGCTGATCGGCTGCACCGCACCGGCTCCGAGCCCCTGCAGGCCGCGGAACACGATGAGCGCCGTCATGCTCCACGCGAACCCGGACAGCACCGACCCCAGCACGAACAGGCCGATCCCGAACAGCAGCACCGGCTTGCGGCCGATCACGTCGGCGTACTTGCCGTACAGCGGGACGGTGACTGCCTGGGTCAGCAGGTAGATCGAGAACAGCCACGGGAAACGGGAGAAGCCACCCAGGTCGCGCACGATGGACGGGATGGCGGTGGCGATGATGGTGCTGTCCAGCGCCACCAACGCGATGGAGAGCATCAGGGCGGCCAGCACCGGCCCCCGCTCCGAGCGCAGCCCCACGCCACCCGACGTCGTCCCCGTCATGCCTTCGGCCCCATGGCCGCAGCCTATGCAACCGGTGTTTCGCTCAGGTCAAGCGACCTGGACGGACCGCTTGGCCAGCCCCAGGAAGAACCCGTCGATCACCTGCGCCGGCGGGGCCCCCGGGTCGGTGGCGGCGCCGAGGGTCACGAACAGCGGGGCGAAGTGCTCCACCGTCGGATGGGCGTACGGCATGCCCGGCGCCCGGGTGCGGAACGCCGCGACCTCGTCCACGTCACCGCGAGCGAACGCGTCCGCGGCCCATGCGTCGAAGTCCGCCGACCAGCCGGGCGCGGCGGCGTCCACCCGGAAGTCACGCAGGAACGGCAGGCCGTGGGTGAGGAAGCCGGACCCGATGACCAGCACCCCCTCCGCGCGCAGCGGGCGCAGCCTGTGGCCGAGCTCCATCAGCCGGGCCGGGTCCATCGTCGGCATCGACACCTGCAGCACCGGGACGTCAGCGTCGGGGTACATCACCTTCAGCGGCACCCAGGCCCCGTGGTCCAGGCCGCGGCTCGGGTGCGCGTGCACCGCCTCGTCGTCCGGCATCATCGCGGCGACCCGCCGGGCCAGCCCCGTCGCGTCCGGCGTCCGGTAGGTCATCCGGTGGTACTTCGCGTCGAAGCCGCCAAAGTCGTAGACCAGCGGCGTCCCGGCGGCTGGTGCGCTCAGGGTCAGCGGCGCCGACTCCCAGTGCGCCGACACGATGACGATCCCGGTGGGCCGCGGCAGCGCGCCAGCCCAGGCAGCCAGCTGGGCGGTCCACAGCGCGTCGTCCAGCAGCGGCGGAGCCCCGTGCCCCAGGTACAGGGCTGGCATCGGCTGGCTCAGTGTGCGCCTCCTCGTGCAGAACATCGACCACCGTACGGACTGATACTTGAACAATCAAGTAATATACGCTACGCTGGCCAGCATGACGCGCACCCAGTGGCTCACCGACGACGAGCAGAGGGCCTGGCGCAAGCTCGCCGCGCTCATGACGCTGCTGCCGTCGGCGCTGGACGCCCAGCTGCAGCGGGACGCGCAGCTGACCCACTTCGGGTACTGGACGCTGGCCATGCTGTCGGAGGCCCCCGACCACAAGCTGCGGATGAGTGAGCTGGCTGCCCGCGCGAGCGCTTCGCAGTCGCGCATCTCGCACGCCGTGGCCAAGCTGGAGGAGCGCGGCTGGGTGCGCCGTGACCCGTGCCCGGAGGATCGTCGGGGCTTCGTCGCCGTGCTCACGGACGCCGGTTACGCCAAGCTCGTCGAGACCGCGCCCGGGCATGTCGACATGGTGCGCCACCTGGTGGTCGACGCGTTGTCCGGCGCCCAGCTCGACGAGCTCGAACGCGCCTGCGATGCCATGCTCGACCGGTTCGACGTGGACCCGGCCGCCGTGCCGGACGCCCGCCCGCGCCCGGCCGTCCAGGCCTGACCCGACTCCCCCCGCGCACCGCCTGCTCAGGCATCGGCGAGCAGGCTGAAGACGCTCTCCTCCTCCTGCGCGTTGTGCAGCCGCAGGACGCCATAGAGCCCGTACAGCACCCGGCGCAGCTCCAGCACGTCCTCCGGTTCGGGCTCGGCGTCCCCGAGCTCGTCCAGCAGCCGGCGCAGCCGCGCCACCTGGTGGTCGATCTCGGCGTGGGTGCGACTGAGCGAGCCCACCGGGTCCGGCCCGCCGAGCAGCCGGGCCATCAGCGGCACCAGCTCGGCCTCCTCGGCGTACTCGTGCGGCAGCAGTTCGGCGTCCAGCCTGGCCATCAGAGCGTGCACCGGCGCGAGGTCGCCTGCCCTGCGGTCGAGTGAGTCGGCGACGTCCCGCAGCCCCTCCACGATCGGCCGGGTGGCCAGGTGCTCGGCCTGCAGCCGGGCGGTCAGCTCCGCGTCGGCCACCGCCATCCGTACCGTGTGCCGCTGCCCCGGCAGCACCGCGCGCAGCGCGCTGAGGATCGCCAGCACGTCGATGACCTCCTGCAGCAGCGCCCCGGCGGCCGGCGGGAGGTGGCCCAGCGCCGCCGCGATCATGGCCACGAGGGACAGCCCCATGCCCAGCAGCACGCTCTCCAGTGCGATCCGTCGGGAGCGACGCGCGATCAGGATCGCGTCGGCCAGCCCGTCGATGCGGTCGACCGTGAGGACGACATCGGCCGCCTCGGACGATGCCGTGGCCCCCCGCGCCGCCAGCGCGACGCCCACGTCGGCGGCGGCCAGCGCCGGAGCGTCGTTGACGCCGTCCCCCACCATGATCGTCGGCCCGTGCACGCGCTCCGCCACGACGACGGCCAACTTGTCCGCGGGGTCTCGGTCGGCCTGGACGGCGTCCACGCCCACCATCCGGCCAACCGACTCGGCCACGTCCGCGCGGTCGCCGGTGACGAGCACCGTGCGGGTGATCCCCGCCTGCCGCAACGCCCGGACCATCCGTGGGGCGTCGCCTCGGATCGGGTCCTCGAGCACGAACGCTCCGGCCGGCTGCCCCTCCAGCGCGGCGAACACCGTGAGCGAGCCGTCCAGCGCGGCCCGGCGCCGCACCTGGCGGGCCCAGCCGGGCAGCTCCCCCGGCAGCACCCAGCTCACCTTGCCCAACCGCACCCGGCGGCCCTCGACGACGCCCTCGATGCCGTAGCCGGCCCGCTCGACCACCTGCTCCGGCAGGACGAGGGGCAGCTCCCGCGCGCCGGCCGCGGCGACGATGGCCCCGGCCAGCAGGTGCGGAGACACCTGGTCGAGCGAGGCCGCCACCCGGAGCAGCTCAGCCGCCGGGGTCGCCGCGTCGGGCGCCACCACCTCGACGACGACCGGCTGCCCGCGGGTCAGCGTCCCGGTCTTGTCGAACAGCAGCACCCGCCCGGCGGCCAGCCGCTCGAGCGCGCCGCCGCCCTTGACCACGACCCCGACCCGGGCGGCCTGGGACAGTCCGGACATGATCGCGATCGGGGCCGCGAGCAGCAGCGGGCACGGCGTCGCGACGACGAGGACGGCGACCGCCCGGACCGGGTCCGCCGCGGCCAGCCAGGCGGCCCCGGCGAGCAGCAGGGTGAACGGCACGAAGGCGACCGCGAACCGGTCGGCCGTGCGCACGAACGGCGCTGAGGACGCCTGGGCCTGCTCGACCAGGCGCACGATGTGGGCGTAGGTCGAGTCGGCGGCCACCGCGGTCGCCACCAGGATGACCGGTGGCCCGGCATTGACCGCACCGCTGCGGACCTCCTCGCCGGGCTCGCGCTCCACCGGGAGCGACTCGCCGGTGAGCATCGACTCGTCGAGCACGCCCGGCTGCTGCAGCCGGCCGTCCACCGGGACGACCTCGCCGGGGCCGACGACGACCTGGTCCCCCCTGGCGACATCCTCGACGGGGACCTCGGTGATGGTCCCGTCCCGCAGCCGCCGCGCCGTGCGCGGCGCCCGCTCGACCAGCAGGCTGAGGTCCCGGCGCGCCCTGGCCTCGGCCCTGGCCTCCAGCAGCCGTCCGCTCGCCAGCATCACGGTGATGACCGCACCGGCGAACGGCTCCCCCACGGCCAGCGCCCCGGCCAGCGCCAGGACGGCGATCAGGTCGACGCCGAGCTGGTGGCGCCACAGGCTGGCCAGCATCCACCCCGTCGAGACGACCAGTCCGAGCGTGGCGTCGGCCGTCCAGCACGCGTCGCCCAGCCGGGCCGCCCTGACGGCGTGTGCCAGCGCTCCCGCGGCCAGCAGCAGCAGCGAGAGCGCGAACAGCAGCATTTCGAAGTGGCTGCACAGCCTCTTCACGCCGTCCAGCCTGCTGCCTGGGCCGGGCTCGGGTGATGAGCCGAAGGTCCTTCCGGAGCCGTCTGCTCAGCGCACCAGCGGCTCGTCGCCGCTTACCGGATCCAGCGCCGTCCAGGAGCCGTCCAGGAGCCGTCCGCCTTGGCCCGCTCGATGGCGGCCAGCCCGGCGGCGGTCAGGCGGCCCGACGCGATGAGTCGCTCCACCCGGTCCTTGGTGCTCTGGGCCCAGGTCAGGGGCGCTTCGTCCCGTGCGGGCACGCGCTACGAGGGGGTCGACTACCCCTCGATGTCCATCCGCTCGACCGCTTCGACCACGGTCTTCAGCAGGGCCCGCTGCTCGGCGGTCAGCGCGGGCAGCCGGTCCATCAGCGCCTGCCCGCGGGCCTGCCGCAGCCCGACCACCATCGAGCGGCCGGCCTCGGTGATCTCGACGAACGCGGACCGGCGGTCCTCGGGGTCGGTCCGCCGCTTGAGCAGCTTCTCCTTCTCCAGGGTGGCCACGATCCGCGACAGCGTGGCCGGCGTGACGCCCTCACGGGCCGCCAGGTCACCGAGCCGGATCGGTCCGACGTCCATGATCGAGGCAAGCGCCGAGAGCACGCCGGGTCCGAACGGGGCCGGCTGGTTGCGGCGCGTCCAGCGCACCCAGCGACCGATGGCAGTGTCCAGCCGGGCCGCCGTCTCCAGGTCCACCTTCCTGGTCGGCAACCGTCGGCCACTTGAGGTGCTCATGAGGCGCTCCCTGCTAGTGCTGTAGAGGAACCGGTGGAGAGCGCCTCCTCGTACACGAAACGCCCACCCGCCAACCATGACGCTATCGCGGCGATGACCATCATCAGCGCAGCCACGGCGAAGACCACGACGAGTCCGTGGTGCAGCGGCTCGGCGATGAGCTGCGGGAAGAACCGGGTCCCGTCCACCGTGGCGACGTCCTGGTGCGGCAGCGTGTCGAGGACGCCGAACGGCTGCAGCAGCGTCCGCATCGGGTTGTAGCCGAGGAAGGCCGCGAACAGGCTGCCCACGGGCGACAGCCCGGAGACCTGGTCGGCCACGGTGGACGGGACGCTCTGGGCGGTCAGGCCGGTCCGCAGCGCGTCGGGCAGCACCGACGCCAGCCCGACGATCATCACCGAGAAGAAGATCCCGATCGACAGCGCCGACCCGGAGTTGAAGAATGTGCCCCGCATGCCGGACGCGGCTCCGCGCTCGCTCGCCGGCACGCTGCTCATGATCGCGCTGGCGTTGGGCGAGGAGAACAGCCCGGAGCCGATCCCGTTCAGGGCGATGAGCAGGGCGAAGGCCCAGTAGGGGAAGTCCACCGGCAGCATGGCCAGCCCTAGGAACGACGCGGCCACCACCAGCAGCCCGAGGACGGCGAACGGGCGCGCGCCGTAGCGGTCGGACAGCCACCCGGACGCCGGCCCGGCGAGCAGGAACCCCGCGGACAGTGGGAGCAGGTAGATGCCGGCCCACAGCGGGGTGCTGGAGTAGTCGTAGCCGTGCAGGGGCAGCCAGGCCCCCTGCAGCCAGATGATCAGCATGAACTGCAGGCCGCCGCGGCCCATGCTGGCCAGCAGCCCGGCCAGGTTGCCCAGCCCGAAGGCCCGGATCCGGAACAGCCCCATGTGGAACATGGGCTCGGCGGTGTGGGTCTCGATGATCCCGAACGCCACGATCAGGGCCACGCCACCGATCAGCCCGGTCAGCACCGCCGGGCTGGTCCAGCCCATGGTGTGACCGCCATAGGGCTGGATGCCGTAGGTGATCGCGGCC
This sequence comes from Actinomycetes bacterium, assembly GCA_038252405.1. Classification (GTDB taxonomy): domain Bacteria; phylum Actinomycetota; class Actinomycetes; order Prado026; family Prado026; genus DATCDE01. The sequence continues at coordinate 12,506 of JBBSAJ010000009.1, read as the reverse complement.
AGCAGCACGCTCACCCCGACCGCGAAGGTGAGGTTGCCCGGCCAGTCCAGCCGGCCGGGACGGCGCCGTCCGGTGTCGTGCAGCGACCGGTAGGACCAGACCGTGCCGAACAGCCCGACCGGCACGCTGACCCAGAAGACCGCCCGCCAGTCCCACTCGGACAGCACGCCACCGATGACCAGCCCCAGGAACGAACCGGCGATGGCCGCGATCTGGTTGATTCCGAGGGCGAAGCCCCGCTGGGTGGCCGGGAACGCGTCGGTGAGTATCGCGGTGGCATTGGCGAACAGCATCGCCCCACCGATTCCCTGGACCACCCGCCAGCCGATCAGCCACAGCCCGCCGGCACCGGCGTGGAACGGGTCGACCGACAGCGCGATCGAGGCGACGGTGAGCACCACGAACCCGAGGTTGTAGATCCGCACCCGCCCGTACATGTCCCCGAGCCGGCCGAACGTGACGACGAACACCGCCGTGGCCAGCAGGTAGCCCATGAGCGTCCACAGCAGGTAGCTCACGTTCCCGGCCCCGAGCGGGTCCAGGCCGATGCCCCGGAAGATGGCCGGCAGACTGATGATCACGATCGACGAGTTGATCGTGACCGCGAGCATGGCCATCGTCGTGTTGGACAGCGCGACCCACTTGTAGTGCGGGTGGCTCTGGTCGTATCGACCGCGATCGGTGGCGGGCTCGGCTGAGTTCACGGTCATGGTCAGGGGGTCTCCGGTGACAGTGGTGACGTTGGAAGTTGCTTAGGTTAGAGCAACTGTTGCCTGCCCCGCGTTCCGGCCCGCCGTGCGCGAGGTGGCATGCTGGGATCCACCTGATGCGGGAGGTCGGACTGATGGATGTCGACGTCGTCCTGGGGGATGCCCGGGACCAGGTCCTGTCGGAGTCGTACGCGGCGCTCGAGCGCTCGCACCCGGTCCACTACGAGGCGTTCGGCGAGGAGACCACCCGCCGCTGCCTGGCCAACCTGTTCGAGCTGGTGGTCGCGGGGATCCACGACCGCGAGCTGGCCAGCATCGTGCGCTACTCGGAGAAGGTGGCCACCGAACGGTTCGAGGCCGGCTTCGACATCGGTGAGGTGCAGACCGCCTACAACGCGCTGGAGGAGGCCATGTGGCGACACCTCCTCCAGATCGTGCCGCAGGCGGAGCTGGCCGAGGCGATCGGCCTGCTCAGCACCGTGCTGGGTGCCGGCAAGGACGCCCTGGCCCGCACCTATGTGTCCCTGGCCAGCCAACGCCACGTGCCGTCGCTGGACCTCTCGGCGCTCTTCGAGGGCACCGTCTCCTAGCGGACGCCGTCCCTACAGCCAGTCCTTGCGCCGGAAGGTGACGTACAGGCCGACGGACATCCCCACGATGAGCAGGCTGGAGACGACGAAGCCGCTCTGGTGCGCGAACCCCGGGTAAGGCAGGTTCTGCCCGTAGAACCCGGTGATCGCCGTGGGGACCGCGATGATCGCCGCCCAGCTGGTGACCTTCTTGGTGATGACGTTGAGCCGGTTCCCCTGGATGGTCAGGTTGGTCTCCAGGATCGTGGTGACCATGTCCCGCAGCGACTCGGTCCACTCGGTCGCTCGCAGCACATGGTCGTAGACGTCCTGGAAGTACGGGACCATCGGCTCGTTGATCACCTTGAGGTCGCGCCGCATCAGCGAGTTGACCACCTCGCGCATCGGCAGCACCACCCGGCGCAGGGTGACCAGGCTCTTGCGCAGCTCGAAACTGCGCCGCTGCACGTCGTTCGAGCGCGACCCGTCGTCGAACAGCAGGTCCTCGAGCTTCTCGATCTCCTCGTCCAGGCTCTGCACGACCTCGAAGTGGCCGTCGACGACGTGGTCCAGCAGCCCGTGCAGCAGGTACCCGACGCCGTGGAGGGCCAGGTCCGGAGACTGGTCCCATCGCTCCACCACGCCGTCCATGTCGAACGCCGGGTCCTTGCGGACCGTGACCAGCGCCTTCGGCGTGATGAACGCCGACAGCTCGGCCTGCGCCAGCCGCCCGGTCACCCGGTCCAGCTTCACCGCGTAGACGTTCAGGAACGCGTGGTTGGCGTACCGGTCGAGCTTGGGCCGCTGCAGGGGGGCCACCGCGTCGGCCACGGCCAGGTCGTGCAGGTTGAGCTCGTCGGCCACCAGCGCGACGATGGCGTCGTCCGGCGCGCACAGGTCGACCCACACCACCGTGTCCGGCTCGGCCAGGTACTCGCTGATCTGCTCGACTGCGAAGTTCTCCCCGGCCAGCACCCCGCTCCGGTACAGCCGGGTCCGCGCCCCCTGCTCCCGCGGCTCGCCCACCGCGCCACCCTATTCCGCATGAAGGGCACCTCTGTGCGCACTGCCGCACAAACCGCACCTTCATGGACGACGGCACGCCTGTCGCCGTCCGGGCGTGAAGGGGAGGAAACTTCCACTATGCGCACAGAAGGTGCCCTTCATGCAGGGGTGGGGGGTGGGGTGCCGGGGCGGCTGGCCGAGCACCTGGCCGGCTGGGTCGGCCGGTGGCCGCCGTCCGGTCCCCTCACGATCGTCGGCAACCCGCGTAACAGTGCGCCCGGCTGGGACGGCCAGCCGCACCCGGTCACCGGCGTGCAGGACCCGCGGGGGCAGGCGGTGATCGGCGTCCCGCCCGCGTTCGCCGAACCGGTGGCCGCGGCGCTCGCCGACGGCCGCCTCACCAGCCTGGACGACGTGCGTCGGACGCTGCCCGACCTGGTCGACCAGCCGGGCCACGTCGTCTACCACGGGGTCTTCCGCTGGACGACCGAGCCGGCCTCCCTACCCGACGCAGGCGTCTGGGTGGACGTCGACAACCCGCGAGTGCCCGAGTGGCTGCATCCGTTCGGTGGCCAGGTGCTGATGGCCTTCGACGACGACGACCGCTACCTGGCTGGCGTCGGGATCAAGCGGCACGACGCGGCCGGGCACGAGCTGGCCGTCGTCACCGAGCCGCGCGGCCGCGGCCAGGGGCTGGCCCGGCGGCTCGTCGCGCAGGCCGCCCGGCACGTGCTCGACCTCGGCGCGGTGCCCACCTACCTGCACGCCCCGGACAACGTGGCCTCCGCGCGCGTGGCGGACGCGGCGGGCTTCCCCGACCGTGGCTGGCGGGTCCTCGGGCTCAGCGAGCACCCGGTGCTCGAAAGCGGCTGAGCGCCCCGGTCCGTCTCACCGTCCTCATGAAGGTGCGGTTGGTGCGGCAGTACGCACAGAAGGGCACCTTCATGCGGGAGGGGAGAAGGGAGGGCGCTCGTCCAGCCGGATGGACAGCCGGCCCGCCGCCCGCCACACCCTGGCCAGCGCGTCGGTGTCCTCCTCGGTGACGAAGTTGCCCATGACCCGCAGCGCGAGCTTCATGAGCGCCCGCGACCGCATGCCCACCGGCCCCAGCATCGGCACGAAGCCCGGCACGGTCAGCAGCCCGGCGAGCCGGCGCGCAGCCGAGAACGCCGGCCCATAGCTGCTGCGCAGCAGCCCCGGCCAGGCCTCGGTCAGGTCGCCGCCGCGCGACGACGCCAGCACCTCGGCCGCCAGCCGGCCGGTCTCCAGCCCGTAGTCGATGCCCTCGCCGTTGAGCGGGTTCACGCACCCGGCGGCGTCCCCGACCAGCACCCAGTTGGGGCCGGCCACGTTCGACACGGCCCCGCCCATGGGCAGCAGCGCCGACCACGGCGCACGCACCGGGCCGTCCAGCTGCCAGTCGTCGCGCCGCTCGGCCGTGTACTGGTTCAGCAGCCGGCGCAGGTTCACGTCGGCGGGGTGCCGGTCGGTGGCCAGCGTGCCCACCCCGATGTTGACCTGGCCCTCCCCCAACGGGAACACCCAGCCGTATCCGGAGAGCACCTCGTCCCGCTCGCCGCGCAGCTCCAGGTGCGAGGAGATCCACGGGTCGTCGGACCGCCCGCTGCTGGCGTAGGCACGGACCGCCACTCCGTACGCCGTGTCCTGGTGCCACTCCCGGCCGAGCAGGCGGCCCAGCTGCGAACGGGCGCCGTCGGCGACCACCAGCCGACGGCAGGTCACCGGGTAGGCGCCCGAGCCGTCGCGGAAGATCACCTGCTCGACCCGTCCCCCGGCCATGGACACGTCGACGGCCCGAGCGTTCTCCAGCAGCCGGGCGCCGCTGCCGGTGGCCACGCCGAGCACCCGCGCGTCCAGCTCGAGCCGCGGTGCCGCCGCACCGTAGCGGGGCAGGCTGCCCCCCGGCCACGGCAGGTACAGCGACTGCCCGAAGCCGTCCGCCCGCAGCCCCCAGCTGCGGACCCGGCCGTCCAGCCAGCCGTCCAGCCCGAGCGCCTCCAGCTCAGCGATCGCCCGGGGGGTGAGCCCGTCGCCGCAGGGCTTGTCCCGAGGGAAGGTGGCCGCGTCGACGAGCAGGACGTCGACGCCGGCGCGCGCCAGCCAGGCGGCCGCCGCCGATCCCGAGGGTCCGGCGCCGACCACGAGCACGTCGCAGGACAGCGTCTCCTCGGGGGTCACCCTCCTATCGTCTCGCGACCGGGTGACCGTCGCGCGCCGAGGTCCCGCTCCGCCGCCCAGGGTGCAGGCTTGGGATGGACGAGGGAGGTCCGGCCATGCGCACCCCCACCCAGCGCGTCCTCAACGCCGTCCAGCGTCCGGACGTCTACGACGAGGTGGTGATCACCTCGGACGGCGCTCCAGTAGTGCTGTCGGTGTGGCGGGCCGAGCCCGGCGCGCCCGCCGTGGTGTTCCTGCCGGGCACCATGACCCACCCGCTGCTGTACGAGGAGTTCTGCGACGGCCTGGCCCGGGCCGGTTTCACCGTCGTCGGCCTGCACGGCCAGGGCCACGGCAAGAGCCCGCGGGTACGGCGTCCGCTGACCTTCGGCACGCTCGTGACCAACGCCAGGGACGCCGTCGCGTGGGCGCGCCGCGAGGTGAGCAGGCAGGTGGTCGTGTGCGGCTCCAGTCAGGGCGGCGTGCTGGCGATGGTCGTGGCCGCCACCGAGCAGCGCCTCACCGCCGTGGTGGCCCACAACATCCTCGACCCCACCCTCCGGGGCTCCCTGCTCGTCACCCGGTTCCCGCCTCGCCTGGGCCCGGCGTTCCCCGCGCTCCGGGCGGCGCTCCGGCTCGGCGGCCGGGTGGCGCCACGCCTGCCGGTCCCGTTCGGTGCCTATCTCACGATGGACCGGGTCACGAGCGACCCGATGAACGCCGACTTCTTCTGGACCGACCCGCTCGGGCTGCGCAGCTACCCGCTCGGGTTCCTGAGCAGCCTGGTCGGGGCCGACCTGTCCGGCCTGCGCGACGGGTCGATCCGCTGCCCCGTCCTGGTCGTGGCCGGCCGAGGAGACCCGCTGTTCCCGCTGGCCTACACCCGTCAGGTGTTCGACGAGATCGTCGCGCCGGCCAAGGAGCTCCTGGTGGTGGACGTCGACGTGCACCTGCTGCTCGTCGAGGCGCTCGAGCAGACCCTGCCCCCGCTGGTGCAGCGGCTGCGGGCCCTCACCGCGCCGATCAGCCGGCCGTCTTCTCCCGCACCTGGCGCTTGATCCGGGCCAGCATCGCGGCCATCCCACGCAGCCGCAGCGCGCTCACCGCCTCGGCCAGCCCGAGCCGGGCGTAGAAGTCGTCCGGCACGGCCAGCACCGCGTCGGCCGGCTGGCCGTCCAGCCCTTCACGCAGGATCCCTGCGAAGCCCCGCGTCGTGGGGGCCTCCCGCGGCGCCGAGAAGAACAGGTGCACGGTGCGGTCCGGCTCGACCTCGACCGCCAGGAACAGCGGCGACTGGCACTCCGGCACCGGCTCCAGCAGGTCGGGATGGTCGGCGTAGCGCGGCGGCAGCGGCGGCAGGTCGCGGGACAGCTCGAGCAGCAGCTGCACCCGGTCCTGCGGCCCCACGGCGGCGAAATCCTCGACGACCTCCTCGAGCGCCGCGGGCAGCGCCAACTCGCTCATGCGCCCTTCCCCTGCGCCACCGGCACCCGGACGGCGTTGCCCCACTCGGTCCAGGAGCCGTCGTAGTTGCGCACCTGCGGGTAGCCGAGCAGGTGGGTGAGCACGAACCAGGTGTGCGAGGAGCGCTCCCCGATGCGGCAGTAGGCGACGATGTCGTCGTCCGGACCCAGCCCGACCTCGTCCCGGTAGATCGCCTCGAGCTCCGGCCGCGGTCGGAAGGTGCCGTCCTCGGCGGCGGCCCGTGCCCACGGCACGCTCTTCGCCCCCGGGATGTGCCCGCCGCGCAGCGCGCCCTCCTGCGGGTAGTCCGGCATGTGCAGCCGCTCGCCGGTGTACTCCTCGGGCGAGCGGACGTCGACCATCGGCTTGCCCAGGTGCGCCAGCACGTCGTCCCGGAAGGCTCGGATCGGGGCGTCCACCCGCTGCACCAGCGGGTACTCCGCGCGCTCCCGCACGACGGGGTCGGTCGTCATGGGCCGGCCCTCGGCGACCCACTTGGCCCGGCCGCCGTCCAGCAGCCGCACGTCGTCGTGGCCGAACAGGCTGAACACCCACAGGGCGTAGGCCGCCCACCAGTTGCTCTTGTCGCCGTAGACGATCACCGTGGTGTCCCGGCTGATCCCCTTGCGGGCCATCAGGTCGGCGAACCCGGCGCTGTCGATGTAGTCACGGCTGACCGGGTCGTTGAGGTCGAGGTGCCAGTCCACCTTGACCGCGCCGGGGATGTGACCGGTGTCGTAGAGCAGCACATCCTCGTCGGACTCCACGACCACGAGCCCGGGGTCGCCGACGTGCGCGGCCAGCCAGTCGGTGGTGACCAGCCGCTCCGGGTGCGCGTACTGGGCGATCTTGGAATTGTCGTCGAGAGGGATCGAGGAGGGGGTCATGGTGGCCTCGTTTCGCGGTAGCAGTCAGTGGCGGGGTCAGAACCCGGCGACGGGACGCGGGGCGTAGGACTGCTCGAGCCGGGCCATCTCGTCGTCGGTCAGCCGCAGGTCGAGAGCGGCGACGGCGTCGGTCAGGTGGTGCGGCCGGGTCGCGCCGATGATCGGCGCGGTGACGGTCGGCTGCTGGGCCACCCAGGCCAGTGCCACCTGGGCCAGCGGGACGCCACGCGCCCCGGCGACCTGTCCGACGGTGTCCGCGATGACCCGGTCGCCCGGCTGGTACAGGGTCTGGCCGAACACGTCGGTACGGGTCCTCTCGGTCTGCTCGTCCCACGGCCTGGTCAGCCGGCCGCGGGCCAGCGGGCTCCACGGCAGCACCCCGATCCCCTGGTCCGCGCACAGCGGGAGCATCTCCCGCTCCTCCTCGCGGTTGAGCAGGTTGTAGTGGTCCTGCATGGAGACGAAGCGGGTCCAGCCGTGCTGGTCGGCGAGGAACAGCGCCTTGGTGAACTGCCAGGCCCACATGGACGACGCCCCGATGTAGCGTGCCTTGCCCGCCTTGACCACGTCGTGCAGCGCCTCGAGGGTCTCCTCGAGCGGGGTCGTCGGGTCGAACCGGTGGATCTGGTACAGGTCCACGTAGTCGGTGCCCAGCCGGCGCAGGCTGTCGTCGATCGCCGTCATGATGTGGCCGCGGGACAGCCCGGCACCGTTGGGCCCCGGCCGCATCCGGCCGTGCACCTTGGTGGCGATGACCACCTCGTCGCGCCGGGCATAGTCGGCCAGCGCCCGACCGACGATCTCCTCACTGCTGCCGTCGGAGTAGACGTTTGCCGTGTCGAAGAAGGTGATGCCGAGGTCCAGGGCCTGCTTGATGAGCGGGCGGCTGTCCGCCTCGGGCAGCGTCCAGGAGTGGTTGCCCCGGTCCGGGTCGCCGAAGCTCATGCAGCCCACACACAGCCGCGAGACCTCCAGGCCCGTCCGGCCCAGCTTGACGTACTCCACGTCGCCGTCCTCCCTGTCGTCGTCCCAACGTTCTGATCGTGCCACGGCCGGGCCAGGGTGACGCGATGAGCGCTCTCGACGACCGTCGGGCTGCCTCGGACGCGTCCGAGTGGGTACATCGTCGGGCGCACTGCCTGACCGCGAGTCGGCTCAGGCGTCCAGGTCGAGCTCGCGGACCGAGACCGACAGCCGGCCGGACGGGCTGGACCGTTCCCGGACGTCGACCTCCCGGTAGCCGAGCGACGCCCAGAATCCGGACGCCGAGTCGTTCCCCTCGTCGACGCCGACCCGCAGCCGCGTCTCGCCACGGAACCGCTGCTGCTCGGCCAGCGCGTCGGCGGCCGCCCGCCCATAGCCCCGCCGGTGGTGGTCCCCGTGGACCTCCAGCAGCCCGATCCAGGGGACCCCGTCGCGCGGGTGCCGGTCGAGGACGTCGGCCCAGCCGACCACCGGGCCGCCGGCGGTGAGCACGATGGCGTAGCAGTGCCGGTCAGGGTCCAACGCCGCCCCTGCGAGGTCGCGCTCGAGCATCGAACGGTCGAAGCGGCCCGGCCCGTCGGCCGACCCCTCGTGGCTGGCCAGGAAGGCCGGGTTGGACAGCGCCACGGCGACCACGCCGTCCAGGACGTCGTCCGAAACCGACTCGTCGAGGGGGACGAAGCGCAAGCCGGGACTGCTCGGAAGCTTCACCCGAAGATCATCCCCCCACCCGCATGAAGGGCCCCTTCTGTGCGCGCTGTCGCACAAACCCACCCTTCACCCACGCCGTCCCGACCGCCCCAGTGCCGGGCCGGCGTCCGATGTTCGCCATGAGTGAAAGGCAAGAAGGTGCGACCTTACGCACAGAAGGGACCCTTCATGCAGATCCGGGGGGTGGGGTCAGGCAGCCAGCCGGGACCGCTCGGCCTGGTAGGCCTGGGTCAGGTCCTCGACCAGATCCTCGCGGCCGGCGTCCAGCGCCGCGTTGACCCGCTCGGTGTAGTGGTCCATCAGCTCGGTCTTCGTCATCTCACAACTCCATCGGTGTCGCCGGGTGCGGCTCCGCCAAAACGGCAGTAGCCGCGCCTTCTCCTCCATGGTGGGCGACGCGGATGAACAGCAGGTTACCGAGACATCCCGTTCCGGCGTGATCTGCACCACCTCGGGCTGCGGGTCAGTTGGTTTCGACTCGCCTGTGTTTGAAATGTCAAGCAAATGGGGTAGGCTGCTGCTTGAAGGTTCAAGAATCCGTTTCTCGAGGAGCCCCCATGACTGCGAGCACCACCGCCACCACGATCCCCGGCTACGTCGCCGGCACCTGGGCCATCGACCCGGTCCACTCCGAGGTCGGTTTCGTGGTCCGCCACATGATGGTCAGCAAGGTCCGTGGCAAGTTCGCCACGTTCTCGGGTGAGATCGTGACCGGCCAGGAGCCGCTGGGGTCCAGCGTGAGCGCGACCATCGACCTGGCGTCGATCAGCACCGGCAACGACCAGCGCGACGCCCACATCCGGTCCGCCGACTTCTTCGAGGTCGAGACCCACCCGACCATGACCTACCGCTCGACCGGTGTACGCGTGGACGGCGACGACTACGTCCTGGACGGCCAGCTGACCCTCAAGGGCGTGACCAAGGACGTCCCGCTGCGCCTGGAGCTCAACGGCTTCGGCCCGGACGCCTACGGTGGCACCCGCGCGGGCTTCAGCGCCACCGCTGAGATCAACCGCCGCGACTTCGGCGTCGACTTCAACGCCGCCATGGAGACCGGTGGCGTCGTCGTCAGCGACAAGGTCACCATCCAGCTCGAGATCGAGGCTGTCCTCAACGCCTGACACGTCACGAGGGGCAGGTGCCGGGAGATCCCGGCACCGGCCCCTTGTTTTGTCCAGTCGGATTATCCAGAGTTCGGCTAGTGTCCTGCGCCTGAGATTCGTGTGATTAGTCGTCCGAGTCGTTCGAGGATCTGCTCGGCGGGCTTGGTCCACACGAAGGGCTTGGGGTCGGCGTTCCAGTCGGCGGACCAGGCCCGCAGGTCGGCTTCGAGGGCCTGGACGCTTCGGTGGTCGCCGCGGATGAGCAGGTCGGCGGTGAGGTAGGCGAACCACCGCTCGAATACCTGGTTGAGCCAGCTGGAGTACGTCGGGGTGAAGTGCATGTGGAAGCGCGGGTGCGCGGCCAGCCAGCTCTTGATCGCGGGGCTCTTGTGGGTGCCGTAGTTGTCGCAGACCAGGTGCACGTCGAGGTCGGCGGGCACCTGGGTGTCGATGGTGGCCAGGAACCTCTTGAACTCGATGGTCCGGTGCCGGCGGTGCACCGAGGTGATCACGGTGCCGTCGGCGGTGTCGAACGCCGCGAACAGGGTCGTGGTGCCGTGCCGGACGTAGTCGTGGGTCCTCCTCTCGGGCATGCCCGGCATCATCGGGAACGCCGGCTGGGATCGGGCCAGGGCCTGCACCTGGGACTTCTCGTCGACGCAGAGAACCACCGCACCCTCGGGCGGGTTCAGGTACTCACCCGACGACGTCGACGACCTTCTCCACGAACAGCGGGTCGTTGGACAGCTTGAAAGTGTCCGCGCGGTGCGGCTTGAGGTCGAACGCCTTCCAGATCCGCCCGATCGTGGACTTGCTCAGCCCGGTCCGCTCGGCCATCTTCGCCCGCGACCAGTGCGTGGCGTTCCTCGGCGTGGACTCCAGCGTGGCCACGATCACGTCCTCGACCTGGCCGATGGCCACCGACGGCGGCCGGCCCGGACGCGGCTCGTCCGCCAGGCCCTCCAGGCGCAGCTCCACGAAGCGCCGCCGCCACTTGCCGACCGTCGCCTGAGCGCACCCCAACTGCGCGGCCACCGACTTGTTGTCCGCCCCGTCCGCGCACGCCAGCACGATCCGCGACCGCAACGCCAGGGACTGCGCCGACTTCGCCCGCCGGGCCCAGCGCTGCAGCTGCTCGCGCTCCCCGTCCGCCAGCTCGAGCACGGCCTTCGGTCGTCCTGTACGCGCCATACCCACAGTCTACGACTTATACAGCGCATTCCTGGCGCACGACACTAGGTCAGCGATCCGCTGATGTTCCGTGGGGGGCAAGCAGTTTTGGCGTTACGGCCGCGTGCACAGGAACTCGCACAGACCGACGAATCCACCCCTACCACCACTTCGAGCAGAACTACACCCCGATCAGAAAGCGAAGTCGCACGAGCCGGCATGGCCCTGGTCCAGGGTGCAGGTGCGTCCGGTTGCCAAGTGCACCTGGCCGCAGACGCCCGCGTCGGCGAGTCTTCTTTGATCGAGGCGTTGTGGAAATCCTGGCGATCATCATCCGGATCCAGGGGCGCGTTCATGGCGCGCTCCCTCTCGTCGGTCAGTTGACGGTGGCGGCCTACGTCGGCGAAGCGGGTGGGGTCTGGGTAGGAGGAGAATCAGTCTGTGAGTTGAGGCCGGCACCGTCGCGCGCATCGGTAGGCCGCGCAGCGGGCGCCTGGGCCGCGCGAGCGGCCTCGCGTTGATCGATGAGGTCGTCACGGTCCTGGCTGACTGCGGCTGTTTCCCGGCGCGCCTCTTGAAGGTCGCTGCGCGCGGCCCGGCCCCGGCGAGAGGTACGGCGAGCACCGGCCAACAGCAGGCCCAGCCCAAGCACCGCGACCGCCCCGACTACGATGCCGTACAGAAACAGCGTGCCGGTCGAGCCGGTCACGTGGTAGCCGAACACCGAGAATCCGCTGGTCAGCTCATGCCCGCTGCCCGCGTTGCCGAGCACACCGGCGACACCAACGACCACCGCTGCCACAAAGACAATCAACCCAAGAATGACAATCATGACGACCCACCAAGACCTAGACGACTAGACACGTGCTCCAACCCCCGCGTCGGCGGTTCAGGACCCCCCAGCAGCGATCACGCCCGCGCCATCGGCACGTCGTCACCTTCTGCGCACGATGAACAACACCAGGGCGATGATGGCGAGGACCAGCACTATCGTGATGAGCAGACCTTGGGACATGTGAGCCCTCCTCACACTCATGTTGCGGTTCACAGCGAAGCGCCCTGCGGTCAAGGTGCTGATGGCCCGGCTGTCGGTTGAGCGGCGAGGCGGCAGGGCCTGGGCGCACCACGCGCGCCAGACACTCGAACCGTGGCACCCCCCCCCGCCTGGACCGCGAGGCTCATGTCGCTACTTCTGGTGCAGAGCGTCCTTGGTCTTGTCGAACGCCTCCTCGACCTTGTCCTTGGTCAAGTCGACCACCTCTTCGACCTTGTCCTTCGCGTGGTCGATCTTCTCCTCGGCCTCACCCGTGCGCCGATCTGTCTTGCCTTCGGATTCCAGGTCCTTGTTGCCGGTGAGGACGCCCGCGGCCTCTTTGGCGTGGCCCTTGACCTGATCAGACTTTGCACTCATCGCGCACCACCCTTCCTCGTCGTGCGCCCTCATCGTGATCCGGATGCCACCGGCCCTGCCAGAGGACATAGTCCTCTTGACCCGGGTCCTCTAACACCGTCCGACCAACCCGCTTTGGCTGAGGGGAGAGTTGCGATGCATGCGGCGTCCTGGGACCAATGGCACTGGGCCGGCCCGGAATCTGTCAAGTCAAATGAGACAGTTGCGGTCAGTTCATTTGGGGTTGCAGTTCGGGCTGGTTGATCCAGGACTGGGTGGGCATGGTTGGCGGGTGTGGTCGGCGGCCGAATCGTTCGGGGTGAGCGTGGAAGGCC
>JBBSAJ010000008.1:0-94854 GCA_038252405.1 Actinomycetes bacterium | reverse complement strand
GCCTCCCCGCGGGGCGGACCCCTACAAGCCCGTCAGACACCCAGGCAGCCCGTCAGCCTCCACACGCCCCCACAACCGTTTCCGACGCGGGGTCCTAGGCCGGTGTAGGCGACCGTCATGCTCGAGCAGGGCACCACCATGACCAGCAGGAACCCGATCGCCAGCAGCGGGTCGGGCAGGAAGATCCGGGCCAGCGCCAGGCCCAGCAGCGGCGCCCAGACGAAGTTGAACACCAGGGCCAGCGCCAGGCCCTTGACGTTGCGGCCGGCGTGCAGCAGTGCCTCGAACTTCAGGCTGACCATCATCGGGTAGATGACCAGGAACACCATGACCGTGGTCGCCGAGGCGACCAGCTGGTGGTGCTCGGACGTCCACGCCGACGCGGCCTGGCCGAGCCCCAGCCCGACGGCCATCGCGGCCAGGGCGTAGCCCAGCAGCCAGCGGCTCAGGTGTGACTGCAGCGCTTGCACAGACTATCCCTCCGCGGTGCGTCTCAATCAGGACTGATTCAAAGCCAGTTGATATCGGCTCTCACCCTGCTGTTGCCGGAGGCACGGAGATAGGGCCAAAGGTCTCGCTGTCGCCACGAGAACCGAGGGCTGTGCCTTGCTCGGTTGAGTTGACGTGGTGCACGTGCAGCCCTATGGTTCAACTGTGCCTGTTACAAGAATGACTGAACTGATCACGACGGCGACGGCCGAGGCCGCGGCGGCCCGACTCGATGCGTCGGTGTCGTTGCTGGCGGCGGTGGCGGACCCGATCCGGTGGACGGTGCTGAGCCGGCTGGCCTCGAACACCTCCTGCGTGTGTGACCTGCAGGAGCACGTGCCGATCGCGGCGAACCTGCTCAGCTACCACCTGAAGGTGCTGCGGGACGCGGGCCTGGTGACGACGAGCCGGCGGGGCCGGTGGATCGACTACGCGCTGGCCGAGGACGCGCTGGACCGGCTGCACGCGGCGATCCCGGGCCCGCCGGCCGGCCCGCCACAGGGCCCGGTGGGGGGCTCGCGGTGAGCGTCACCGAGCGGATGCCGACCACGACGCGGGGCCGGTGGGTGGTCCTGGCGGTGGCCGCGGCGGCCTGGGTGGGCGCGTACCGGGTGAACCGGTGGCTGTGGGACCGGCTGCTGTATGACGGGTTCGGGATGGACCCGTCGGCCCGGCTGACCGAGACCGTCCACTTCTTCCTGTTCGACACGGTCAAGATCGGCCTGCTGCTCGTCGCGATCATCTTCGTGGTCACCGTGCTGCGTTCCTACATGAGCGTGGAGCGGACCCGCACCCTGCTGGGGGGGAAGCGGGAGGGCCTGGGCAACGTGATGGCGGCGGGGCTGGGGGTGATCACCCCGTTCTGCTCGTGCAGCGCGGTCCCGGCGTTCATCGGCTTCGTCGCCGCCGGGGTGCCGATCGGGGTGACGTTGAGCTTCCTGATCGCCAGCCCGCTGGTCAACGAGATCGCCATCGGCTTGCTGTTCTCCCTGTTCGGCTGGCAGGTCACCGCGATCTACATCGGCGCGGGCCTGGTCATCGCGATCGTCGCCGGCTGGGTGCTGGGCCGGATGGGGGTGCAGCGCTGGGTCGAGCCGTTCGTGTTCGAGACGAAGCTCGGCGGGCAGGTCATCGACTCCACCCTCGGGCTGAGGTTCGAGCAGCGCCTGCAGATGGGCACCGAGGAGGTGGCCACGATCCTGCGCAAGATCTGGCCGTACCTGCTCGTCGGCATCGGCCTGGGCGCGGTCATCCACGGCTGGGCGCCGGCCGACTTCTTCACCCGCTACGCCGGACCGGGAAACATCTTCGGCGTCCTGGTCGCCGTCGGCATCGGCATCCCGCTGTACTCCAACGCCGCCGGGATCATGCCGCTGGTGCAGGCGCTGCACGAGAAGGGCCTGCCGATGGGCACCCTGCTCGCGTTCATGATGGCCGTCGTCGCGCTGAGCCTGCCCGAGATGATCCTGCTCCGCCGGGTCCTCAAGCCCCAGCTGCTCGCCGCGTTCATCGGCGTCGTCGGTACCGGCATCGTCGCCGTCGGCTACCTGTTCAACTTCCTGCTCGCCTGACCCACCCACCCGAAGGAACCCACCGCTGTGATCATCAAGGTGCTCGGCCCCGGCTGCAACAACTGCAAGACCCTCGAACGGGTCACCCGCGAGGCCGTCGACGCGATGGGTCTCGACGCGACCATCGAGAAGGTCGAGGACTACCCGACCATCGTCGGCTACGGCGTGATGTCCACCCCCGCCCTCGTGGTCGACGAGAAGCTGGTCCTGTCCGGACGGGTCCCGAAGGTCGCCGAGGTCCGCGAGCTGCTGACCGCAGCGTCCGCCTAGCCGGCGTGGGATGACCAGGACCGGCCGCTGCCGCTGCGGAGACCGGCGGGCACGAGTTCGAGCACGGCGCGGATCCCGGCCGCCAGGGCCAGCGTCGGGCGCTGGGGTGGGCGCTGGGCGTCAACGCGGGGCTGCTGGTCCTGGAGGTGGCCGGCGGGATCGTGTTCGGCTCCCTGGCCCTGCTCGCCGATGCGGTGCACCTGGTCTCCGACGTCGCCGGCCTGGGCATCGCCGTGGCCGTGGTGGCCCTGACCGCCCGCCCGGTCAGCACCAGGCACAGCTTCGGCTTCGCCCGCGCGGAGGTCCTCGCGGCACAGCTCAGCGCGCTGCTGCTGCTCGGCGCGGGCGCCTGGATCCTCATCGAGGCACTCGGCCGGCTCCGCGCGCCCGTCCCGGTCGACGGCGCCGGCCTGGCCGCGGTGGCCAGCATCGGACTGGCCATCAACCTCGGCAGCTCCGTGCTGGTCCACCGCGCGCAGGGGAACAGCCTGAACATGCGGGCCTCGTTCGTCCACCTGGCCACCGACGCCGTGGGATCGGCCGGCGCGATCGTCGCGGGCCTGCTGATCCTGGGCTGGGGCTGGCTGCGGGCCGACTCGCTGATGTCACTGGCCACCGCGCTGATGGTCCTGTGGGCCGGCGCGGGCCTGCTGCGCGACACCACCCACGTCCTGATGGAGGGCAGCCCCCGCGGCCTGGACCCCGAAGCGGTCCGCGCCACCATCATCGGCGTCGACGGTGTCAGCGACGTCCACCACCTGCACCTGTGGAACCTCGCCTCCGACGTCCCGGCGCTGTCCGCCCACCTGGTCATCGACGGCGAGCCCACCCTTCGGGAGTCGCAAGCCACCGCCGACCACGTCCGGGCGACCCTCGGGGAGCACTAAGCGATCACCCACCTGACCCTCGAGCTCGAGTGCACCCCGGCGACGGACCCAGCGACATGACCTCCGACGCTGCCCGGCGCGCGTGGCTGCCCGCCCTGCGGCAGCGCAACTTCGGGCTGTTTTGGACCGGGCAGCTCATCTCCGGGACCGGCACCTGGATGCAGACCGTGGCGATGGCCTGGCTGGTACTCGACATCAGCCACTCCGCGGCCACCCTGGGCACCGTCACCACGTTGCAGTTCCTGCCCATGCTGCTGTTCGTCCTGCCCGCCGGCGTCCTGGCCGACCGGGTCCCCAAACGCCGCCTGCTGCTGGCCACCCAGGCCCTGGCCGCCGTCCAGGCGCTGACGCTCGGCATCCTGGCCGCCCACGGCACCCCCCGGATCTGGCAGCTCGCCGTCCTCGCGTTCGTCCTCGGCGTGTCCAACGCGTTCAACAACCCCACCCAGCAGGCCTTCGTCTCCGAGATGGTCGACGCCCCGCTGGTCCCCGAGGCGGTCGCCCTGAACAGCGTCCAGTTCAACACCACCCGGATGGTCGGCTCCGCGCTCGGCGGCCTGGCCATCGCCCAGTTCAGCCCCGCAGCGGTCTTCTTCGCCAACGCCGCCACGTTCGCCGCGCCGCTGCTCGCCCGCAACGTGCTGCACGTGCAGGCCGTCGGCTTCGGGGCGCTGATGGCCGCGTTCGGAGCCGGCGCGCTGATCGCCGGGATCGCCCTGGTCGTGCTGCGTGGCGGCAGCGAGCGGCGCATGGTCGGTGCCGGGGCCGTGCTGGCCGGCGTTTTGGTGCTGCTCGGGATGTCCCACTCCTACCCGGTCAGCCTCACGCTGATGGGGCTGGCAGGGATCAGCGGCACCGTGTTCACCACCACCGCGAACACCCGCCTCCAGCTGTTCGTCCCCGACCAACTGAGGGGCCGGGTGATGGGCCTGTTCGTGCTGCTGATGGCCGGCACCACCCCGATCGGCGCGTCCCTGCTCGGCCAGGGTGCCGCCGCGTTCGGCGTCCCGGCCACCATGGTGGCCTTCGGCCTCGCCACCGCCGCTGGGATCGCCGTGCTGGCGGCGCGAGCCCGGAGTACTCGGCGAACATCCACGGGTAGACGTGCTCACCCGTGAGCAGGGTCGGGTCGGCGGCGTACTCGGCCGGCAGCAGCCGCTCGGCGGCCCAGTGGGTGGGCAGCCCGGGCGCGTAGCAGGACTCGTGGACGACGGCGTACAACGGGTTGCGAGCGAACGACATCGCCCCGGCGACCTCATGGACGAAGGCGGGGGAGCCGGGTGGGAGCTCCAGGATGAAGTGCAGCCGCTCCGACCCGTCCCCGGTGCCCAGCAGGATGCCGAGCTGCCGGAACCGGCGCGGGGTGAGCCGGTCACCCGACGGCAGCCGGACGTCGTCGGCCGCCAGCCGGGCCACGATCGAGCGGACCCGGGCATGGTCCGCCGGGTAGCGGGCGTAGTGGCGGGCGACCTTGTCGGCGGTACGCCGGTAGGTGGCCGTGTAGACCTCGTCGATCGAGCGGTCCAGCGGCGGCAGCCCGCCGGCGATCAGGGCCAGGCTCAACGACTCGGGGTGCATCGACAGGTAGCTGACGATGCAGAACCCGCCGAAGCTCTGCCCGAGCACCGCCCACCGCTCGACCCCTAGCTCGCGCCGGACCTGCTCGGCGTCGCGCACGATCGAGTCGGCGCGGAAGTGGACGAGCCGTGCCGCAAGCCCGGCCGGACCGTGCGTGCCGACGTCGTTCGGTCCGACCGGTGATGAGCGGCCCGTCCCACGCTGGTCGAGCAGCAGGACTCGGAACTCCTGCAGTGCCCTGTCCAGCCAGTCCGGGGTGTGTCGCCGCAATGGGCGGGTGGCCTCGACACCCGGGTCGCCCTGGAGGAACAGCAGCCACGGCAGGTCGTCGCCCTCCCGACCGGCGGCCACGACCTCGCGGGCGAAGACCTCGATCGGCTCGCTCGTGGGGTCTCGGTGGTCGAGCGGTACCGAGAAGGTGTGCTCGGTCAGGACGAGGTCAGGGACCCGGTAGGTGGTACCACGCATCCGCCCATCCTGGCGGCTCGGATGGGGTGACGGGTCAGCTGGGGCGCAGTGCCTCGGACAGGCGCTGGGCCGCGGTGACCACGGACGCCGCGTGCAGCCGTCCCGGCGTCCGGGTGAGCCGCTCGATCGGTCCGGACACCGATACGGCGGCCACGACCCGGCCCGACGGGCTGCGCACCGGTGCGGAGACCGAAGCGACGCCGGGCTCGCGCTCGCCCACGCTCTGTGCCCAGCCCCGACGGCGCAGCGCCGACAGCGTGCTCGCCGTGAAGCGGGCTCCGGCCAGCCCGCGGTGCAGCCGGTCCGGCTCCTCCCAGGCGAGCAGCACCTGGGCGGCCGACCCGGCCTGCATAGACAGCGCCGAGCCGACCGGCACCGTGTCCCGAAGCCCCGAGGGCAGCTCGGCGACGGCCACGCAGATGCGCTCCTGGCCCTGGCGCCGGTACAGCTGGGCGCTCTCCCCGGTCGTGTCACGCAGCCAGGTGAGCACCGGCCCGGCGGCCGCGATGAGCCGGTCCTCGCCGGCTGCGGCGGCCAGCTCGCCGAGCCGGGGACCGAGGGTGAACCGGCCCTGCAGGTCCCGCGTGACGAACCGGTGGTGCTCGAGGGCCAGGGCCAGCCGGTGGGCCGTGGGCCGAGCCAGGCCGGTGGCCTGGACCAAGCCGGCCAGGGACTGGGGGCCGGCCTCCAGCGCGCCCAGGACGAGGGCGGCCTTGTCAAGGACGCCGACTCCGCTAGACTTGTCCATGATCCGATACTAGCGTCTCGACATGCGAGATGCACCAGTGGAGGCAACAATGGCGAAGACGCTGGCAGAGAAGGTGTGGGAGGCCCACGTCGTCCACCGGGCCGAGGGTGAGCCCGACCTGCTCTACATCGACCTGCATCTCGTGCACGAGGTGACCAGCCCACAGGCCTTCGACGGCCTGCGGGAGGCCGGTCGGGGCGTCCGACGTCCGGATCTCACCTTCGCCACCGAGGACCACAACGTGCCGACCCTCGACATCGACCTGCCGATCGCCGACCCGGTGTCGCGCCAACAGGTCGAGACGCTGCGCCGCAACTGCCGGGAGTTCGGCGTCCCGCTGCACCCGCTCGGGGACGTCGAGCAGGGCATCGTGCACGTCGTTGGCCCACAGCTGGGACTGACCCAGCCGGGCATGACGGTCGTCTGCGGCGACTCGCACACCAGCACCCACGGCGCCTTCGGTGCGCTCGCGTTCGGCATCGGCACCAGCGAGGTCGAGCACGTCCTGGCCACCCAGACCCTGCCGCTCAAGCCGTTTCGCACCATGGCCGTGACCGTCGACCGGCAGCTGCCCCCCGGCGTCACCGCCAAGGACCTGGTGCTCGCGGTCATCGCGCAGATCGGCACCGGCGGCGGGCAGGGCCACGTCATCGAGTACCGCGGCGAGGCCATCCGGTCCCTGTCGATGGAGGCCCGGATGACGGTGTGCAACATGTCGATCGAGGCCGGAGCCCGGGCCGGGATGATCGCCCCGGATGAGACGACCCTGGAGTACCTCAGGGGCCGCCCGCACGCGCCGTCGGGCGCCGACTGGGACGCCGCGGTCGCCTACTGGCGGACACTGCGCAGCGACGACGACGCCGCCTTCGACCGTGAGGTGGCCATCGACGCGTCCACCCTGAGCCCGTTCGTCACCTGGGGCACCAACCCCGGCCAGGGGGTGCCGCTGTCGGCTGCCGTCCCGAACCCGGACGACTTCGCCGACGAGGCCGAGCGGCTCGGGGCCCAGCGCGCGCTGGAGTACATGGGCCTCACGGCGGGCACGGCGCTGCGCGACGTCGCGGTGGACACCGTGTTCGTCGGCTCGTGCACCAACGGCCGGATCGAGGACCTGCGGGCCGCGGCCGCCGTGATCGACGGCCGGAAGGTCGCCGACGGTGTCCGGATGCTCGTGGTACCCGGGTCGGTGCGGGTCCGGCTGCAGGCCGAGGCCGAAGGGCTGGACGAGGTGTTCACCCAGGCGGGTGCCGAGTGGCGGCATGCTGGCTGCTCCATGTGCCTGGGGATGAACCCCGACCAGCTGGCGCCGGGCGAGCGCAGCGCGTCGACGTCGAACCGCAACTTCGAAGGCCGTCAGGGCAAGGGTGGCCGGACCCATCTGGTGTCACCGCAGGTCGCCGCGGCGACCGCTGTGACTGGGCGGCTGTCGTCGCCCGCGGACTTGGACTAGGAGCAGCTGCCATGGAGAAGTTCGTCGCCCATACCGGACGGGCTGTGCCGCTGCGGCGCAGCAACGTCGACACCGACCAGATCATCCCGGCGGTGTACCTCAAGCGGGTGAGCCGCAGCGGCTTCGAGGACGGGCTGTTCGCCGCCTGGCGGCAGGACCCGGCGTTCGTGCTCAACCAGCCGCAGTACGCCGGCGCCAGCGTCCTCGTCGCGGGGCCGGACTTCGGCACCGGCTCGTCGCGTGAGCACGCGGTCTGGGCGTTGCAGAACTACGGCTTCCGGGTGGTCGTCTCGCCCCGGTTCGCGGACATTTTCCGGGGCAACTCACTCAAGGGCGGGCTGCTGACCGTGGAGCTGCCCCTCGACGTGGTGGAGCGGATCTGGGCCGCCGTCGAGGCGGCCCCGGCCACCGAGGTCACCGTCGACCTGGAGGCTCGCGAGGTGCGTTGGAGCGGCCAGGTCGCGCCGTTCGTCCTCGACGACTACACCCGCTGGCGGCTCATGGAGGGCCTCGACGACATCGGACTGAGCCTTCGCCACGAGCCGGCAATCGACGACTTCGAGCACCGCCGGCCAGCCTTTCTCCCGACCACTTCCTGACCGTGTTCTGCTTCGCTACCGGAGGAAAGTGCTTGTCCGGTAAGGCGAAACTCTCGCCGCTCAGTCGGTTAAGGGATCGTTAACGGACCCCGCTCCGTCGTCGTCGCGGACGAAAGTCCTTGCGACACAACATGACTTCGATGGCCCGGTCGTTGCTCCATGAGCACCTGTGCGCATACCGTTTCCCCAATGTCGGGCATCGGCTCGGCCTTACCACTCCCGGAGGGGAAGCAGTGAACAGGACCGAACTGGTCGACCAGCTGTCCGCACAGTTGGAGAAGAGCAAGCAGGAGACAACGAAGCTCGTCGACGCAGTCTTCGAGCACATCCAAGACGCGGTCGCTCGCGGCGAGAAGGTCGCCATCACCGGCTTCGGCGTCTTCGAGAAGGTCGAGCGCGCAGCGCGGACCGCCCGCAACCCGCGCACCGGTGCCACCGTCAAGGTGAAGAAGACCGCGGTCCCGCGCTTCCGCGCCGGTGCCGAGTTCAAGGCGTTCACCAGCGGGGCCCGCAAGGTCGCCAAGAAGGCGGCTCCGGTGAAGGCGACAGCCACCAAGGCGCCCGCGAAGGCAGCACCGGCCAAGGCTGCTGCGGCCAAGAAGGCACCAGCCAAGAGGGCACCGGCCAAGGCCGCCCCGGCCAAGGCCGCTGTCCGGAAGGCCACCCCGGCCAAGGCGGCTCCCGCCAAGGCTGCGGCGAAGAAGGCGGCGCCCGTGAAGGCCGCCCCGGCCAAGAAGGCTCCGGTCCGCGCGACCGCCGCCGCCAAGAAGGCCGCGCCGGCGAAGAAGGCGCCCGCCCGCAAGGCTCCGGCCAAGAAGGCTCCCGCCAAGAGGGCCTGAGGCTCACCAGCGAAACGGCCCGGCCCCGTCAGGGGCCGGGCCGTTCGTTGTCGGGGAATCCGCCCGTGCACCCCGAGGTTGTGGGCGGCATGCAGACCCAGGATGCGATGGTCACCGCCCCGATCGCGGTCACGGGTGTGACCGGACGGCTCGGGGGAGCCGTGGCACGCCGGTTGGCGGCCCTCGAGGTGCCGCTGCGCCTGGTGGCGAGGGACCCCTCCAGGGTTCCGCGGCTGCCTGGAGCACGTGTCGTTTCGGCTGAGTTCGGTGACGCGGCCGGCGTCCGCGCGGCCCTGGACGGTGTTCACGCCGTGCTGATGGTCTCGGCCGGCGAGACGCTCGACCGGGTGGATCGCCACCGCACCTTCGTCGACGCGGCAGCAGCCGCCGGGATCGACCACCTGGTGTACGTCTCGTACTTCGGTGCCGCGCCTGAGGCGACCTTCACCCTGGCCCGCGACCACTGGGCCACCGAGGAGCACGTCCGGGCCAGCGGGGTGTCGCACACCTTCCTGCGGGACAACCTCTACCTGGACTTCCTGCCCGCCATGGTGGGCGCGGACGGCGTGATCCGCGGACCGGGCGGCTCGGGGCGGGCGGCCGCCGTGGCCATCGACGACATCGCGGACGCCGCCGTCGCCGTGCTGCGGTCCCCAGGGCGGCACGCGGGCGCCACGTACGACCTCACCGGGCCGGCGGCGCTCACGTTCACCGAGATGGCGGAGGTGCTCACCCGGGCCACCGGCCGACCGGTGTCCTTCCACGACGAGACCGTCGAGGAGGCGTACGCGTCGCGGGCGCAGTACCGGGCCCCGGGCTGGCAGGTCGACGCCTGGGTCAGCACGTACATTGCCGTCGCGAACGCTGAGCTGGACGGCGTCACCGACGCGGTGCCGCGGCTGACCGGCCACCCGGCCACGTCCCTGGAGGAGCTGCTGCGGCGTCCGCGCTGAGCGCTGGTCAGCCGCCGGGCTCGGGGTGGGACGCGAAGAACTGCCAGATCGTGGCCGTGGCGTCCAGCGCGGTTGACGGCGGTTCGGCCCCGCGCAGCGTCCGCGCCAACGGTTTCGATGCGGCGCCGGGCCACTGATGCCCCGCACCGGCGATCGTGATCAGCTCCACGGACCGGCCGTCGGGGCAGCCGGCCACCGACCGGGTCACCGGCCCGGCGGTCGACACCTCGGGGGCCGGGCAGGCGTCGACGCCGCGCCAGGACGCGACGACCGCGGGCACGGCGGGGCCGTCGATCGTCGCGAACCCGTTGCCCTGGCTACCGTCGTAGGGGATGTTCTGGTCCGCCGTCCCATGGATGTGGATCACCGACAGGGGGGCCGGGGACGGGCAGTCCCCGAGCACGGTGGCCGAGTCCGGGCCGATCGCCGCGAACAGCGTGGTGTCGCAAGCCAGCCGGCAGGCGAACATGCCGCCGTTGGAGATGCCGGTGGCGAACACGCGCGCCCTGTCGACGGGCAGCTCACGGCTCACGAGGCTGACGACCTGACGCACGAACCCGACGTCGTCCACCCCGCTGCGGCCCGGCTGGCCGCAGCACCCGCCGCCGACGTTCCAGGCACGGTTGAGGCCGTCCGGGTAGGCGACGACGAAGTGCCCGCGGTCCGCCGCGGCATCCCAGCCGTACGAGGACTCGGCCTGCTCCGCGCTGCCGAACCCGCCGTGCAGCATGACGACGAGGGGAACGCGCCTGATGAGGGTCAGCGACGGCGGCAGGTACAGCCGGAAGGTGCGCTGCCGTCCGTCGACGGTGACGGTCTGGGTCGACGACCCGGGGGCGACCGTCCCTGCGCCGCTGGTGGCGCTGCCGCCGGTCGACCCGTCTCCCGCCGTGCAGCCGGTCAGGGCGAGCACGACCACCACCGCCACGACGACGGCAGCCGAGGACGCGAGGCGGGTGCGCCGGCGTGGCCGTTCGACGGGCATGCGCAGAGTCTGCCGCGACCTCGAGCGGCGCGGTGAGAGGCTTGGCGGGTGACGAGTGAGCGCAACGTCCTCGGCGGGGACCTCGAGCCATGCGGGGCCGACCCGGTCACCGGGTACTACCGCGACGGGTCCTGCTCCAGCGGCCCGGACGACGTGGGCAGCCACACGGTGTGTGCCGTGGTGACTTCGGAGTTCCTGGAGCACCAGCTGGCCGTGGGCAACGACTTGGTCACGCCGCGGCCGGAGTACCGGTTCCCGGGGCTGCGCCCGGGGGACCGGTGGTGCGTGGTCGCGGTGCGCTGGCTGCAGGCACACCGGGCCGGGGTCGCGGCTCCCGTCGTCCTGGCCTCGACGCACGCCAGGGCGCTGGACGTCGTCCCGCTCGAGGCCCTGCGCGAGAACGCCGTGGACGTACCGCCCGACCTCAGCTCCTTCGACTGAGCAGCACCCCCCGCCATGTACGTCCCCACCCACTTCGCCGCTGGCCCGGAGGCGGTGCGCTGCTGGGGCACGTGGCCAGGAACAACGACCAGTGGCGGCTGCCCTTACTCGGCCAGGCGCTGGTCATCGTGCGTGGGCCGGACGCGTATGTGTCCCCCGGCTGGTACGCGACGAAGTCGGAGCGGGTCGGTGGACGACGCGCCCACCGAGTATGTGGCCGCCCAGCTACGGGCGATCGTGGGCGTGGAGGTCGTGATCAGCCGGATCGAGGCCAAGGTGAAGCTGAGCCAGAACCGGTCGGCCGCCGACATGGACGGCGTGGTGGCCGGTCTGGTGGCACGCGGTGAGGACGTCGCTGCGGCGGTGGTCCGGGCAGCACGTGACCGCGCGCACGGTCAGGTGTAGAGCATCCGCAGGGTGCGGACCCGGAGGCTGTCGTCGTCCAGCAGCGCCTGGACACGCTGACCGGAGCGCAGCAGCCGGAAGCCGCTGTCCGCGAACGCCTCCGCGTCGAACGTCAGCGGCGTCCCGTCGTCCAGCAGGACGGTCCCGCTGCCGGACTGCGGGTCGAAGGAGCCGACCGTGGCCTGGCGCGTCGTGGTCACAGCTGCCCGTCGAGGAGCGAGGAGACCAGCGCCTCGGTGAGCGGGCCGAGCCCGAGACGCCGCGCGTCCACGAGGTCCACCTCGGTGTCGACGTCGCGGTGCAGCGTGGGCAGCCCGTCAAGAGTGATCTCGACGGCTCCGTCGGCGTGGTGCGCGGCCCGCGACCGGTGCCCGAACTGGGGCTGGAAGGGTTCCCCTGGCCGGGCGGCCAACAGCGTCGTCCCGGTGCCCTCCGCGTCGCTGACGAACGAGACCGGGTGGGTCAGCGCCGCGGCCAGCGCCCGGCCCAGCTCGGCCGGGCGCAGTGCCGGCAGGTCCGCGGAGAGCGCGGCCACGCCTAGCTCGGGAGAGTGTCGGGTGGCTACCGCGGCCCCGTACACGAGCGCCGGGTTCAGCCCCGCGGCGGGCACGTCGAGGACCGGCTGCGCCCCCAGCTCGCGGACCAGGCGGCTCACCTCGGGCTCGTCCGTCACCACCAGGACCCAGGCCACGCCGGGAGCCTGCAGCGCGGCAGCCACAGTGTCGACGGCGAACGCCGACGCGAGAGCACCCCGGTGCGGCCCCGCCACCCGGGACAGCCGGGTCTTCGCGACCTCGAGCCGCTTGACGGGGACGACGACAGCCCAGGCCGGCGGGGTGCTCTGCGCTGACGACATGACAGGGTGATCCTCGCAGGCAGCCTCGACACCGGTGGCGGCGGGCGGGAGGATGGGTCCGCGGGCTCGAGTGAGAGGAACACCGTTGGCGCGAACCAAACCGGGGTTCTGGTTCTGGTTCGCCGTCGTGATCCTCAAGCCGCTGCTGCTGATGGTCACCGGGCGGGACTGGCGACACCGGGAGCGAGTGCCGAGGCAGGGCGGCGTCGTCGTGGTGACCAACCACAACTCGCACCTCGACCCGCTCGTGGTCGCGCACTTCCTGTGGGACCTCAAGCGTCCGGTCCGGTTCCTGGCCAAGAGCTCAATGTTCGACGTGCCCTTCGTCGGGATGGTGGTGCGCGGGGCCAAGCAGATCCCGGTCTACCGCGAGTCGGTCGACGCAGGGGACTCGGTGCGTGCGGCCGTCGCCGCCGTCCGCCAGGGTGAGTGCGTGGTGGTCTACCCCGAGGGCACCCTGACGCGAGACCCGGGGCTGTGGCCGATGGTCGGCAAGTCTGGAGCCGCCCGGATCGCGCTGACAGCCGGGTGCCCGGTGATCCCGCTGGTGCACTGGGGGGCGAACGAGCTGTTGGCGCCGTACTCGACGCGGCCGCACCTGCTGCCACGCAAGGCCGTGCACGTGACCGTGGGCGAGCCGGTCGACCTGGACGACCTGCGCGGGCGGCCGATGGACGCCACGCTGCTGAGGGAGGCGACCGACCGCATCATGGCCGCGATCACCGAGCTGCTGGCCGAGCTGCGCCAGGAGGAGCCGCCCGCGCAGCGCTTCGACCCGCGCTCGGCGGGAGTGCCCGTGATCGGCAACCCCAAGCGGGCCCGGCGCGCCGCCGGCAGTGGCCCGTCG
Organism: Actinomycetes bacterium; assembly: GCA_038252405.1. Classification (GTDB taxonomy): domain Bacteria; phylum Actinomycetota; class Actinomycetes; order Prado026; family Prado026; genus DATCDE01. The sequence goes on along the minus strand of JBBSAJ010000008.1, from coordinate 81,468 downwards.
CAGGAGAACCGATGAGCAGCCGGACCGGCAGCGGCGGCCCCAGGGCGGCCGTCATGGGCAGCGGCTCCTGGGGCACGGCGTTCGGCATGGTGCTCGCCGACGCCGGCTGTGACGTCGTCCTGTGGGGTCACGACCCGGAGCTGGCCGCGGAGATCGAGGCCACCCACCAGAACCGCCGCTACCACCCCGGCGTCGCGCTGCCGCCTCGGCTGCGGGCGACCGGTGACCCTCGGGTGGCGCTGGAGGGTGCGGACTTCGTGGTGCTGGCCCTGCCGGCCCAGGTGCTGCGCGAGAACCTGGTGAGCTGGCTGCCCGACCTCCCGGCGGACGCCGTCCTGGTCAGCCTGATGAAGGGCATCGAGCTGGGCAGCATGCAGCGGATGAGCCAGGTGGTCCGCGAGGCCACGGGGATCGCCCAGGACCGGATCGCCGTCATCTCGGGGCCGAACCTGGCTGGGGAGATCGTGCTGCGCCAGCCGGCGGCGACGGTCGTGGCCTGTACGGCGGAGGAGACTGCCGCCCGGCTGCAGGCGGCCTGCACGACCCGGTACTTCCGGCCGTACACGAACCTCGACGTGGTGGGCGCGGAGGTCGGCGGGTCGGTGAAGAACGTCATCGCGCTGGTCAGCGGGATGGCCGCCGGCATGGGGTTCGGCGAGAACACCCAGGCCGCGATCATCACCAGGGGGCTGGCCGAGATGATGCGCTTCGGGCTGGCCCTGGGTGCGAACGCCACCACGTTCTTCGGACTGGCCGGCACCGGTGACCTGGTGGCCACCTGCTCGTCGCCGCTGTCCCGCAACCGGACGTTCGGGGAGAACCTCGGGCGCGGCATGAGCATGGCCGAGGCCACGGCCGCGATGAAGCAGACCTGCGAGGGCGTGAAGTCCTGCGGGCCGATCCTCGAGCTGGCGCACCGACACGGCGTCGACATGCCGATCACCGAGCAGGTGGTCGCGACCGTGCACGACGGCAGGACGCCGGGCGACGTCGTTGCCGCGCTGATGAGCCGCGACCCGAAGTCCGAGCACTCGACGATGTGACGGGCCGGTCAGCCAACGGCGGCGTCCAGCGCCCGGCTGAGGTCGGCCCACAGGTCCTCGACGTCCTCGATTCCGCAGGACAGCCGCAGCAGCGACTCGGGCACCTCAGCGGCCTCGGACTCCCAGCGCCGGCGGCGCTCCAGGGTCGACTCGACGCCGCCCAGGCTGGTCGCGTGCACCCACAGCCGGACGGCGGTGGCGACGGAGTCGGCCGCCGCACCCCCGCCGCTCACCTCGATGGCCACCATGGCGCCGAAACCGGGGTAGCGGACCCTGTCCACCCTCGGGTGCTCGCGCAGCCGCTGGGCCAGCGTGGTGGCGTTGTGCTGGGCCCGCTCGACCCGCAGCGCCAGCGTGCGCAGCCCGCGCAGGGCGAGCCAGGCCTCCATCGGGCCGGGCACTGCGCCCTTGAGCCGGCGCTGGTCGTCCAGCCGCGCCAGCACGGTCGCGTCGCGGGTGGCGACCAGGCCGAGCAGCACGTCGGAGTGGCCGGCGATCAGCTTGGTGGCGCTGTGGACGACCAGGTCCGCGCCGTCGTCCATGGGGCGGCGCAGCAGGGGGGTGGCGAAGGTCGAGTCGACCACGAGGGAGGCCCCGGCCGCGTGCGCCGCCGCGGCGACGGTCGTGACGTCGGCGAGGTCGAGCAACGGGTTGGTGGGTGACTCCAGCCAGACCACCGTGGCGCCGTCGAGTGCGGCCAGCACCTCGGCGGTGTCGGCTGGGTCGACCGGGCGGACCCGCACCCGGCCGGTGGCCTCGAGGGCCGTGAGCTGGGCGCGGGTCCCGGTGTAGGCCGAGCGCGGGGCCACGACCGCGCCGCCGTCGGGCAGGAGCACCTCGAGGACGGCGGCCACGGCGGCCAGCCCGGACGCGTACGACAGCACCGAGCCGCCCTCGAGGGCGCCGACCGCCGTCTCCAGCGCCGTCCAGGTGGGGTTGCCGTAGCGGCCGTACTCGACGTCGCCGCCCGCGTGGTAGGTGGAGGCGAAGGTGACCGGCGGGTTGAGCGGGGCGTCCGGCACCCGTGGCGGGCGGCCGGCCACCACGGCGACGGTGGCGGGTGCGACTGCGGCCAGGTCGAGGTCCGGCCGGTCCGGGTCGGCGGCGGGCTGCTGCGGTGCGTCGGGCATGGGCGCCAGTATCCCGCCCGGTAGGGTCGGCGCGATGACCAGTTCCGGACGCCGTCCACGGGTCGCCGTGGTGTTCGGCGGCCGCAGCGGCGAGCACGGCATCTCCTGCGTGACCGCGGGGAGCGTGCTGCGGGTCATCGACCCCGAGCGCTACGACGTCGTCCCGATCGGCATCGCGACCGACGGCCGCTGGGTGCTGGAGGAGTCCGACCCGCAGCGGCTGGCGATCACTGACGGTCAGCTGCCGGAGGTGGATGGCAAACGGGCGGCCGTCGTGCTGGCCGGTGACCCGACGTCCCGCGACCTGGTGGTGAGCGAGCCGGGCGAGGCGCCGCAGGTGCTCGGCGAGGTCGACGTGGTGTTCCCCCTGCTGCACGGGCCGTACGGCGAGGACGGCACGATCCAGGGGCTGCTGGAGCTGGCAGGCGTGCCGTACGTCGGCTCCGGGGTGATGGCCAGCGCGGTGGCCATGGACAAGGCCGCCATGAAGGTGCTGCTGGCGGCGGCTGGGCTGTCAGTAGGCCCGCACGTCGTCGTGACCGACCGCGAATGGCGGGCCGACGCCGCCGTGGCGATGAAGCGGATCCGTGCCCTGTCGCTGCCGGTGTTCGTCAAGCCGGCCCGGGCCGGCTCGAGCATCGGCATCAGCAAGGTCAAGGACTGGGCCGAGCTGCCCGCGGCCGTCGCGGCCGCCCGGGAGCACGACCCGAAGTTCGTCGTCGAGCAGGGCATCGACGGCCGGGAGATCGAGTGTGGGGTGCTCGACCGGGTCGACGGCAGCGGTCCCGAGGCCAGCGTGTGCGGTGAGATCCGGGTGCGCGGGGCGCACGAGTTCTACGACTTCGAGGCGAAGTACCTCGATGCGAGCGACCTCGACGTGCCGGCGGTGCTCCCGGCCGCGGTGGCCGAGCGGGTGCGGGCGATGGCCTGCCAGGCCTTCGACGCGCTGTCCTGCGAGGGCTTCGCTCGGGTGGACTTCTTCCTGCGGGGCGACGGCGAGGTGCTCGTCAACGAGGTGAACACGATCCCCGGGTTCACCCCGGTGTCGATGTTCCCGATGCTGTGGGCGGCGTCCGGGGTGGCCTACCCCGAGCTGGTGGACCGGCTGCTCCAGCTGGCGCTCCGCCGCCGCCCCGGCCTGCTCCGCTGACCCCCGCACAGAAGGGCACCTTCATGCGGAGGGGACTGTGGCTTTGAGGGGGGCGGCCAGGTCGACGAGGAGGTTGACCTCGGGGCGGTAGGCCTGCGGCACGGTGACCTCCACGGAGGCCACCCGGCCGGTCGTGGTGAACCGGTAGCCCTTGGTGAGCTGCTCGGGCAGCCAGTCCACTCCGTTGACCGTGATCAGCTCCGACGTCGGCTGCAGGGCGGCCGGCTTGGGCACCCCGCAGCGCAGCACCACCGGGTCCTTGCCCCAGGCCGCCACCAGCTCCGACGACGGGTCGGTCGGCCGGGCGGCCAGGCCGTCGAGGGTCTTCGGCAGCTCGGCCGAGAGCGCCGCGCACGCGGCGGCGGCCGTGGCGTGCAGGCCGGTCGGCACGTCCACCCGCACGGCGCCACTCGAGCAGCCGGCCAACAGCCCGGCCGCGAGCAGCCCGACGGCGGGTCGGCCGAGTCCTCGAACGGTCAGAGGTGGACGACGGGGCAGGTCAGGGTCCGGGTGATTCCCTCGACGCCCTGGACCTTGGCGACCACCAGCTTGCCCAGGTCGTCGACGGACTGCGCCTCGGCGCGGACGATGACGTCGTACGGGCCGGTGACGTCCTCGGCGAGCGTCACCCCGGGAATCTGGGCGATCTGTGCGGCCACGTTGGCGGCCTTTCCGACCTCTGTCTGGATGAGGATGTACGCCTGGACCACCACGAGGGCTCCTCCCGAGAAAGGCCGCTGGACACGGACTCGGTCGACGAGGTGTCGGCCGCTTGTGAGGCTATCGCGTCCGGGTGGTGCGGCGGGAGCGGGTCGGCCAGGTCGACGACGAGCGAGAGGATCACGACCATCGTGCAGCAGGGCGAGGACATGACCGTGGCCGCGTTGGGCGAGTTCGGGCTGATCGAGGCGATCATCGCCCGGCTGCCGGGAGGCGCGGACGTCGTGCTCGGTCCGGGCGACGACGCCGCGGTGGTGCGCGCCGTCGACGGCAACGTGGTCGTCACCACCGACCTGCTCGTCGAGGGTGTGCACTTTCGGATGGACTGGTCGGAGGCCAGGGACGTCGGCCACAAGGCGGCCGCGCAGAACCTGGCCGACATCGCGGCTATGGGGGCCCGCGCCACCGCCCTGGTCGTGGGGCTGGCCACCCCCGCCACGCTGCCCCAGGCCTGGGCCTTCGGCCTGGCCGACGGGCTGGGCTCGGAGGCGGCCCGGGTGGGCGCCGCGGTGGTCGGCGGGGACGTCGTCTCCTCGGACCGGCTGACCATCGCGGTCACGGCGCTCGGGACGCTCGATGGCCGGCGTCCGGTGACCCGGGCCGGCGCCCAGCCCGGTGACGTCGTGGCCGTGGCCGGCCGGCTGGGCTGGTCGGCGGCCGGCTTCGCGGTGCTGTCCAGGGGCTTTCGCTCGCCCCGGGTACTGGTGGCCGCGCACCGTCGTCCGGAGCCGCCGTACCAGCAGGGCCCCCAGGCGGCCTTGTCAGGGGCGACGTCGATGGTCGATGTGAGCGACGGCCTGGTCGCCGACCTGCGGCACGTCGCGGCGGCGTCCGGTGTGGTCATCAACCTGGTGTCGAAGGCGCTCGAGGTCGCCGACCCGCTGCGGGACGCGGCCGCGGCCATGGGCAAGGACCCGCTCGAGTGGGTGCTCACGGGGGGAGAGGACCACGCGCTCGCCGCGACCTTCCCGGCCACGGTCGGCGCGCCGCCCGGGGGGACCACGATCGGGATGGTGACCGCGGGGGACGCCGACGTCCGGCTCGACGGGCGGGCCGTGACCGGCCAGGGCGGCTGGACCCACCTGGGTGGGCCCCGCTAGCGCACTAGCGGGTGACCTTTCCCGCCTTGATGCACGAGGTGCACACGTTGAGCTTCTTGGGGGTGCGACCGACCATGGCCCGCACCGTCTGGATGTTCGGGTCGAACCGCCGACGGGTGCGGCGGTGCGAGTGGGAGATGCTGTTGCCGAAGCCCGGGCCCTTGCCGCAGACGTCGCAGTTGGCAGCCACGGTCGACACTCCTCGATGAACCAGACACGGAAACGGACGCGCCAGCCGAACGACGGCCGGGCAGCGAAGGATCAGGTTACCGGATCGGCCGGGCCGGACGCCAACCGCGCTCCGATTAGGCTGCCCGGCACAGCGACCGGCACAGCGGGAGGAGGTCGCAGCACGGTGAGCGGATTCGTAGACCTCGACGCCGACGCGGTGCGGGCCTGCTGCCGGGAGACCCTGGCGGCGCTCGGCCGGGCCAGGGAGGAGATCGACGCCCTCAACGTCTACCCGGTCCCGGACGGCGACACCGGCACCAACCTCTACCTGACCGTCGAGTCGGCCCTGGAGGAGGTCGAGGCCCGGCCGGACGACGGTGACCTCCTGCGCACCCTTCGCGCGGCCACCCACGGCGCCCTGCTCGGGGCCCGCGGCAACTCCGGGGTGATCCTCAGCCAGCTGCTGCGCGGTGCCTCGGAGGTCCTCGTCACGGCCTCCCACGAGCCCGTGGCGCGGCGGGTCCGCAGCGCGTTGGCCGCCGCTGCGGAGGCGGCCTACGCGGCGGTGGCGCACCCGGTCGAGGGCACCATCCTGACCGTGGCCAGGGCCGCCGCGGAGGCGGCCGCGGTCGAGCCGTCCGAGGACTTCGCGGCCGTGCTCAAGGCCGCGGCGTCCGGCGCCGCCGAGGCGCTGCGGCACACCCCCGAGCAGCTGGAGCCGCTGCGCCGGGCCGGCGTCGTCGACGCGGGTGGGCGTGGCCTGGTCGTCGTCCTGGACGCCGTCGTCGCCACGGTCACGGGGGACCGGCCGATGAGCCTGCGCGCCCCCGTGGCGCTGCCGCAGCCGCAGGTGGCCGACGCGGAGCGGCGCCGCGCGGGCGGCCCGGCGTTCGAGGTCATGTACCTCCTCGAGGCCGGGCCGGACGCCGTCGACCGGCTGCGCGCCGAGCTGGAGCCGCTCGGGGACTCGCTGCTCGTCGTCGGCGGCGACGGGCTGTTCAACGTGCACGTGCACGTGGACGACGCCGGCGCGGCGGTCGAGGCCGGCGTCCGGGCCGGGCGCCCGTACCGGATCGCCATCACCCACTTCGGCGACCAGATCGCCGCCGGGGACGAGGCCACGAGCGACCGGACCCGGGCGGTGATCGCGCTCGCGCCCGGCGAGGGGCTCGCGCTGCTGGCCGCGGAGGCAGGGGCCCGGGTGGTGCACGGCGCCCCGAACCGCCGCCCGGCCACCCGTGACGTGCTCGAGGCGATCCAGGGCGCGCACGTCCGGGAGATCGTGGTGCTGCCCAACGACAGTGACACGCTGCCGGTCGCGGAGGCGGCCGCCGAGTACGCCCGCTCGGCCGGGCTGCGGGTGGCCGTGATCCCGAGCCGCGCCTCGGTACAGGTGCTGGCCGCGCTCGCCGTCCACGACCCGGGTCGGCACTTCGAGGACGACGTGGTCGCGATGACCGCCGCCGCCCGGGCCACCCGGCACGGGGAGGTCACCACGGCGGTGCGCGAGGCACTGACGTCGGCCGGGATCTGCCGACCCGGGGACGTCCTCGGGCTGCTGGACGGCGACGTCGTGATGATCGGCGCCGACGTCCGCGCGGTGGCCACCGACCTGCTCGACCGGATGCTCGCGGCCGGCGGCGAGCTGGTCACCCTGGTCCTCGGCGAGGACGCCGACCCCGGCCTCGGCGGCGGCCTGCAGGAGCACCTGGCCCGGGCCCACCGCTCGGCCGAGTCCTGCGTCTACCTGGGCGGCCAGCCGCACTACCCGCTGCTCATCGGGGTGGAGTAGCCGGTCATGCCCGAGCTGTCGATGGACGAGCCGGCCGGCCGGCTGGTCGGCGGCACCACGGCGCAGACCCTCAGCAAGAAGCTGGGGATCGAGACCGTGGGCGACCTGCTGCGGCACTACCCCCGCCGCTACGCCGAGCGCGGCGAGCTCACCGACCTGGCCGCGCTGCGGGTCGACGACGACGTGACCGTCATGGCCGACATCGCCTCGGCCAAGCTGCACCGGATGAAGAACCGGCCGGGCACCCGGCTGCAGGTGGTGGTCACCGACGGCCGCGGCCACCTCACGCTGACCTTCTTCGACAAGCGCGACCAGCGGTGGCGGGAGCGGGAGCTGCGCCCCGGGCGCCGCGGGCTGTTCGCGGGCAAGGTGTCGGTGTTCAACGGCACCCGGCAGCTGACCCACCCCGAGTACCTGCTCGTCGACGAGGGTGACGACGGCGACGAGGTGGACGCGGAGGCGGCGGCCGCGTTCGCGCACGCGCTGATCCCGGTGTACCCGGCCACCGCCGGGTTCCCGTCGTGGCGGGTCGCCAAGGCGGTGCAGCCGGCACTGGACGTCCTGGACGGGCTGCTGGACCCGGTCCCCCCCGACGTGCGGGAGCGCAGGGGGCTGGTCGGCCTGGCCGAGGCGCTGCGGCTGGTGCACCGGCCGGAGACCAGGGCCGAGGTGGCCAGCGCCCGCCGCCGGCTGGTCTATGAGGAGGCCTTCGTCCTGCAGACCGAGCTGGCCCGACGCCGGGCCGCCACCGCGGCGCTGCCCGCGGTCGCCCGTCGTCGGGTGCCCGGCGGCCTGGTCGACGCGTTCGACTCGCGGCTGCCGTTCACCCTCACCGACGGCCAGCGGGCGGTCGCTGCGCAGCTGGAGCAGGACCTGGCCATGGCGCACCCCATGCACCGGCTGCTGCAGGGGGAGGTCGGCTCCGGCAAGACCGTGCTGGCGCTGCGGGCCATGCTCACCGTGGTCGACGCCGGCGGTCAGGCGGCCCTGCTCGCGCCCACCGAGGTGCTCGCCCAGCAGCACTACCGCTCGGTGCTCGCCCTGCTGGGGCCGCTGGCCGAGCGGGGCCTGCTGGGCGGCTCCGACGTGGGCACCCGGGTGGTGCTGCTCACCGGCTCGTCCGGCGCGGCGACCCGGCGCGAGGGCCTGCTCCAGGTCGCCAGCGGGGACGCCGGCCTCGTCATCGGCACCCACGCCCTGCTCGAGGAGCGGGTCGGGTTCTTCGACCTCGGCCTGGTCGTGGTCGACGAGCAACACCGGTTCGGGGTCGAGCAGCGGGCCGCGCTGAGCGGCAAGGGTGCCCAGCCGCCGCACGTCCTGGTCATGACCGCCACCCCGATCCCGCGCACCGTCGCGATGACCGTGTTCGGCGACCTCGAGGTGTCCACCCTGACCGAGCTGCCGCGGGGGCGCTCGCCGATCGCCACCCACGTCGTCCCGGTCGACCGGCCGCGGTTCGTGGAGCGCTCCTGGGAGCGGGTGCGCGAGGAGGTCGCCGCCGGCCACCAGGCGTACGTCGTCTGCCCGCGGATCGGCGACAGCCCCGACCCGGACGACGTCTCGACGGACGGCGACGAGCCCGAGGGTGGGCCGGCCCGCCGGGCGCCCAGGGCGGTGACCGAGGTCGCCCCCGAGCTGGCCGAGGGGCCGTTGGCCGGGCTGCGGCTGGAGGTGCTGCACGGGCGGCTGCCCAGCGACGGGAAGGACGACGTGATGCGCCGCTTCGCCGCCGGCCAGGTCGACGTCCTGGTCGCCACCACGGTCGTCGAGGTGGGCGTCGACGTGCCGAACGCGACCACGATGGTGGTCATGGACGCCGACCGGTTCGGGGTGTCCCAGCTGCACCAGCTGCGTGGGCGGGTGGGCCGAGGGGCGGCGCCCGGGCTGTGCCTGCTGGTCACCGACCAGACCGAGGGTGCACCGGCCCGCGCGCGGCTGGACGCCGTGGCGGCCACCCTGGACGGGTTCGTGCTGTCCCGGCTGGACCTCGAGCAGCGCCGCGAGGGTGACGTGCTGGGCTCCTCCCAGCACGGGCGGCGGTCGTCGCTGCGGCTGCTGTCGGTGCTGCGCGACGAGGACACCATCGCCGACGCCCGGGAGGATGCCGCGGGTGTCGTCGCGGCCGACCCCGACCTCGACGGGCACCCGGCCCTGCGCACGGCGCTGGCCCAGTACGTCGACGACCAGCGGGCCGAGTTCCTGGAGAAGGCATGACCAGGGTGGTGGCCGGGTCGGCCAGGGGGCGCCGGCTGACCGTGCCGCACGGGCAGAGCACCCGCCCGACGTCCGACCGGGCCAGGGAGGGGCTGTTCTCGGCGCTGGAGTCGATGCTCGGCGGACTGGCCGGCGTCCGCGCGCTCGACCTGTACGCCGGCTCGGGGGCGGTCGGGCTCGAGGCGGCCAGCCGGGGCGCCACCGCCGTGCTGCTGGTGGAGTCCGACCAGCGGGCGCTCGCGGCGGTCCGGGCGAACGTGGCTGCCCTGGGACTGCCCGGCACCCAGGTGCGCGGGGACACGGTCGAGCGGGTGGCCGCCGCGGCCAACCCGGGCGCCCCGTACGACCTCGCCTTCCTCGACCCGCCGTACGCCCTCGACACCGTGCCGGTCCGGGCGGTGCTGGCCGACCTGCTGGCCCACGGCTGGCTGGGCCCCGGGGCCGTTGTCGTGGTGGAGCGGGCGACCAGGGACGAGCCCTTCGGCTGGCCGCCGGGGTTCGCAGCGGACCGGTCCCGGACCTACGGCGAGGCCACCCTTTGGTACGGTCGCGCCGCCGGGACCGAAGCCGGCGCCTGAGCTGCCCCTACCCGGCACCTGCCCTGCGGAGGAGTGAGCGTGCGCAAGGTCGTCACCCCCGGCTCGTTCGACCCGGTGACCAACGGACACCTCGACATCATCGGCCGGGCCGCCCAGCTGTTCGACGAGGTCACCGTGGCGGTGCTGATCAACAAGAGCAAGGCCAGCATGTTCACCGTCGAGGAGCGCATGGAGATGCTCCGCCAGGTGACCGGCCAGTGGCCGAACGTTCGGGTCGACGCCTTCCACGGCCTGCTCGTGGACTTCTGCCAGGAGCGGGGCATCGCGGCCATCGTCAAGGGGCTGCGGGCGGTCAGCGACTTCGACTACGAGCTGCAGATGGCGCAGATGAACCATCAGCTGGCCGGAGTGGAGACGCTGTTCGTGCCCACGTCCGCGCTCTACAGTTACCTCTCGTCCAGCCTCGTCAAAGAGGTCGCGACCTATGGTGGGGACATCTCCGCGCTGGTGCCCGAGCTGGTGGCCAGCCGGATGGCGCAGCACCTCGCGCAGCCCTGAGACCCGACCCACTACCGACCGAGGAGCCACCGGCCCGTGGACGTCCACGAGAAGCTCGACGAGATCACCCAGCTCGTCGAGACTGCCCGCGCCATGCCGATGTCGGCGTCCTGCATGGTCAACCGGGGTGACCTGCTCGCCCTGCTCGACGAGCTGCGGGCGCTGCTGCCCGAGGAGCTCGACCTCGCCGACCGACTGCTGTCCGACCGCGACCACGTCGTCGCCGAGGGCCGGGTCGAGGCCGACCGGATCGTCGCGGCGGCGCACGAGGAGCGGATGCGGCTGGTCGCCGAGACCGAGGTGTTCACCCAGGCGCAGCTGGAGGCCCAGCGGGTGCTGCACGAGGCGCAGCAGGAGGCCGACGAGCTGCGCGACGAGGTCGACCAGTACATCGACGGCAAGCTGGCCACCTTCGAGATCACGCTCAACAAGACCCTCGGTGCGGTCATGCGCGGCCGGGAGCGGCTGCGCGGGCGCACCGAGGCCGACGACCTCGGCGGCCGGCACTCCGTGAACGAGACCACCCAGGAGCACCTGCCGCTGCGCGGCCGCTGACCGGGCAGCGACCGGCTCCTGGCTCGGTTGGGTACCGGCCGTCCGCTCCGGTACCCTGAGCCTTCGGCCTCAACCGAGGCCACTTCGTCATGCCATCGGCGGAGGACACGCTGTCCAGGCTCGACCCGCGCGCCCCGCTCGTCGTGGATACCCACGACGTCGGACGCCGGGCCGGAACCATGCGTCAGCTGTCCTTCACCGCGCCGGCCCCGGCCGACCTTGGTCATGACGTGATCGGCGTTCCCGAGGGATCCGCCATCGAGCTCGAACTGCGGCTCGAGTCGGTGATCGAGGGGGTGCTCGTGTCGGGTACGGCGCGGGCGCAGCTGACGGGTGAGTGCGTGCGGTGCCTGGAACCGTTGACCTCTGAGGTGGAGATCCCGATCCAGGAGCTGTACTACTACCCCGACCAGTACGTCGAGTTCGAGGTTGAGGACGAGGAGGCCCGGCGGCTCGAGGGTGAGCTGCTGGACCTCGAGCCGGTGCTGCGGGACTCGCTGGTGCTCGCGCTGCCACTGCAGCCGGTGTGCCGGGACGACTGCCTCGGCCTGTGCCCGGAGTGCGGGTTCAGGCTGGCCGACGACCCGGAGCACTCGCACGAGGCGGTCGACGCCCGGTGGGCCGCCCTCGGGGGGCTCCTCGACGACAGCAGCGACAGCACGACCGAGCAGACCGACGAACCATCGGACCGACGCACCAGATCGAAGGAGAGCTAGCCGTGGCCGTTCCCAAGCGGAAGATGTCGCGTAGCAACACCCGCAGCCGCAGGGCGCAGTGGAAGGCCACGGCTCCGGCCCTGTCGACCTGCGACCGTTGCAAGCAGCCCAAGCTGCAGCACATCGCGTGCCCGACCTGCGGCACGTACAACAAGCGGCAGGTCCTCGAGGTCTGACGGGTGTGCACCACGGGCGTTCGACGGGCTCGGGGGGCCGCGTGAGCGTCCCCCGACCGCCGGCCGAGCTGGCCGACCGGCTCGGCGTCCCCGTCGACCCAGCGATGCTGCTGCAGGCGCTGACCCACCGGTCCTACGCCTACGAGAACGGCGGCCTGCCCACCAACGAGCGGCTGGAGTTCCTGGGCGACTCCGTGCTCGGGCTGGTCGTCACCGACACGCTGTACCGGACCCACCCGGACCAGCCCGAGGGTCAGCTGGCCAAGCTGCGGGCGGCGGTGGTCAACGCGAGGGCGCTGGCTGATGTCGGCCGCGAGCTGGGCCTCGGCGAGTTCCTGCTGCTGGGCCGTGGCGAGGAGACGACCGGGGGCCGCGACAAGGGCTCGATCCTGGCCGACACGGTGGAGGCCCTGCTGGGCGCCGTGTACCTCGACCGCGGCCTGTCGGTCGCCTCGAACCTGGTGCACCGGCTGTTCGACGGGCTGATCGAGTCGTCCTGCCAGCTCGGCGCCGGGCTGGACTGGAAGACCAGCCTGCAGGAGCTCACCGCCACCTTGGCGATCGGCGTCCCCGAGTACGTCGTGAGCGAGGACGGCCCGGACCACGCCAAGAGCTTCATCGCCGAGGTGCTCGTCGGCGGCCAGGTGCGCGGCCGCGGCGCCGGCCGCAGCAAGAAGGAGGCCGAGCAGGCCGCCGCGGCGACCGCCTGGACGGTGCTCGACGGCGACCGGCCGCGCGCCCCGACCCTCTAGACGTCCCGTGCCGGAGCTGCCAGAGGTCGAGGTGGTGCGCCGCGGCCTGGAGCGCTGGGTGGCCGGACGCACCGTGGCCGACGTCGAGGTGCGGCACCTGCGAGCGGTACGCCGGCAGCCGGGCGGCGCAGCCGGGTTGTCGGCCGGCCTCGAAGGACGCACCCTGCAGGCGGCCCGTCGGCGGGGCAAGTACCTGTGGCTGCCCACCGACGACGGCGAGGCCCTGCTGGCCCACCTGGGCATGTCCGGCCAGCTGCTCGTGCAGCCCCCCGACGCCCCCGACGAGACCCACCTGCGGGTCCGGCTGCGGTTCGCCGACGGCGGCCGCGAGCTGCGCTTCGTGGACCAGCGCACCTTCGGCGGGCTGTCCGTGCAGCCGATGGCCGGCGGGTCCGAGGACGGCGTCCCGGTGCCGGTGGCGCACATCGCCCGTGACCCGCTCGACGCGAACTTCGACGACGCCGCGTTCGCCGCTGCGCTGCGTCGGCGGCACACCGGGGTCAAGCGGGCGCTGCTCGACCAGAGCCTGGTCTCGGGGATCGGCAACATCTACGCCGACGAGGCGCTGTGGCAGGTCGGGCTGCACTACGCCCGGCCGACCGAGACGCTGACCCGCGCCGAGGTGACCCGGCTGCTGGCCGCCGTCCGCGGGGTCATGGGCGCGGCGCTGGAGCAGGGCGGCACGTCGTTCGACTCGCTGTACGTCAACGTCAACGGCGAGTCCGGCTACTTCGAGCGCTCGCTCGAGGTCTACGGCCGCCGCGAGCTGCCCTGCTCGCGCTGCGGCACGCCGATCCGGCGGGACCCGTTCATGAACCGCTCGTCCTACCGCTGCCCGCGCTGCCAGCCCCGGCCGCGCCGGGCGCACTGGTAGCCGGCGGTGACCGAGTCGCCGGTGCCGCCGGTGCGGGTGACCGTCTGGGCTCGGGGGACCGTGCAGGGCGTGGGCTTTCGCTGGTGGACCCGCGCCCGGGCGCTCGAGCTGGGCCTGGTCGGACGGGCCACCAACCTGGACGACGGCCGGGTGGAGGTCGTCGCCGAGGGGCCGGAGCCGGCCTGCCGGGCGCTCGTCGCGCTGCTGGAGGGGCCCGGCACCCCCGGGCGGGTCCGCGGGGTCGTGCAGCAGTGGTCGGGGGCTCGCGGCGACCTGACCGGCTTCGTCGAGCGTTGACGCTGTCACCCGGACGGCTGAGCGACGACCGCCGAGGTTGACCGTTTCGTGATCTCAGTGCGACCCTAAGAACACCGCACCGGCGTCCTGCACGCCTGGCTCTTGCGCTACCACTGACCTGGTGCCCACGGGCACCCGACCGTGAAGGACCCTCGATGGCGAAGGCCCTGCTCGGCCATCTCGGCGGACCCGACCCCATGGTCGTCGCCGAGCTCGCCCGGCTCCGCCGCCGGGTGGACGACCTCGAGAGCGAGGTCGACCGGCTGAAGACCGCGAACGACGCGCTCACCTCGCTGGTGGCGGACGACGCGCAGGAGCGCTTCCTCGCCGTCCCCGACCGGGAGCCCGCACTCACCTGACGGTTCGCCCCGCCCGGCCCCACCGGACCGGTCGGCTCCGCGCGGCGGGGTAGGGTGAGGGCGCTTCCCCGCGCTGTGAACTCGTCCTCTCGTCCGATGGTGGCTGCCGGCAGGCACCGCCCCGGCCCAGGAGCGCCCTCCTCGTGCACCTGAAGAGCCTCACCCTGCGCGGCTTCAAGTCCTTCGCGTCGTCCACCACCCTGCGCTTCGAGCCGGGGATCACCTGCGTGGTCGGGCCGAACGGCTCCGGCAAGTCCAACGTCGTCGACGCCCTCGCCTGGGTCATGGGCGAGCAGGGCGCCAAGTCGCTGCGCGGCGGCAAGATGGAGGACGTCATCTTCGCCGGCACGGCCGGCCGCCCGCCGCTGGGCCGGGCCGAGGTCGTCGTCACCATCGACAACACCGACGGCGCGCTGCCGATCGAGTTCGCCGAGGTGTCGATCTCGCGGATCATGTTCCGCAACGGCGGATCCGAGTACGCGATCAACGGCGAGTCGTGCCGGCTGCTCGACGTCCAGGAGCTGCTGTCCGACTCCGGCATCGGCCGCGAGATGCACGTGATCGTCGGCCAGGGCCAGCTGGACCAGGTGCTCTCGGCGACCCCCGAGGAGCGCCGCGGCTTCATCGAGGAGGCGGCCGGCGTCCTCAAGCACCGCAAGCGCAAGGAGAAGGCGCTGCGGAAGCTGGACGCGATGCAGGCCAACCTCACCCGGGTCCAGGACCTGACCGGCGAGCTGCGCCGCCAGCTCAAGCCGCTGGGCAGGCAGGCCGAGGTGGCCAAGCGCGCCCACCTGGTGCAGGCCGACCTGCGCGACGCCCGGATGCGGCTGCTCGCCGACGACCTGCTGCACCTGCGGACGACGCTGCAGCAGGAGGTCGCTGACGAGACCGCGCTGCGCGAGCGGCGTGCGTCGGTGGAGGCCGAGCTGGCTCAGGTGCAGGCCCGTGAGATCGACCTGGAGCAGCGCTCGGCCGTCGAGGCGCCGGTGCTGGCCGCGGCCCAGGAGACCTGGTACCGGCTGTCCGGGCTGCGGGAGCGGCTGCGCGGCACCGCGTCCCTGGCGTCCGAGCGGATGCGGCTGTCCGCTGAGGAGACCGTCGACGACCGGCCCGGCCGCGACCCGGAGGAGCTCGAGGCCGAGGCCCGCGCGGTCCGGGTGGAGGAGGCCGCGCTGGGCGAGCAGGTCGAGCAGGCCCGGGTCCGGCTGGCCGCGGCCTCGGCCGCCCGCACGGCGGCCGAGGAGGCGCTCACCGCGGAGCAGCGGCGGATCGCCACCGTTGAGCGGGCCGAGGCGGACCGACGAGAGGGGCTGGCCCGGCTGACCGGCCAGGTGGGTGCCGCCCGCAGCCGGCTGGAGACCCGGGAGACGGAGATCGGCCGGCTCAGCGAGGCGCTGGCCGAGGCGCGCACGCGGGCCGAGCGTGCCCAGCAGGAGTTCACCGCCCTGGAGAGCCAGATCGCCGGCTTCGACGAGGGTGAGGTCGACCTCGACACCGAGCACGAGCGGGCCTCCGCGGTGCTGGCCGAGGCCGACGCCCGAGTCGCCGAGCTGCGCGAGGAGGAGCGGTCGGCCGAGCGGGAGCGGGCCGCGCTGGTGGCCCGGAAGGAGACCCTGGAGCTGGGGCTGGCCCGCAAGGACGGGTCGAGCACGCTGCTGGCGGCCGGTGACCGGCTGTCCGGGGTGCTGGGCACGGTGGCCGCGCTGGTCAGCGTCGAGCCGGGGTACGAGACCGCGCTGGCCGCCGCGCTGGGCCGGGCCGCGGACGCCGTGGCGGTGGAGGGCGTGGGCACCGCCGTGGACGCGCTGCGGCTGCTCAAGGACGACGACGCGGGGCAGGCCGGCCTGCTTGTGGGCAGCGCCGCGGAGGACGGGTCCGAGGCGCCGTGGCCGGCGCTGCCGGGCGGGGCCCGCTACGCGATGGACCTGGTGCAGGCGCCGTCGGCGCTGCGTCCGTCGCTGACCCGGCTGCTGCGCCGGACCGCCGTGGTCGAGGGACTGGCGGAGGCCCGCGCGCTGGTGGCAGCCGAACCGACGGTGGCGGCCGTCACCCGCGACGGGGACGTGCTGGGCGCCGGCTACGCCTACGGGGGGTCGGCGACCGCGCCGTCCCTGCTCGAGGTTCAGGCGGCGGTCGACGACGCGACGCACCGGCTGACCGAGGCCGCGCACCGCGCCGAGCGGCTGCGCTTCGACCTCACCCGCGCCGGGCAGGAGCGGGGCCAGGCGGCCGAGCGGGTGGACGCCGCGCTGAGCCGGCTGCACGAGTCCGACGCGCGGATGGCCGCCGTGGCCGAGCAGCTGGGCCAGCTGGGCTCGGTGGCGCGGGCTGCCTCGGCGGAGGCGGACCGGCTGGCCACGTCGTTGGCGAAGGCCAACGAGGCGGCGGCGGTCGACCGGCAGGCGCTGGAGGAGCTGGCCCGCCGGCTGACCACCGCGAGCGCCGAGCCGACCGAGCAGCCGCCGGTGGAGGACCACCGTGAGGAGCTGAGCGCCGCGGCCACGGCCGCGCGGCAGGCCGAGGTGGAGACCCGGTTGGCTCTGCGCACGGGCGAGGAGCGGCAGCGGGCCCTGGCCGGACGGGTGGAGCAGCTCGAGCGGGCCGCCGGAGCCGAGCGGGAGGCCCGGCAGCGCGCCGCGGCCCGGCGGGCTCGGCGGGCCCGCGAGGCGGCCGTCGCGGCCGCCGTGGCCAGGGGCGCCTCGGTGGCGCTGGGCCGGATCGAGGTGTCGCTGCGTGCGGGCGCCGGAGAGCGGGACGTCGCCGAGCGGGCGCGGGCCGAGAGGGACGCCGAGCTGGGCGAGATCCGGACCCGGTTCCGTGAGCTCGGGGCCGTGCTCGACCAGCTGACCGACTCGGTGCACCGCGACGAGGTCGCCCGCACCGAGCAGCGGCTGCGGATCGAGCAGCTCGAGCAGCGGGCAGTCGAGGAGCTCGGCGTCGACCCGGACACGCTGATCGCTGAGTACGGCCCGGACCAGCCGGTCCCGGCTGTCGAGCCCGAGGGCGAGGCGTCCGAGCCGGCGCCGTCCGAGCCGGCGCCGTCCGAGCCGGCGCCGTCCGTCCCGTACGTGCGCGCCGAGCAGGAGAAGCGGCTGCGGGCCGCCGAGCGTGCGCTGGCGCTGCTCGGCAAGGTCAACCCGCTGGCGCTGGAGGAGTTCGACGCGCTGCAGGAGCGCCTGCAGTTCCTCACCGAGCAGCTGGAGGACCTCAAGAAGACCCGCCGTGACCTGCTGGACATCGTCCGGGAGGTCGACGAGCGGGTCGAGCAGGTGTTCACCGCGGCCTACCACGACACCGCACGGGAGTTCGAGGGCGTGTTCGCCCGGCTGTTCCCGGGCGGTGAGGGCCGGCTGGTGCTCACCGACCCCTCCGACATGCTCGCCACCGGCATCGAGGTGGAGGCCCGCCCGCCGGGCAAGAAGGTCAAGCGGCTGTCGCTGCTGTCCGGCGGTGAGCGGTCCCTGGTGGCGGTGGCGCTGCTCGTGGCCATCTTCAGGGCCCGGCCCAGCCCTTTCTACGTGATGGACGAGGTGGAGGCCGCCCTCGACGACACCAACCTGGGCCGGCTGCTGACCATCCTGGACGAGCTGCGCGCGGCCAGCCAGCTGATCGTCATCACCCACCAGAAGCGCACCATGGAGATCGCCGACGCGCTGTACGGCGTCTCCATGCGCGGGGACGGTGTGACCACCGTGATCAGCCAGCGCCTGCGAGAGGTCGAACCGGCCTGACCCCCCGGGGGTGGGAGACTCGGCGCCGTGGACCCCATCGTGCTGATCGTGTTGTTGGTGGCTGTCATCGTGGTGGCGGCGGTCGGGCTGGTCACCACCCGCCGGCGCGGCGCGAGGCCCGAGCCGCCGGTCCCCGGCCGGGACTACGCCCCCGGGGTCGGCGACGACGCGGAGGTCCCGAGGGACACCGCCACCCGCGTGATCGACCAGGTGGTCCTGCCGGACGACGTCTCGACCGCGATGCCGGCGCTCGAGGTCCCCGGCGTCGAGGCCCCCGCCCCCACCGCCGGCCGGCTGACCCGGCTGCGCGGGCGGCTGGCCCGCTCCCAGTCCACCCTCGGCGTCGGCCTGCTCGCGCTGCTGGCCCGGGACAAGGTCGACGACGCCACCTGGGACGAGGTCGAGGAGACGCTGCTCACCTCCGACCTCGGGGTGGCCCCGACCGCCCAGCTCGTCGACCGGCTGCGCACCCGCGCCCGGGTGGACGGCGTGAAGGACCCGGCCGCCGTGAAGGAGATGCTGAGGCAGGAGCTGCTGGACCTCGTCGACCCGGCCATGGACCGCACCCTGCACACCGAGGTCCACCTCGACGGCACGCCCGCCGTCGTCCTCGTGGTCGGCGTCAACGGCACCGGTAAGACCACCACCACCGGCAAGCTGGCCCGGGTGCTCGTCGCGGACGGGCGCACCGTGCTGCTGGCCGCCGCGGACACCTTCCGCGCCGCGGCGGCCGACCAGCTGCAGACCTGGGGGGAGCGGGTCGGCGCGCTCGTCGTCCGCGGTCCGGAGGGTGGCGACCCGGCGTCCGTCGCGTTCGAGGCTGTGAAGAAGGGCCACGAGGCCGGCGTGGACACGGTGGTGGTGGACACCGCGGGCCGGCTGCACACCAAGGTCGGGCTGATGGACGAGCTCGGCAAGGTCAAGCGGGTCATCGAGAAGCTGAGCACGGTCGACGAGGTGCTCCTCGTGCTCGACGCCACCACCGGCCAGAACGGGCTGACCCAGGCCCGGGTGTTCGCCGAGGTCGTCGACGTCACCGGCATCGCTCTGACGAAGCTGGACGGCACCGCGAAGGGCGGCATCGTCGTCTCGGTGCAGCGCGAGCTCGGCGTCCCGGTCAAGCTGGTCGGCCTCGGGGAGGGACCGGACGACCTGGCGCCGTTCGACCCGGCGGCCTTCGTCGACGCGCTGCTCGGCGACTGACCCGAACGGCGGCCCGGCGCCGCGCAACACACCCGTTACACGGGCGGTCGAAGCGTCACCGGGGCGAAACACCGGCCGCACGGCCGGGAAACCTGCGTCTTTGAGAGTTCCCCTCGTCGGATTCCGGCCACGGGACCAGCCCGGGTCGGCGAGGGGAGAGTGATCATGCCGCAGGTCAGCGCGGGGGACACCGCCTGGGTCCTCGCAAGCGCAGCACTCGTGCTGCTCATGACGCCAGGTCTGGCGTTCTTCTACGGCGGCATGGTCCGCGCGAAGAGCGTCCTCAACATGATGATGATGAGTTTCGGCGCGCTGGGCCTCATCAGCGTGCTGTGGGTCCTGTACGGCTTCTCGATGGCGTTCGGCAACTCCAAGGGCGGCTTCGTCGGGGACCCGTTCCAGTACCTGGGGCTCAAGGGCACGATGAGCCCGTCGTCGGTGATCCTGCAGGCCGTGGACAGCGCGGGGAAGGCGATCCCGGGCACGGGGATCCCGATCCTGGCGTTCGTCGCCTTCCAGGCCGTCTTCGCCATCATCACCGTCGCGCTGATCTCCGGCGCGATCGCGGACCGAACCAAGTTCGGCGCCTGGATGGTCTTCTCGGCGATCTGGGCGACCGTCGTCTACTTCCCGGTGGCGCACTGGGTCTTCGCCTTCAACGGGGTGACCGGTGAGCGGGGCGGCTGGATCGCCAACCAGCTCAAGGCGATCGACTTCGCCGGTGGGACGGCGGTGCACATCAACGCGGGCGCCGCAGGCCTGGCCCTCGCGCTGGTGCTCGGCAAGCGGATCGGCTTCGCCAAGGACCCGATGCGCCCGCACAACCTCACCCTGGTGATGCTCGGGGCCGGTCTGCTGTGGTTCGGCTGGTTCGGCTTCAACGCGGGCTCGGCGCTCAGCGCGAACAACACGGCCGCGGTCACCTGGGTCAACACGATGGTCGCCACGGCGGCCGCCTCGCTGGCCTGGCTCGCGACCGAGAAGATCCGGGACGGGCACGCGACGTCGCTCGGTGCGGCGTCGGGTGTGGTGGCCGGCCTGGTCGCGATCACGCCGTCCTGCTCGTCGGTGAGCCCGCTCGGGGCCATCGCGGTCGGCGCCATCGCCGGTGTGGTCTGCGCCCTGGCGATCGGCATGAAGTACAAGCTCGGCTTCGACGACTCGCTCGACGTGGTCGGCGTGCACCTGGTCGGCGGCATCGTCGGCACCCTGCTCATCGGCTTCCTGGCCACCGACGCGGCCCCCGCCGGCGTCAACGGCCTGTTCTACGGAGGCGGCTTGGACCAGCTGTGGCGGCAGGCCGTCGCGGCGGGCGCGGTGCTGGTGTACTCCTTCGTGCTGGCCTACATCATCGGCCTGGCGATCGAGAAGACGATGGGCTTCCGGGTCAGCAAGGACGACGAGCTGCAGGGCGTCGACCTCACGATCCACGCGGAGACCGCCTACGACTTCGGCAGCATGGGCGGGGGCAGCGGGTTCCGGCCCCTCGTCGGCGCCGCGGCTCCGTCGTCCGCACCCGGGGGTCCGTCCCTGTCCGACACCGACACCGACACCGAGAGGGTGGACGCATGAAGCTGGTCACGGCGGTGATCAAGCCGTTCAAGCTGGACGACGTGAAGTCGGCGCTCGAGTCCTTCGGGGCGCACGGGATGACCGTGTCCGAGGCGTCCGGCTACGGCCGGCAGCGCGGTCACACCGAGGTCTACCGGGGGGCGGAGTACACCGTCGACCTGGTGCCGAAGGTGCGGCTGGAGATCCTCGTGGACGACGGGGACGTCGACGACGTCATCGAGGTGATCGTCAAGAGCGCGCAGACCGGACGGATCGGCGACGGGAAGGTGTGGGCCGTCCCGGTCGACTCCGTCGTCCGGGTCCGCACCGGCGAGCGCGGCGTCGAGGCGCTCTAGCGTCCATGGCGATCGAGACCGGGGGAGAGGTCGGGGCGGCGAGGGGGGCCGACCCGTCCGACCCGGCGGCGTACGTTCACGCACGCGCCGACCTGGTGGCCCGGCCCGGGAGTCCCGGGCCGGGCCACCGGCACGACCTGGCCGAGCTGACCGACCGCTGGCTGGCCGGGCTGTACGCGGCGGCCGAGCCGCCACCCGGCACGGCGCTCGTCGCGGTCGGCGGCTACGGCCGGGCGGAGCTGGCGCCGGGCAGCGACCTGGACGTCGTCCTGCTGCGTTCCACCGAGGTCCCGGCGCAGGCGGCGGCCGAGGTCGCGGACCGGATCTGGTACCCGATCTGGGACTCGGGGGTGCGACTGGACCACGCCGTGCGCACGCTGCCCGAGGCCCGCCGGGTGGCCAGCGAGGACCTGCGGGCGGTGCTCGGCATGCTCGACCTGCGCCACCTGGCCGGGGACGCCGAGCTGACCACCGGACTGCGGCAGGCCGTGCTGGCCGACTGGCGGGCGTTCGCGGCCCGTCGGCTGCCGGACCTGCTGGCCGGGGCACGGGAGCGGGCCGAGCGCTCCGGCGACGTCGCGTTCTCCCTCGAGCCGGACCTCAAGGACTCCCATGGCGGGCTGCGGGACCTCATCGCGCTGCGGGCCGTCGCGGCGTCCTGGGTGGCCGACACCCCGCACGAGGGACTGGCGGACGCGCGGCGCACGCTGCTGGACGCGCGGGACGCGCTGCACCGCACCACCGGGCGGCCCTCGGACAAGCTGGTGCTGCAGGAGCAGGACGCCGTGGCGCGCGCCCTGGGCCTGCTGGACGGCGACCTGCTGCTGCGCGAGGTCGCGGCGGCCGGCCGCACCATCGCCTACGCCCTCGACGTGACGGCCCACCGGGTCGAGCGGGCCCTGGCCGGCCGTGGCAACCGGTTCGCCCGGTTCGGCACCCACCGGGTCGGGGAGCGGGCGCCGCTGGCCGACGGCGTGGTCGAGCAGGACGGCGAGGCCGTGCTGGCCCGCGACGCCCGGCCGGGCGAGGACCCGGTGCTGGTGCTGCGGGCCGCGGCGGCGGCGGCCCAGGCCGGGCTGCCGCTGGCCACGCACACGGTGGGCCGACTGGCCGCTGAGTGCCCGCCGCTGCCCGAGCCGTGGCCACGGGTGGCGCTGGACGCGTTCGTGTCCCTGCTCGGCGCCGGGCCGTCCCTGGTCGGTGTCTGGGAGGCGTTGGACCAGGCCGGGCTGACCAGCCGGCTGCTGCCGGACTGGGACCGGGTCCGCAGCCGCCCGCAGCGCAACCCGGTGCACCGCTTCACCGTCGACCGGCACCTGGTCGAGGCGGCGGCGCGGGCCGCCGCGCTTACCCGACGGGTCGACCGGCCGGACCTGCTGCTGGTGGCGGCGCTGTTCCACGACATCGGCAAGGGCTGGCCGGGCGACCACTCCGAGGCGGGGGTGGCCGTGGTCGCCGACCTGGCGCCCCGGATGGGGTTCGGCCCGGCCGACGTCGAGGTGCTGGTCACCCTGGTCCGGCACCACCTGCTGCTGCCGGACACGGCCACCCGTCGCGACCTCGACGACCCGGCCACGGTCGCGCACGTGGCCGCCTGCGTGCGCACCACCGAGGTGCTCGACCTGCTGGTCGCGCTCACCGAGGCGGATGCCGGGGCCACCGGGCCGCTGGCCTGGACCGAGTGGAAGGCCGGGCTGGTCGCGGAGCTGGGGCGGCGCACCCACTCGGCGCTGCACGGGCACGCCGTGCCGCAGCCGCCGTCCCTCAGCGACGAGCAGCTGCGGCTGGCGGCAGCCGGGCAGCTGGAGGTGCTCACCGCCCCGCTGCCGGACGGTGGCCTCGAGGTCACCGTCGTGGCCCCGGACCGGGTCGGCCTGCTGGCCGGGGTTGCGGGGGTGCTCAGCCTGAACCGGCTCACCGTACGGTCGGCGTCCACCCGGTCGGTGGGCCCCATGGCGGTGCAGGTGTGGTCCTGCCTGCCCGAGTACGGCGAGCCGCCGGAGCTGGCCCGGCTGCGTGACGGCGTGCGGCGGCTGCTCGACGGGTCGCTGGACGTCGCCGCCGAGCTGACCCGCCGGGCCGAGGCGTACCCGGCCCGGCGCGCCGTGCCGGTGCCGCCGGCGCGGGTCTCCGCGGTCCCCGCCGCGTCGGACACCGCCACCGTGCTGGAGGTGCGGGCGCACGACCGGCCGGGGCTGCTGCATCTGATCGGCACGTCCCTCGCGGCCGCCGGGGTCGACGTTCGGTCCGCCCTGGTGAGCACGCTGGGCTCGGAGGCGGTGGACGTGTTCTACGTCGTCGACGGCCGGGGCGCCCCGCTGTCGGCTGCGGCGGCCGGGCAGGTGGCCGCCGCCGTGGCCGCCCGGCTGGGCTGACCTGCTGGGCCGACCGGCGGCTACCCTAGGCCGGACTGCTCTGACCGACTCCCCTGACTGACTCCCCTGACCGCTCCCACCGACGACGAGGTACCGCGCGCCCGTGTTCGCCACCTTGCAGGACCGCCTGGCCGTCACGTTCAAGAACCTGCGCGGCAAGGGCCGGCTGTCCGAGGACGACGTCGACGAGACCTGCCGCGAGATCCGGATCGCGCTGCTCGAGGCCGACGTCGCGCTGCCCGTCGTCCGAGGCTTCGTGGCCCGGATCAAGGAGCGCGCGCTCGGTGCGGAGGTCTCGCAGGCGCTGAACCCGGCGCAGCAGGTCATCAAGATCGTCAACGACGAGCTCGTCGGGATCCTCGGCGGCGAGACCCGGCGGGTGCGCTTCGCCAAGACCCCGCCGACCGTGATCATGCTGCTGGGCCTGCAGGGCGCCGGCAAGACCACGCTTGCGGGCAAGCTGGCGACCTGGCTCGCCGGCCAGGGGCACACCCCGCTGCTGGTGGCCGCCGACCTGCAGCGCCCGAACGCGGTCACCCAGCTGCAGGTCGTGGGCGAGCGGGCCGGCGTGCCGGTGTACGCGCCCGAGCCCGGCAACGGCGTCGGCGACCCGGTCGCGGTGGCCCGCGGCTCGCTCGAGCACGCCCGCACCAAGCTGTATGACGTCGTCATCGTCGACACCGCCGGCCGGCTGGCGATCGACGAGGAGCTGATGCGGCAGGCGGCCGACATCCGGGCCGCGGTCTCACCGGACGAGGTGCTGCTCGTCGTCGACGCGATGATCGGCCAGGACTCGGTCACCACGGCCAAGATGTTCCTCGACGAGGTCGGCTTCGACGGAGTCGTGCTCACCAAGCTGGACGGCGACGCGCGCGGCGGTGCGGCGCTGTCCATCCGAGACGTCACCGGCCGCCCGGTGATGTTCGCCTCGAACGGCGAGAAGCTCGACGACTTCGACGTCTTCCACCCCGAGCGGATGGCCTCCCGCATCCTCGGCATGGGCGACATGCTCACCTTGATCGAGCAGGCCGAGAAGGCCTTCGACAAGGACCAGGCCGAGGCCATGGCGGCCAAGCTGACGTCCGGCCAGGACTTCACCCTGGAGGACTTCCTCGGCCAGATGCAGGCCGTGAAGAAGATGGGCTCGCTGTCGAAGCTGCTCGGGATGCTGCCCGGCATGGGCGACATGCGCGAGCAGATCGAGAACCTCGACGAGCGCGAGATGGACCGGGTGGCCGCGATCATCCAGTCGATGACCCCCGCCGAGCGGGCCGACCCGAAGATCCTCAACGCCTCGCGCCGGTCCCGGATCGCGCGCGGCTCGGGCAGCGAGGTGTCCGATGTCAACAGCCTGGTCGAGCGGTTCGGCGAGGCCCGCAAGATGATGAGCCAGCTCGGTCGCGGCGGCCTCCCAGGGGTGCCCGGCATGCCGGGGATGCCCGGCGCGCGGCGCGGCAAGGCGGCCAAGGGCAAGCCGGTCAAGAAGGCCAAGCGGGGCAGCGGCAACCCGGCCAAGCGGGCCCAGGACGAGCAGGCCGCCCTGCTGCGCCGGGCCGAGGGCGCCGAGGCGGAGCAGGCCGCGGCGCTGGAGTCCTTCGAGCTGCCGTCGGAGTTCAAGGACCTGCTGCCCCCCTCCCGCTAGCCCCCCGATCCTTGATCGCCGTCCGCGGTCGGATCGCGCCGTTTCCGGGCGCCGTCCGACCGCTCGCGACGATCATGGGCGGCGGAACCGGGTGGGGGCGGGGCCGCGGGGGAGGGCGGGTTTGGTGCGAGGTGGCCGACGTCTGGCACAATGGTCCGCTGAGCCAGGCACGCGTGTGGACCCTCTCACCCCGCAGGCCAGGTCCACCCGAGGCAGCATCGCCGTGTCCCCACGCGGCGCCCGCTGCCTCACCCGCACCTACACCTGGAGACGAACGCTTCGTGGCTGTCAAGATCAAGCTCAAGCGCCTGGGCAAGATGCATGCCCCGCAGTACCGCATCGTGGTCGCCGACGCGCGCACCAAGCGGGACGGCCGCGCGATCGAGGAGATCGGCAAGTACCACCCGATGGAGGACCCCTCGTTCATCGAGGTCAACTCCGAGCGGGCGCAGTACTGGCTGGGCGTCGGCGCGCAACCGACCGAGCCGGTGCTGGCGATCCTCAAGATCACTGGCGACTGGCAGAAGTTCAAGGGCCTCCCCGGCGCCGAGGGCACCTTGCGGATGGCCGCGCCGAAGGCCGACAAGAAGGCTGTGTTCGAGGCGGCCGCGAAGGCGGCCGCCTCCGATCCGATGGCCGAGGCCGTGACGCCGAGGGCCAAGGCCACCAAGGCGGCCACCAAGGAGGCCACCAAGGAGGCCACCAAGGAGGCCACCAAGGACGTCGCTCCGGCGGAGCAGCCCGCAGCGGCCGAGGCCCCCGTCGAGGTGCCGGCCGAGACCGTCGAGGCGACCGAGGTCGCCGAGACCGTCGCCGAGACCCCGACCGAGAGCACCGAGCAGGCCTGATGCTCGACGACGCGCTTGACCACCTGGTGCAGGGGATCGTCGAGCACCCGGACGACCTGGGCAAGGTGATCGGCCGGGGCGGCCGCACCGCGCGGGCGCTGCGCACGGTCGTCGGCGCCCTCAACGGCGGCCGCGGCGTGCGTATCGACTTCCTCGACGTCGACGAGGCGCGCTAAACCCGTGCTCCTGGTCGTGGGCCGGATCGGCCGCGCCCATGGCATCAAGGGCGATGTTCTGGTCGAGGTCCGCACCGACGAGCCGGAGACCCGCCTGGGTCCCGGCGCCGTCGTGCTCACCGACCCGGCCGGCGTCGGCCCGCTGACCATCGTCCAGGGGCGGGTGCACAGCGGTCGGCTGCTGCTGCACTTTGCCGGGGTCGACGACCGGACGGCGGCCGAGGGCCTGCACCACACCCTGCTGCTGGCCGACGTCGACCCGGAGGAGACCCCGGACGACGAGGACGAGTACTACGACCGCCAGCTGGTCGGGGTCGACGTCGTCACCGTCGCCGGTCAGCCGGTCGGCGAGGTGGCCGAGGTGCTGCACCTGCCGGGGCACGACGTGCTCTCGGTTCGCCGTCCGGACGGCGGTGAGGTCCTGGTGCCGTTCGTGGCCGCCATCGTCCCCACGGTCGACCTGGCCGCGAACCGGCTGGTGGTCGACCCCCCGCCCGGCCTGCTCGACGAGGGCACCGAGCCGGACGACGCGTAGCCCGATGCTCGTCGACGTCGTCTCGATCTTCCCCGAGTACCTCGAACCGCTGCGGCTGTCGCTGGTGGGCCGGGCCCGCACGGCGGGGCTGCTCGAGGTGCGGGTGCACGACCTGCGCACGTTCACCACCGACCGGCACCGCACCGTCGACGACACCCCGTACGGCGGGGGCGCCGGCATGCTGATGAAGCCGGAGCCGTGGGGAGGCGCGCTGGACGCGGTCCTCGCGGCCGCCCCGCCGGACGGACCGGACCGGCCGCGGCTGGTCGTGCCCACGCCGTCCGGCCGGGTGTTCACCCAGGAGCTGGCGCACGAGCTGGCCGCCGAGCCCTGGCTGGCCTTCGGCTGCGGCCGCTACGAGGGCGTCGACGCCCGGGTGATCGAGGACGCCCGTACCCGGATGCAGGTCGACGAGGTGTCGATCGGCGACTACGTGCTCAACGGGGGCGAGGCCGCGGTGCTGGTCATCGTCGAGGCGGTGGCCAGGCTGCTGCCCGGGGTGGTCGGCAACGCCGACTCGCTGGTGGAGGAGTCGCATGCGGACGGCCTGCTGGAGTACCCCGGCTACACCAAGCCGGCCAGCTGGCGCGGCCTGGACGTGCCGCCCGTGCTGCTGTCCGGTGACCACGGGGCGGTGGACCGCTGGCGCCGGGGCCAGTCCCTGCTGCGGACGGCGACCGTGCGACCGGACCTGCTGGCCGCGCTCGACCCGGCGTCCTGCGACCCGCGTGACCTCGTCGTCCTCGCCGAGGCGGGCTGGGTCGTCGGCCCCGACGGCCGGTTTTCCCGGGACCAGCCCCCTGTGTCACACTGAGGGGCTGCTCGATCCGCCGAGGTGCCCTGCCACAGGGGAGCGCCGTCCCGGTAGACCCAGCGGCCCGCGAAGCCGTTCTCGTACCACCCGACCACTGACCGCGGGTGACCTGTGGCACCTGTGAGGAGACTGACATGAACACCCTGGACGCCGTTGACGCCGCTTCGTTGCGTAGCGACCTTCCCGCCTTCCGCGCCGGCGACACCCTCAAGGTGCACGTGCGGGTCGTGGAGGGCAACAAGTCCCGGATCCAGGTCTTCCAGGGCCTGGTCATCCGGCTGCAGGGTGCTGGCGTCCGGGAGACCTTCACCGTGCGCAAGGTCAGCTACGGCGTCGGTGTCGAGCGGACCTTCCCGCTGCACACCCCGATCATCGAGAAGATCGAGGTCGTCACCCGCGGTGACGTCCGGCGGGCCAAGCTGTACTTCCTGCGTGAGCGCCGCGGCAAGGCCGCGCGCATCAAGGAGCGTCGCGCGAACACGCCCAGCGCGAGCTGAGCACCGAGTTCTCCGTAGTCCCCGCATAGGCTCGCGCACGTGGACGACGTGGCCGCTGACGACACCCATGACCCAGGCGTGACCGAGCAACCGCAGGCCTCCGGGTCGTCCGGCAGCGGGCACCGGCACAAGCCGCAGGGGTCGCTGTGGCGCGAGCTGCCGATCCTGGTGATCATCGCCGTCGGCCTGGCGCTGCTGATCAAGACCTTTCTGGTCCAGGCGTTCTACATCCCTTCGGGGTCGATGGAGAACACCCTGCGGATCGGGGACCGGGTCCTGGTCAACAAGGTCGTCTACCATCTGCGGTCCATCCACCGCGGCGACATCGTGGTGTTCAACGGGCTGGACTCGTTCAGCCCCGAGGTCACGGTGACCCAGCCCACCAACCCGGTCGCCAAGGCCGCGGAGTGGGTCGCCGGGCTGTTCGGGTTCGCCCCGCCGTCCGAGAAGGACTTCATCAAGCGGGTCATCGGGGTTCCCGGCGACCGGGTCGCCTGCTGCGACGTCCAGGGTCGGGTCACCGTGAACGGCGTGCCGCTGGACGAGAAGTCCTACCTCTACCCGGGTGACAGCCCCTCGGACGTGCCGTTCGACATCACCGTGCCCGAGGGTCGGCTGTGGGTCATGGGCGACCACCGCTCCGCGTCGGCCGACTCGCGCTCCCACCTCGGCGACCCCGGCGGTGGCACGGTGCCGGCGAACAAGGTCATCGGCCGCGCCTTCGTGATCATCTGGCCGGTCGGCCATGCCGGGATCCTGCGGGTCCCGGCGACCTTCGACCAGTCCAAGCTGACCGCGGCCGGGGCGTCCGCCGTCCCGCTCGCGGCCGGGTTCGCGGGCGCCGTCCCGCTCGTCGCGCTGCGCCGCAGACGCCGTCGCCGACGAGCCCTCGCGCGCACCTGACCTCGCCCCTCACCCCGCATGAAGGGTCCCTTCTGTGCGTGTAGTCGCACAAAGCCACCCTTCGTCCGCCGTCCAGGAAGGGTGGGACATTGCGGCAGTACGCACAGAAGGGACCCTTCATGCAGGAGGGGGAGGGGTATGACGTCGAACGGACGTCGGTGCGGGTGGTGCTGCTGGACGCCGGCGGACGGGTGCTGCTGTTCCACACCATCGACCCGTTGATGCCGGAGACCGGGCGGTGGCACGAGCTGCCCGGCGGCGGGATGGAGGCCGGCGAGTCGGTCGAGCAGACCGCCGTCCGCGAGCTGTGGGAGGAGACCGGCCTCGAGCTGGCCGGCGACCGCTTCGGCCCGCCCAGCTGGCAGCGCACCGCGACCTACCGCCACCGGCAGCGACGCTTCCTGCAGCACGAGCTGGTCGTTACGGCGCGGCTGGACGAGCACGAGCCGCCGCTGCGCGCCGACGGCCGCACGCCCGAGGAGCTCGAGGCGTATGTGGGCCACCGCTGGTGGCCGGTCGGGGAGATCACCGCCAGCACGGCCCGGTTCTTCCCCGGCCGGCTGCCCGAGCTGCTCCCGGTGTTCCTGCGCGGTGAGCGCATCGACGAGCCGTTCGAGCGCTGGAACTGAGCCGACGTACGCTGCCAGTCGTGGGCGAGCTGATCGAGCGGGAGGCCGCGAGGGTCCTGTTGCTGGACGCCGCCGACCGGCTGCTGCTCTTCCGCGGCAGTGACCCGGACAACCCCGCCGAGGGGGACTGGTGGTTCACCCCGGGCGGCGGCCTGGACCCGGGCGAGACCCACGAGCAGGGCGCCCTGCGGGAGCTGGCCGAGGAGACCGGGCTGACCGGCGTCCACCTCGGGCGGCCGGTGTGGGAGCGGACCGCGGCGTTCGCGTTCGGCGCCCGGCGCTACCGCCAGCACGAGTACTTCTACCTGGTCCGCATCGACGGGCACGACGTCGACGTCAGCGGGTTCACCGAGCTGGAGCGACGCGCGGTGCACGAGCATCGCTGGTGGAGCCTCGACGAGCTGGCTTCCACCGACGCGGTGGTCTATCCCACGACGATCGCCAGCGAGCTGGCCCGGCTGCTGGCCGAGGGTCCGCCCGCGCTGCCCCGGCGGGTGAGCTCCGATGACTCGGCCTGACGCGCCGCCCCGGGTCGTCGTCCGCCGGGACTCCGGGCTGTGGGCCTACGAGAGGGCGCTGGCCAGGGCCGGGTTCTCCCCGGTCGCCGGCATCGACGAGGCCGGGCGGGGCGCGTGCGCCGGCCCGCTCGTGGTCGCCGCGGTCGTGCTCCCGGACGGACGCCGCGGGCAGGTGCCCGGGTTGGCCGACTCCAAGCTGCTCACGACGGCGGCCCGGGAGGCGGCGTACGCCGAGGTGCGCGAACGGGCGCTGGCCTGGTCCGTGGTCGTCGTGGACGCCGACGAGGTGGACCGGCTCGGGCTGCACGTGGCCAACATTGAGGGCATGCGCCGGGCGCTGGCCCGCCTCGACGTCGACCCGGCGTACGTGCTCACCGACGGCTTCCCGGTCCGCGGTCTCGGGGTGCCGGGTCTCGCCGTCTGGAAGGGGGACCGGGTGGCGGCCTGCGTGGCCGCGGCGTCGGTGCTTGCCAAGGTGACCCGGGACCGGATCATGGTGGACCTGCACGAGCAGTTCCCGGAGTACGAGTTCGCCACCCACAAGGGCTATGTGACCCCGCTGCACCGGCAGCGGCTGGCCGCCCACGGGCCGTGCGCCGAGCATCGACGGTGCTTCGTCACGGTCCGCCGCGCGGAGGGGCATGATGCAGGGGTGCTGGACGTGAGGGCCCCCAGGGTCGAGGAGCTCGCAGCCGGGGAGGGCGCATGAGTGCCGAGGACCTCGAGCGGTACGAGACCGAGATGGAGCTGCAGCTCTACCGCGAGTACCGCGACGTGGTGGGCCTGTTCTCCTACGTGGTGGAGACGGAGCGGCGCTTCTACCTGACCAACAAGGTGGACCTGCAGGTACGCTCGGCCGACGGCGAGGTGTACTTCGAGGTCACCATGAGCGATGCCTGGGTGTGGGACCTCTACCGGCCGGCCCGGTTCGTCAAGAACGTCAAGGTCCTCACCTTCAAGGACGTCAACGTGGAGGAGCTCGCCAAGAGCGAGCTGGAGATCCCCGAGTCCTGACCTGGGGCCCGTCGTCCACAGGCCCTCGTCGTCCACCGCCCGCTGAGCCCGCCCCT
Organism: Actinomycetes bacterium; assembly: GCA_038252405.1. Classification (GTDB taxonomy): domain Bacteria; phylum Actinomycetota; class Actinomycetes; order Prado026; family Prado026; genus DATCDE01. Next base: position 50,474 of record JBBSAJ010000008.1, on the reverse strand, counting down.
CCGAGCCAGTCCGCACGGCCCATCGTGGGTCGCGGAGGTGGTGTGGATGCGGGCGACTGATGCGCTCGGCCGGTACGGGGAGGACGTCGCGGCCAGGCATCTGGCCGCGCAGGGCATCGTGGTCCTGGAACGGAACTGGCGCTGCGAAGCCGGGGAGATCGACATCCTCGGCCGGGACGGCGACGTGCTGGTGGTCTGCGAGGTCAAGACCCAGCGCAGCACCTCGTACGGCGACCCGCTCGAGGCGGTCACCCCGCGCAAGGCGGCCCGGCTGCGCCGGCTGGCCGCCCGGTGGCTGGCCGAGCGGGGCGTGCACCCGGCCGCCGTCCGCATCGATGTCGTCGGAGTGCTACGGCCCGACCGCGGCCCGGCGCTGGTCGACCACGTGCGGGGGGTGTGCTGAGTGGCGCTGGCGCGGACCCGGTCGGTGGCCCTGGTCGGGGTGGTCGGCCATGTCGTCGAGGTGGAGGTCGATCTCACCTCGGGGCTGCCGGGGCTGACCCTCGTGGGGCTGCCGGACGCTTCGCTCAACGAGGCCCGGGACCGGGTGCGGGCGGCGGTGCTGAACACCGGGGAGCCGTGGCCCAAGCACCGGCTCACGGTCAACCTGTCCCCGGCGTCCCTGCCCAAGCGCGGCAGCGGGTTCGACCTGGCCGTGGCCGTGGGGGTGCTGGCCGCGTCGGGGCGGCTGCGGCCCGGGTGGGTGGCCGACCTCGTGCTGCTCGGCGAGCTGGGGCTGGACGGCCGGGTCCGTCCGGTGCGAGGGGTGCTGCCTGCCGTCCTCGCGGCCGCGGCCGCGGGGCTGAGCCGCGTGGTGGTGGCCGAGGGCAACGCGGCCGAGGCGGCGCTGGTGCCCGACCTGAGCGTGCTCGCCGTCGGTTCGCTGGGCGAGCTCGTCGCGGTGCTGCGGGGCGAGCGGGAAGCCGTGCTGACGGAGCCCGCCCCACCGGCCGCACTGGACCGGACCGGGCCCGACCTCGGCGACGTGGCCGGCCAGCAGGCGGCGCGGCACGCGCTGGAGATCGCCGCGGCGGGGGGCCACCACCTGCTGCTGCACGGCCCGCCGGGCGCGGGGAAGACCATGCTCGCGGAGCGGCTGCCCGGCATCCTGCCGCCGCTGACCCGGGAGCAGGCGCTCGAGGTGACCGCCGTGCACTCGGTGGCCGGGACCCTGCCCGTGGGGCGCCCGCTGCTCGAGCGGCCGCCGTTCCGGGCACCGCACCACACCGCCTCGGCCGCCTCGGTCGTCGGCGGGGGCAGCGGGATCGCCCGTCCGGGGGCGGCCAGCCTGGCCCACCACGGGGTGCTGTTCCTCGACGAGGCATGTGAAAGCTGTTCGCACCCACTCAAGTGGGCGGGTCACCGCGACCGGGTCGGCTGACGTCGGCGCGGACCTGGTGGAGTACTCCGGGCTGTCCACCGCCGCCGGCACCGGCGCAGTCGACACGACAACCGCCGCGTACGGCACCACCACCGGGACGGCCACCGTGTCCTCCGGGTCGACCGCCGCCGCGGCGTCCACGCCGGAGCTCGCGGTCGGGTTCTACACCGACTCCGGGTTCGACGTCACCCTCACACCGGGCGCCGGGTGGACCAGCCGCGTCGACGTTGCGCCGAACGGGCACATCGAGACGCTGGTGGAGGACCAGACGGTCAACGCCGGCGGCACCCCGGCCGCGACGTTCGGCACCGGTGCCGCACCATGGCTGGCCACCGCCGTGCTGTTCAAGCCGGGCACCGGCACCGGGCTGGACACCTCCTACGCCTACCACGACATCTACGGGCAGCTGGTGAAGAGCGTCGACGCGGACGGTGCGGCGACCAGCTACGCCTACGACAACCTGGGCCGGGCAACCACGGTCACCCCGCCGACCGGGCACTCCACGACCACCTCCTACGGAGTGTTCGGCCCGGTCACGACCACCGACCCGACCGGGGCGTACACCACCACCACGTACACCACCGGTCAGGACGGCTACGGGCAGCCGGCCACCGTCACCTCCTACACACCGTCCGGCACCGCGGTCGTGTCCCGCAGCTACGGCTACGACGCGGCGGGACTGACCACCGCGACGACCGACACCGAGGGCAACACCACCACCACCAGATACAACGAGAACGGGCAGCCGACCGCGACCACGATCCCGACCGGGACCACGGCCAGCCCCACCACGTCGACCTCGCAGGTGTACTACGACCTGGACGGCCGCGTCGTGCGCTCCCGCCCCGGCCTCGGCGTCGCGGGCGCGACCGACGCGTACGACCGCACCGTCACGTACAACACGTGGGGCCAGGTGGAGACCTCGACGGAGCCGTCGACCGCCGGCCAGACCACGCTGTCCGATCGGCAGACCACCTACACCTACGACGTGTCCGGACAGCTGGCCTCCGTCTCGAAGCCCGGCGGGGTGACCGTGTCCTACGGCTACGACTCCTACGGGCAGCTGGTCTCCCAGTCGGGTGCGGGCGCGGAGGTCGCAACACCGTCGCTGGCGTTCAGCTACGACCCGGTCGGGCGGCTGGTCTCGGCGAAGGTCGGCACGAACGCGGCGCAGACGTTCACCTACGACGACCGTAACCTGCTCGTCTCCAGCGCCGGTCCGGCCGGGGCGTCGTCGTTCACCTACACGGCGGCCGGACGGGTCGCGACCCGCACCGACGCGGCCGGGACCGCCAGCTACACCTACACGGGCGGGCAGCTGGCGAGCGTGGTCGACCCGGTGTCCGGCGCGACGATCGCCTACGGCTACGACGCGGCGGACCGCCCGACGACCGTCACCTACGGCACGGGGGGCCCGGTGGAGACCCTCGGCTACGACGCGGCCGGGCGGGTCACCTCCGACACCGTCGCGCAGGCCGGCACCACCGTCTACGGGTACCAGGACACCTTCACCGGGGACCTGGTCACCTCCCAGACCGTCGTCGGGACAGGCGCCGGGGTCGGGACGAACACCTACACCTACGACCGCTCCCAGCGCCTCCTCAGCTGGACGAAGCCCGGCGGCGGTGGGGAGACGTACACCTACGACGCGAACGGCAACCGGACCAGCGTCAACGGCACCACCGCGACGTACGACGCGCGGGACCGGCTGCTGACCGCCGGAACCACAACGTACACGTATACCGCGCGCGGCACCCTCGCGACGACCACCACCAGCCTGGGCACCCGCAGCACGCAGCACAACGCGTACGACCAGCTCGCCTCCGACGGCGGCTCCGTCAACACCTACGACGGTCTCGGCCGGCTGCTGACCGCCGGCACCGCGACGTTCACCTACGCCGGCACCGAGACGTCCCCGGTGACCGACGGGTCGTCCACGTACGGCCGGGCCGCTGGGCTGCTGTCGGTGAAGACCGGGGCGTCCACCACGTTCGCGTTCACCAACAGCCGCGGCGACGTCCTCGCGCAGGTGTCCCCGACCGGCACCGTGGCCGCGACGACGGCGTACACCCCGTACGGCACCGTCGACTCCACCACCGGGACGTCCACCACGAAGCTGGGGTACCAGGGCGGCTGGACCTCCGGCACGGGTCTGGTGAACATGAACGCCCGCTGGTACGACCCGACGACCGGTGCGTTCACCTCCCACGACCTTGGTCAACGCCGGCAACCCGTACGCGTACGCCGGCGGCAACCCGGTCAGCAACAACGACCCGTCCGGGCTGCGAGCAGGCTGGGCGGGCGGCGGAGAGCCGGCTGGCGGACTTCCCGTCTGGGTCACGCCGGCAGACATCCGCCTGAGCGAGACCAACTACGAGGCGGACGTGGCGCAGGCCACCGCCGCGGAGATCCGGGCGCAAGAGGTGGCCGGGGAGGGAACCGTCGTCAGCGCTGAGCAGGTCGCTGCACTTTCCGAGCGTAGCGGCGACGCGATGGCAATGAGCGAGCGCACCGCCGGGTTCTACAGCGCTGCCGCGATCGCGCGCGCGGCACAGGCCATCTCGACAGGCACCCGAACGTCGTCCTCCAGCAGCAGCAGCGGGTCCCACGCGCACCCCGCGGGCCGGACAACCACGGCGAAGCCAAGCGCGCCGACCAAGGCCAAGACGAAGGCCACCGGGGGCGTGTCCACCGGCACCAAGACACCCGCGAGCGGGCACGGCACCCAGTGCCCGGCCGGTGAGGTCCTCGTCAGCGGGCACTGCACCACCCCCAAGCCGGACGAGATCCCGGTCCCGATCATCACCGGGACCCCGCCGCCGCCGCTGCCGCCGGCCACGACCCCGCTGCCGACTGCCTCCACCACCCCCGCCGCCAACACGCACAGCGGCAGCGACCTGGCCGTCTCGGTCTACAGCATCCCGGAGAGCCTGCAGGTCCCGCCCGCATACACCCTTCCGATCCTCCACATGACCGGCCCGGAGCCTGAGCGGGAGTTCATCGGGCAGCTGGATGGGAAGTACTGCTTCCACGAGCGGGCCAACGCCTCCGAGGACTGGCAGACGAAGTGCTACGACGTCAGTCAGCTGACCGAGAACCAGCTGGCCATGATCGGCGACAACATCACCACCCCGCGGATGTCCGTCATTCAGGACGTTCTGCGGCGGCGCGCCGCAGACACCGCAGCAACTGGCTGGAGGGTCGGCGATCCAATCGAGAACTTGACGAGGGCTGGGAACTCGCCATCGTGGTCCACGGTTCGTGCGAGGTACTGGAAGAACGCAGCTAACGACGCCCTCGAAGGCGAGTACAGTGCGTCGAACCTAGCCCGCATGGAGGCCGGGAAGCCTCCGCTGCAGGATGAACTCGGTGTGCCAAAGGAGCTGAACCACATCGTCCCGAGGTGGCAGGGCGGAGGGCACACCCTCGACAACCTGGAACCGCTGTGGCCCTGGGAGCATGCCGCAGTTGATCCGTTCCGCTTCTACACAGGACCGACGCCATGACTTCGTTCGGTCCGGCCCGGCTCCCCGACAGGACCCTGAGCAAGTCCGTTAGCGGCCCGGACGGTCAGCCAGCCGTCAAGATCGAAGCGCTGCCGATCTCGCCAGGCCAGCGGATCACTCTTATCTTCGAGTCTGTCGGACCTCGTTGGCGACAGGGCGTGTTTCTCGCTACGGCTGGCCAGCTTGTTGTCGCCGGAACTTCGAGTCCGTCGCTGGTTCTCTGGAGCGACTCCGCACCAACCCGGTCGGTGATCGAGGTAGGGCAGACGGATGGGCGGCTGGTGATCTACAACGTCTGGGACTCGGGTCGGGGCCGCGGTCGGTTCGAATCTCAGAGTGAAACGTCGGGGATGTTCGTCGAGGTGCTTCCGGATGGTTCACGGCGATACTCCTGCACCGACATTGGGCTTGAGCCGGACTTCGGTCGACTCGTATTCAAGGTGTCGATCGAATGATCTTCCTTCGACGCCTTGCCGCCTGCCTCGCAGCCGTCGTCGCGGCGCTGTTCAGCCCCACTGCGGCGGGAGCGGCGGCTCCGCATGTCGATCCTCACCGCGTGACCTACCCCTAGGACAGCCATCACCATCGCGCCGGGGCGACAAGCACCACGATCGAGCGCGGCCCCCACGACGCACGACCGGGACGCGGCCCACTTCGCCCACGGGCACCGGTCGACCGGTGCTTTGTCGCGCTCGGACGTGGTCTTGTCCCGAACCGACACCACCTACGACTACCGGACCCAGTCCATGCATCTTCGGCGCGATACGGATACGACCGAGTCGAGCGCCAGGGTCACCGAGGGGCAGTCTGTCGTCTTCTTGATTGAGCGGGGTGTTGCCGCAAACGGCGGAGCCAACGTGGTCCGTCTTGGGCAGGCTGTGGCGAACGCGGTCCGCAGCTATCACCTTGAGGGAGATCCCGTGACCGGCCGGGGCAAGCAGTCGAGAACCAGCGCCACGGACCTGATCAGGATCACCTACACCTGGCTTGAGCGAAGCAGTTAGTCCAAGTATCGAGCCTACAGCTACGCGGGCAACACCCCCCGAGTCGGGCTACGCTGACGTAAGCGCTCACTGGTCCTACGGTTGTCCAAACAATGGCACAGGCTCCTACAACTATCATTCCGCCCGAATTCACCGGGACGCCGTACGGGAACCTCAGCGGCATCGCCACGTCAAGCGCCACATCACTGCTGGCCTGCGGGTCGGGTGTGTCCGGGTCCTGACGAGAAGCTCCGGGTCTTGACGAGAAGAATTGGTCCCTTCCGGTTTGACAAGTGGGTCGCTGAGTCTTTCGGCAAGAGCATCGTCGAGCACGTCTCGGTCAGCAAAGGGAAGCCCGGGACGGTCGCAGCGGCGAGAACGCCTCCGACAGCCGGGATCGACCGCGTGGAGCCGGCGCAGCTGCTGAACTTCCCCGCAACGGGGTCCTCTCCTATTCCGGCAGAACGTCACTGGTCCTGCGTCAGCTTCTCTGCGTCACCGACAGGGACGACGCCTGCGGGGCGGCCCCGATGCTCCTGGCCGCTCCTGGCAACCGCGGAACTGGTAGACGTACTGACGTAGAAATAGAGCCTCGGGCTCGCCAGGGACCTACCCCACAGCCCCTGCCGGTAGGGTGCGAATAGCATTCACACGACGAGGCGCCGGAGTTCGCGGCCGGCGTGCTCGACTCGCTGCGCCAGCCGCTGGAGTCCGGCGAGGTGGTGCTCGACCGATCGAGGGGCAGCGTCCGCTACCCGGCCCGGTTCCAACTGGTGCTGGCTGCGAACCCCTGTCCGTGCGGGCTGTCCGGCGTCGTGGTGCCGGGCCAGCCGGCCGCGTGCTCCTGCACCCCGATCCAGAAGATGCGCTACACCGGGCGGCTGTCCGGGCCACTGCTCGACCGGATCGACCTGGTGGTCGGTGTCACCCAGCCGAGCCGGGTCGAGCTGCTGGACGCCGGTCGGCACGAGCCGTCGGCCGCGGTGGCTCGCCGGGTGCTCGCCGCGCGGGAGCGTGCCGAACAGCGCTGGCTGGGCACCCCCTGGGCCTGCAACGCGCGGGTGCCGGGCGTCGAGCTGCGCGGACCCCGTTGGCGGCTGCCCCCGGCCGCGCTGGCGCCGCTCCACGACGCGTTCGGCCGCGGCCGGCTGACCGCCCGCGGCGTCGACCGGGTGCTACGTGTGGCCTGGACCCTCGCCGACCTCGCCGGCCGGGACCAGCCGGGCGTGCCCGAGGTGCTGCAGGCCATCGACCTACGGACCAGTGCCGCGATCCCGGGGGCCGCGGCATGACCGGCCCGGACGACGACCGGGTCGCCAGGGCCGCGCTGTGTCGGCTGGCCGAGCCCAACGACCCCCTGTTGTGGCAACGGGTGCAGCGGTTCGGGGCGTTCGAGGTGCTGCAGCAGGTCCGGGCCGGTGACCCGGGGCTGCCCGGGGTCGAGCACTACCGGGCCCGGCTGTCCGACGCCGACCCCGAACGCGACCTCGACCGGGCCGGGCGCACGGGCACCCGGCTGGTCGTGCCCGGCGACCTGGAGTGGCCCAGCCAGCTTGAGGACCTGGCCGGCTCGGTCGGGGCCAGGGGCCCGACCGCTCCGCCGCTGGCCTTGTGGGTGCGCGGCCCCGGCAACCTGCGGTTCGCCGCGCTGCGGTCGGTGGCAATGGTGGGGTCCCGGGCGGCCACCGCGTACGGCACGCATGTGGCGGCCGAGCTGGGAGCCGGCCTCGCGGACGCCGGGTGGGCAGTGGTCTCCGGCGGCGCCTACGGCATCGACGCGGCCGCGCACCGCGGGGTGCTGGCCGGCGCCGGTTCGACTGTGGCGGTGCTGGCCAACAGCGTTGACGTGGCCTACCCGCGCGGGCACGACGCCCTGTTCGGCCGGATCGCCGCCGAGGGGCTGCTGGTCAGTGAGCTGCCCCCGGGGTGCCATCCGACCCGGGCCCGGTTCCTCGACCGCAACCGGCTGATCGCCGCGCTGACCCGGGGCACCGTCCTGGTCGAGGCCGCACTGCGCAGCGGGGCGCGCAACACGGCGGGCTGGGCCCGGTCGCTCTCCCGGGAGGTGATGGCCGTGCCTGGGCCGGTGACCTCGGTGATGTCGGCCGGTTGTCACCACGAGATCCGCGACCTCGGGGCGGCACTGGTCACCCACGCCGGCGAGATCGTCGAGCTGGTCGGCTCGCTCACCGACGGGCTGGCTCTGCCGCCGCCGACTGCTGGCAAGACCCGGCCCGAGGACCTGCTCGACCCGGTGGCGCTGCGGGTGCTGGAGGCGGTGCCGGTCCGGCGGCCCAGCCTCCCAGCCAAGCTGGCATCGGTGTCCGGGCTGTCCCTCGACCTGGTGCTCCAACGGATCCGGCAGCTCGAGCTGCTGGGCCTGGTGGAGGGAGCGGCCGGGGGGTACCGGTTGGCGGAGACCCCTGGCCGTTCGGACGATCCCGACCCGCCGCCGCGTGGCGGTGCTTGACCTAGGTCCCGATCCGACCGACGGTGACCCCATGACCCGTGACGTCCGGCCCGGGGGGGCCGCGACGCCGGCCCACGGCGCGCTGGACCTCCCGCCCGGCCCGGCCGAGGCGCTGGAGGGGTTCCGGGCACACCTGTCGGCCGAGCGTGACCTGTCGGCGCACACCGTGCGCGCCTACGCCGGTGATGTCACGTCGCTGTTGACCTTCGCCGCGCGCCGAGGCGTCGCCGGCCTGGACGGCCTCGACCTGGCCCTGCTGCGCTCCTGGCTGGCTGCCCAGTCCGCCGGGGGAGCGGCCCGCAGCACCCTGGCCCGGCGGGCCGCCGCGGCCCGCACCTTCACCTCCTGGGCGGTGCGCCGTGGGCTGCTCGTCGAGGACCCGGCCCGGCTGCTGGCGGCGCCCCGCCCTCATCGCACCCTGCCGGCGGTGCTGCACCAGGAGCACGCCCGCCAGCTGCTCGAAGTGGCTGCGGTCGCCGCCGACGACGGCGAGCCGGGCCATCTGCGGGACCGCGCGGTGCTCGAGGTGCTCTACGCGTCCGGCATCCGGGTCAGCGAGCTGGTCGGCCTCGACGTTGACGACGTCGACCTCGAGCGGCGGGTGCTGAGGGTCCTCGGGAAGGGGCGCAAGGAGCGCACCGTGCCGATCGGCCTGCCGGCGGCCCGTGCCGTGACCGACTGGCTCAGCCGCGGCCGGCCCGCCCTGGTGACCGCGGCGAGCGGCCCAGCGCTGTTCCTCGGGGCACGCGGCCAGCGGCTGGGCGTCCGCGCGGTCCGCGAGCTGGTGCACCAGCGACTACGGTCGGTGCCGGACGCGCCCGACGTGGGTCCACACGGGCTGCGGCACTCGGCGGCCACGCACCTGCTCGAGGGGGGCGCGGACCTCCGCTCCGTCCAGGAGCTGCTCGGCCACGCTACGCTCGCCACCACGCAGATCTACACCCATGTGTCAGTCGAAAGGTTGAGGACCACGTATGAGCGGGCGCACCCCCGAGCCTGACGGTGGGGCCGTCACGGCCGAGGACGACCTCGCCGTGGTCGGTGCCGACCTGGACGACGCCGACACCGACGCCGCGCCCGTCGACCCCGTCGCCGCCGCGGCAGCTGAGGCGGCCGCCGACAAGGCCGATGCCGAGGTCGCGCTGCAGCAGCTGTGGCGCGACTTCAAGGCGACCGGCGGCCAACAGCTGCGGGAGCGGCTGATCCTGCACTACTCGCCGCTGGTCAAGTACGTGGCCGGTCGGGTCGGCGTCGGACTGCCGCCGAACATCGAGCAGGCCGATCTGGTCTCCTACGGCATCTTCGGGCTCATCGACGCGATCGTGAAGTTCGACCTCGACCGGGCGATCAAGTTCGAGACGTACGCGATCAGCCGGATCCGCGGCGCGATCATCGACGAGCTGCGGGCCATCGACTGGATCCCGCGGTCGATCCGGTACAAGGCCCGCGAGGTGGAGAAGGCGTACGCGAGCCTCGAGTCGTCTCTGCACCGCACGCCCACCGAGGCCGAGGTGGCCGCCGAGATGGGCATCGCGCTGGAGGATCTGCACCAGATCTTCAGCCAGGTGTCCTTCGTGAACGTCGTGGCCCTCGACGAGCTGCTCAGCGTCGGTGGCGAGAAGGGCGACAAGCTCAGCCTGGTCGACACTTTGGAGGACACCCGCGCCGAGGACCCGGTGTCGGCGTTCGAGTCCGAGGAGACCAAGTACCTGCTCGCCAAGGCGATCAACACGCTGCCCGAGCGGGAGAAGATCGTCGTCACGCTGTACTACTACGAGGGGTTGACCCTGGCCGAGATCGGCCAGGTCCTCGGGGTCACCGAGAGCCGGATCTGCCAGATGCACACCAAGGCCGTGCTGCAGCTGCGCGGCAAGCTGGCCGAGCAGCACGACGAGGACTGACGCTCAGCGCACCGTCGCCCACTGCTGCGGTGGCATGACCCGAAGAGCGAACAGCTGGAGCAGCCCCGCCTGGTCCAGGGCGACCCCGTCGTCGTAGCGGCCGATCCCTCCGCCGACGAACAGCCCGGTCTCCGGGTCGCGGGCCGAGGCCCAGGCCCGTTCCAGGTAGTCGTCCACGACCCGCGGCCAGCGTGGGTCGCCGTCCGCCGCGTGCAGCCGGAGCAGCAGCCGCAGGAGCACCGCGTTGAAGGCCGCCGGCTGGTGCCACAGCCCGTCGTCGGGGTCGAAGTGCTGCAGCGTCGCGTCGGCCAGCTCGCGGGCGCGGTCGAGGTCACCCGCCGGGCGTGCGCGGGCGGCCAGCTCGACATGCAGGCCGATGGTCAGTCCCTGGTTGTACGACCAGACTGTGGGTTCCAGACGGCCGTCGGCATCGACGTGGTCGGCCACCAGCCCGTCCGGTCGCCGCAGCGGCCCCTCCAGGAAGGCCAGCGCCCGCTCGGCCCGCCCGACCGCGCCGGAGGCCGCCGGAGCGGCGGCCAGCGCCAGCAGCCCGGCCGCCCCGGTCGAGCAGGCGTGCACCGACCGCAGGTCCTCCCGCCACCGGACGCCGCCGCCTGGCGTCCAGCCCTGCTCGACGAAGCCCAGCACCGACCGGGCCAGCTCGACCTGACCCCCCTGGATGGCGGCCAGCCCGAGCCAGGCGTTGTCGTCGTAGTAGCGCGGCCCGCCCCCCGGCGCGGCCGAGTAGCCGTCGCCCGAGCGGTACCGCCGCAGCGTCGCCAACAGCGGCTGGAACGGGGCCGGCACCCCGATCGCACGCAGCAGGGCGGTCGCGTGCAGCACTTGGCTCAACGGCCAGGCGTTGCTGGCCCGGGATCGGTGCAGTCCGTGCGCCGGTTCCCGCAGCGAGACCCCGGTCCGGTCGGTGCGCAGGCAGGCCCGCTCGAGAGACTCCCAGGCGGCCATGGCGCGTTCGCGGTGCACGACCCCCACCGTAGGCAGCACGGCGGGCCGGGTCACCCCGATCGGGAGGGGCGTCCCGATGGGGCCCGCCGGCGCCGAGCCAGACCCACGGCAGTCCCGGCCAGCACGACGCCCGCGCCCGCCAGCAGCGGGACTGCGGCAGGTGTCGTCACGGGCCGGGCCCCCGGTCGGGCCGGCGCCGCGACGCCGCCCGGCGCCGCCGCATCGCGTCCGCCGCGGGCCACCGGAGGTGCGCCGCCGCCGGGCCTGGCCGAGTCCCCGTCCCCGGCCGAGAACGGCAGCAGCCGCACCCGTGTCGGCCCGAGCAGGGCGAGCGGGTCGAGGTACGTCGTCCCGCGCAACAGGCCCCAGTGCAGGCAGGCGCGCCCCTCGCAGTGCACGACCGCTGGGTCCAGGACGCCGATCGGCTCCCTGGCCGCCACCCGGTCGCCCACGGAGACGGTCGCGGTGACCGGTTCGTAGGTGGTGCGCAGCGCACCGTGCACCACGACGACCACGCCCCGCCCGGCCAGGGGCCCGGCGAAGCCCACCTGCCCCGCACCGGCGGCCCGGACCACGGTCCCCGCTTCCGCCAGCAGGTCGACGCCTCGGTGCCCGGCCAGCCAGGGCTGGTCCGGTGGGTCGAAGCGGTCGGCCACGGCGACCGGCAGTGGTGGTACCCAGGTGTCGGCCGCGGCGGGCCCGGCGCCCCAGCCGGCCACCGCGGCGAGCAGGGCCGAGCCGACCGCCCAGCCCCGACAGCCCATCGCGAGCCACCCGTGGGCCGCCCGGTCCGTGTGCTGCGTCATGCCGACCACGGTGGCGTCGCGACCGGGTCGAGCGTGGGCAGCGCTCGGTCTGCTGTGGACGGCGCCGGGCTGTGGACGGCGGCCCTCGCGGTTCGCTCCCGCCCGGTGGCGTCGCGTAGACTGCTCCCGGACCGGCAGCCATGTCGGCCAAATTCGCACGCCCTCCCGCGGGCCAGCACGGCCGCGGGCGGCCGCTCGGTCCCTCGCCTGCGAGGGGACCGGCCGCGAGCAGGGCGTCAGGGGCACCCGGGCACCTGCCCGGATGCTGGAACCGAGCCTGCGCCCGTCCGGGCGCGTGAGGAGTGCCACGGCCATGGCCGTCGTCACCATGAAGCAGCTGCTCGAGAGCGGCGTCCACTTCGGGCACCAGACCCGTCGGTGGAACCCGAAGATGAAGCGGTTCATCTTCACCGAGCGCAACGGCATCTACATCATCGACCTGCAGCAGTCGCTGTCCTACATCGACCGCGCGTACGACTTCATCAAGGAGACCGTCGCGCACGGCGGGTCGGTCATGTTCATCGGCACCAAGAAGCAGGCTCAGGAGGCCATCGCCGATCAGGCCACCCGGGTCGGCATGCCCTACGTGAACCAGCGCTGGCTGGGCGGCATGCTCACCAACTTCTCCACCGTGCACAAGCGGCTGCAGCGGCTCAAGGAGCTCGAGGTCATCGACTTCGACGACGTCTCCGGCTCCGGCATCACCAAGAAGGAGCTGCTCGTCCTCAAGCGCGAGAAGGTCAAGCTGGAGAAGACCCTCGGCGGTATCCGCGACATGCAGCGGGTTCCGAGCGCGGTGTGGATCGTCGACACCAAGAAGGAGCACATCGCGATCGCCGAGGCCCGAAAGCTCGGCATCCCGGTGGTGGCCATCCTCGACACGAACTGCGACCCGGACGAGGTCGACTACCCGATCCCTGGCAACGACGACGCGATCCGCGCTGTCGGCCTGCTCACCCGTGTGGTTGCGGACGGCGTGGCGGAGGGCCTGATGGCCCGGGCCGGCGCCGCGGCGGGCGACGCCAAGCCGGCCGGGGCCGACCTCGGCACGGACGAGCCGCTAGCGGACTGGGAGCGCGACCTGCTGGTCGGCTCCGAGCCGGTTGCCGCTGAGGCTGCCGAGGCGACCCCCGAGGCGACCGCCGAGGCGACCCCCGAGGCGACCCCCGAGGCGACCCCCGAGGCGACCCCCGAGGGCGACAGCACCCAGGCCTGACCCCGTCGACCGCCCCGGCAGGGCAGGGCAGCGCCTACGCGCCGACGCAGTGAGCCCTGCCGGGCGCGATCACGGCCGAGCACCAGCCCCCCAGGCACGACGACACGAGACGAGACGAGAGAGCACCATGGCTAACTTCACCGCTGTCGACGTCAAACGGCTCCGCGACCTGACCGCGGCCGGGATGATGGACTGCAAGCGGGCCCTGGAGGAGACCGACGGCGACTTCGACAAGGCCGTTGAGATCCTGCGGGTCAAGGGAGCGAAGGACGTCGACAAGCGGGCCGGGCGGGTCGCTGCCAACGGCCTGGTCGCCGTCTCCGGCCCGGCGATCATCGAGCTCAACTGCGAGACCGACTTCGTGGCCAAGAACCAGGGCTTCCAGGACCTCGCGGCGCGCATCGCCGCGCACGTCGAGGCGACCCGGCCGGCCGACGTCCCGGCCGCCCGCGCCTCCGTGCTCGGCGACGGCGCCACGGTCCAGGAGACCATCGAGGCGCAGTCCTCCGTCATCGGCGAGAAGCTCGAGCTGCGCCGGCTGGCCGTCCTGGACGGTCAGGTGGCCACCTACCTGCACAAGAAGGACCCGGCCCTGCCCCCGCAGGTCGGCGTCCTCGTGCAGTACACCGGTGACGGCGACCAGTCGGCCGAGGCGGCCCGCGGGGCGGCCATGCAGGTCGCGGCCATGCGCCCGCGGTACACCACCCGCGACGAGGTCCCCGAGGACCTCGTGGCCGGCGAGCGGCACATCGCCGAAGAGTCGGCCCGGGCCGAGGGCAAGCCGGAGCAGGCCATCGCCAAGATCGTCGAGGGCAAGGTCAACGCCTTCTTCAAGGACGCCGTCCTCACCGAGCAGCCCTCGGTGCAGGACAGCAAGAAGACGGTCGCCCAGGTGCTGGCCGACGCCGGCGTCACGGTGAGCGGGTTCGCCCGGTTCGAGGTCGGCGCCAGCTGACCTCGACCGGCGGACCGGGGCGGGCGGACCTGCCCCGCGCCGACGACGAGTAGGGCAGACTGCCATCAGCCGACCAGCGAGGAGGCCCGGCCCGTGGAGGGACGAACCGTCGTTGAGCAGCCGCCGGACGAGGACCTCGTGACCCCCGGGCGGCCGCTGGTGGTGCAGCCCTCGCTCGAGGGCACCCTGCAGACCTGGCCCGGCCTGCCGGAGGGCGGCTTCTCCCGCGTCGTCCTGAAGCTGTCGGGGGAGGCCTTCGCGGGGGGCGGCGGCCTCGGGGTCGACCCCGACGTCGTGCACGCGGTGTCGCGGCAGATCGCCGACGTCGTCCGCGGCGGGGTCCAGGTCGCCGTGGTCATCGGTGGCGGCAACTACTTCCGCGGGGCCCAGCTGTCCGAGCGGGGCATGGATCGCTCCCGGGCCGACTACATGGGCATGCTCGGCACCGTGATGAACTGCCTGGCGCTGCAGGACTTCCTGGAGAAGGAGGGCGTCGAGACCCGGGTGCAGACGGCGATCGCCATGGGACAGGTGGCTGAGCCCTACATCCCGCGGCGGGCGATCCGGCACCTGGAGAAGGGCCGGGTCGTCATCTTCGGCGCCGGCCTCGGCGCCCCGTTCTTCTCGACCGACACCACGGCGGCCCAGCGGGCGCTGGAGATCGGCGCCGAGGTGGTGCTCATGGCCAAGGGCGTGGACGGTGTCTACGACAGCGACCCGCGGAAGAACCCGAACGCCACGCGGTTCGAGCGGCTGACCCACGCGGAGGTGCTGAACCGCGGCCTGAAGGTGGCCGACGCGACGGCGATCAGCCTCTGCCAGGACAACAACCTGCCCATCGTCGTCTTCAACCTGCTCGTCGAGGGCAACATCGCGCGCGCCGTCCGCGGTGAGAGGATCGGAACGCTCGTCTCGAGCGACCAGACCCCCTAGGGAGACATCGACCGTGATCGACGACACCATCCTCGAGGCCGAGGAGAAGATGGAGAAGGCCGTCTCGGTGGCCAGGGAGGACCTCGCCACCATCCGCACCGGCCGGGCTCACCCGTCGATGTTCAACAAGGTGCACGCCGACTACTACGGCGCGCCCACCCCGCTGAACCAGCTGGTCTCGTTCCACGTGGCGGACGCCCACATGGTCGTCATCACGCCCTACGACAAGGGCGCGCTGAACGCGGTAGAGAAGGCGATCCGGGACAGCGACCTGGGCGTCAACCCCTCCAACGACGGCGTCGTCATCCGAGTGGTCATCCCGCAGCTGACCGAGGAGCGGCGCCGCGAGTACATCAAGGTCGCCAAGCACAAGTCGGAGGAGGCCAAGGTCTCCCTCCGCAACATCCGCCGGCACGCCATGGACGCCCTCGACAAGCTCGTCAAGGACGGCGAGAGCGGCGAGGACGAAGTCCGGCGGGCGGAGAAGTCGCTGGAGGACCTCACGCACGGCTTCGTGGCCCAGGTCGACGAGCTGCTCAAGGTCAAGGAGGCCGAGCTGCTCGAGGTGTGACGCGCCCACCCGACTGCGAGGACGCCGAATGACCCCTCACCTGCCGTGCTCGACGACGTGACCACGTCGTCCGGAGCCACGCAGCCGGCGACGCCGTCGAAGGCGGGGCGCAACCTGCCGGCCGCGATCGCGGTCGGGCTGGTGCTGGCCGGCGCGGTGGTCGGGACCCTGTACACCGTCCCGTGGCTGTTCGTGGCGGTCACGTCGGCTGCGGTGCTGATGTCGGTCTGGGAGCTGCGGCACGCGATCGCCAGCGCAGGAGCCGAGCCGCCGCTGGCCCCGCTGCTGGTCGGCACGGTAGCGGTCATCGTGGCCGCCTACGTCGGCGGCCCGGCCGCCCTCGGGGTGGCCTTCGGGCTCACCGTGCTCGTGCTCGTGCTGTGGCGGCTCACCGGCCCGGTCGAGGGGTCGGTCGTCGACGTCTCGTCCTCGGTCTGGATCGCCGGCTACCTGCCGCTCATGGCCGGATTCGTCATGCTCATGCTGGCGCAGTCCCAGGGCTCGGACCGGATCGTCGTGTTCATCCTCACCACGATCTGCAGTGACATCGGCGGCTACGCGGTGGGCGTGCTCTTCGGCCGGCACCCGATGGCCCCGCGGATCAGTCCGAAGAAGTCCTGGGAGGGCTTCGCCGGGTCGATGGTCGCCTGCGTGGTCGCCGCGTCGCTGTCCGGCCACTGGCTGCTCGGGATGCAGTGGTGGCAGGGCGCCGTCCTCGGCCTGGCCATCGTGCTCACCGCCACCCTCGGGGACCTGGCCGAGTCGATGGTCAAGCGGGACCTCGGCATCAAGGACATGGGCAACCTGCTCCCGGGGCACGGCGGGATGCTCGACCGGCTGGACTCGCTGATCCCCAGCGCGCCGGTGGCCTTCCTGCTGCTCACCGTCTTCGTCGGTGGGTGAGTGGCATACCCCTAGGGGTATAGTGGGGACCCCGGAGAGGAGTTGACCCCACGATGACCCAGTCCAGCCCCACCGACCGTCAGCACAAGGTCCTGGTCTTCACCACGCCGACCTGTTCCTGGTGCCAGCGGGCGAAGACCTACCTGCGCCAGCAGGACGTCCGGTTCCGGGAGATCGACGTGAGCCGGGACGCCGCCGCCGCGCGGGACCTGGTCCGGCGCACCGGCCAGACCGGCGTCCCCGTGATCGAGATCGACGGGCGGCCGATCGTGGGCTTCGACCGGCCCAAGATCGACCGGCTGCTCGGCCTCAAGGCAAGCCACTGACCCGTTCCACCCAGCCCAAGACCCATCGACCAGACCCATCGAGAGGAACAGCACACCCATGTCGGAGACGGTCCAGCCCCTCGGCGCCCGCGTGCTCGTCAAGCTGATCGAGGAAGAGAGCTACACCCCGAGCGGGCTCGTCCTGCCGGACACCGCCAAGGACAAGCCGCAGCGCGGCGAGGTCGTCGCCGTGGGCGACGACGAGGAGATCAAGGTAGCGGTGGGCGACCGGGTGTTCTTCGCCCGCTACACCGGCACCGAGCTCCGCCTGGAGAACCGGGACTACCTGATTTTGGAGGCCGCTGACCTGCTGGCCGTGCTGCGCACGACCGGCGCCGCTGCCAGCGCCGCCTGAGCCACCCCCTGCGGGTCCCGGGCGTCGCGGTCCGGCGAACCCGTCGGCCCCGTCGGCCGTCCGGTCTCCTCCGAGCCGGGGCGGCCGGCGGGGTCTTTCCACGTCCGCCGCGCCGTTTCTCGCGTGCCACACTGATGGGTGACCATGCCTTCCCCCGGAGTCCTCACCTTCACCGCGCCGCGCCGGGCCAAGCCGCCGCGGCACCTCGCCGACCTCACACCCGCTGAGCGCCGGGCCGCCGTCGCCGAGCTGGGGGAGAAGCCGTTCCGGGCCGACCAGATCTCCCGGCACTACTTCGCCCGGCTCAGCGAGGACGCCGACGCGTGGACCGACGTCCCCGCGGCGTCCAGGGAACGGCTCGCCACGGCGCTGGCCCCCACCCTGCTCACGCCGGTGCGGGCGGTCTCCTGCGACGCCGGGACGACGGTGAAGGCGCTGTGGCGGCTGTTCGACGGCGCCCTCGTCGAGAGCGTGCTGATGCGCTACCCCAACCGGGTGACCATGTGCGTCTCGTCGCAGGCCGGCTGCGGCATGAACTGCCCGTTCTGCGCCACCGGCCAGGCCGGGCTGACCCGCAACCTGTCCGCCGCCGAGATCGTCGAGCAGGTCGTCGACGGCGCCCGGGTGCTCGCGCGCGGCGAGGTGCCGGGCGGCCCCGGCCGGGTGAGCAACGTCGTGTTCATGGGCATGGGCGAGCCGCTGGCCAACTACAACGCGGTCATCGGCGCCGTCCGCCGGCTCACCGACCCGGCCCCGGACGGGCTGGGCCTGTCCGCGCGCGGGATCACGGTGTCGACGGTCGGGCTGGTGCCGCGGATGCGGCAGCTGGCCGACGAGGGGCTACCGGTGACGCTCGCCGTCTCGCTGCACGCGCCGGACGACGAGCTGCGCAACACCCTGGTCCCGGTGAACACCCGGTGGAAGGTCGACGAGGTGCTGGACGCCGCCTGGCACTACGCCGAGGTGACCCACCGCCGGATCTCCATCGAGTACGCGCTGATCAAGGGAGTGAACGACCAGGCCTGGCGGGCCGACCTGCTCGGCCGGCGGCTGCGCAGGAAGCTGGTGCACGTCAACCTGATCCCGCTCAACCCCACGCCCGGGTCGGAGTGGACGGCGTCCCGCCCGGAGGACGAGAAGGAGTTCGTCCGGCGGCTGGAGGGGCACGGCATCCAGGTGACCGTGCGGGACACCCGCGGACGCGAGATCGACGGGGCCTGCGGGCAGCTGGCGGCCGTCGAGCGGTAGGTCCGCGCGCCTGCGCGCTCCGGGTCGCTCGTTCTGGCAGCGTGAGTTGCTGTGAGCGAGCCGAAGGTGCCGACCCGGACCGCGGCCCGGTTGGCGGTGATGGCGGCCGTCCGGATCCTGCTGATCACCTTGGTGGTGCTCGGCTTCTACTTCGTGGCCCCCCTGGGTCGGGATACGGGTGCCGCCGGCTGGGTCTCGGTGGGCGCGGGGCTGTGCGTCATCGGCGCGGTGCTGGTGTTCCAGGGGCGCCGGATCATGCGGTCCGAGCGCCCCGTCGTTCAGGCGGCCGAGGCGCTCACCCTGTCCGGGCTGCTGTTCCTGACCCTGTTCGCGAGCACCTATTACACGCTCCAGTCCGGTCAGCCGGCCTCGTTCGGCACGGAGCTGACCAAGCTGGACTCGCTGTACTTCACGGTGACGGTGTTCGCCACGGTGGGCTTCGGGGACATCGCCCCGCGGAGCCAGCTGGCCAGGGGTCTCGTCACCGCGCAGATGGTGGGGGACCTGGTCTTCATCGGGGTGGCGATCCGCGTGCTCATGGAGGTCACCAAGCGAGCGGTGTCGCGTCGGGCGACGGAGCGGCGGTAGGCGCCGGGCTGGCGGCCGGATTGGATACAGTATCCGACATGACGGATGCGTCCCTGGCCGGTGTCGTGGTGGCCGACTTCAGCCGGGTGCTGGCCGGCCCGTACGCCACCATGCTGCTGGCCGATCTCGGCGCCGACGTGGTCAAGGTCGAGCGGCCGGGCGCCGGCGACGACACCAGGGCCTGGGGGCCGCCCTGGACGGAGTCCGGGGAGGCCACCTACTTTCTCGGTGTCAACCGCAACAAGCGGTCGGTGGCGCTCGACCTGAAGACGACCGACGGACGCGCGGCTGCGCTGCGGCTGGCCGCGCGGGCAGACGTCGTCATCGAGAACTTCCCGCCGGGGACGATGGAGCGGCTGGGGCTGGGGTACGACGACGTGACGGCGCTCAACCCGTCCGTGGTCTACGCGTCGGTCACCGGATTCGGCCGCGGCGCCGGCGCGGGGCTGCCGGGGTACGACCTGCTGGTGCAGGCCGTCGGCGGGCTGATGAGCGTCACCGGGCCGGGCCTTGGGGAGCCCACGAAGGTCGGGGTGGCGCTCGTCGACGTCGTCACCGGCCTGCACGCGACGATCGGGATCCTGGCCGCGCTGCGGCACCGCGAGCGCACCGGCGAGGGGCAGCGGGTGGAGGTCAACCTGCTGTCCTCGCTGCTGTCCGCACTGGTCAACCAGGCGTCCGGGTACGTGGCAGCCGGGGTGGTGCCGGGGATCATGGGCAACCGGCACCCCTCGATCGCGCCGTACGAGGTGCTCGACACCGCCGACCGGCCGCTCGCGCTGGCCGTGGGCAACGACAGGCAGTTCACCGCGCTGGCCGGCGTCCTGGGGTGCCCGGAGCTGGCCACCGACCCGCGGTTCGCCACGAACCCGAGCCGGGTCGCGCACCGGGACGCGCTGGCCGCGGAGCTGACCGCAGCCCTGGCCGCCCGGCCGGCCGAGGAGTGGGCGGCCCTGCTCACCGGCGCCGGGGTGCCGTGCGGCCCGATCAACGACGTGGGCGACGCGATGGCGCTGGCCGAGCGGCTCGGGCTGGCTCCGGTCGTCACCGTGGACGGCATCCGGACCGTGGCCGACCCGATCGGGCTGTCGGCGACCCCGGTGCGCTACCTGCGGCCGCCCCCGACGCTGGGTGCCCACACCGACGAGGTGCTGAGGGAGCTTCGATGAGCGTCCATTCGGCCGAGGACTTCCGGCGTCCGCCGACCGCCCAGGAGGCGGTGCTCGAGGCGCTGCGCCGGGCCATCGTGTCGGGGGAGCTGGCGCCGGGTCAGCAGATCCGACAGGAGGCGCTGGCCGAGGCGTATGGAGTCTCCCGGGTGCCGCTGCGGGAGGCGCTGAAGATCCTCGAGGGGGAGGGTCAGGTCACCTACGAGCCGCACCGCGGCTACTTCGTGACCGAGCTGTCGGTCACCGACCTGATCGAGGTGTACCGGATCCGCACCCTGCTGGAGTCGGAGGCGGTGCGGGTCGGCGTGCCCCGGCTGAGCGAGGAGGACGTCGAGCGGGCCGCGGAGGCGGTGGCCGACTGCGAGGCGGCCGCGGCGCGCGGGGACCTGACCGCCATGACGGCCGCCAACCGCCGGCTGCACTTCGGCCTGGTGGAGGCGGCCCGGATGCCGCGGCTGGCCCGGCTGGTCCGGGTGCTGTGGGACGCGACCGACACCTACCGCTCGGTCTACTACGGCGACGACGCGAACCGGGACGCCGTGACCGCCGAGCACCGGGCGGTGCTCCATGCCGTGCGGCGGCGGGACGTGGAGGAGGTGGTCCGGCTGCTCGACGTCCACCGAGAGCACGCCGTGGACCACCTGCGCTCGATTCTGCCCAGCTGACCCACCGGTTCGGGACGTTCGGCTCTGGTCCACCCGTCGGCCATCTGGTCCGCTGCCGGCAGGAGCAGACCCGGTCAGGAGGCGATCGCCGTGACTTCGTACCTCATGGACCCGCTCGGCCCGGTCGGCGTGGCGACGCGCTGCCCGGGCTGCGGGAGCAGCCACACCACCTGGGTGGACACCGGCGCCCAGGACAACCTGCTGTGCAAGACGTGCGGCGTCTGCTGGCACGAGGAGCACGGCCACAACGGCCAGGTCGGCGTCGCCAGCTGCCCGGGCTGTGAGCACCGGGACGTCTGCATCGCCGCCCGGGGGTAGGCGGGCGGGGGTCAGCGGTAGGCGGACAGGCCGGTGAGCGCCTGGCCCACCACCAGGGTGTGGATCTCGCTGGTGCCCTCGTAGGTCAGCACCGACTCGAGGTTGTTGGCGTGCCGCAGCGGCGAGTACTCGGTGGTGATCCCGCTGCCGCCCAGGATCGTGCGCGCCTCCCGGGCGATCCGCAGCGCCTCCCGGGCGTTGTTCAGCTTGCCGACGCTGACCATCTGCGGGGTGATCTGCCCGGCGTCCTTGAGTCGACCCAGGTGCAGCGCCAGCAGGTAGCCCTTCTGCAGCTCCAGGGCCATGTCGGCGAGCTTCTGCTGGGTGAGCTGGAAGCCGGCGATCGGCCGGTCGAACTGCTCGCGGGCCAGCGCGTAGTCGATGGCCGCCTGGAGGCTGTCCCGCGCCGCCCCCATGACGCCGAACACGATGCCGAACCGTGCCTCGCTGAGGCATCCGAGCGGTCCGGCCAGGCCCCGTGCCGCGGGCAGCACCGCCGAGTCCGGCAGCCGCACGCCGTTGAGCACCAGCTCGCTGGTCACAGACGCCCGCAGCGAGAGCTTGTGCTTGACCGTGTTCGCGGTGAACCCGGGGGTGTCGGTCGGGACGACGAAGCCGCGGATCCCCTCGTCCGTGCGTGCCCACACCACGGCGATGTCCGAGATCGAGCCGTTGGTGATCCACATCTTGGTGCCGTCGAGCACCCAGTCCGCGCCGTCCCGCTTGGCGGTGGCGCGCATCCCCGCGGGGTTGGAGCCGAAGTCCGGCTCGGTCAGCCCGAAGCAGCCGAGCGCCTCGCCGGCCGCCATCCGCGGCAGCCACTCCAGCTTCTGCTCCTCGCTGCCGTAGTGGTGGATCGCGAACATGGCCAGCGACCCCTGCACCGACACCAGCGACCGGACGCCGGAGTCCACCGCCTCCAGCTCCAGGGCGGCCAGCCCGTAGGCGACCGCGCTGGTCCCCGGGCAGCCGTAGCCCTCCAGGTGCATGCCGAGCAGGCCCAGCTGGCCGAAGCCCCGGGCCAGCTCGCGGGCCGGCAGCTCCCCGGACTCGAACCACTCCGCGATGTGCGGACGCACCTCGGAGTCGAGGTAGCGGCGGACCGTGCCGCGGATCTCGCGCTCCTCCTCCGACAGCAGCGAGTCGGCGGCGATCAGGTCGAGGGGGGCAACCGGGCTGTCGGCCATTCGAGCACTCCAAGGCAGTCTGGATATTGGATCCAACCGTAGGGAGGACGACCGTGGAGGGCAAGCCGCGCGGGCACACCGCCGCCGGGGCACCGCAAGCCGCACCCTAGGCTGACCCGATGGTGACCATGGGGTGGCTGGTTCGCGAGTACCACGACGACGACCTCGAGGCGGTCGTCCACCTGTGGGACGCCACGGGCGACCTGGGGCAAAGCTCGGTGTTCTCGGTCGGCGAGTGCATCGCGGCGCTGCGCGCCAACGAGCCGGCCGTCGTCGCGGTGAGCGCCGGCCGGGTCGTGGGGACGGCGCTGGCCACCATCAGCGGCGAGCGCGGCTGGGTGATGCGGATCGCCGCGGCCCCCGACTGCCGCGGCCAGGGGCTGGTCAGCCGGCTGCTGCTGGAGCTCGAGCGGCTGCTCGTGGAGCTGCACGTGCGCCGCATCTCCTACGTGCTGCCCGAGGAGGAGCAGCTCGCCGAGGGCCTGGCCAAGGCCGGCTACGGCCGCCGTCCGGCCGTCGCCTACTTCGAGAAGATCGAGGCGCTCGCCCCCGGCGAGGCCGCCACCCTGGACGCGCTCGGCGGCCGGGTGCTGCCAGCCGGGCTGTGGGACCGGATGGCCGGCATGGAGCGGGAGAAGGAGCTCATCGAACGGCGGATCATCCTGCCGCTGGCCGAGCCGGAACGGGCCGCCGCCCACGGGGTCGTCCCACCGCGGGCGGCGGTGCTGTTCGGGCCGCCCGGCACCGGCAAGACGACGTTCGCCCGTGGCATCGCCTCCCGCCTGGGCTGGCCGTTCGTAGAGATCTTCCCGTCCCGGCTGGCCGCCGACGCCGGCGGCCTGGCCGCCGCGTTGCGCGAGGTCTTCACCCGGGTCGCCGACCTCGAGCGGGTGCTGGTCTTCATCGACGAGGTGGAGGAGATCGCCGGGCTGCGCGACGGGCAGCCCACCTCACCGGCGCACGGCGTGACCAACGAGCTGCTCAAGCTGATCCCGACCTTCCGGGAGCGGGACACCCGGCTGCTGGTCTGCGCCACGAACTCGGTGCGCTCCCTCGACTCGGCGTTCCTGCGCCCCGGCCGCTTCGACTACCTGGTCCCGGTCGGCCCGCCGGACGCGGCCGCGCGCCGGGCCATCTGGAGCCGCTACACCTCCACCGCCGGCCGTGACGACCTCGACCTCGACGCGCTGGTGGCGGTCAGTGAGACGCTCACCCCGGCCGACATCGAGCACGCGGCCCGGGTCGCGGCACAGGCCGCGTTCGAGCGCGAGCTGGTCGCCGGTGAGACCGTCGAGCAGCCGGGTGCCTCCACCCAGGACTACCTGGACGCCGTCCGCCAGGTGCGTCCGACCGTGACCGCCGAGATGGTCCGCGAGTTCACCGACGACATCGAGCGGTTCGCCCGGCTCTGACCGGCCCCGATCCGGGGGGCACCGCGGCGCCCCCTACGCTGACGCCGTGCCCGAGCGACCCCTCACCGTGCTGTTCATGCCCGAGTCGGCCTACGGCCCGACCAACAACTGCATCGGCATCGCCGACGTCCTGCGCCGCCGCGGCCACCGGGTGGTGTTCGCGGCCGAGGCGTCCTGGGCCGGTCGGCTCGAGCCGCTGGGCTTCGTCGAGGACCTCGTCGACCTCGCGCCGCCCCCCGACCCGGGAGCCGGGGAGCAGGACGCCGGACAGTTCTGGAAGGACTTCATCCGGGACACCGCACCGCAGTTCCGTCGTCCCACGGTCGAGCAGCTCGAGTCGTTCATGGTGCCCACCTGGCAGGCGCTCGTCGACGGCGCCCGGTACTGCGAGCCGCAGCTGCGCGAGATCCTGCGGCGGCACCAGCCGGACGTCGTCGTCGAGGACAACGTGGTGGCCTTCCCCGCGCTGATGACCTGCGGGGCGCCGTTCGTGCGGATCGTGTCCTGCAACCCGCTGGAGATGGGCGGGCCGGACATCCCGCCGGCGTACTCCGGGCTGCCGTCGGACGACGCCAGCGAATGGGCGTCGTTCCGGGCCGAGTACGACCGCACCCACCGGCCGCTGTGGACCCAGTTCAACGAGTTCGTGCAGGCCAGCGGGGCACCGCCGCTGCCGGACCTGCAGTTCGTCCACACCTCCGAGCACGCGAACCTGTACGTGTTCCCGCAGGTCGTCGACTACACCGAGCGGCGGCCGCTGGACCCAACCTGGCACCGGCTGGAGTCCTCGGTGCGGGCCACCGAGGCGCCGGTGGAGCTGCCGGCCGACTTTCTCGACCGCCCCGAGGGCAGCGCCCTGGTGTACCTGTCCCTCGGCTCGCTCGGCTCGGCGGACGTCGACCTGATGCGCCGGCTGGTGTCGGTGCTCGCGGCCACGCCCCACCGGTACGTCGTGTCCATGGGCCCGCAGCACGCCGAGTACGAGCTGGCCGAGAACATGTGGGGCGCGGAGTTCCTGCCGCAGACGACGCTCCTGCCGCTGGTCGACCTGGTGATCACCCACGGCGGCAACAACACGACCACCGAGGCGTTCCACTTCGGCAAGCCGATGGTCGTGCTCCCGCTGTTCTGGGACCAGTACGACAACGCCCAGCGGGTGCAGGAGACCGGCTTCGGCGTGCGGCTGGCCACCTACGCCTTCCCCGACGCCGAGCTGACCGGGGCGATCGACCGGCTGCTGGGCGACACGGCGCTGCGGCAGCGGATGGCCGAGGAGGCGCAGCGGATCCGGGCCGCCGACGGGCGCACCACGGCCGCCGACCTCATCGAGCAGGTCGCCCGCGCGGCCCACGGGTGAGCCGACCGCACGACCTCGTCGACGCGGTGGCCGGGCTGGCCCCCGCAGCGGTGCTGCCGGAGCGCCGGGCCGGCGAGGAGGACCGGCTACGAGCGCCGCTGCGCCTGGTCGACGCGCTGCCGCTGGGCGGCACCAGGTGGTCCGCGCTGGTCGCCGACGACGCCGGTGCCTGGCTCGGCCTCCCGCTCCTGCGCGACGGCGGCGGCGTGCGGCGGGCGGTCGCCGGGGACGGCGTGTCCGCGGCACTGCTCGAGGCCGTCGACGCGGCAGGGGACGCGGCGAGCGCGGCGGAGGGCGGCGGCTTCTCGCTGCACCGGCTGGCCGCACGGGAGGGCGACCCGCCCGGACGCAGCGAGCGGGCGCTCGCCGTCGACCAGACCCACGACTCGGTCGTCGTCGGGGACGCGGTCGTGGTCAAGTGGTCGGTGCACCTGTCCCTGGGGGCGGAGCAGCCCCCGGCGGTGCGGCTGCTTCGCCACCTCGCCGAGGTCGGGTTCGTCGGGATGCCGGCGCCCGTGGGCTGGGTCGACTGGCGCTCCCCGGAGGACCCGAGCACCGGCGCGCTGGTCGCCGTCCTGGCCGCCTTCCTCCCGGGGGCGCAGGACGGCTGGGACTGGTACGTCGACGACCTGCTCGACCACCTGGCCGGTGGCCGGACCCTGGCGGCCGCCGTCGAGCCGGCCACTGCCCTCGGCTCGCTCGTCGGCGCGCTGCACCGGGCGCTGGCCACCCCGTCCGGGTCCGAGCCGGCCCCCGTGGGTGCGGCCACGCAAGCGGACGCCGGCCGCTGGCACCGGCGCGCCCTGGCCACCCTGGAGGAGGCCCTCGTGCTCACCCCCGGGGCCGAGGGGGAGCGGCTGCAGGCCCGGGCCGAGCCGGCCAGGGCCGCCCTGGCACCGCTGGCCGGGGTGGCCCCCACGCCGGTCACGCTGGTCCACGGCGACCTGCACGTGGGCCAGGTGCTGCGCCACGACGGGGGCTACGCCGTCACCGACTTCGACGGCAACCCGGTGCTCCCGCCGTCCGAGCGCTCGCTGCCGCAGCCACCAGCCCGGGACGTCGCCGGGATGCTGCGCTCCTTGGACCACGTGGGCCGCGTCGCGAACCGGCGGACGGCCGGGCGGCAGGCCGGACCGGTCGACGAGTGGATCGCGGCGACCCGGGCCGCGTTCCTGGCGGCCTACGACGGCCCGCTGCTCGACGAACGGCTGCTGCGGCCGTTCGAGGTCGAGCAGGAGTGCCGCGAGCTGGTGTACGCGGCCCGGCACCTGCCGCGCTGGCGCTACGTCCCGGACGCGGCGCTGGCCGCGCTGCTGCCGCTGCCTGGAGGGTGCTGATGGACCCCGCCGGATACCTCGCCGACGTCGAGCGAATCCCGGACACCCTGGCCGCTCTGGCCGACGCGCTGGACGACGGTTTCCTGCCGCTCGAGGTGCCGGCTCACGACCGAGTGCTCCTCCTCGGCATGGGGTCGTCCGCCTACGCGGCCGGGGTCGTAGCCGCTCGGCTGCGGCACGCGGGGGTGGCCGCCGTGGCCGAGCTGGCGTCGTCCGACCTGCTGCCGCCGCCGGACCCGAGGACGTTGGTCGTGGCGGTGTCGGCGTCCGGCCGGTCGGCCGAGACGCTGGTCGCCACCGCCTCCCACGCCGGGGTCGCCCCGGTCGTCGCGGTCACCGAGGACCCGGCCGGCCCGCTGGCCGAGCTGGCCGACGGGGTGCTGCCCCTGCTGGCCGGCCCGGAGGACGGCGGAGTGGCCTGCCGCTCCTACCGGCACGCGCTGGCGGTGCTGCTCGCCCTGGCCGAGCGGCTGTCCCCCGGGGTGGCGCCGGCCCTCACGGCCGGCTGCCGGACGGCGGCGGCGGCCACGGCGCACCTGCTCCACACCCGCAACGACTGGCTGCCCGAGGTGGCCGACCGGCTGGACGGGCCGCAGGGGTCCTGGGTGGTCGCCCCGGCCCGCCGGCTGGCCTCGGCCCAGCAGTCCGCACTCATGCTGCGGGAGGGGCCGCGCCGGCCGGCGCAGGCCTGCGAGACCGGCGACTGGAGCCACGTCGACGTCTACCTCACCAAGACGCTGGACTACCGGATGCTGCTGCTGCCCGGCTCGGCCTACCAGCCGGAGCTGATGCGATGGGTGGCCGAGCGCGGCTCGACGGTGGTAACGGTCGGCGCGGACGTCGAGGGTGCCGCAGCGGCGGTCCGCTACCCGGGGGACGACGTGGACGACGTTCGGCTGCTCACCGAGACGACGGTCGCCGAGCTGGTCGCAGCGCGGTGGTGGGCCGGGTCCTGACCGGTCAGTGGCCCAGGAACCGGCCGAGCACCTGGGCCCGCCTGGCCGGCCGTCCGGTGCGCGCCTCGGCGCGGTCCGCACCGGTCATGACGCGCAGCCCGGTGTTGACGCCGAGGAAGCGCAGCGGCTCCGGCTCCCACCGGGGGGAGCGGTGGTTCACCCAGGGCAGCCGCAGCAGGTCGGAGTCGCGGCGATCCAGCACCAGGTCGGCCAGCGTCCGGCCGGCCAGGTTCGCCGTGCCCACGCCGTCCCCGACGTACCCGCCGGCCCAGCCCAGCCCGGTGGTCCGGTCCAGGCCGACCGAGGCGTACCAGTCGCGGGGCACCCCGAGCGGGCCGCCCCAGGTGTGCGTGACGGCGTGGTCGGCCACCACGGGGTACAGCTCGACCAGCACCCGTCGCAGCTCGGCGAACACGGCCGGGTCGCGGTCGAACCGCGGCTCGACCGACGAGCCGAAGTGGTACGGCGCGCCGCGGCCGCCGAAGGCCAGCCGGTCGTCGGCCGTGCGCTGCCCGTAGATGATCAGGTGCCGGTAGTCGTTGAACGTCTCCCGGGCAGCCAGCCCGATCCGGTCCCACGCAGTGGCCGGCAGCGGCTCGGTGGCCAGCATGAGCGAGTAGACCGGCGCCACGGTTCGCTGGTGGCCGGGCAGGCTGGGCGTGTAGCCCTCGGTCGCCCGGATCACGTGCGGCGCCCGGACGTCGCCGTGCGGCGTGCGCACGACTCCCGGCTCGACGGCCAGCGCCGGGCTGCCCTCGTACAGCCGCACCCCGCGCCGCTCGACGGCGGCGGCCAGGCCGCGCACCAGCCGGGCCGGATGGATCGCGGCGGTGTGCGGGGTGAACGTCGCGCCCAGGACGTCGGTCGCCCCGGACCGCTCGGCCGCCTCGGCGGCGGTCAGCCAGGCGTAGTCGTGCTCGCCGAACCCCCAGGCCCGGGCTGCGTCGATCTCGGCGGCGGCCCGCTGCACCTGCAGCGGCGTGCGGGCCATCCCGAGGGTGCCGCCCTTGGCCCAGTGGATGTCGATGCCCTCGGCGCCGGCCACCCGGCCGACCTCGTCGACGGTGTCGAACATGGCCCGCTGCAGCCGGATGGCGGCGTCCCTCGACGACCCCCTGGCCACCTTGGCCCAGGACGCCGGGAACAGCGCCGAGCACCAGCCGCCGTTGCGGCCGGAGGCACCGAACCCCGCGGTCTCCTTCTCCAGCACCACGATCCGCAGGGTCGGGTCGGCCTCGGCCAGGTAGTACGCCGTCCACAGCCCCGTGTAGCCCGCGCCGACGATGACGACGTCGGCGTCGGTCGAGCCGGGCAACGTCGGACGGACCGGCCCGGCCAGCTCCCCGGGCAGCGTGTCCCACCACAACGACAGCGACCGGTAGGTCACCGCTTCCACCCTTCGACGGAGGCCGGTACGGGCCGGCCGGGCGCGAGGTCAGGGGCCGGCACCGGCGCCCCGAACGACTCCAGGATCGGCACCGTACCGGCCCACACCGGCAGCGCGACGTCCTCGGGCGGGTCGTCCGGCGGCCCGGCGCTGACCTTGACCGAGCACTCGTCCAGCGGCAGCGCCAGCACGGTGGTGGCAGCCAGCTCCTTGCGGGACGGCGGCCGGACCTCGGCCCACCGGCCCGGCAGCAGGTGCTCGGTGAGCACCCGCACGGCGGCGGCCTTCGCGGCTGCGTGCAGCACCGTGCACCGGCCCAGCACCATGACGCTGCGGTAGTGCATCGAGGACTCGAACGCGGACCGGGCGACGACCAGGCCGTCCAGCAGGGTCACGGTCAGACAGGTGGGTGCGCCGGTGGCGAGCCCGCGGAACAGCCGCGAGCCGGTCGATCCGTGCACCAGTACGCGGTCGCCGTCCCGGGCGTAGGCCACCGGGACGACGTAGGGCTGGCCCTCGTCGACCACCGCGAGGTGCGCCACCAGGCCGGCGTCCAGCACCGCGTGCAGGACCGACCGGTCGGTGACCGTCTTGTCCGGGAGCCGCCGGACCGCGGTGCGCGCGGTGGCCCCCGGAGCCGGGCTGGTCAGAGGATCGACCACGCCTCGGTGAGCACGGTGCGCAGGATCTGCTCGATCTCGTCGAACTCCGGCTGGCCGATGATCAGCGGCGGCGCCAGCTGGATGACCGGGTCACCGCGGTCGTCGGCCCGGCAGTACAGGCCGTGGTCGAACAGCGCCTTGGAGAGGAACCCGCGCAGCAGCCGCTCGGACTCGTCCTCGTTGAACGTCTCCTTGGTGGCCTTGTCCTTGACCATCTCGATGCCGTAGAAGTACCCGGCGCCGCGGACGTCGCCGACGATCGGCAGGTCGCGCAGCCGGTCGAGGGTGGCCTTGAACGCACCCTCGTTGGCCCGCACGTGCTGGTTGATGCCCTCGCGCTCGAAGATGTCGAGGTTGGCCAGCGCCACCGCCGCGGACACCGGGTGCCCACCGAAGGTGTAGCCGTGGGCGAAGTAGTTGGTGCCCTTGCTGAACGGCTCGAAGAGCCGGTCGCTGGCGATCATCGCGCCGATCGGGGAGTAGCCCGAGGTCATGCCCTTGGCGCAGGTGATGATGTCCGGCGTCACGCCGAAGCGCTTGGTGGCGAACATCTCGCCGATCCGCCCGAACGAGGTGATGACCTCGTCGGCGACCATGAGCACGTCGTACTGGTCGCAGATCTCGCGGACCCGCTGCAGGTACCCGGGGGGCGGCGGGAAGCAGCCGCCGGAGTTCTGCACCGGCTCGATGAAGACCGCGGCCACGGTGTCGGGCCCCTCGAACTCGATCGCCTCGGCGATCCGGTCGGCCGCCCAGCGGCCGAACGCCTCCGGGTCGTCGGCGTGCTGCTGGGCCCGGTAGAAGTTGGTGTTCGGCACCTTGATGGCGCCGGGAACGAGCGGCTCGAAGTACTTCTTGGCGTCCGGGATGCCGGTGATCGACAACGCGCCCTGCGGGGTGCCGTGGTAGGCGATCGACCGGGAGATGACCTTGTGCTTCATCGGCTTGCCGGTCAGCTTGAAGTACTGCTTGGCCAGCTTCCAAGCCGTCTCGACGGCTTCACCACCACCGGTGGTGAAGAACACCCGGTTGAGGTCGCCCGGAGTGTAGGTGGCCAGCCGCTCGGCCAGCTCGATCGCCTTCGGGTGGGCGTAGGACCACAGCGGGAAGTACGCCAGCTCGGAGGCCTGCTTGGCGGCGGCCTCGGCCAGCTCAGTGCGGCCGTGGCCCAGCTGGACGACGAACAGCCCGGCCAGGCCGTCGAGGTACTTGCGGCCGGCGTCGTCCCAGATGTAGGCGCCGTCCCCGCGCACGATCACCGGGACGTGATGGCCGGCGTCGTAGACCGAGTGCCTCGTGAAGTGCATCCACAGGTGCTCGCGGGCGGTCTCGGCGAGGCGGTCGGCCCCGCCCTCGTCGACGTACTGCGGCGTGGTGGTCATCGGGTTCCCCAGGTGTAGGTCTGCTTGTGGAGCTTCAGGTAGACGAAGGTCTCGGTCAGCCGGACGCCGGGGATGCCCCGGATCCGCTGGTTGACCAGGTCGAACAGCCGGGCGTCGTCCTCACACACCAGCTCGGCGAGGATGTCGTACTGCCCGGCGGTGATCACCAGGTAGTCGACCTCCTCCATCGCGGCCAACGTGTCGGCCACCGCCTGGATGTCGCCCTCGACCCGGATGCCCACGAGGGCCTGCCGGGCGAACCCGACGACGAGCGGGTCGGTGACGGCGACGATCTGGATCACTCCGGAGTCGACGAGGCGCTGGACGCGCTGTCGCACGGCCGCCTCGGACAGCCCGACGGCCTTGCCGATGGCGGCGTACGGACGGCGACCGTCCTCCTGCAGCTGCTCGATGATCGCCTTGGCGACATGGTCGAGCACGACCCCGTGGCCGTTGCTCCGCTCCCGTCCCGCCATGGACAGCGATACTGCCGCTAGTCGTCGGGAAACACAAGTGATTCCGTTGTCTGCGTGTGTTGGATGTACTGATTCCGAGGTCTGGAGGCGTCCGGTCTGTCGGTTTCGTGGCTTGGGCGCTACGCTCGCGACAACGCCCGATGGCCGGGTTCCTGCCTCGCTTCCTGGAGACCCTCGTGAGTGACAAGCGTGTCCTGCGCAACTTCGTCAACGGTGAGTCCGTCGACGCCGTCGACGGCGCGACGATCGACCTGGTCAACCCCACCACCGGCGAGGTGTTCGCCACCGCCCCCCTGTCGACGGAGGCGGACGTCGACACCGCCTACCGGGCGGCTGCCACCGCGTTCGAGAGCTGGCGGGACAGCACGCCGAGCCAGCGGCAGGCCGCGCTGCTGAAGATCGCCGACGTGCTCGAGGCGCACGCCGACGAGCTGGTGGCCCTGGAGAGCGAGAACACCGGCAAGCCGCTCGCCCTGACCAGGTCGGAGGAGATCCCTCCGATGATCGACCAGATCCGGTTCTTCGCCGGCGCCGCTCGGGTGCTCGAGGGCCGTGCCGCCGGTGAGTACATGGCGGGCATGACGTCGATGGTCCGGCGCGAGCCGATCGGCGTCGTGGGCCAGGTCACCCCGTGGAACTACCCGATGATGATGGCGGTCTGGAAGTACGCCCCGGCCCTGGCCGCCGGCAACACCGTGGTGCTCAAGCCGAGCGACACCACGCCGGTGTCCACCGTGCGGATGGCCGAGCTGATCGCCGAGTCCGGCGCGCTGCCGCCCGGTGTGTTCAACGTCGTCTGCGGTGACCGGGACACCGGCCGGGCCCTGGTCGACCACCCGATCCCGCAGATGGTGGCCATCACCGGCTCGGTCCGGGCCGGCATGGAGGTCGCCGGCGGCGCCGCCAAGGACGTCAAGCGGGTGCACCTCGAGCTGGGCGGCAAGGCACCCGTCGTCGTCTTCGACGACGCGGACATCGAGGCCGCCGCCGAGGCGATCGCCATCGCCGGCTACTTCAACGCTGGCCAGGACTGCACCGCGGCCACCCGGGTGCTCGTCTCGCCGGGCGCGTACGACGACTTCGTGGCGGCGCTCACGGCGCAGGCGCGAAACGTCGTCACCACCTACGAGCACGGCCCCGGCCACGAGGACGCGCTGCTGCCCCCGGTGAACAACGCCAACCAGCTGGCCCGGGTGACGGCGTTCATCGACCGGCTGCCGGGTCACGCGATGATCACCACCGGGGGCGAGCGGATCGGCGACCACGGGTTCTACTACGCGCCGACCGTGGTCTCGAACCTGCGGCAGGACGACGAGATCATCCAGAACGAGGTCTTCGGGCCGGTCATCACCGTGCAGAAGTTCTCCGACGAGGCCGAGGCGCTCGCCTGGGCCAACGGCGTCAACTACGGCCTGGCGTCCTCGGTGTGGACCAGGGACTTCGGCCGGGCCATGCGGATGGCCAAGCGGCTCGACTTCGGCTGCGTGTGGATCAACACCCACATCCCGCTCGTCGCCGAGATGCCGCACGGTGGCTTCAAGCACTCCGGGTACGGCAAGGACCTGTCCATGTACGGGTTCGAGGACTACACCCGGATCAAGCACGTGATGGCCAACATCAACAGCTGACCCCAGCCGATCAGGGACCGCGTCCTCAGCGGACGGTGACCCCGACGCTGGGCCAGCCGGTGGCGCCGTCCGGCTCCGGTGGCGACTGCTGCCCGGTCTGTACGTCGCCGGTGCCGTCGACGGCCCGCGCCCACAGCGTGTGGGAGCCCGGGGTCGCGTCCCACCGGTAGACCCACTGCCGCCAGGTGTCGATGCCGGGGACGGCGGCCAGCCGGGCCGGCTGCCACGGTCCCTCGTCCACCCGGACCTCGACGGCGTCGATGCCGCGGTGCTGCGCCCAGGCGACCCCGGCCACGGCGACGGGACCGGCCCCCAGGTCCGCGCCCGCTCCGGGGGTGTCGATCCGGGTCATCGTCTTGACCGGGGCCTGCGCCGACCAGCCACGGCTGACCCAGTAGGCCGTGGCGTCGGCGAACGTCGTCAGCTCGAGGTCCACGACCCACTTGGTGGCGCTGACGTAGCCGTACAGGCCGGGCACCACCATCCGCACCGGGAAGCCGTGCGCGATCGGCAGCGGCTGGCCGTCCATCCCCACGGCGAGCAGTGCGGCCCGGCCGTCCATGACCGCGGCCGTCGGGGTGCCGCAGGTCCAGCCGTCCGCCGACCGGCTCAGCAGCTGGTCGGCGCCGGGGCGGACCCCGGCCTCGTCGAGCAGGTCCTTCAGGCGGGCACCCAGCCAGCGGGCGTTGCCGACGTAGGGGCCGCCGACCTCGTTGGACACGCAGCACAGCGTCAGGTCGGCCTCGACCAGGGGGCGGGCCAGCAGGTCGGCGTAGGTCAGCTCGATCTCCCGGTCGACCAGGCCGTGGACCCGCAGCCGCCAGTCCGCAGCGACCACCCGGGGCACCACGAACGCGGTGTCGACCCGGTAGAAGTCGTTGACCGGTGTGGTGAACGGCGTGAGCCCCGGCAGGTGCAGGTCGACCCCGGACGGCAGCGGCGGGGCGGGGGTGGCCGGCAGCGGCAGCCGGACCTCGGCCCTGGAGGCAGCCGCGTTCGCCCCACCGGCGAGCAGTCGGCCGGCCCCGCCGGCGACCACGGCAGCGGCGCCGAGCCCCACGCTGCCGAGCAGGAACGCGCGGCGGTCCCACTGCCCGTCGGTGGGGCTGGCGGCCGGGCTGGCGGTGGGTGCCCGCGTCGTCCGCGCCGTCCGTCCCACCAGGAACCGCAGCGCCCAGGCGGAGACCAGCGCCCCGAGCACCGACGGCAGCGCCGACAGCCAGGTCGCGTCCGGCCGGCGCACCGCGGCCAGCGCGGCGACCGCGCCGAGGGCAGCGACCGCGTACTGGGCCACCCGCAGCCGGGTGTGGGCCAGCAGCCCCACACTGGCCGCGAGGACGGCGAGGACGACGACGATCCCGAGCAGCAGCACCGACTTGTCCGAGCTGCCGAACCAGCGGATCGCGAAGTCCTTCAGCCACGGCGGGGTGGCGTCGACGGCCGCGCCGCCGACCGCGACCACCGGCGCGGAGTCCGGACCCGTGACGACAGCGGCCAGCTGGGCGACCCCGAGGCCGGCCGCCGCGGCGACCACCCCGGTGAGCGCCCTGGCCCAGCGGGGGGCGGCGGGCTCGAGCGGCGGCACCCTGCCATGATGCGCGCCATGACCGCCGACTGGCTGTTCCGCAACGGCACCATCCGCACCGACGACCCGGCCCGGCCGCTGGCGTCCGCCCTCGCCGTCCGGGACGGGCGGATCAGCGGGCTGGACGAGGCCGCGCTCGCGCAGGCCGGCGCCGCCACGGTCGAGGTCGACCTCGGCGGTGGCGTGCTGCTGCCCTCGTTCGGTGACGGGCACGTGCACCCGCTGTGGGGCGGGGTCGAGCTGAGCGAGGCGCCGGTGCGCGACGCCCGGTCGGTCGAGCAGGTCGTGGCCGCCGTCGCGCAGTACGCGGCCGAGCATCCCGAGCTGGAGTGGGTCACCGGCGGCTCCTACGACCCGACCCTCGCGCCGGGCGGGCTGTTCGAC
Source organism: Actinomycetes bacterium (assembly GCA_038252405.1). Lineage (GTDB taxonomy): Bacteria > Actinomycetota > Actinomycetes > Prado026 > Prado026 > DATCDE01. The sequence continues at coordinate 15,461 of JBBSAJ010000008.1, read as the reverse complement.
GCACGCTGGTTGGACGCCGCGGTGCCCGACCGGCCGGTGTTCCTGGAGTCCAGTGACCACCACAGCGCGTGGGTGAACACCGAGGCGCTGCGTCGGGCCGGGGTCACGGCGGCCACGGCTGACCCACCGGCGGCGACGGTCGCCAAGCGGGACGACGGCCAGCCGCTGGGCACCCTCGTGGAGTGGACCGCCATGGACCTGGTCAAGCACCTGGTGCCCGCCCCGGAGCCGGCGGCCAAGCGGGCCGGGCTGCAGGCCGCCACCGCACTGCTCGCGTCGGCCGGAGTCACCTGGGCGCAGGAGGCCGCGCTGGCACCGTCCGACGTGGCCACCTACCTGGCGGCCGCCGACGCCGGGCAGCTCGCCGCCCGGGTGAACATCGCGTTGCGGGCCGAGCCGGGGGAGTGGCCGGAGCAGCGGGCCGCCTTCGCCGCGGCCCGGGTCGCGGCGCAGGGGCATTCGCAGGTGTCCGCACGCACGGTGAAGCTCTTCGCCGACGGCGTCCTGGAGTTCGGCACCGCGGCGTTGCTCGAGCCCTATGCGAACGCGCCGCACACCTGCGGGCTGCCGGTGTGGTCGCCGCAGGAGCTGGCCGAGGCGGTGACGGCGTTCGACGCGGACGGGTTCCAGGTGCACATCCACGCCATCGGCGACGCCGGGGTGCGGGCCGCCCTGGACGCGGTCGAGCACGCCGAGCTGGTCAACGGGCCGCGGGACCGGCGCGCGGTCGTCGCGCACACCCAGGTGGTGGACCCGGCCGACCTGCCGCGGTTCGCCGCGCTCGGCGTGATCGCGAACTTCGAGCCGCTGTGGGCCTGCCTGGACGACTGCCAGCTCGAGCTGACCGCACCCCGGCTCGGCCCCGACCGCAGTCGGCTGCAGTACCCGATGCGCAGCCTGGCGGACAGCGGCGCACGGCTGTCCATGGGCAGCGACTGGCCGGTGTCGTCGCTGCGGCCCATGGAGGGCCTGGGGGTCGCGGTGTCGCGGCAGGACGAGGCCGGCCGGCCGGCCGGCGGCTGGATCCCTGGCGAGCGGCTGGACGTGGCGACCGCGCTGCGGGCCTACAGCGCCGGGGTCGCCTACCAGGGGTTCGAGGAGGCGTCGTGGGGGCGGCTGGCCGTGGGGATGCGGGCCGACCTGGTGGCGCTCGCGGCGGACCCTTTCACCGCCGAGCCGGGGACGTGGGCGTCCATCCCGGTGCGCGGGACCTGGCTGGCCGGCGTCCGGACCCACGACGGGTCCTGACCGGCGTCAGGTGCGGCGCAGGGCGTCCAGGGCGGTGAGGGCCACGTGCAGCGACAGACAGCCCTCGGGATCGTCGAGGTCGGCGCCGAGAACCCGCTCGATGCGGTGCAGCCGCTCGTAGAACGCCGGCCGGGACAGGTGGGCCGCGGCGGCCGCCGCCGACTTGTTGCGGCCCTCGTCGAGGTAGGTCCGCAGCAGCCCGGTCAGCTCGGTGCTGTGCTCGGCGTCATAGCGCAGCAGTGGGGACAGCTCGCGCTCCACGTACGTCTGCAGCCGCGCGTCGTCGCGCAGCAGGTGCAGCAGACCGCGCAGCCGCACGTCCTCGAGCCGGTGGAAGGGCAGTGCCGTGCTCCTCGGTGCGGCGTCCGCCACGTGCGCGGCCTCCAGGAACGAGCGCCGCACGTCGGCGATCTGCTCGACGACCGAGCCCACGGCCATCACCGAGTCGTCCGGCGCGCGCAGCGCCGCGGCCAGGGTGTCCAGGGTGTCGTCGACGCGCAGCTGCGGCCCGAGGGACAGCAGCACGCCGACCCCGACGTCGTCGATGCTGCCGACCAGGGCGGGGACCCGGGCCGCCCGCACCGCTGCTGCCGCCGTCTCGGTGAGGTCGCGGGCCCGCTGCTCGGCCTCGAGCACCGCCTCGCCCGGCAGTGGGGCGGGCCGCAGCACCACGCCCACCAGCCGGCGCCCCTCCAGCGGGACGCCGAGCGCTCGCGCCCGCAGCGCCACCTCGGACGCCGGCCAGCTGTGGCTGAGGATGCCGGACAGCAGGCTGCGGTGGGTCTGCCGCTCCAGGCTCTCCCGGTCGCGCTCCACCAGCCGGTTCAGGGCCAGCGTGGACGCCGCCCGCTCGACGAGCATGACGTCGCGCGGCGGCGGCGGCGCCCCGGCCACCAGGACCAGTCGGCCCCAGTCGTGCCCGCGGGCCCCGACGACGGTGACCAGCCAGCCGGACCGCTCGTCGTAGCCGGTGCGCCGGCTCGGGTCGACCGCGCGGGAGCGGGTCTCCCAACCGTCGAGCAGCTCGCGCGGGTCCCCGCCCGCGGCGTCGTACGCGAGCACCTGGTGGGCCAGGTTCTCCAGCACCACAGCCCGGCCGGACATCCGGGCGGCCTGGCGTACCACCTCGGCCGGCTCGGCGCCCTCGACGGACAGCTCGGTGAAGGTCTGGTGCACCTCCTCGGAGGCGCGCAGCTCGCGCAGCCGCTCGTCGGCGACCAGCGCGTGCACGGCCTCGGTCACCGCGACGAACCGGACCTCGCGGCGCAGCGCCACCAGCGGCAGGCCGCGCCCCTGCGCGGCCCGGACCAGGGTCGGTGGCAGCGTGCGCTGGTAGCGGCGGCCGAGCTCCACGACCAGGCCGGCCGCGCCGGCGTCGTCCAGCGCGTCGACGAACGCGGCGAGCTCGGCGCGGTCGTCCGGCAGCGCCACCCCGGTCGTGAGCAGTAGCTCGCCGCCGTGCAGCAGCCCGGCGATCTCGGCGATCTCGCTGACGTGCGCCCAGCGCACGCGGCGGTCCAGGTTGGCGGCGCCGGCGAGCACCTCGGGCTCGCCGGCGGCCAGCGGCGGCAGGGCCAGCACCTCGGCCACCGTCGGCAGCGCGAGGGTCGGTGACCCGGCGGTTCCCATGTGGCCCCTCCAGGCTCGGTCGGCTGGCTCGGTCGGCTCGGCCTGCGCGACAGTGTGTAAGCAGGAGGATGCCATACCTGGCACAGTGCCGATTGCGCGCGCTCGAACGGGTCCGCAGGCTTCCTGCCGCGACCCCTGTTCCCCGTCGTGCATGGTTACGGTTACATCGCGATTTCGTCGTCAATATGCGATCGGACGACGGATTCACTTGTCCCAGGGTTCGGCGTCTGTCACGATGACGCCTCTCAAGGAGGTGGGATCAGGCGTGTCAACCGTGGGTCATTCGTTCGTCGGCGGCGCCCTCATCCGCAGCACCACCGGCGACACCCACCCGGTCGTCGACCCGTCCACCGGCGAGACCGTCGAGATCGTCGAGCTGGCCGGCCCGGCCGAGGTGGACGCCGCCGTCGCCGCCGCCGCTCGAGCCTTCCCCGAGTGGTCCAGGGCCACCCCGGGGACCCGGTCGGCCGCGCTGCTGTCGCTGGCGCAGATCCTGGCGGAGCGTGCCGGCGAGTTCGCCCGGGTCGAGTCGCAGCAGGCCGGCAAGCCGATCAAGCTGACCACCGAGTTCGACGTGCCCGGCACGATCGACAACGTGGCCTTCTTCGCCGGGGCCGCCCGCAACCTCGAGGGCAAGGCCGCCGCGGAGTACTCACCCGACCACACCTCGATGGTTCGGCGGGAGCCGATCGGGGTGGTCGGCTCGATCGCCCCGTGGAACTACCCGCTGCAGATGGCCGCCTGGAAGATCTTGCCGGCCGTCGCCGCCGGCAACACGATCGTGCTCAAGCCGGCCGAGCTGACGCCGCTGACCTCGCTGATGTTCGCGCAGGCCTGCCAGGACGCCGGCCTGCCGGACGGCGTGGTCAACGTCATCACCGGTGCCGGCCGGGTGGCGGGCGAGGCGCTGCTCGCCCACCCCGACGTCGCCATGCTGTCGTTCACCGGGTCGACCGGGGTCGGCCGCCGGGTCATGCAGGTGGCCGCCGAGACCGTCAAGCGGGTGCACCTCGAGCTGGGCGGCAAGGCCCCCTTCCTGGTCTTCGACGACGCCGACCTCGACGCCGCTGTCCAGGGCGCCGTGGCCGGCGCGCTGATCAACTCCGGTCAGGACTGCACGGCGGCCACCCGCGCCTATGTCCAGCGCCCGCTGTACGAGGCGTTCGTCGACGGGGTGGCCGAGGTCATGGGCCAGGTCCGGCTGGGCCCGACGCTGGACCCGGCCACCGACCAGGGCCCGCTGGTCTCCCGGCTGCAGCAGGAGCGGGTGGCCGGGTTCGTCGAGCGGGCCGTGGCCGACGGGGCAAAGGTCGTGCGCGGTGGCCGTATCCCCACGGAAGGGGACCTCGTCCGCGGCGCCTACTATGAGCCCACCGTGCTGGTCGGCGCGGATCAGCGTTCGGAGATCGTGCAGGACGAGATCTTCGGCCCGGTGCTGGTGGTGCTCCCCTTCGATGACGACGACGAGGGTCTACGGCTGGCGAACGACTCCCCGTTCGGCCTGGCCGCGTCGGTGTGGACCCGTGACGTCTTCCGGTCGATGCGGGCGACCAGGGAGATCAAGGCCGGAGCCGTGTGGGTCAACGACCACATCCCGATCATCAGCGAGATGCCCCACGGCGGCTACAAGCAGTCCGGCTTCGGCAAGGACATGAGCACGTACGCGTTCGACGAGTACACCCAGATCAAGCACGTGATGTACGACCTGACCGCTCGGGCCAGCAAAGACTGGCACCGCACCGTCTTCGGCACCCGCTAAAGACCCGCTCCCGGAGGAACTCCGTCATGACCGAGAAGGATCCTTTTGTCCCGTCGCCGGCGCTCATGCGCGGCCTGCTGACCCGCCGCACGGTGATGCAGGGGGCTGCCGCTGCGGGGGCGGCCGCGGCACTCGCAGCCTGCGGCGTCAAGGGCACCAACACCGGCAGCTCGGCGTCGGCCAAGCCGACCGCGTCCGACCGCTCGGCCGCCGACATGCTGGTCAACTGGTCCAACTGGCCCGAGTACATCGACGTCAACGACACGACCAAGACCCACCCGACACTCGACGCCTTCACCAAGAAGACCGGGATCAAGGTCAACTACGCCGAGGACGTCAACGACAACGACGAGTTCTTCGCCAAGATCCGCCCGCAGCTGTCGGCGGGGCAGGACACCGGTCGGGACACCTTCTGCCTCACCGACTGGATGGCCTCCCGGCTCATCCGGCTGGGCTGGGTGCAAAAGCTCGACAAGGCGAACATCCCGAACTGGACGAACCTCGAGGACAGCCTCCAGCAGGTCGAGTTCGACAAGGGCCGGGAGTACTCGCTGCCGTGGCAGAGCGGGTTCACCGGGATCGCCTACAACCCGAAGTCGACCGGCGGCAAGAAGATCGAGACCGTCGACCAGCTGCTCACCGACCCGTCCATCAAGGGCAGGGTCACGCTGCTCACCGAGATGCGCGACACGGTCGGCCTGATCATGCTGTCGCAGGGCAACGACCCGGCGAACTTCACCGAGGAGCAGTTCAACCAGGCCATCGCGGCGATCCAGAAGGCCAAGGACGCCGGCCAGCTCAAGGGCTTCACCGGCAACGAGTACGGCAAGGGCCTGGCCTCCGGTGACATCGCGGCCTGCTTCGCCTGGACCGGTGACGTCGTGCAGCTCCGGGCGGACAACCCCAACCTCGGCTACGTGTTGCCGGCCACCGGGCAGATGATCTGGTCGGACAACTTCCTCATCCCGAACCTGGCCCAGCACAAGAAGAACGCCGAGACCCTGATCAACTACTACTACGACCCGGCGGTCATGGCGCAGGTCGAGGACTACGTCAACTACATCTCGCCGGTCAAGGGCTCCAAGGAGATCCTGCTCAAGAGCGACCCGACCGTCGCGAACAACGAGCTGATCTTCCCGTCGGCCGCCACTTTGGCCAACGCGCACGTCTTCATGGGCCTCACCGCGGACCAGGAGACGAAGTACAACAAGGCCTTCCAGGCCGTCATCGGAGGCTGAGCATGTCCGATCCAGGTGCGGCACCTGGCCGCGAAGGCACCGCGCAGGACGGCGACGTCCGTATCGTGCAGGTGACCAAGCGGTTCGGCGCCTTCACCGCGGTCGACGACCTGACGCTGACGATCCCCCAGGGCTCCTTCTTCGCCCTGCTGGGTCCGTCGGGCTGCGGGAAGACGACGACACTGCGGATGGTCGCAGGGCTCGAGGACCCCACCGTGGGGCAGATCTTCATCGGCGACAAGGACATCACCGGTACCAAGCCGTACCGGCGTCCGGTGAACACGGTGTTCCAGAACTACGCCCTGTTCCCGCACCTGGACATCTTCGAGAACGTCGCCTTCGGCCTGCGGCGCCGCAAGGAGGGCGACGTGAAGCGTCGGGTGGAGGAGGCGCTCGAGCTCGTGGAGCTCGGGCACCTCGCCCGGCGCAAGCCCTCGCAGCTGTCCGGTGGCCAGCAGCAGCGGGTGGCCCTGGCCCGGGCCATCGTCAACCGGCCCACCGTGCTGCTGCTCGACGAGCCGCTCGGGGCGCTGGACCTCAAGCTGCGCCGGCAGATGCAGATCGAGCTGAAGCGGATCCAGACCGAGGTCGGCATCACCTTCGTGCACGTGACCCACGACCAGGAAGAGGCCATGACCATGGCCGACACCATCGCGGTCATGAACGCCGGTCGGGTCGAGCAGATGGGCCACCCGGGAGACCTGTACGAGAACCCGGCCACGACCTTCGCGGCCAACTTCCTCGGCCAGTCGAACCTGATCCTGGCAGAGATCTCAGGTACCGCCGGCGAGGACATCCTGCTGTCGGTGGCCGGGCAGCGGATCGCGCTGCCGAGGTCGCGGGCGCACGCCACCTCGACCCTGAAGCTGCTCGTCGGCGTGCGCCCGGAGAAGATCCGGATCGCCGCCGAAGGTCTCGGGGGCGAGGCGTCCGGCATGAACGTGCTCACCGGAGGTGTCGTCTCCGACACCAGCTTCACCGGGGTGAGCACCCAGTACCTCGTCCGGATGCCCTGGGGCCAGGAGATCATGGTCTTCGCGCAGAACGTCGGTGCCGAGCTGCTGCGGCCGGGGACCAAGGTGGAGCTGTCCTGGGTGCCGGCCCACACCTTCGGGCTGGACGCTTCCCAGGACGCCAACGCCGGCGTGGACCTCGGGGGCGAGGAACCGGCGTCGGCCGTCGGCGTCAGCTCATGAGCGCCATCGCGCGCATCGGGACGGACGCCGCACCGCCGCCCACCCGGCGCGGCAAGGGGCTGGTTCCGTACCTGCTGCTGCTGCCCGGGCTCCTGTGGCTCGTCGTGTTCTTCGTCGTGCCGATGCTCACGCTGCTGTCGCAGTCGCTGCAGACCGGCTCGATCGACACCGGCTACACGATGACCTGGCACTGGCAGACGTACACCGACGCGTTCTCGCTGTACTGGCCGCAGTTCCTGCGGTCGTTCATCTACGCGTTCGTCGCCACGGCGTTGGCCCTGCTCATCGGCTACCCGCTCGCGTACACCATCGCGTTCAAGTCCGGACGGTGGAAGGGCGTCCTGCTGGTGCTGGTGATCGCGCCGTTCTTCACCAGCTTCCTGCTGCGGACCCTGGCCTGGCAGACCATCCTGTCGAGCAACGGCATCGTGGTGAAGTTCTTCAACGCCACCGGGTTGATGAACGTGCTGCAGGCCCTGAACGTGGTGAACGGCGACCAGCTGCTGAGCACACCGTTCGCGGTGATGGCGGGTCTGACCTACAACTTCCTGCCGTTCATGGTGCTGCCGCTGTTCGCCAGCCTGGACCGGATCGACCCGCGCCTGCTCGAGGCCGGGGCCGACCTGTACGGCCGCCCGTTCACCGCGTTCCGCAAGGTGACCTGGCCGCTGTCCATGCCGGGCGTGGTCGCCGGGACGCTGTTGACCTTCATCCCGGCCGCCGGTGACTACATCAACTCCAAGCTGCTCGGGAACCCGAACACCACGATGATCGGCCAGGTCATCGACGGCCAGTTCCTGCGGGTGCTCGACTACCCGACCGCGGCGGCGCTGTCGTTCACGCTCATGGTGACGATCCTGGTGCTCGTGTCGGTCTACGTCTGGCGCGCGGGGACAGAGGAGCTGGTCTGATGGCCACCGTCACCTCCGCCCCGCCCACCCGGCAGGCGACACCGCCCGCCAAGCGGCCGCGCAAGGGCCCGATCACCTGGGTCCGCGAGCACATCATCGCGATCGTGGCCGCGCTGGTGTTCGTGTACATGCTGCTGCCGAACGTGATCGTCATCCTGTTCTCGTTCAACAAGCCGGCCGGACGGTACAACTACGAGTGGGTGACCTTCTCCTTCGACGCCTGGCTGCACCCGTGCGCGCCTCCCGGCATGTGCACCGCGGTGGGGCTGAGCCTCAAGATCGGCCTGCTGGCCACCCTGGTGGCGACGATCCTCGGCACGATGATCGCGTTCTCGCTGGCCCGCTACCGGTTCCGCGGCCGCGCGGCCACCAACCTGCTGATCTTCATGCCGATGGCGACGCCCGAGGTGGTCATGGGCTCGTCCCTGCTCACCCTGTTCGTCAACATGGCGTTCCCGCTGGGCACCACGACGATCCTGATCGCGCACATCATGTTCTCGATCAGCTTCGTGGTGGTCACGGTCAAGGCTCGCATCGCCGGCCTGGACCCCCGCCTCGAGCAGGCGGCCATGGACCTGTACGCGAACGAGCGGCAGACCTTCATGAAGATCACGCTGCCGCTGGTGGCGCCGGGCATCGCCGCGGGTGCGCTGCTCGCGTTCTCGCTGTCCTTCGACGACTACATCATCACCAACTTCAACGCGTCGTCGAGCTCGATCACGTTCCCGATGTTCGTCTGGGGCGCGGCGTCCAAGGGCACGCCGGTGCAGATCAACGTGATCGGCACCGTGATGTTCCTGATCTCGTTCCTGATCGTCGGGCTGGGGCAGTTCATCGCCTGGCGTCGTCGTCCCAAGGACTGAGCCACCCATGCGCGCGCTGGCCGCGTTGTCCGACGCCGAGCCCAAGCCGTTCTGGCTGGTCGACCCGGCGGCGCCCCGGCCACCGCGGGCGCCGGCTCTGGTCGGTGACACCGACGCGGACCTGGTCGTCGTCGGTGGCGGCTACAGCGGGCTGTGGACGGCGCTGCTGGCCAAGGAGGCCGACCCGGGCCGCGACGTCGTCCTGCTCGAGGCCGGCACCGTGGGCTGGGCGGCGTCCGGACGCAACGGCGGCTTCATGGCCGCGAGCCTGACCCACGGGCTCCGCAACGGCCTCGACCGGTTCCCCGACGAGCTGCCGCTGCTGGTCCGGCTGGGTCAGCAGAACCTGGACGAGGTCGAGGCCACCCTCGACCGGTACGGCATCGATGCGGAGTTCGAGCTCACCGGCGAGCTGTCGGTCGCGGTGCAGCCGTGGCAGGTCGAGGACCTCCGCGGCGAGCCCGAGGTGGCAGCCCGCCACGGCCTCGAGCTGGAGTGGCTGGACCGCGAGGCGCTGCGCGCGGAGGTGGCCTCGCCGACCTACCTGGGCGGGCTGCTCGACCGCACCGGTGTCGCCATGGTCCACCCGGCCAAGCTGGCCTACGGGCTGCGGGCGGCCGCGGAGTCCCTCGGCGTCCGGCTGCACGAGGGGACACCGGCCACCGGCCTGGCCGCGGACGGCGCGGGCATGCGGGTGCGCACCCCCGACGGGTCGGTGCGGGCCCGGCAGGTCGCGCTGGCCACCAACGCCTTCCCGCCGCTGCTGCGCCGGATCCGCAGCTACGTCGTCCCGGTGTACGACTACGCGCTCATGACCGAGCCGCTGTCGGCGGAGCAGCGCGCGGCGATCGGCTGGAAGGGCCGGCAGGGGATCGGCGACTCGGCCAACCAGTTCCACTACTACCGGCTCACCGCGGACGACCGGATCCTGTGGGGCGGCTACGACGCGATCTACCACTTCGGCAACGGCATCGGCGGCCGGCTCGACCAGCGCCCCGAGACCTTCGGCAAGCTGGCCGAGCACTTCTTCGCGACGTTCCCCCAGCTCGAGGGGCTGCGGTTCAGCCACACCTGGGGCGGCGCGATCGACACCTCCAGCCGGTTCAGCGCCTTCTGGGGCACCGCGCACCGGGGACGGGTCGCCTACGTGGCCGGCTACACGGGGCTCGGGGTGGGGGCCACCCGGTTCGGGGCGCGGGTCATGCTCGACCTGCTGGCTGGACGCCGCAACGAGGTCACCGCGCTGGAGATGGTCCACAGCAAACCGGTGCCGTTCCCGCCGGAGCCGATGCGCTGGGCCGCCATCGAGCTGACCCGCCGGTCCATCGGCCGGGCCGACCGCAACGACGGCCACCGCGACCTGTGGCTGCGGACCCTGGACCGGCTCGGGCTGGGCTTCGACTCCTGAGTCGTCGGCCGACACTGTGTAACCCCGGTGGCTGGTCTACCCTCAGTCTGCGGGTGGATGGGCCGGCGCCGTCCGGTCACAATGGCAACCGTCAGCTGCGTTCCCCCGTTCTCCCGTTCCCAGAAGGACCTCCCATGGCCAAGCACCTCACGCACTGGATCGGTGGCAAGCCGTTCGGCGGTGTCGCCGAGCGACAGGGCGACGTGTACGACCCCGCGACCGGTGCGGTGAGCGGGAAGGTCGACTTCGCCAGCGCGGCGGACGTCGACGACGCCGTCGCCGCGGCCAAGGAGGCCTTCGCCGAGTGGCGCAACGCCTCGCTCACCCGGCGCACCCAGGTGATGTTCAGCTTCCGCGAGCTGCTCAACGCGCGCAAGGAGGACATGGCCGCGCTGATCACGGCCGAGCACGGCAAGGTGCTCTCCGACGCGCTCGGCGAGGTCACCCGCGGGCTCGAGGTCGTCGAGTTCGCCTGCGGGATCCCGCACCTGATGAAGGGCGGCTTCTCCGAGGGCGTGTCGACCAGGGTCGACTCCTACTCGCTGCGCCAGCCCCTCGGCGTCGTCGGCATCATCTCGCCGTTCAACTTCCCGGCCATGGTCCCGATGTGGTTCTTCCCGCTCGCCATCGCCGCGGGCAACGCGGTCGTGCTCAAGCCCAGCGAGAAGGACCCGTCGGCCGCGAACCTGATGGCCGAGCTGTGGAACGAGGCCGGGCTGCCGGCCGGCGTCTTCAACGTCGTCCACGGCGACAAGGTCGCAGTGGACCGGCTGCTCGAGCACCCCGACGTCAAGGCGATGTCGTTCGTCGGATCCACCCCGGTCGCCCGCTACGTCTACGAGACCGGCACCCGCCACGGCAAGCGGGTCCAGGCGCTCGGCGGCGCGAAGAACCACATGCTCGTGCTGCCGGACGCCGACCTGGACCTGGCTGCGGACGCCGCGGTGAACGCCGGTTTCGGTTCGGCCGGCGAGCGCTGCATGGCGATCTCGGTGGTCGTCGCCGTCGAGCCGGTGGCCGACGAGCTGATCGCCAAGGTCAAGGAGCGGATGGCCACCTTGCGCATCGGCGACGGCCGTCGCGGCTGCGACATGGGTCCGCTGGTCACCAAGCAGCACCGCGACAAGGTCGCGTCCTACCTGGACGCCGGCGTCGAGCAGGGCGCCACCCTCGTGGTCGACGGGCGCGGGGTCGAGATCGACGGCGCGGCCGACGGATTCTGGCTCGGCCCCACCCTGTTCGACCAGGTCACCCCGGACATGTCGCTGTACAACGACGAGATCTTCGGCCCGGTGCTGTCCGTCGTCCGCGTGGACAGCTACGAGGAGGGCCTCAAGCTGGTCAACGAGCACCCGTACGGCAACGGCACCGCGATCTTCACCAACGACGGCGGCGCCGCGCGGCGCTACCAGAACGAGGTGGAGGTCGGCATGATCGGCATCAACGTGCCGATCCCGGTGCCGATGGCGTACTACTCGTTCGGCGGCTGGAAGAACTCGCTGTTCGGTGACAGCCACGCGCACGGCACCGAGGGCGTGCACTTCTTCACCCGCGGCAAGGTGGTCACCCAGCGCTGGCTGGACCCGAGCCACGGCGGCCTGAACCTCGGCTTCCCGCAGAACGTCTGACCGTTCCTTCCTTCATGGTCGCCGTCTCCGGGCCGATCGTGCCCCTTCGCGGCATATCTGGCCCGTAGACGGTGATCATGGAGGCCACCCGTAGGCTCGCCCGCATGGCGCGATACGGCGGGCAGTACGGCCCGGACCTCACCTTCCTCGGTGTCGACCCGTGCGACCTCGACGACCCGGCGTCCTACGCCGGAGCGGACGTGGTGATCCTGGGGGCGCCGTTCGACGGCGGCACGTCGTACCGCTCCGGCGCCCGGTTCGGGCCGCAGGCGATCCGGATGACCGACTACCTGCCGCACGACGGCTCCCGGCCGTCGCTCGCGCTGCGCACCGACGGTCTGCTGGACCTGCGGGTCGTCGACGCCGGCGACGTGATGATGTTCTCCGGGGACGCGGCCCGCGCCTGCGCCTCGCTCGAGGCCGAGGTCGAGAAGGTGGCCCGCTCCGGTGCCATCCCCCTGGTGCTCGGCGGCGACCACACGGTCACCTGGCCGGACGTCACCGGCGTGGCCCGGGCGGTCGGCTGGGGCCGGGTGGCGGTGCTGCACTTCGACGCGCACGCGGACACGGGCAACATCGAGTTCGGCTCGTTGATCGGGCACGGGCAGCCGATGCGCCGGCTGATCGAGTCCGGCGCCGCGCGCGGTGACCGGTTCCTGCAGATCGGGCTGCGCGGCTACTGGCCGCCGCCGGACACCCTGGACTGGATGGCTCAGCAGGGCATGCGCTCCTACGAGATGACCGAGATCGGCGTCCGGGGCCTGGCCGCCTGCCTCACCGAGGCGTTCGCCATCGCCACCGACGAGTGCGACGGCGTGTTCCTCTCGGTGGACATCGACGTGTGCGACCCGGGGCACGCGCCCGGCACCGGCACCCCGGAGCCCGGCGGCATCTCGGCTCGTGAGCTGCTGGACGCCGTCCGCCGGATCGCCTACGAGCTGCCCATCGTGGGCATGGATGTCGTCGAGGTGTCCCCGCCGTTCGACCACGCTGACATCACCGCGGCGCTGGCCAACCGGGTGGTCCTCGAGGCGCTGTCGGCGCTGGCCCGGCGCCGCCAGGACGCTGCCCAGGGCACCACCTGGGACCCGGCCCGGCCACTGCTCGCCGACCGGGACTGACACCGGGCTCGCTGCGGGGGAGCCGCGCCACGCCCCGGTGCGTCCAAGCCGCATGAGGGCCGCTGGGACGGTCGTGCTGATGAGCGTGGCCGCGCTGCTGGCCGGCTGCGGCAGCCTGGCTGCGCAGCCGGTCTCCTCGCCGGCGGCCACCCTCGCCGGACAGGTGCTCGCCGCGCCGAGCTGCCCCGTCGAGCGGGCTGAGAGCCCGTGCCCGCCACGGCCGGTGCCGGGCGCCACCGTCGAGATCCGTGACGCGACCGGCCTGGTCTCGGCCACCTCCACGGACGCCGCGGGCCGCTTCTCACTCGTCGTCCCGGGCGGTTCCTACCAGGTCCGGGCCACCAACGCGGGCGGCTACCGCTCGACCACCGAGCAGCAGGTCCAGGTGGTGCCAGGGGCGGCCGCGTCGGTTCGGCTGGTCGTGGACAGCGGCCTGCGCTAGCGGCTGGCTACCGCGTCGCCGGCCCCCTCGTCGGCCCAGCATCACGGTGGCGAGTCCGGCGCCACGAGCTGGACGGGCACGATCCGATCGAACGCGAGGGACAGGCGATGGAAGAGGGTGTCGATGACCTGGACATCGGTGCAGGCCAGGAAGCAGGAGAACGTCGCTTCCGGCAGCCGCCGGTCCAGGCTGGCGGCTCGAGACGCCCCTCGGCTACCAGCCGGGCCAGCCGGGTGCGCGACCGCACGCCCAGCTTGTTGTACAGGCGGGTCAGATGTGCCTCGCCGGTGGCGACGGTGGTGAATACCTGCGCCGCCACCTCCTTGTTGGTCAGGCCCTCTGCGACCAGCAGCGCGACGCGCCGCTCGGCGTCGGGCCGGCTCCGCGCGGAGGAGGCCCCAGCCCCCAGGGGGCCCCGATCTCGTCGAACGCCGCCCTCGACTTGGTGAGCAGGCCGAGGGCCTCGTCGGTGTCGCCCTCGGCGAGTGCCACGAGCCCGCGGCCGAGCAGGACGCCCGCGCCGCCGAGCACGCCGAGCGGGCCGACATGCCGGGTCAGCTGTTCGGTCAGCTCGCGCGCTGCGGCAGGGGCCCTGCTAACCATCAACCGTTAGGACGTCGGTTAGGATGGCGGCCACCCAGCCACCGGCGAAAGGTCCTGCCATGACCGTCTCGAACCCCCAGCGCATTCTCATGGTCGGCGCGGGAGGTGTCGGCTCGGCCGCCGCCCGGATCGCCGTCCGCCGGGACTTCTTCGAGCTGTTCGTGGTCGCCGACTACGACGAGGCCCGGGCCCGGAAGGTCGTGGCCGAGGTCGCCGACGCGCGCTTCGTGGCTGCCCGCATCGACGCCTCCAACGCCGAGGACGTCGCGCGGCTGGCCCGCGAGCACCGGGCCACGCACGTGTTCAACGCGGTCGACCCGCGGTTCGTCATGCCGGTGTTCAACGGCGCGCTCGCCGCCGACGCCGACTACCTCGACATGGCCATGTCCCTGTCCTACCCGCACGCGAGCGAGCCGTACGCCAAGACCGGCGTGAAGCTCGGCGACGAGCAGTTCGCCGCGGCCCCGGAGTGGGAGCGGAACGGCCGCCTCGCGCTGGTCGGGATCGGTGTGGAGCCGGGCCTGTCCGACGTGTTCGCCCGCTACGCGGCCGACGAGCTGTTCAGCGAGATCGAGGAGCTCGGGGTGCGCGACGGCGCCAACCTGGAGGTCGACGGGTACTCGTTCGCGCCGTCCTTCTCGATCTGGACGACGATCGAGGAGTGCCTCAACCCGCCGGTCGTCTTCGAGAAGGACAAGGGCTGGTACACCACCCCGCCGTTCTCCGAGCCGGAGGTGTTCGAGTTCCCCGAGGGCATCGGCCCGGTTGAGTGCGTGAACGTGGAGCACGAGGAGGTCCTCCTGATGCCCCGCTGGGTGGACGCCAAGCGGGTGACCTTCAAGTACGGGCTGGGGGATGAGTTCATCAGCGTGCTGCAGGTGCTGCACAAGGTCGGCCTGGACCGCACCGCGAAGGTCTCGGTGGGCGGGGTCGAGGTCTCGCCACGTGACGTCGTGGCCGCCTGCCTGCCCGACCCGGCCGGGCTCGGCGACCGGATGTCCGGCAAGACCTGCGCCGGCACCTGGGTGACCGGCACGGGCAAGGACGGCCAGCCGCGCGAGGTGTACCTGTACCACGTGGTCGACAACGCCGTGTCGATGGCCGAGTACGGCTCGCAGGCCGTGGTCTGGCAGACCGCGATCAACCCGATTGTGGCGCTGGAGCTGCTGGCCGAGGGCGTCTGGACCGGCACCGGCGTGCTCGGCCCGGAGGCGCTGCCGCCCAAGCCCTTCCTGGACAAGCTGGTCGCCTACGGCTCCCCGTGGGGCATGGAGGAGCGCACACCCGCGGCCCGGTAGCCCGTCGCCAGCCACACTTGGCGCACTGCCTGGGGGATCGGGGCCCCCGGGGCGGGGGGGCGGAACCCCCCCCCCGAGCCCGCCCCCGGCAGCGGCCCCGGGGGCACCGGCGGGGGG
>JBBSAJ010000007.1:0-95485 GCA_038252405.1 Actinomycetes bacterium | reverse complement strand
TCGCCCGGGCCCTCCAACTACTCACCCACGAGCTCAACGCCACCCCCACCCGACTACCAGGAGACCGGCGCCCCCTGACCTACCAAGTCAACGCCGCCTGAATCTCAACAGTCACCCCGTGCCTACTTCCGGAGGTCTGAGCCTCCAGATATGCGTTGCGTTCGATGGGGTCGTCGGGGCCACGGACCAACCTGCGGGCGTCCTGCACGCACGTGTCGAACTCGTAGCCGAGGTCCATCATGGCCCGCTCGCGGAACCTGGCCGTGCGCCTCGCCCGGTCCGCCGGCTTGACGCGCTGGTTCTTAGCCACGTCGCGGAGGGTAGTCCGCCGCTTATGACACTTAGCGACATACCAGCAGGTTGCGCGATAAGGATGCCCGACGAGGTGATGCCTAATGCCGGCTCTCGCGCTCCACGTCACGCGCCCTTCAACGGCACATCCAGGGGCGGCCTCGCGTGCCGCTCATCGGCATGTCTCCTCAGGCAGGGCGCCGGCACGCTGCCTCAATCGGGCCAGCGCCGAAATGGCGACGACCACGCTGGCGCCGGCCCGTCGGCCAGGCAGCGACGTGACGCGCGCCTCACCCGAGTTGTCGTTCAGTCCGGTTAGAACGGTCCGAGGGTGCTGACAACGGTGAGCGTCGTCAGGGACAGCCCCGCCAGCGCGCCGATGCCCAAGGGGATCCATCCTCGATGGTCCCCGATACGGAGAGCCCGCTGGCCGTACAGCACCGCGGCAACGCACGGCACCAAAGAGATCGCGAGGGCCACCACGGCGGTGACGAGATCTACCCACAGGGGAGCGTCGCCGCTCTCCGGCTTGTACCCGAACCATTCGTACAGCAGGCTGGTCACGACGACGGAGACGAGTACGAACGCCGGGATCAGAACCACACTGGTCCACGCGCGGGTCATCGCCTGACCGGACCGAGAACGAACTTCGAGTGACGCATGCTGCTTGGTGGACGTCATGATCGCCACCTCCACTCAACTTCATTGTCCCAGCGACGCTTCGGGTCACGTCAGGGGCAAAAGCCCACAACCTGGCGCGGTAACCGCGTGGGGACCTGGGCCTGCTTCCCGTCCTCTACCACGCCGACAGCGGTAGAAACGGCGCTCGCGCCACTGCCCAAGAACGGCACGTAGAGGGCCGGGTCGCTTGTTCGGCGGTGTGGCGATCGCTCGTCTGGTCAGCCCACCGGTGCGACCGGCTCCTCGAGCCGGTTCAACGATGTTGGGCGGGTCGCCCAGATCCCCGCGGTGAGGCCTGCAGCGAGCGTGATCGCGCCGGCGACCATCAACGAGTCGGAGGGGCGGTAGCCGGCGATCAGCACCGATGGCAGCGAGTACAGCGGGAAGAAGATCAGCCCCGCGCCGACCAGGAAGACGATGTCACGGGCACGCAGTCCCGCCAGCCGGGTGGTGGCGACCACCACCAGGACCCATACGACGAGGCTGACCAGGATCGTCCTCATGGACGACACGAACACAGCGTGTGCGAAGCGGTCCGAACCCCCAGCGAGCTGCCCAACGACGAGCCAGGCCAGCGAGAACAGCGTGCTGCCCAGACCGGTCGCAGCTCCCACGGGAACCGCCCGGACCGCCGCCCGGCGCAGAGAACTGGTGGCCGGCCCGGGCAGCGGCCCGTCGCCGACCCGCAGCAGCACCGCCGCGACCGCCCACGCGACCACACCGACAACGGAGTAGAAGAGCACACGGCTCGGCGGGGCCGGCACCGGTGCGCCGAACATCTGCTGCCACAGGCGGTGGGCGACCCAGTTCGCCGCGTTCGCCGCGACCCAGGCCGCCGCCGTCGCCACCACTCCGCTCAGCGCGTCGCCCCACCGAACCCCCGGCACAGCGCGCGCGGACATCACCCCCAGCGCCAGCAGCATGCCCATTGCCTCGACCTGCGGCCGTCCCACCGTGGACAGGGGGTTCAGCGACAAGGCCCAGACATTCAGCCCCAAAGCCACTCCGCTGCCTACCGCCACTACCCGCAGTACCCGGCCGGCCACCTGCCAGCTCCCAGTCCCCGTGATCACCAGCACATCCTGCCGGATCACCCCGGACCGCATCGGCATCTGGGGCGGTCAGTCGGTTGCGTCCCCTGGATCCAGGTGGATCGTGATTGTGCTGAAGGACTCGCCGCCTCCGAGCTCGGTCTCCGGCGCTCGGTGACGCTGTCCTGCGGGCCAGGCCTCGACCGCCCGGAAGCTGTATCCGTCCTGCTCGGCGACTTCGTACAAGAACTCGACGCTTGTTCCAGGACTGAGGGTCCGGAACCCTTCCATCGGCAGAGCTGAGAAGTGACACCAGCAGCCTCCGGGGGTGCGCTGCGAGGCGAGCACACCCCAGCCTTCGTCGTCGTTCCACGTCGAGACCACACCGGCTACGGGCTCCATCTGTGTCACGACCTCAGTCTCACGGCTGAACCGGGCGGCTGGCGATCGCGCCACTTCGATGCGCGCTCGATCGGCACGTCGGGGCGGTGAGGCACGGTCTCGATCGCTGACATTGCAGCCCCGGCAGCGTCATATTCTCGTGCGCCATCTCCAGGCTCTTTCACGTCAACCGTCCCGAGTCCTTCGACCAGTTCGCCACCGCCGGTCCGCCTGTGCCCGCGTCGAACTGTTCTGGGCCGGGCACGCTGTCCGTGGTCTCCGGGTCAGCCGTACTGACCGGGCGGGTCAGTCGCTCGCGGCGTCGAGCTTCGCCTCGACCGGGCGATCGTGAAGCCGAGGGCGCGTGTCATCTTGCCGGCTGCCGACCGGGTCGGGGTGCTGCCAACGGGAGGGGGCGACTGCGATCAGAGCACCCTGGGCGCCTTTGAGGGTGATCCCGAGGTTGTTTGCCGTGCCGGCGTTGGCGAGGTACGAATCCGGTGGCGCGGCGACCGCGGCGGGGGAGGCGATCCGGGCCAGCATGTGTTCACGCGGCGTGTGGTCGCACTGCTTGATCGGTGCGGCGGTCATCGCGGCGAGGGTGTCGTGCGGGGGGCTGTCGTCAGCTGGGGTGGTCTGCTCGTCGTCGGGGTCGCGCTACCGGGATTGGGTGCGACTCGGCAGATCCAGTTTGGCGGGGGCCGGGGTGTTGGCTTCACCCTCTGCGGGTGATGCGAGCTGCCCCGCCCCTCGGCAGGCTGGCCCAGGGAGGACTTCAACGACCGGCGCTCCACCGAGGCCGGGTCGTTGGTGGCGTTCGGTGCGGCGGAGAGGAGCACGCTATGGGTGCCCCGACCTGTGGCACCGCCACGACCGGCTCACCGGTCGGCGGTGGGTGGGTCACCTACGCCGCGGTCGTGCTGGTGGTCGGCGCGGTGGGTGACGTGCTGTGGGGGCTGGCGGTCCTGAAGGACGCTCACACCGGGGGAGGGGCCTACCCGCTCGTCGAGTCGGTCCTAGTGAGCCCGCTCGACTCGTGGGGGTGGGTTGTCGTGGTGTGGTCGGTCGTCCTGGCCGTAGGTGCAGCCTTGCTGTTCACCAGTCACGAGTCGGGCCGCTTGGTCGGTGTGAGCGCCGCTTCACTCAGCGGTGTTGCGGCTGGTGGCCGTGTCTGCGTTCGCGCCGTCCGCGCTGGCGGATCCTGGGGGACGCCTTCGCCGGCACGGCCTGCTCGCTCACTGGCCGCAGGGGTTGGCGTGGCTGCGCTGGCTCCGTGGCCGGGGGTCGCCCTCGGGTTCGAGGAGGCCTCCGCGAACGGTGACTGAGCGCGGACCTGCCGCGCGACCGAGAGTGATCGTCAGAAGGGGGTGGGACGGATGGGCAAGAAGTCGAAGAAGAACAAGAAGGGCCATAAGGCCGCGGCCTTGGCGGCGGAGGTTGTTGTGGCGTCGTCCGAGGCAGCGGACGTCGGCTCGGGGCCTCCGGCGAAGATGAAGGCGAAGGAGTACGAGAAGGAGATGGCGCGGCTGCAGGGCGAGCTGGTGGCCATGCAGGAGTGGGTCAAGGCCACCGGGGCCAAGGTCTGCATCGTGTTCGAGGGCCTGGACTCCGCCGGCAAGGGTGGCACCATCCGCCGGATCACCGAGCGCACGAGCCCGCGAGTGTTCAAGCACATTGCCCTGCCCACCCCGACCGTGCGCGAGAAGTCGCAGATGTACATCCAGCGCTACATCGCCCACTTCCCGTCGGCCGGCGAGGTCGCCATCTTCGACCGAAGCTGGTACAACCGCACCGGCGTGGAGCCGGTGATGGGCTACTGCACCCCGGAACAGACGGCGAGGTTCCTCGAGCAGGTGCCTGCGGTGGAGAAGGCGATGGTCGACAACGGGATCATCTTGATCAAGTACTGGCTCAACGTCAGCGTCGACGAGCAGACCCGCCGGCTGGGGAACCGGATCGAGGACCCGCGCAAGATCTGGAAGCTGTCCCCCACGGACCTGAAGTCCTACAGCCGACACTTCGCCTACTGCCAGGCCAGGGACGCGATGCTGGCCGCGACCGACACCCCGTGGGCGCCGTGGTGGGTCGCAGACAACAACGACAAGAAGCGCGGCCGGCTGAACATCATCTCCCACCTGCTGACCCAGGTCCCGTACACCCCGCTCCCGCCTCAGGACGTCAAGATGCCAGGGAAGCCGACTCCGCGCGGGTATGTGGAGCCTGACGTTCCGCTGAACCGGGTGCCAACCCTCTTCTGAGTACGGATCGGGGTGCGGATCGGGGCGACCCGTGCCCGGTGAGCAGCTGACTGATGTGATCACTGAGGCGGAGGACTGGCGATGACGGACAAGACCGCGGTGTCAGACAACCCTGAGAGCCCGGCGACCGCCGGGGCAGCCGAGAGGTGGTACGCGCTCTCACCAGCCGAGGTCGCCCAGAAGCTCGGCGTCGACCCCGCTGGTGGTCTGCCTGCTGCCAAGGCCGCCGAGCTGTTGACGGCGAACGGTCCGAACGCCCTGGCCGCGGAGAAGCAGCCTCCGGGGTGGAGGCTGTTCCTGGCGCAGTACAAGTCCTACATGCAGATCATCCTCGTAGGGGCAGCGGTCGCCTCGATGTTGATCGGTGAGATCGCCACGGGCATCGCGGTGCTGTTGATCACGGCGTTGAACGCGCTCGGGGGGTTGCGGCAGCAGGGCAAGGCCGAAAGCGCGATGAACGCGCTGCAGTCGATGCTGAAGACTTCTGCCCGGGTCCGTCGGGACGGCACCGAGGTCAAGGTCGACGCCGACCAGGTCGTCGTGGGTGATGTGGTCCTGCTCGCGGCGGGTGACGACGTGTGCGCCGACGGGCGGATCATCGAGGCCACCTCCTTGCAGATCGATGAGTCGGCGTTGACCGGGGAGAGCGTCCCGGCTTCGAAGAGCGCCGAGGTCATCACCGATGCGGACCCGGTCCTGGGGGACCAGGTGAACATGGCGTTCATGAACACCCCGGTGACGCACGGCGGCGGGGTGATGATCGTGACCGGGACCGGTGCGGACACCGCGGTGGGCACGATCTCCGGGATGCTGAAGTCCGCGCCGACGCTGAAGACCCCGATGACCAAGCAGCTGGACACCTTGACGTTGTGGATCGCGGCGGCTGCCGGGCTGACCATCGCGATCATGTTCGCCCTGGGGATCTCCCGCGATCAGTCCACCCAGCAGATCTTCACCACGGCGATCGCGCTGGCGTTGGCCGCGGTGCCGATGGCTATGCCGACCGTCCTTCAGGTGATCCTCTCGGGAGGATCGCGAGAGCTCGCCGCGCACGGCGCGGTCGTGAAGAGCCTGGCCTCGGTGGAGACCCTCGGGTCGACGTCGGCGATCAACTCCGACAAGACCGGCACTCTGACGATGAACCAGGTGACCGTCACCGACGTGATCGATCCCACTGACCGGTATGCCATCAGCGGGATCGGGTACGGGCTCGAAGGCCAGGTCGAGCACACCGCAGGGAACACCAACACCATCGAGGCGGCGATCCTGCCGTTCCTGATCTGCAACGACGCCAAGCTCGTCGACGGCAAGGTCGTGGGAGATCCCACCGAGGGCGCGTTGCTGGTCCTGGGACACAAGGCCAGCCTCGACGTCGAAGGCAACCAAGCCGCCTACCCGCGGCTCGCCACCCTCCCGTTCGACCCCACCTACAAGCTGATGGCCGTGTTCTGCGACGCCCAGGGCGAGGGGGGCAAAGCCGTCGTTCGGATGTTCGTCAAGGGCGCTGCCCCAGCCGTGATCGGGCGGGCCACCACCGCCCTGGCCAAGGGCGCATCCGTACCCTGGGGTGAGGAGCAGAACAAGCGTGCCAACCAGGAGCAGGACCGCCTGGGCGGCAAGGGCCTGCGCATCATGGCCGCGGCCATCAAGGACATCGACCCGGCGGACTTCGACCCCACCGCAGACCTGCTGCCACTAGTGCAGGGCCTGCAGCTGACCGCCTTGGTCGGGATGGTCGACCCACCCCGCCCGGAGTCCCTCGACGCCGTCCGGTCCGCCCAGAACGCCAACATCCGGGTGCGCATGGTCACCGGCGACGACGTCGTCACCGGTGCGGCGATCGCCAAACAGCTCGGCATCCCCGGCGAGGCCATCCTGGGCACCGACTTCGCGGCGCTGCCGGAGGACGAGCGCCTGCGCCGCATCGACGACATCGGCGTCGTCGGTCGCGTCTCCCCCCAGCACAAGGTCCTCATGGTCCGGACGCTGCTCAAGAAGGGCGACGTCGTCGCCATGACCGGCGACGGGGTCAACGACGCCCCCGCCATCAAGACCGCCGACATCGGCATCGCCATGGGCACCGGCACCCAGGTCGCCAAGAACGCCGGGAAGATGATCCTCACCGACGACAACTTCGCCACCATCGTGCGCGCAGTGTCCGTCGGACGCATGGTCTACGACAACATGCTCAAGTACATCCGCTTCATGCTCGTCGCCCTCGTCACCTACGTGGTCACCTTCCTGACGGCCAGCATCCTCAACATTGCCGCCGGGCAACCCTTCTCCGCCGTCCAGATCCTGTGGATCAACTTCCTCATCACCGCACCCGTCGGCATCGCCCTCGGCCTCGACAAGGCAAGCCCAGGGCTGATGAAGCGCCAGCCCCGCCCGAGGGCCGCCTCGATCATGAGCCCAGCCGTCATCATCACCGTCGCCCTGGCCGGACTCCTCATGTCCGTCGCGATCAACACCCTCATCGTCTACGGGAAGAACCAGTACGACTCCACCGCGATCGGCAGCACCATGGGCCTGGTCGCGTTCTCCCTCATGCTCGTCGTGGCCGCCTTCGAGTCCCGTGACGAGAAGACGTCCATCCTCACCCAAGAGACCTTCGACAACCGCACCCTCAACATCACCGCCCTCGTCGAGATCGCACTCGCCGTCCTGATCGCCCGCGGCGGGGCGCTCACGGGCCTCCTCAGCACCCAAGCCCTTACCAGCACCCAGTGGCTCATCGGAGCCGCACCAGCACTGGTCCTGTTCATCGGCTGGGAGCTGGGGAAGGCGATCGCTCGGGCCCGGACCAGCCCAGCCGCGGCAGCAGCCGCAGACGCGGTCCCCGCCACCACATGACTACCGCCGAACCGGAGAGCGCGGGCGCCGCCGGCGAGGCGGCAGCATCGCGCAACGCGGCGCGTCACCGGCTCAACCGGCCCTGCAGGTCGCCTAGCCGACCCCAACCGAGGGACCGCGCTCTCCGACGGCGTGCCCGCCGTCGTCCTCACGATCCCGGTCCGCGAGATCGCCGTCTCGAGGACCTGCCCGGGCAGTCACTGCTCTCGGCGCTCGACCACGAACAAGGCCGCATCGTCGCGCAAAGGGGAGGCCACGTCACCGGCTCAACCAGCCGCGCACTCGCCCCACAACCCGGATGACAGGGAGAGCCTCGTGATCACCGCCGACGAGGAAGACCGGCAGCTCGCACAGGCCAGCGCCGATCTACAACGCGAGTTCCCCAGCGTCTCGGCGGCAACCGTGCAAGCGCTCTGCGAGGGCATCTGGGCGGCATACGCAGACGCGCGAATCCGTACCTACCTACCATTGCTGATGGTCCGCCAAGCACGGGCCAGGCTGCAGCTTGTCGCTTCCCCTTGATCAATCCCTCCGGCCGAGGGGAGTTGTCTCGGGTCAGTTTGGTGCCTACGTTCAATCCAGGGAGAAGCGGTAGTACGAGCGGCGGTGGAGCCGGGCTCCCACAAGCACTGCCCGACATCCCGGAGAGCTTCCTCGAACGTTATGCGGAGGGTCTGCGTCCGGCCACTGCTCGCTGCGCAGAGCGCTGACGATTCACGCCCGCGGCAGCGACCTGATCGTGAAGGCGAGGTCCCGGCGAGATCGATCCTGGCGAGGCCCAGCACGTAGAGCACGCCACCCACTTCGAGCATGTAGCCAGCCTCGACGACTGCGGCGTTCGAGACCCCTGCGCCCCGCCGCCGCGCCGCGGCAATCGCCACCCGGTCTGGCTCCACCCCCACGACGGGGCGACCGGTTCGAGCCAGTTGACCGAGAAGGAGTCCGTCGCCGCACCAACACATCCAGGACACCCCGGACGTGGCCGAACACCTACGCAGGCTCTCGCCGTGAAACTCCGGTTGTGGTTCCGGTAGGCGCTCTGAACATCCGTCGCCACCGAGTGACACTGCCTGCGCTCGCGCTCCACGCCATGCGCCCTTCGACGCCACCACCATGCTTTCACCCGCGGTCTAAGGCTCGTCAACGCCAAGACAGAATCCCACGCGCGCGGTGCTCTTCCACGAGATCGGCACCTCAAGGGAGCCCAAGCCCTGCTCCCCGACGGCAGCGTCCTGGTCGAGGTCGCCGCCGACGGCACCCGGACCCATACTCGCAGCTGAACCGGCCCGGGTCGGGAGTCAGATGCAAGGCCCCCGACCCACCTCTGCACTGGTTGGCGCCGCGCCGGGTTCGAATGACCGCGCCGGGGGCTGGGTATCCCACGGAATCTCAACGTTCGCGTGGTCCGCGCTCCTACCGGTGACCTAGGGCCCTGCAGCGATCAGCGGGAGGCTGAGACCTTGAAAGGGGACCGGCGCTCGTTGTTGGAGGTGGTGTCCGATGTCGATGACGAGTGCGCCGCCGAGCGCGGCGTCATCAGCGAGGGGACGGCCATGGTGGCGGCGACCTGTCTGGGTCGTGCTCGCCGCGATGAGCCTCGTCGTGGCTGGTGGCGCCATCGTGCTTCTGAACCGCGACACGGGCGTCGCGTCCACGACCGTGGCCGTGAGCGGCACGGGCCAGTGCATGTACTCGCTCGTGAGCGAGCACGTGCAGGACTTCAGCCGCGTGATCGTGGAGCACTTCGTCTGCACTACGGCCATGTCCGACCCCAGGGTCAGCGGCCAAAAGACGATGGACATCACGACCACTTACGAGCCGGCGAACTCGACGACGGCACGGTGGGAGGCCCAGAACGTGACCCGCGCCGACTCTGGCGGAACCTGGCGTGGGAACTGGCGGGGCACCCTCACCATGGACAGCGCCGGCGTCCCCTACAACTGCGGCGAGGTCACCTACACCGGTGAGGGCGACTACGCCGGCGTCACCTACCACGAGCTCATGACCGGTGGGAACACCTCGTCCACGAATGCCGGCTGGATCGAACCCAGCGAGTAGGCCGGCTAGGGCGTGTCTGACGGTTCATGGCAGCCAGAACATGACGATCGCGGCGAGGACGAGTCCGGCGCGGTAGTTGCGGGCGTGTTTGTCGTAGCGGGTGGCGATGCCGCGCCACTGCTTGAGCCGGCCGAAGGCACGTTCGACGACGTTGCGGCGCCGGTAGGTCTCGCGGTCGAAAGCGGGTGGTCTTCCGCCGCTGGATCCGCGTGCCTGCCGGTAGCCGATCTGATCGGACCGTTGCGGGATGACTACCCGGATCTTCTTGCGGCGCAACGCCTGCCGAGTTGATGGGTGGGAGTACGCCTTGTCCGCGATCACCGTCGTCGGCCGTGACCTGGGGCGGGCACCGGTCGGGACCGCGATGCCGGCCAGGACCGGCATCAGCTCCGGGTTGTCCCCTGCTTGCCCTGGGGTGAGCCTGATCGCCAGTGGTCGCCCAGCCGCGTCGACCGCGGCGTGGGCCTTCGTCGTCCACCCGCCCCGGGAGTGACCCAAAGCGTGATCGGCCGGCTCAGGCCACGGAACCTTGTAGTTCGATCGTGCCCCCCCGAAGGGCGCGGCGCGCCCCCGCCGCATGCTGGTGCGCCCGCGCGATCGTGGAGTCCACCGACACGACCCACTCCAGCTCGCCCGCAGCATGCGCCTGGCCCTGCAACTCGGTCAGCACCCGGTCCCAGGTGCCGTCCTTGGACCACCGGTCGAAACGCCACCACACCGTCTGCCACGCAGGGAAACCCGCCGGCAGGTCCCGCCACGGAGACCCCGTCCGGAACCGCCAGATGATCCCTTCCACCACCGCACGGTGATCAATCCACCGCCCGCCCCGACGCGGCTCCCGGGACGGCAACAACGGCTCCAGAGCAGCCCACATCTCATCGGTCAACACCCGGCGACTGTCCACGAACACGACCCTGCCCGACGCGACAGTCACCAACCGTCAGACACGCCCTAGTGGCCGTCACCGACCCTGGCACACGCGTCGATTTGGCCATGGGCGAGGTGGACGCCCGCTTCGGGCTGCGGCTCGCGGCTGCGGGCCTTCCCGGCGGCGAAGGCCCGGGGGTCCTCTTGGTTGAGGTGGACAGCCGCCCGGACGGTTCCCTGCCGCAGCCGATGGGGTGCCCCCCGCCGGACCTACGGGGCAGGAGCGTCCGCGAGACGGCTGGCGTCCTCGCTGACCGCAATCAGCGCGCAGCGACGCCACAAGATCCGCACCTACTGCCGGATATCGAGCGGGCCTTGCTCGGCTAGCGATCAGCCTCAACGGTCAGCGGCGACCCGGTGTGCCCGGGTGACTCACGATGCGTTGGGTGCTACTGAGGCGGTCGCAGGCGGTTGCCCGACCAGTCCGGCGCCCGTCCTGACGGGGCACATCGGGCACGACTCGCAGGTAGTCAGTCGAGAATTTGGCGGATGTGCCGGTCTCCCCCCTGAATTCTGCGCACTTCATGTGTGGGAGGAATCTCTCGTCGCGGCGCGGCCCACCCTGTGCCGGCGCGATGGGCAGACCCTCATTGGCCGCTGGCAACCGCCAACGACACCGCCGACGAAGGAGCGCAGCGATGACACGAGACGAGCTTCTCGCCCTCCCGACCTTGATTGACGTCACGACGGCCGCCACCGTTCTCGGCGTCGGGCGATCACTGGCGTACGAACTGGTCCGCACTGGGCAGTGGCCCACCCCTGTGCTGCGTATGGGCCGCCTGGTCAAGATCCCCACCGCACCGCTGCTGCGTCTGCTTGAGCAGCCAGATGCGGCGAACGATCCACAGCCGAAGGCCAACTGATGGACGTCCAGCCGGCGAATCACCTTTCATGGGATATCGGCGGTGCCCCTCGCTCAGGCTTGGCACCGGGTCGGTCGCTGGAGGTGGGGACGGTGACGGTCGGGCACTCGACCAAGGAGGAACGCCATGAGAGGAACCATCACCGCCCGCAAGGACGCCAAGGGACGGGAGCGGTACTTCGTTCTGGTCGATGAGATCACCCATGAGGGCAAGCGCCGCCGTCGCTGGCACTCGGACCCGGCCACGGGCTCAGGGTTCACCAGCAAACGGGCTGCGGAGGCACACGCTGCGTCGCTGGTGAGGTCGGTGGGTGTGGGGACCTACGTGGAGCCGTCGCATGACACCTTCGGCAGTTGGCTCGACACCTGGCTGTTGTTGGTGAAGCCCTCGCTGAAGCCGTCCACCTGGGCGTCGTACGAGAAGAACCTGCGCTTGCATGTGAAGCCCGCGCTTGGGTCCAGCGAGCTGCGTCGCCTGAGTCCGGTGGATTTGGATCGGCTGTACGCGCACCTGCTCGAAGCCGGTCGCCACGACGGGCGCGGGGGACTCTCCACGCGCACAGTGCGGTACATCGCGACCATCGTGAAGCGTGCCTTGAAGGACGCGCTGCGCAAGGGCCTGATCTCCCGCAACCCCGCCGACGCCGCGGACCCGCCCAGGGCCGGGGCGAGCACGGGGGAGATCCACGCGTGGTCCGTTCAAGATCTGTCTAGGTTCCTGGTTGCCACGCAGGGGCACGCCTACGGGCCGGTCTGGTCCTTCCTCGCCGCCACGGGTGCGCGCCGGGGCGAAGCCCTCGGACTGCGATGGAGCGACCTCCATGTCGATACCGACAAACGCACCCGGGCGTCGTTCGTGCAGACCATCCAGAAGGTGGGCGGCGAGATCGTCGTGGGCACGACCAAGTCAGCGGCTTCACGCCGGGTGGTCGTGCTCGACGAGGAGACCGTGTCCGTGCTCAAGCACCTTCGCAAGGCTCAGGACGAGGCCAGGCTCGTGTTCGGTCCAGGATGGACAGACAGCGACTTGGTGTTCACTCGCGGCGACGGCGCACCGCTGTATCCCGAGACCGTGTCGAGGGCCTTCCGCGAGCAGGTCGACCGACTGTCACTCCCGCCGATCTCCCTGCACGGACTGCGGCACACGTGGGCCACGCTGGCCCTCCAGGCCGGCGTTCACCCCAAGATCGTCCAGGAGCGACTGGGCCACGCCAATGTCGGCATCACCCTGAACATCTACAGCCATGTGGCGCCCACGATGCACGGCGACGCGGCCGACACAGTGGCCTCTTTGATCTTGGACGCGAAAAAAGCGGTAGATGGACGGTAGATGAAACCGTTCTGCGCCTGCATCGTCGCAGGTCAGAGGCCTAAAGAGGGTGTCCGAGGGGGGACTTGAACCCCCACGCCCGATAAAGGGCACTAGCACCTCAAGCTAGCGCGTCTGCCTATTCCGCCACCCGGACCAGGGCCGTGCACCGCTCGCGCGGCCAGCAGAGGTTACCAAAGCCGCGGCGTCCCGCCGAACCCTCGGTCGGGCCGCTTGCCCCTGGCTCGTCCCCTCAGGCAAGGATGTCCCCATGACCGACCCCACGCCGCACCGCACCGCCGAGGACGAGGTCGTCGACCTCTGCAGCGAGCTGATCCGCATCGACAGCACGAACTTCGGCGACGGCACCGGGCCGGGGGAGCGCCCGGCCGCCGAGTACGTCGCCGAGCGGCTGGCCGAGGCCGGCCTGGACACCACGATCGTCGAGACCGGGCCCGGCCGGGCCAACGTGCTGGCCCGGTTGGAGGGCAGCGACCCCTCCCGTCCGGCGCTGCTCATGCACGGCCACCTCGACGTGGTTCCCGCGGACGCCGCCGACTGGGCGGTGCACCCGTTCAGCGGGGAGGTCCGGGACGGCTACGTCTGGGGCCGCGGCGCGGTGGACATGAAGGACATGGACGCGATGATGCTGGCCGTCGCCCGGCAGCGGATGCGCGAGGGGCGCCGGCCGTCCAGGGACGTCGTCCTCACCTTCCTGGCCGACGAGGAAGCGGGCGGCCGGGCCGGCGCGCACCGGCTGGTCGAGACGCACGCGGACACCTTCGACGGCGTCACCGAGGCGGTGGGGGAGGTTGGCGGCTTTTCGCTCACCGTCGGCGAGGGACGCCGGCTCTACCTCGTGGAGACCGCCGAGAAGGGCCTGGCCTGGATGCGGCTGACCGCCAAGGGGCGGGCCGGACACGGCTCGATGATCAACGACGACAACGCGGTCACCCTGCTGGCCGAGGCCGTGGCGAGGCTCGGCCGGCACGACTTCCCGGTGCGGATGACCGACACCGTGCGCCAGCTCGTCGCCGAGCTGTCCGACGCCCTGCAGATCGACCTGGGCGAGGACGACGGGGACCTCGAGGCCGTCGTCAGCAAGCTCGGCCCGCTCGCCACGCTGATCGGCGCCACCCTGCGCAACACCGTCAACCCGACCATGCTGGACGCCGGCTACAAGGTGAACGTCATCCCCGGGCAGGCACAGGCGCAGGTCGACGGCCGGTTCCTGCCGGGGTACGAGGAGGAGTTCTTCGCCACCGTCGACGAACTGCTCGGCCCGGGCGTCACCCGCGAGTTCGTGGTGCATGACGTGGCGCTGGAGACCCCGTTCGAGGGCTCGCTGATCGACGCGATGCGGGCCTCGCTCGCGGCCGAGGACCCCGCCGGCCACCTGGTGCCGTACATGCTCTCCGGCGGCACGGACGCGAAGGCCTTCGCACGGCTGGGGATCAAGGGGTACGGCTTCGCACCGCTGCAGCTGCCGCCGACGCTCGACTTCGCGGCCCTGTTCCACGGCGTGGACGAGCGCGTGCCGGTGGACGCGCTGAGGTTCGGGGTACGGGTCCTCGACCGGTTCCTCGACCTGGCCTGACCCGCACCGCCTGACGAACACCGCGCGGCCAGTCAGGCGGTGCGGCGTACCCGGATGATGCGCCGGCGCAGCCAGACCTGCCGGTGGCCGTCCGGGTACAGCCGCAGCCGGGCCAGCTCCCAGCCGCCGTACTCGGCCTCCTCCGTCAGCAGCGCCCGGGCAGCACTGCGGGACGTGCCGCGCGGCAAGGTGACCTCACGCAGCTCGTACTCGGTCACGCCGTGGTCCCCTTCATCGCACCCATGGTGCCGCACCAGGTACCGTCCGGGGCATGACCAACGCGCAGGACGTCCGAGAGCTGCTGGCGCACCTCACCGAGGCACTCGAGGCGCACCTGGATGCGGTGGAAGGCAGCACCGGTGAGAACGACCCCGGTGTCGCCGCCGCATTCGACGACGTCCACGACGCCTTCCTCGCGTACGAGGAGGCGCTGTACGACGTCCACGACGAGGTCGTGCCCATGAGCATCGTCGAGGACGAGGGCGAGGAGGAGGACCCGCTCACCGAGCTGTGAGCCTCAGCTCTCGGCCAGCATCCCGGCCAGCAGGGTGACCCGCTGCGGGGTGACCCCGGTCGCGACCGCCGCTGGCAACGCCGGGCCGACCGCCGTCACCACCGACAGGTGGGTGGTCGCCAGCAGCGCCAGCTCGTAGACCATCGCCCGGGAGACCACTCCCGCGGTCCCCGCCCCGAAGCAGCCCACGACGGCCGCCCGCCGCTGCGTCGCCCAGGCCGCCTCGTGCAGCCCGAGCACCTCAGCTCCGGTCCCGTCCAGCGCCTCGGCGAGCGCCCGGCTCCCGGCGACTCCCCGGTGCAGCGGCGCGAGGACGGCGATGTCCGCGGCCGCAACCCCGAACGACCGGGGGA
This sequence comes from Actinomycetes bacterium, assembly GCA_038252405.1. Taxonomy (GTDB): domain Bacteria; phylum Actinomycetota; class Actinomycetes; order Prado026; family Prado026; genus DATCDE01. The sequence goes on along the minus strand of JBBSAJ010000007.1, from coordinate 80,370 downwards.
TCGAGTCGCTGACCAGCTGTCGCGCCCGCCGGAGCACGGTTGCGTCGTCGGCGCAGGCGACCACCACGAGCGAGCGGTCCGCCGGGTCGGCCGGTGGCAGCTGCCCGGCCCGGACGGCCGCGGCGAGCCGCCCGAGCGTCCCCGGACCGGTCGTCGCCGGGCGGAGGTCGCGCACCTCGACCTCGCCCCAGGCCAGCAGGTCGCGCAGCACCGCGCCCGGATGCGGTCCGGGCAGCCGGTCCGGGTCACCGGCCAGCAGTACCGGGACGTCCTCCGGGACTGACTGCAGCAGCCCAGCGAGCTCGTCGAGTGGCCGCCGGTCCACCTGGTCCACCACGAACGCGTCCGCGCCGTCCGGGACGTCGCCCAGGACGACGGCCACCCGCCCTTCCCCGGCCAGGCCCTGCAGCTCGACGGCGACGCCCTCCTCTGCGGTGGCCAGGCCCTCCAGTGCCAGCAGCCCGCCGGCGTCCACCACCTGGCCGGCGGACAGCGCGTCGTCCACCGAGCCCTGGTCCAGCGCGGCCAGCACCACGTCGGTGCGGACGGCGGTGTGCCCGTCCAGCGCGGCCCGCTCGAGCAGCCGCACCAGGTCGTCGGCGCTCAGCGCCCGGTCCCCGCGTCGTCCGGGTAGTCCACGGTGGGCTCGGACACCTCGTCGAGCACGTCGCGGATCTCCTGCGGCAGTACCAGGTCGTCGACCTGCAGCGAGCCGCGCAGCTGAGCCGCGGTGCGGGCGCCCACGATGGGCGCCACCACGCCGGGCCGGTCTCGCACCCAGGCCAAGGCCACCTCGAGCGGCGCCAGCCCGAGGCCCTCCGCCGCTGTCGCGACCGCCGTCACCACGCGGGCCGCGTCGACCGCCAGGTACGGCTCGACGAACGCGGCGAAGTGCGGGGATGCGGCGCGGGAGTCGGCGGGGGTGCCGGTGCGGTACTTCCCGGTGAGCACGCCCCGGCCCAGCGGCGACCAGGGCAGCACGCCCAGCCCCAGCGCGGTGGCCGCCGGGAGCACCTCGCGCTCGATGCCGCGCTGCAGCAGGGAGTACTCCATCTGGGTCGCGACCAGCGGGGTGCGCCCCGGCCAGGCGGCCTGCCAGGTCGCGGCCCGCGCCGTCTGCCAGCCGCTGTAGTTCGAGATGCCCAGGTAGCGGACCTTGCCGGAGGCCACCGCCTCGTCCAGCGCGGCGAGGGTCTCCTCGAGCGGCGCGGAGTCCGACCAGGTGTGCACCTGCCACAGGTCGACGAAGTCGGTGCCCAGCCGGCGCAGCGACGTCTCCAGGTCCCGCAGCAGGCCACGGCGGGACGTGTCCACCCGACGGGTGCCGTCGGGGAAGGTGATGCCCGCCTTCGTCGCCAGGACGAGCTGGTCCCGGGGGACGACGTCACCGACGAGGGCGCCCAGCACCGTCTCGCTGGCCCCGTCCCCGTAGCCCACGGCGGTGTCCACGAGCGTCCCGCCGGCCTCGACGAAGGCGGCCAGCTGGTCGCGCGCCTCGTGCTCGTCGGTGTCGCGGCCCCAGGTCATCGTGCCGAGACCGAGCCGGGACACCCGCAGCCCGCTGGTCCCGAGCCTTCGCTGCTCCATGGCGCCGAAGGCTACCCAGCCCACCCCGATAGAGTCGGAGCCGACCACCTAACGGCAGGCGGGAGCCGTCATGAAGCTGGGGCTGAACCTGGGCTACTGGGGGGCCGGCAACGACGCCGAGAACCTTGAGCTGGCCCGTGAGGCCGATCGCCTCGGGTACTCGGTCGTGTGGGCCGCGGAGGCCTACGGCAGCGACGCAGCGACCGTGCTCAGCTGGGTCGCCGCCCAGACCGAGCGGATCGACGTCGGCTCGGCGATCTTCCAGATCCCCGGGCGGACGCCGGCGCTCACCGCGATGACCGCGGCCACCCTGGACACGCTGTCCGGCGGGCGGTTCCGGCTCGGGCTGGGGGTGTCCGGCCCGCAGGTGTCGGAGGGCTGGCACGGCGTCCGGTTCGACAAGCCGCTGGCGCGCACCCGCGAGTACGTCGAGATCGTGCGGATGGCGCTGGGACGCAAGGTGGTCCGATACGACGGGGAGTACTTCACCCTGCCGCTGCCGGACGGCCCCGGCAAGGCGCTGCGGCTGACCGTGCACCCGGTGCGCGAGCACCTGCCCATCTACCTGGCGGCGGTAGGCCCGCGGAACCTCGAGCTGGCCGGTGAGATCGCTGACGGCTGGCTGGCCATCTTCTTCAGCCCGGAGCACGCGGCTGAGGCGCTGGACCGCCTGCGGGCCGGACGGGCCAAGGTGGGCAAGGACCTCAGCGACTTCGAGGTCGTCCCGACCGTCCCCGTCGTCGTCGGCGACGACCTGACGGCCTGCGCCGAGCCGGTTCGCGCGTACTCGGCGCTGTATGTCGGGGGCATGGGCAGCCGGGAGAAGAACTTCTACAACCAGCTGGCCGTCCGGATGGGCTATGGCGAGGCCGCCGCGCAGGTCCAGGACCTGTACCTGCGGCGCGAGTACGCCGCCGCCGCGGCCGCCGTCCCGTTCGAGTTCATCGACCGGACCTCGCTGATCGGACCCAAGGGGCGCATCGCCGAGCGGCTGGTCGCCTACGCGGCCGCCGGCGTCACCAACCTTTCGGTGGCCTCGTACGCCGGGGCGATCGACGAGCGCAAGGCCACCCTGCGCACCGTGCAGGAGGCACTCGAGCTGGCCGGGCTCGCGGAGTGAGCTGGCTGCAAGCCGTCGTTTTGGGCCTGGTTCAGGGCCTCACCGAGTTCCTGCCGATCTCGTCGACCGCGCACCTGCGCATCGTCGCCGAGCTGGCCGGCTGGCCCGACCCGGGGGCGGCGTTCACCGCGGTGACCCAGATCGGCACCGAGACCGCGGTGCTCATCTACTTCCGCAAGGACCTGGTCCGGATCGTCTCGACCTGGGCCCGCTCACTGGTCCGCCCGCAGCTGCGGGGCGACATCGACGCCCGCACCGGCTGGTACGTCATCGTCGGCACCTTGCCGATCGCGATCCTCGGCTTCGCGTTCCGCGACCAGATCGAGACGGTGGCCCGTGACCTGCGGCTGATCGCCACCATGATGATCGTCATCGGCGTGGTGCTGTTCGTGGCGGACCGGGTGGGTCGTCGGGCCAAGACGCTGCACGACCTCGGTGCCCGTGACGGTGTGGTCTTCGGGCTGGCCCAGGCCTGCGCGCTGATCCCCGGCGTCTCCCGCTCGGGCGGCACGATCTCGGCCGGGCTGTTCCTCGGGTACACGCGGGAGGCGGCCACCCGCTACGCGTTCCTGCTCGCCGTCCCGGCCGTGCTCGCGTCCGGCCTGTTCGAGGCGCTGAAGATCGGCGGCACGAGCGGGACGGCGTGGGGTCCCACCCTGCTGGCCACGGTGATCGCGTTCGCGGTGGGCTACGCCGTCATCGCCTGGCTGATCCGCTACGTCGCCACCAACTCGTTCCTGCCGTTCGTCATCTACCGGATCGGCGTGGGCGTACTGGTCTTCGTGCTGCTCGGCACCGGCACCATCACCGCCTGAGTTGTCAGGGTGAGGACGACGTATACGGCGTCCTCACCCTGACAACTACAGCCAGCCGCTGCGTTTGAAGGCGCGGTACAGGCCCAGGCAGATCACGACCATGACCGCCATGACCAGCGGGTAGCCGAACGCCCAGTTGAGCTCGGGCATGTGCGAGAAGTTCATCCCGTAGATGCCGGCGATCGCGGTGGGCACGGCGAGGATGGCCGCCCACGAGGTGATCTTGCGCATGTCCGAGTTCTGCCGCAGCCCGACCTGGGCCAGGTGCGCCTGCAGGATGCTGGACAGCAGCAGGTCCATGGACTCGATCTGCTCGGCTACCCTCGCCAGGTGGTCGGTCACGTCCCGGAAGAACGGCCGCACCTCCTCGGGCACGAACGCCAGCCGGGAGCCCTGCACCTGCTGCAGCGCCTGGGCCAGCGGGCTGGCGGCGCGCCGCAGCTCCAGCAGCTCCCGCTTGAGCGTGTAGATCTGCTCGAACGCGTCCGAGAAGTGCTGCGAGAAGACCGCCGTCTCCAGCCCGTCGAGGTCGGTCTGCAGCGCCTTGGCGACGTCGAGGTAGGTGTCCACCACCGCGTCGGCCACGCCGTAGAGAACGGCGGCCGGCCCCTGCGCCAGCACCTCCGGATCGGCCTCCAGCCGCTGCCGGACGGCGCTCAGCTCCTGGCCCACCCCGTGCCGGACGGTCACCACGAAGTCGGTCCCGACGAACAGCGCGACCTCGCCGGTCTCCACCGCGGACGTGGCGTCGTCGTAGGTCAGGGTCCGCAGCACGACGAACAGGTGGTCGCGGTAGGTGTCCACCTTGGGCCGCTGGTGGGCCTGGACGGCGTCCTCGACGGCCAGCTCGTGCAGCCCGAACACCCGCGAGACGCCGAGCAGGTCGGTCTCGGTCGGCTCGAGCAGACCCATCCAGACGAAGGCGGACGGGTCGTGGCGGGCCTCCGAGGCCAGCCGCAGCACGTTGCGCGTCTCCTCTGCACGGGAGCCCCCCCGGTACAGCGCGCAGTCGACGATCACCCGTCCATTCTGCCGCCGCCGGTCCGTGCCGGTCTCCGACTCACTAAGTTGCACGGGTGACCACGCTGCTGCTCGTCCGCCACGGCCGCACCGCGGCCAACGCCTCCGGCGTGCTGGCCGGCTGGACGCCGGGCGTCGACCTGGACGACACCGGCCGCGCCCAGGCCGCGGCGCTGGCCGAGCGGCTGCGCCCGGTCCCGCTCGCCGCGTTGGTCACCAGCCCGCTCGAGCGCTGCCAGCAGACCGCCGCGGCGCTGCTGGACGGTCGCCCGTCCCCGGCCGCCGAGGTGGATGCCCGGCTGGGCGAGGTGCACTACGGCGACTGGACCGGCCGCGAGCTCAAGCTGCTGGCCAAGGACCCGCTGTGGGCCGCGGTCCAGGCCCATCCCTCCTCGGTGACGTTCCCCGGTGGGGAGGCGCTGCGCGCCATGCAGGCCAGGGCCGTCGACGCGGTCCGCGAGCACAACACCCGGCTCGGGCCGGACGCCGTGTGGGCCGCCGTCAGCCACGGTGACGTGATCAAGGCGGTCGTGGCCGACGCACTGGGGCTGCACCTGGACCAGTTCCAGCGCATCGTCGTCGACCCGTGCTCGGTCACGGTGATCAGCTACACGCCGCTGCGGCCGTTCGTCGTCCGGGTCAACGACACCGGTGGCCCGCTCGAGCCGTTCGTGCCCAGGCCCAAGCCCAAGCGGCGTCGCCGCGCCAGCAGTGACGCGGTGGTGGGTGGCGGCAGCGGCTGAGGCGGCGACCCGCCGTTAGGGTTGAGGCATGCCGCAGGTCTTCGACTTCGACCCACCGGACCGGTTCGTCGTGGGCACCGTGGGTGAGCCCGGCCAGCGCACGTTCTACCTGCAGGCCAGCGGGTCCGGGCGGGTGACCAGCGTGGCCCTGGAGAAGCAGCAGGTGGCGCTGCTCGTGGAGCGCACCAACGAGCTGCTCGACCAGGTGCGCGGCGCCGGGATCGCCGCCGTGCCGCCGGCCGCCCCGCCCGAGCTGGACGACCGGGCGCCGCTGGACACCCCGATCAACGAGGAGTTCCGGGTCGGCACCTTGACCCTGGCGTGGGACGGCGACACCGAGCGGCTGGTGATCGAGGCGTTCGCGGTCGAGGACACCGAGGACACCGAGGACACCGACGTCGAGGGCACCCAGGACGAGGGGGACGACATCCCGACCCCGCCGCGGACCGACGTGCTGCGGGTGCACCTCACCGGGTCGGCGGCGCGCGCCTTCGCCCAGCGCGGCCAGGCCGTGGTGAGCGCGGGACGGCCGCTGTGCCCGTTCTGCGAGCTGCCGCTGGACCCGGCCGGCCACGTGTGCCCGCGGCAGAACGGTCACCGGCGCCGCTAGCGGGCACGACGCCGCGACAGCCGTCAGACTGGGGCCCATGAGCGCGCTGGTCCCGTCGGTCGAGCAGACCCTGCGGCTGCTGCGCGACGGTGAGCTCGAGGTGCAGGGGCGCCTGGTGGACGCGTCCAACGCCACCCTGTACTGCACCGTGACCCTGGACGGCGAGACCGCGACCTGTGTGCACAAGCCGGTCGTGGGGGAGCGGCCGCTGTGGGACTTCCCCGACGGCACCCTCGCCGGTCGGGAGGTCGCCGCCTACGAGGTCTCGGTCGCCACCGGCTGGGACCTCGTCCCCCCGACCGTGCTTCGCGACGGCCCGTTCGGGCCGGGCATGTGCCAGCTGTGGGTGGACGTCGACGAGACCGTCGACCTGGTGCAGCTGGCCCGCAGCGACCGGCGCGACCTGCGTCGGCTGGCCGTGCTCGACGCGGTGATCAACAACGCCGACCGCAAGGGCGGGCACCTGCTGCCCACCCCGGACGGCCGGGTGTACGGCGTGGACCACGGGGTCTGCTTCGCCGTCGACGACAAGCTGCGCACCCTGCTGTGGCAGTGGAGCAACGACCACCTGCCGGCCGAGGCGGTGCAGGTGCTGCGCGGGCTGCGGGCCGACCTGGACCGACGGCTGGGCACCCGGCTGGGGGAGCTGCTCACCCGCAGGGAGCTCCAGGCCACCCGGCGGCGGGTGGACCGGCTGCTCAGCACCGGCCGGTACCCGCTGCCCGGCACCGACTGGCCGGCCGTCCCGTGGCCCCCGTTCTGATCGGCCCACCGTAGGCTCACCCCTCGTGGAGTCCTGGAGCGCGCCCGCCGTCCCCTCGCTGCCCGGGCAGGGCCCGCCGCTGCGCCTGCACGACACCGCCACCGGCGAGCTGCGCCCCATCGCGCCCGGGGCGACCGCCCGGATGTACGTCTGCGGGATCACCCCCTACGACGCGACCCACCTGGGCCACGCCGCCACCTACCTGGCCTTCGACCTGGTCCAGCGGGTGTGGCTGGACGCCGGCCACGAGGTCCACTACGTGCAAAACGTCACCGACGTCGACGACCCGCTGCTCGTGCGCGCGCTGGAGACCGGCCAGGACTGGCGCGACGTCGCCGCCCGCGAGACCGAGGTGTTCCGCGGGGACATGACCGCGCTGCGGGTCATCCCACCGCGGGAGTACATCGGCGCGGTCGAGGCGATCCCGCTGGTGGTTCGGCTGATCGAGCGGCTGCGCGAGCAGGGCCACGTCTACGACGTCGGCGGCGACCTGTACTTCCCGGTGCACGCCGACCCGCGGTTCGGCGGGGTCAGCGGGCTGGACGACGCGACGATGGTGTCGCTGTTCGCCCGGCGCGGCGGCGACCCGGACCGACCGGGCAAGAAGCACCCGCTGGACTGCCTGCTGTGGCAGGCGGCCCGACCGGATGAGCCGGCCTGGGACTCCTCGCTCGGGCACGGCCGACCGGGGTGGCACATCGAGTGCACCGCGATCGCCCTGCACCACCTGGGCAACGGGTTCGACCTGCAGGGCGGCGGCAGCGACCTGGTGTTCCCGCATCACGAGATGTGCGCCGCCGAGGCGCACGCGGTCACGGGGGAGTGGCCGTTCGCGCGCAGCTTCGTGCACGCGGGCATGGTGGGGCTGGACGGCGAGAAGATGTCCAAGTCGCGGGGCAACCTGGTGTTCGTCTCCCAGCTGCGCCGCGACGGCGCGGACCCGATGGCGATCCGGCTGGCCCTGCTGGCACACCACTACCGCACCGACTGGGAGTGGCACCCGGACGAGCTCACCGAGGGGACCGCGCGGCTGGAGCGGTGGCGCGCCGCCGTAGCCGCGACGTCCGGCCCGGACGCCGAACCGCTCGTGGCCGCGCTGCGCGAGGCGCTGGCCGACGACCTGGACGCCCCGCGGGCGCTGCGGGCGGTGGACCGTTGGGTCGAGCAGGTGCGGCTCGGCCGGGGCAGCGCCGCGGCCGCCCCCGAGGAGATCCGGCGGGCGGTCGACGCCCTGCTCGGGGTCGCGCTGTGACCCATGGCTCAGCGCTGCCGCGGCTGCTCGAGGAGCGGCTGGCCGCGGCGACCGCGAGGCTCACCGCCGCCGCGGGGGACTCGACGCTGTGCTCGATCGGCCGGTCCGGTCGCCGGCACCCCGGGGTGAAGTATCCGGAGGGCCAGGTGGCCGCCCTGCGCGAGCTGCGGCGGGCGCTGTCCGGCGACCCCGAGCACCCGGCCGAGGTGCTGGCCGGCGTGCGGGGCGGCTGGGCGGAGGATCTGGCCCGGCGGACGGCGGACGACCCGGACTCGAACTGGGCGGTCTACCGCGAGGGTGGCGTCGACGCTCTGGACGCGCTGTCCGGCGACCCGTCCGGCTGAGCCGCCGCGGCGCCCGTGTCGACCGGCGCGGCCTGCCGCTCCCGCCACAGCAGCACGAGCGCGAACACCAGGCCGGCCACGCCGGGCAGGTCGCTCACGGTCAGCCCGTTGCTGCGCGAGAGCGGGATCAGGGTGGGGCCCTCATGCGCCACCGGCACCCTGGCCCACACCAGTGACAGCACGAGCAGCACCCACTCGGCGCGTGGCACGCCACGCAGGACCGCCCGCAGCGTCAGCGCCATCAGCAGCAGGTAGCCGACGGCCAGCAACGATCAGCTCCGCTCGAAGCCCTTGTCCGGGCCCTCGCTGGCCCGGCGCTTGAGGTACCGCTCGAACTCCAGGGCGATCGCGTCGCCGCTGGCCTCGGGCAGCTCGGCGGTGTCGCGGGCCTCCTCGAGGGTGCGCACGTACTCGGCGACCTCCTCGTCCTCCGCGGCCAGCTCGTCGACGCCGCGCTCCCACGCCACCGACTCCTCGGGCAGGTCACCGAGGGGGACCGGCACGTCCAGGAGGTCCTCGACCCGCCGCAGCAGGGCCATCTCCGCCTTGGGGCAGGGCGGCTGCCCCACGTAGTGCGGCACCGCTGCCCACAGCGACACGGCCGGCAGCCCGGCCCGCGCCCCCGCGGCCTGCAGCACCCCGACGATCCCGGTGGGCCCCTCGTAGCTGGACTCCTCCAGGCCGAGGGTGCGGGCCAGCCCGGGGTCGGTGACGGTGCCGGTCACCGGGACCGGACGGGTGTGCGGGGTGTCCGCCAGCAGCGCACCGAGCGTCACCACCATCTCGACGCCGAGGTCCGCAGCGACGGCGAGCAGCTCGTTGCAGTACGAGCGCCAGCGCATGCTCGGCTCGACACCGCGGACGAGCACGACGTCGCGCGTCTGGTTCGGCAGCCGGGCGACCGAGACCCGGGTGCCCGGCCAGCTGATCCGCCGAACGCCGTCAGTGTCCAGCTCGATGTGCGGCCGGTTCACCTGGAAGTCGTAGTAGTCCTCGGGGTCCAGCTCGCCGATGATCTCGGCCGACCAGACGTGCTCGAGGTGCTCGACCGCCGCGGTCGCGGCGTCCCCTGCGTCGTTCCAGCCCTCGAACGCGGCGATCAGCACCGGGTCGTTGAGCTCGGGCAGCTCGTCGAGCTCGATCACCCCAGACCTCCCGGTGGCTCTCGTCGTGGACCGGCGGTACCCAGCCAGCCTACGTGGTCGCCCAGGTACCCTCATCGACATCATGACCGAGACCGCCCGGGGGCCCGCCGCTGGCCCGAGCGGGCTGCGCCGAGCCCTGGCCGAGCGGGTCGTGGTCGCCGACGGGGCGATGGGGACCATGCTCCAGGCGCACGCGCTGAGCCTGGAGGACTTCGCGGGGCTCGAGGGCTGCAACGAGATCCTCAATGTGACCCGGCCGGACGTCGTCCGGGCGGTGCACGACGCGTTCCTCGAGGTCGGCGTCGACTGCGTCGAGTCGAACACCTTCGGTGCGAACCTGGCCAACCTGTCCGAGTACGGCATCCCCGAGCGGATCCGGGAGCTGGCCGAGGCCGGCGCCCGCATCGCCCGAGCGGCCGCGGACGCCTGGTCAACGCCCGAGCAGCCCCGCTACGTGCTGGGCTCGGTGGGCCCCGGCACCAAGCTGCCGACGCTGGGGCACATCACCTTCGCCGAGCTGCGCGACTCGTACACCGACCAGGTGGCCGGGCTGCTGGACGGCGGCGCGGACGCGGTGCTCATCGAGACCGCCCAGGACCTGCTGCAGGCGAAGGCCGCGGTCATCGGGGCCAAGCGGGCCATCACCGCCGCGGGCCGCGACGTCCCGGTGCTCGTGCAGGTGACCGTCGAGACCACCGGCACCATGCTGCTCGGCACCGAGATCGGCGCGGCGCTCACCGCGCTGGAGCCGCTCGGGATCGACGCGATCGGCCTGAACTGCGCCACCGGCCCGGCCGAGATGAGCGAGCACCTGCGGCACCTGTCCAAGTACGGCCGCCCGCTGATCAGCTGCATGCCGAACGCCGGCCTGCCGGTGCTGACCGCCGACGGCGCGCACTACCCGCTGACGCCGGAGCAGCTGGCCGACGCCCACGACACGTTCACCCGCGAGTACGGGCTGTCCCTCGTCGGCGGCTGCTGCGGCACCACCCCCGAGCACCTGCGCGCCGTCGTCGAGCGGGTGCAAGGCCGCCCGCTGACCCCTCGGGATCCGCACCCGGAGGCGGGTGTCGCCTCGCTGTACCAGGCGGTGCCGTTCGCCCAGGACACCTCCTACCTCTCGATCGGCGAACGGACCAACGCCAACGGCTCCAGGGCGTTCCGCGACGCGATGCTCGAGGGCCGGTGGCAGGACTGCGTCGAGATCGCCCGCGAGCAGAACCGCGACGGGGCGCACCTGCTGGACGTGTGCATCGACTACGTCGGGCGGGACGGTGTGGCCGACATGCGGGCGCTGGCCGGACGGCTGGCCACGGCGTCCACCCTCCCGCTCGTCCTGGACTCCACCGAGCCGGCCGTGCTGGAGGCGGGGCTGGAGATGCTCGGCGGCCGCGCGGTGGTCAACTCGGTGAACTACGAGGACGGCGACGGCCCGGACTCGCGGATCCGCCGGATCATGCCGCTGGTCCGGGAGCACGGCGCGGCCGTCGTGGCGCTGACCATCGACGAGCAGGGCCAGGCTCGCACCGCGGACTGGAAGGTCGCGGTGGCCGACCGGCTGATCATCGACCTGACCAGCACCTGGGGGATGGCCGTCGAGGACATCATCGTCGACTGCCTCACCTTCCCCATCGCCACCGGCCAGGAGGAGACCCGTCGGGATGCCGTCGAGACCCTCGCGGCGATCCGCGAGGTCAAGCGCCGCTGGCCCGGGGTGCGCACCACGCTGGGGCTGTCGAACGTCTCGTTCGGGCTCAACCCGGCCGCCCGGCAGGTGCTCAACTCGGTGTTCCTCGCCGAGGCCGTCGAGGCGGGCCTGGATTCCGCGATCGTGCACGCCTCGAAGATCCTGCCGACGGCCCGGATCCCGCAGGAGCAGCATCAGGTCGCCCTCGACCTCGTGCACGACCGCAGGCGGGAAGGCTACGACCCGCTGCAGCGCTTCCTGGAGCTGTTCGAGGGGGTGGACGCCACCGCGCTGCGCCAGTCCCGGGCCGAGGAGCTGGCCGCGCTGCCGCTGTTCGAGCGGCTGCAGCGGCGCATCGTCGACGGGGAGCGCACCGGTCTCGAGGCGGACCTCGACGCCGCGCTGGAGACGCACTCCGCCCTCGACATCGTCAACGACACCCTGCTGGCCGGGATGAAGACGGTCGGCGAGCTGTTCGGCTCCGGCCAGATGCAGCTGCCGTTCGTGCTGCAGTCGGCCGAGGTGATGAAGACCGCGGTCGGTCACCTCGAGCCGCACATGGACCGCACCGACGAGAGCGGCAAGGGCACCATCGTGCTGGCCACCGTCAAGGGCGACGTCCACGACATCGGCAAGAACCTGGTGGACATCATCTTGACCAACAACGGTTACCGGGTGGTCAACCTCGGCATCAAGCAGCCGGCCAGTGCGATCATCGCCGCGGCCGAGGAGGCAGACGCCGACCTGATCGGCATGTCCGGCCTGCTCGTGAAGTCGACCGTGGTCATGAAGGAGAACCTGTCGGAGCTGACCCAGCGCGGCGTGGGCACCCGGTGGCCGGTGCTGCTCGGCGGCGCGGCGCTCACCCGGGCCTACGTGGAGCAGGACCTGGCCGAGCAGTTCGACGGTGAGGTCCGCTACGCACGGGACGCCTTCGAGGGGCTGCGGCTCATGGAGGCGTTCATGGCGCACCGGCGCGGGCTCACTGACGCCCTGCCACCGCGGCGCGAGCGCGTCGTCCGGTCCGTGGCCCGGCCGGACGAGACCCCAGCCGACCAGCTGCCCGCCCGCTCCGACGTCGCCACCGACGTCCCCGTTCCGACCCCGCCGTTCCTCGGCAGCCAGGTGGTCAAGGGGATCGCGCTGGCCGAGTACGCCGCCTACCTCGACGAGCGCGCGCTGTTCCTGGGGCAGTGGGGACTCAAGCCCGGCCGTGGCGAGGGCGGTGCCAGCTACGAGGAGCTGGTGGAGTCGCAGGGCCGGCCTCGGCTGCGGATGTGGCTGGACCGGTTGCAGACCGAGGGCCTGCTCGAGGCCGCGGTGGTCTACGGGTACTTCCGCTGCGTCAGCGAGGGCGACGACCTGGTCGTGCTGTCCGACGACGGCGCCACCGAGCGCCACCGGTTCACCTTCCCGCGGCAGCGGCGGGACCGGCACCTGTGCCTGTCCGACTTCTTCCGGCCCCGGGGGTCGGGGGAGACCGACGTGGTCGGCTTCACCGTGGTCACCATGGGCCGGCGCATCTCGGCGGCCACCGGTGAGCTGTTCGCCAAGAACGCCTACCGCGACTACGTCGAGCTGCACGGGCTGTCGGTGCAGCTGGCCGAGGCGCTGGCCGAGTACTGGCACGCGCGGATCCGGGCCGAGCTCGGCTTCGCCGCCGAGGACGCCGGCGACCTCGGCGCGATCCTGGACCAGGGCTACCGCGGCTCCCGGTACTCCTTCGGCTACCCGGCCTGCCCCGACCTGGAGGAGCAGGCCAAGGTGGCCGACCTGCTCCAGCCGCAGCGGATCGGCGTGACCCTGTCCGAGGAGTTCCAGCTGGCGCCCGAGCAGTCGACGTCGGCGCTGGTCGTCCATCACCCCGAGGCCAAGTACTTCAACGCCCGATGAGCAGCCTGCAGGCGGTGCTGTTCGACATGGACGGGCTGCTCGTCGACACCGAGCACACCTGGTTCGTGGCCGAGCGCACCGTGATGGCCGAGCTCGGGGCGGACTGGGACGAGCAGGACCAGGCGCACACCGTGGGCGGGCCCATGGAGCGGGCCGCGCGGTACATGGCCGAGAAGGCCGGCAGCGACCTGCCCTGGCCGGCGGTGGCCGGGCGGCTGATCGACGCGATGGCCGACCTGCTGGTGCACGGCGCCGACCACCGCCCCGGCGCTCAGGCGCTGCTCGACGACCTGGTGGCGGCCGGGGTGCCCTGCGCGCTGGTGTCGTCGTCCCCGCGCCGGCTGGTCGACGCCGTGCTCGCGTCGGTGGGCGGGGACCACTTCACCACGACCATCGCCGGGGACGAGGTGCCGCGCACCAAACCGAACCCGGACCCCTACCTGCAAGCGGCCCGGCACCTCGGCGTGCAGCCCAGCCGCTGCGTGGTCCTCGAGGACAGCCCGGTCGGCATCGCCGCGGCCGAGGCGGCCGGCTGCGTCGTCGTCGCCGTCCCGTTCGTCGTGCCGATCCAGCCGGGACCGCGCCGGCACGTCGTCGGCTCGCTCACCGAGCTGGACGCCGTCCGGCTGCGGGCCCTGGTCGCCGGCGACTGAGCCACCGCTCGCCCGGCTGCTCGGCCCGCTACTCGGTGGTGACCGCCCGCAGCACGTCCAGCCGGGCCGCCCGGCGGGCCGGCCACAGCGCCGCCAGCACCCCGACCAGCCCGGCGACCACGAGGAAGGCCACCAGCAGCACCCACGGGATGCTCAGCACGTTGATCCCCTGGTCGGCGATGGACCGCTGCAGGGCCACCCCGAAGACCAGGCCGAGGACGATGCCGAGCAGCGCCCCGAACACCGCGATCACGACCGACTCGACCCGAATCATCCGCCGCAGCTGGCGGCGGGTGGTGCCGATGGCCCGCAGCAGCCCGATCTCGCGGGTCCGCTCGACCACCGACAGCACCAAGGTGTTGATGATGCCCAGCACCGCGATGAAGATCGCCAGTGCCAGCAGCGCGTAGATCAGCGAGAGCAGCTGGTTGATCTGGCCCCGGACCTGCGCCTTGAACTCGGTCTGGTCCTGCACCTGCACGTTCGGGTACGCCGCGAGTGCGGCGTCGATCGCCGGCCGCAGGGTGGCCCCGTCGACCCCCGGGGCGGCCAGGGCGTACACCGTCGTGTCGACGTCCGGCACCCCGGCGTCATGGGCGGTCTGCAGCGACATGGCGTAGCCGCCGAAGCCGGTCTCGGCGTGGTAGATCGCCACGAGGGGCAGCGACTCGACCCCGCTCTGGAAGGTCATTGCGATGACCTGGCCGAGCCGGTACCCCTTGGCCTTCGCCAAGGTGGTGTCGACGGCCAGGCCGCCGGTGCTCAACGCCCCGATCGAGCCCTCGGCCATGGGCAGGTTGACCGCCGCGAGCACGGTGTCGGGGTCGACCGCGGTGCCGGTGACCCGCTGGCCGTCGACCATGGCAGGCACGGTCTGCACCCGGGAGACGGTGCCCACGCCCTGGACGCCGGACAGCGCCTTGGCGACGTCCGGGCTGAACGGCTGGAAGCCGGTCCCGGTCACCACGTAGTCCGCCTTGAGCACCTGGCCCAGGATGGCGTCGGTGGACGCCGTCGTCGACGCGCCGAGGATGCCGAACGCGCTCACCAGGGCCAGCCCGATCATCAGCGCGGACGCCGTCGACGCGGTCCGCCGGGGGTTGCGCTGGGCGTTGAGCACGGCCAGCCGTCCGGTGGCCGAGCGCCGCCAGGGCGCCCCCAGCGCACCGATCACGGGGGAGCTCAGCGCCGGGCTCAGCGTGATGGCGGCCACCAGGGTGAGCAGCGCGCCCAGCCCCACCAGGGAGGCCGCCTGGGAGCCGGACGCCGGCCCGCTCGCCAGCAGGGCGCCCACCCCGATGACCGCCATCGGGACGCCGGCCACCAGCCGGATCCGCAGCGAGCGGCTGGGCACGGTCACGTCGTCACGCAGCGCGGCCACCGGGGGGACCCGGGAGGCCCGCCGGGCCGGCAGGTACGCGGCCACCACGGTGACGACGAGTCCCAGCACGATCGACACGACCACCGTCCGGGGCTTCAGCTCGAGCCCACCGCCGGGGATGTCCAGGCCGATGACCTTGAACAGCGCGCGCAGCCCGAGGGCCAGCAGCACTCCCAGCAGCAGCCCGGTGACCCCGCCCAGGGTGCCCACGACGGCGGCCTCGCCGAGCACCGAGCCGCGGACCTGGCGGCGGGTCGCGCCGACCGCCCGCAGCAGGGCCAGCTCACGGGTGCGCTGCGCGACCAGCATCGAGAAGGTGTTCAAGATGATGAAGGTGCCCACGAACAGGGCGACCAGGGCGAACACGAGCAGGAAGATGTTGATGAAGCGCAGCCCGTCGCTGATCGACTGGGCGCTCTCGTCGGTGACCTGCTGCCCGGTCTTGACCACCGTGCCGGCGGCCGGGAGGACCGCCCGGATCCGGGCGGCGAGGGTGTCCTGGGCGACGCCGGGCTTGGCCTTCACGTCGATCGACGTGAACTGGCCCGGCTGCAGCAGCAGCTGCTGGGCCGTGGCCGTGTCGAAGGCGGCGATCGAGGCGCCGGCCAGGTTCCCGGTGCTGCCGTAGCGGAAGATCCCCACGATGGTCGCCTGGACCCGCGGGCCCGAGGTGAGCAGGGTGGCCGTGTCGCCGACCTTGAGGACGCCCTTGTCCGCGCTTTGCGAGTCGATGGCCACCTCGCCGGACCGCGCCGGTCCGCGCCCGGACACCAGCCGCAGCGGGGACAGCTCGGGGTCGTCGCTCCAGTTCACCCCGAACGAGGGAGCGCCCTGCGTGCCGATCGCCTTGCCGTCGCTGCCGACGATGACCACGCCGGCGGTGAAGACCGAGCCCTCGGCCTTGGCCACGCCGTCCACCCCGCGGATGGTGTCCACCATGCTGCTCGGCAGTGAGGCGGCCGTGCCCGCCCCGAAGCTCTCGGCGGCGGTGAACTCCGTCTTGGGGGTGACGGTCACGTCGGTGGAGACCTGGGTGAACAGGTCGTTGAAGGTCTTCTGCAGGGTGTCCGTGAACACCAGCGTGCCGGACACGAACGCGACGCCCAGGACGACGGCGGCCCCGGACAGCAGCAGCCGCAGCTTGTGCGACCACAGCGTGCGCAAGGTGGCGCGGAGCACCTCAGACCCCCTGCGGGGGGACCGCCGAGGCGGCCGGCTGGCCGCCGTCGAAGCGGCGCATCCGCCCGAGCACCCGGTCGGCGGTCGGGTCGAGCATCTCCTCGACGATCCGGCCGTCGGCCAGGAACAGCACCCGGTCCGCGTAGGCGGCCGCGTTCGGGTCGTGCGTGACCATGACCACGGTCTGGCCGAGGTTGTCGACCGAGGAGCGCAGGAAGCCGAGCACCTCGGCGCCGGAGTGCGAGTCGAGGTTCCCGGTCGGCTCGTCGGCGAAGATGACCTCCGGCCGGGAGGCCAGCGCGCGGGCCACGGCCACCCGCTGCTGCTGCCCGCCGGACAGCTGGGTGGGCTTGTGGCGCAGCCGGTCGCGCAGGCTCACCGTGTCGATGACCTGGTCCAGCCATGCCTGGTCCGGCTTGTTCCCGGCGATGTCCATCGGCAGCGTGATGTTCTCCAGCGCCGTGAGGGTCGGCAGCAGGTTGAAGCTCTGGAAGACGAAGCCGACCTTGTCCCGGCGCAGCTTGGTCAGGTCGTCGTCGCCCAGCGTGGTGAGGTCGGCGTCCCCGATGAACACCTGGCCGCTGGACGCCGAGTCGAGGCCGGCCAGGCAGTGCATGAGGGTGGACTTGCCGGAGCCGGACGGCCCCATGATCGCGGTGTAGCGGGACCGCTCGAGGGACACGCTGACGTCGTCCAGGGCGACGACGCGGGTGTCACCCTCGCCGTAGACCTTGCTGAGGTGCTCCGCCCGGGCCGCACTGCTGGCGGGTGCGGCGGAGAGGGGCTGCGGCTGCTTCGTCTGGTCGCTCACGCCGCCGAGCCTAGGGGGCATGGGACGGTCCCGTCCTCGGGGTTGTTCCGGACCGGACCCTGACCGGTCAGACCTCGTCGACCGGGGTCCGCGGGGAGGGCAGCTCGGCGTCGGGGTCCGCGGGGGTGTCCGGCACCGGCAGCGGCGGCGGGGTGCCCCCGAACTCCGGGCACAGGGCCTGGTGGGCGCACCAGTCGCACAGCCGGGACGGGCTGGGTCGCCAGTCGCCGGTCTCGGCCGCCTTGCTGATGGCGGCCCACACCGCGTGCACCTTGCGCTCGGTGGCCAGCAGGTCGGCTTCATCCGGCTGGTAGCGCAGCACCTCGCCGCTGCCCAGGTACAGCAGCTGCAGCAGCCGCGGCACCACCCCGCGGGTGCGCCACAGCACCAGCGCGTAGAAGCGCATCTGGAACAGCGCCTTGGCCTCGAAGCCGGCCTTCGGGGCCTTCCCGGTCTTGTAGTCGACCACCCGCAGGTCACCGCTCGGCGCGACGTCGAGCCGGTCCACGTAGCCGCGCAGGGTCAGCCCCGACGGCAGCGTCGCCTCGACGTACAGCTCGCGGTCGGCGGGCTCCAGCCGGCTCGGGTCCTCCAGCTCGAAGTAGCTGCCCAGCAGCCGCTCGGCGCCGGCCAGGAACTCGGCCAGCGCGGCGTCCGCGTCCGCGTCGGCGCCGTCGAACAGCGCGCCGAGCTCGGGCTCGGACTCGAGCAGCCGCCGCCACTGCGGACCGAGAAGGGCGCTGGCCTGCTCGAGGGTGCGCTCCACCGCGGGCAGGTCGAACAGCCGCTCCAGAACGGCGTGCACCACGGTGCCGCGGGTGGCCGCCACGCTCGCCGGCTCCGGCAACCGGTCGACCACCCGGAACCGGTAGAGCAGGGGGCAGGTCAGGAAGTCCGCCGTCCGGGACGGGGACAGTGCGACCGGGGCCAGCCCCAGGACGTCGGTCGAGGTCATGCGGCGAGCGTAGGCGACCCCACCGACAGGTCCGACTAACATCAAGAGATGAGCAGCGACGGCGGGAGCGGGACACCGCGCACGCCGCAGCGGGCCCAGGGCGTCAAGGTGGGGTCCTTCCTGGGCATCCCCATCTACGCGAACGTGTCGCTGTTCGTCACCGCCGGGCTGCTGGCGTTGGCGTTCCTGCCCAGCATCCAGAACTACGACCCGAGCATCGGGTCGACCAAGTACCTGGTCGCGATCATGTTCGCCGCACTGCTCTACCTGTCCATCCTCATCCACGAGGTGGCCCACGCGGCGGTGGCCAGGGCGTTCGGCCTGCCGGTCAGCTCGATCACGCTGTACATGCTGGGCGGCGTCACGGCGCTGGACCGCAAGGCCCCGACCCCCGGCCGGGACTTCGCCATCTCGGGGGCCGGACCAGCCGCCACCTTGGTGCTGGCCGGGCTCGGGATGGCCGGGCTGACCCTGACCTCGTCGGGGCAGCTGGTCCACCTGCTGCTGTTCCAGCTGACCGCGGCCAACCTCTTCGTCGGGGTGTACAACCTGCTGCCCGGCCTGCCCCTGGACGGCGGCAGCATGCTGGCCGCCGTCGTCTGGAAGATCTCCGGCCGCGAGCTCACCGGCAGCATCGTGGCCAGCTGGGCCGGTCGCGTGGTGGCGCTGCTCACGGCCCTGCTGCCGTTCCTGCTGGCCTGGCTGTCCGGCACCGCGCCGGACACGTTCTTCATGGTCTGGGCCGTGGTGATCGCGGTGTTCCTGTGGACCGGGTCCACGCAGTCGCTGCGGGCGGCCAAGGTCAGGGCCCGGCTGCCCGCGCTCACCGTGCGGGGGCTGGTGCGCTCCGCACTCCCGGTGACCGCCGACGTGCCGCTCGCGGAGGCGCTGCGCCAGCTCTCGGAGTCCGGGGCGGGCGCTCTCGTCGTGACCGACAGCGAGCAGCGGCCCACGGGCCTGGTCAGCGAGGCGGCGGTCGCGGCGACCCCTGAGGAGCGACGACCCTGGGTGAACGTCGGGACGGTGGCCCGCCGACTCGAGCCGGGCCTGGTGCTGCGGACCGACCTGAGCGGGGAAGCCATGATCACCGCGCTGCAGCAGACCCCCGCCACCGAGTACCTCGTGCAGGACCCGGACGGCCGGGTCCAGGGCGTGCTGTCCGCCGCCGACGTGCAGCGCGCGTTCAGCGGGGTCTAGCCGCTGGTCGGGACGGCGGCCGGAGGTCGGTAGCCTTGGCGCCCGTGACCGAGCCCACCCCGGTGCCCACCGGAGCCGCGCAGCGCGGACCGTTCCAGGCCGGGGACCGGGTCCAGCTGACCGACCCGAAGGGCCGCAAGCACACCGTCGTGCTCGAGCCGGGCCGGGAGTTCCACACCCACAAGGGCGCAATCGCGCACGACGAGCTCATCGGGGCGCCGTCCGCCACCGTGGTCCGGTCCACCGGCGGGGTGGAGTACCTGGCGCTGCGGCCGCTGTACGCCGACTTCGTGCTGGCCATGCCGCGCGGGGCGGCGGTGGTCTACCCCAAGGACGCCGCCCAGATCGTCACCCTGGCCGACGTGTTCCCCGGCGCGCGGGTGGTCGAGGCTGGGGTCGGCTCCGGAGCGCTGACCTGCGCGCTGCTGCGCGCCGTGGGGGACACCGGCCTGGTGTCCTCCTACGAGCGGCGCGAGGACTTCGCGGCGATCGCGCGCCGCAACGTGGAGACGTTCTTCGGCCAGCCGCACCCGGCCTGGACGCTCACGGTGGGGGACCTGCAGGACGTCCTCGCTGACCGGGAGGTCGACCGGGCGGTGCTCGACATGCTCGCACCCTGGGAGTGCCTGGACGCCGTGGCGACCGCACTGGTCCCCGGCGGCGTACTCATCGGCTATGTCGCCACCGTGACCCAGCTGTCGACCCTCGTGGAGGCGCTGCGGGCCGACGGCCGGTTCACCGAGCCGGCGTCCTGGGAGTCGCTCGTGCGCACCTGGCACGTGGAGGGGCTGGCCGTGCGGCCGGACCACCGGATGATCGGGCACACCGGCTTCCTGGTGCAGACCCGGCGGCTGGCCGACGGCGTGACACCGCCCGCCGTCCGCCGGCGTCCGGCCAAGGCGGCGGCCCAGGCAGCCGCAACGGCCGCGGCCCAGGCGCAGGAGTAGCGCCCGACACGCCCGGACGGCACGCCGGTGGCTTCGGACGTGCGCGCGGGGCGGGTACCGTCGGCATGCCGGATTTCTCCCGTACGCCCGATTGGTCCCATGAGCACTGGTCGCCGCCGCACCGTCCCCCTGGCCGCTGCCGTCGCCACGGTCGCGGCGGCCGCCGCCATCGGCCTGATCGGCTTCTTCCACCCGGGCCCGGTCGCCGACGCTGCGAGGGGGAGCACCGGCGGGACCGTCGCCGGTGAGCGGGCCAGCGGGCTGATCGCGGTGCCCGTCGACCAGCTGCGCAAGGACCTGGACTGCCCCGCCGACGTGGGCGTGGTGATCGACAGCGAGGTACCGCTGGGCGCCGGGGCGGCGTCCGGGGCGGTCGTCACCGGCCACTGCGACGCGCCGGCCGGGAACCCGCCGTCCGGGGTGTACGCCGTGCTGCCCTCGCCGGCCGGCCCCAGGGTGCACTCGGTGCTCGTGGACCCGGCCCAGGAGGTCATGGTCAGCGGGGTGAGCGTGCAGCGGGACGTGCTGCGCGTGCAGGGCCGGACCTACTCCTCGCACAAGGTGCCGCTGTGCTGCCCCGACCGGCCCTATGCG
This sequence comes from Actinomycetes bacterium, assembly GCA_038252405.1. GTDB lineage: Bacteria > Actinomycetota > Actinomycetes > Prado026 > Prado026 > DATCDE01. The sequence goes on along the minus strand of JBBSAJ010000007.1, from coordinate 59,674 downwards.
CGCAGCTGGACGGTGGCCTCAGCCGGCCGGTTCACGCCGGCCGGCTAACCGTCGGCGCAGCGCGGACCGCTGCGGCCGTCCGGAGCGGTCCAGCCACGCCGACGATTGGTCCCGCCGCTGGGGGGTCCGGCACAATGGGCAAGGTGCTGGCTGAGCTCGAGCGTCCCCTCGCGCAGCCCACGCCCACTCTTCGTCGCGTGCCGGCAGCGGCCGCCACCGTGGCCGTGCTGCTGGTGATGCTCGGGGTGAACGTCGCGGTTCACCTGGGGTGGGGCTCGCTGTGGCTCGGTCCGCTCGTCGCCGTCGCGCTCGTCGGCTTCGCCCGCCGGACCGGCCTGAGCTGGTCGCAGCTGGGGTTGGGCCTGGACCGGGTCGGCTCGGGGGTCCGCTGGGCCCTGACTGCCGTCAGCATCGTGGGCGCCGCCTACCTGGTCGGGGTGCTGCTGCCGCAGACCCGGACGGCCTTCCTGGACGCGCGGTACCACCTCGCCGTCCCGGGCGCCCTGATGTCCGCGTTCGTGGTCATCCCGCTCGGCACGGTCCTGGTGGAGGAGATCGCCTTCCGGTCCGTGCTGTGGGGGATGCTCGGACGGCACATGACGACGTGGCGCGTGCTGGTCACCACGTCGGCGCTGTTCGGCCTGTGGCACATCCTCCCGTCGCTGCACCTCGCCTCGGCCAACCAGGGCATGTCGGACGCCGTCCGGGGTGCGGGCGCATCGGCGACCCTGCTGGTCGTCGCGGGCACCGTGGCCTTCACCGCGCTGGGCGGGGTGGTCGCCGGTGAGCTGAGGCGCCGCAGCGGCCACCTGCTGGCCAGCGCCGGCATGCACTGGGCGACCAACGCGCTGGGCGTGCTGTTCGGTCTGGTCGCCTGGCGGCTCGCCGGCTGATCCGGCTCGCTCTGGACCCTGGGATCGACTGCTCGCGCTTTGGTCTGCCAGGACACCTGCCGATGAAAGCCGCCAAGGACCATGCTGGGACGGTGCGGTCGACGACTGACACCTGGCCGTTACCCGACCGCCATGCGACAGGATCGAAGCGCACGACATGCTGGCCGGAGCGGCGATCGACCGGGTGGAAGCCCGATAGGGTCGAACCGACCGCAACGGCGGGAGGTGAGCACGATGTCGACCTACGACGATGACGCTCGGGCCTCGCGACTGCGCGCCCTGGAAGAGCGACTGACCGCACGCGAGACCGAGCTCGCGCAGGCCGGCGCCCAGAACCAGCGGCTGGCCGCCACCCGGCGCGAAGCGCGCGACCAGATGGTCGCCCTCAAGGAGGAGATCGACCGGCTGGCCCAGCCGCCGTCCGGGTTCGGGGTGTTCCTCGCCCGGCACGACGACGGCACCCTCGACATCTTCACCGGCGGGCGCAAGCTGCGGGTCGCCGTGAGCCCCGAGGTCGACGCCGCGGCGTTACGCCGCGGCCAGGAGCTCATGCTCAACGAGGCCATGAACGTCGTCCGGGCGATGGAGTTCGAGAAGCTCGGCGAGGTCGTCATGCTCAAGGAGCTGCTCCCGGACGGCGAGCGGGCGCTGGTCATCGGGCGGGCCGACGAGGAGCGTGTCGTCCAGCTGGCCGACACCCTCGCCGACCAGCCGCTGCGGGCCGGCGACTCGCTGCTGCTGGAGCCGCGGTCGGGGTACGTGTACGAGCGGGTGCCGAAGTCCGAGGTCGAGGAGCTCGTCCTGGAAGAGGTCCCGGACATCGACTACAGCGGCATCGGTGGGCTGGCCGAGCAGATCGAGGCCATCCGGGACGCCGTCGAGCTGCCCTACCTGCACCCGGACCTGTTCCGGGAGCACCAGCTGCGCCCACCCAAGGGCATCCTGCTGTACGGGCCGCCCGGCTGCGGCAAGACGCTGATCGCCAAGGCGGTCGCCAACTCGCTGGCCAAGAAGGTCGCCGAGCGCACCGGCCGGGCCGAGGGCAAGTCGTACTTCCTCAACATCAAGGGCCCCGAGCTGCTGAACAAGTACGTAGGGGAGACCGAGCGGCACATCCGGCTGGTCTTCCAGCGGGCCAGGGAGAAGGCCAGCGAGGGCACGCCGGTCATCGTCTTCTTCGACGAGATGGACTCGCTGTTCCGGACCCGCGGCTCGGGGGTGTCCTCCGACGTCGAGAACACCATCGTGCCCCAGCTGCTGTCCGAGATCGACGGCGTGGAGAGCCTAGAGAACGTCATCGTCATCGGCGCGTCCAACCGCGAAGACATGATCGACCCGGCCATCCTGCGGCCCGGCCGGCTGGATGTGAAGATCAAGATCGAGCGGCCGGACGCCGAGGCGGCCCGGGACATCTTCAGCAAGTACCTGACCCCGGAGCTGCCGCTGCACGCCGACGACCTGGCCGAGCACGAGGGGTCGCGGGACGCCACGGTGGCCGGGATGATCCAGCGCGCGATCGAGAAGATCTACGACGAGGCGGAGGAGAACCAGTTCCTCGAGGTCACGTACGCCGGGGGCGACAAGGAGACCCTCTACTTCAAGGACTTCAACTCCGGCGCCATGATCGAGAACATCGTCATGCGGGCCAAGAAGATGGCGATCAAGGACTTCCTGGACCGCAACCAGCGGGGCATCCGGGTCCAGCACCTGCTCGAGGCCTGCATCGACGAGTTCAAGGAGAACGAGGACCTGCCGAACACCACCAACCCGGACGACTGGGCCCGCATCTCGGGCAAGAAGGGCGAGCGGATCGTCTTCATCCGCACCCTCGTCCAGGGCAAGAAGGGACCCGAGGCCGGCCGCTCCATCGACACCGTGGCCAACACCGGCCAGTACCTCTGACGCCCATCGGTCGGCCGCGGCCTACCCTCGGGTCATGACAGTGCGTCGGGTCATGGGGATCGAGACCGAGTACGGCATCTCGGCGCCGGGGCAGAGCGGGGCCAACCCGATGCTCACCTCGTCGCAGGTCGTCAACGCCTACGCGCTGGACGCCGGCCGGACCCGTCGGGCCCGCTGGGACTTCGAGGAGGAGAACCCGCTGCGCGACGCGCGCGGGTTCGACCTGGCCCGCGAGGCCGCCGACGCCAGCCAGCTGACCGACGAGGACCTCGGCCTGGCCAACGTCATCCTCACCAACGGGGCCCGGCTGTACGTCGACCACGCCCACCCCGAGTACTCCTCGCCCGAGGTGACCAACCCGCGCGACGCCGTCCGCTGGGACAAGGCCGGCGAGGTCATCATGGCCAGGGCTGCCACCCTGGCCGCCCAACTGCCCGGCGGCCAGCAGCTGGTCCTGTACAAGAACAACACGGACAACAAGGGCGCCTCCTACGGCACGCACGAGAACTACCTGATGTCCCGGCAGACCCCGTTCCCGGAGATCGTCCGGCACCTGACCCCGTTCTTCGTGTCCCGCCAGGTGGTCTGCGGCTCGGGCCGGGTCGGGATCGGCCAGGACGGCGCCGAGCACGGGTTCCAGCTCAGCCAGCGGGCCGACTACTTCGAGGTGGAGGTCGGCCTGGAGACCACGCTCAAGCGGCCGATCATCAACACCCGCGACGAGCCGCACGCCGACGCCGACAAGTACCGCCGCCTGCACGTGATCATCGGCGACGCGAACCTGTCCGAGGTGTCCACCTACCTCAAGCTGGGCACCACCGCGCTGGTGCTGTCCATGATCGAGGACCGCTGGCTGGACGGCGTGGACCTGACCCCGGCCCGCCCGGTGGCCGAGCTGCACGCCGTCTCGCACGACCCGACCCTGCGTCACCCGGTGACCCTGCGCGACGGCCGGAAGCTGACCGGCCTCCAGCTGCAGCTGGAGTACCTCGACCAGGCCCGCAAGTACATCGAGGACCGGTACGGCGCCGACGCCGACGACGACACCGTCGACGTCCTGGAGCGGTGGGAGTCGGTGCTCACCCGGCTGGCCACCGACCCGTCCACGCTGGCCACCGAGCTGGACTGGGTGGCCAAGCTGCAGCTGCTCGAGGCCTACCGCGACCGCGACGGACTGGGCTGGGACAGCGCCCGGCTGCAGGCCGTGGACCTGCAGTACAGCGACGTGCGCCCGGACAAGGGACTGCACCACCGGCTGCTCGCCCGCGGGCGCATGCAACGGCTGCACCCCGAGGAATCGGTGCTGGCAGCCGTGGACCGGGCTCCTGAGGACACCCGGGCCTACTTCCGCGGGGAGTGCCTGCGCCGCTATCCGGGCGATGTCGCGGCCGCGTCCTGGGACTCGGTCATCTTCGACCTGCCCGGCGTCAACTCACTGCAGCGGGTACCCACGCTGGAGCCGCTGCGCGGCAGTCGGGCCCACGTGGGCGCGCTGCTCGACGCCAGCCCGACGGCCGCTGACCTGCTGCGCACGCTCACCGGGTCCGGGTCCGGGTGAGGCGCAGCGCCAGGACCGGGCAGGCCGCCTTGGCCCGGTTGGCCAGGAACTCCAGGTGCGGCGGGACCGGGCCCCGGATGATCGGGTAGCCCCAGTCGTCCAGGCTGACCACTTCCGGCAGCAGCTCGGCGCACAGCCCGTGCGCCTCGCACTTGATCCAGTCGACGACCAGCCGGGGCCCGACCGGCCCGGACCACTGGCCCGTGGCGTCGGCGTTCAGCGCCACAGCGCGCCGTCCAGCCGCGCGACCGGGTCCGGGGCGGGCAGCGGCAGGTAGCCGAGGTAGGGCACCGTGCGCGCCGCGTCGCAGGGCCGGCCGTCGGCGTGTGCGGCCACGTCGTCGGCGAAGTGGCTGAGCAGCGAGCGCACCAACGCGGCCACTCCGTCCGGGTGGTGGCAGGCTCCGCGGCCGTCGACCATGCCGGCCCACCGGGCCAGCCGGGCCGGCAGCTCGGTGGCCCGGGCGGCCCGGCCGACCTCGCCGGCCAGCTGGCGCAGCCCGACCGCCAGCGCTGGGAGCCCGTTCAGGCACGGGCCGCACTGCCCGGCGCTCTCCCCGGCCAGCCAGCCGACCAGCCGGGCCGTCTCGACGACGACGCAGCGGTCCGCGGGCAGCACGCCCACGAGCCCCACCCCGGGGGCCAGCCCCACCGAGCGCAGTCCGGCCCGCGAGTAGGGCACCGGCCAGGCCTCGGTCGGCCGCAGCCAGCCGCCGGCGTAGCCGCCGACCAGCACGGCCGCGGGCGGCGCGGTGAGCGCGCCGACAGCGTGCACCACGGCCCCGAGGGTGGTCCCGGCTGCAGCCTCGAGGACGCCGGGGGAGCGGACCGCCCCGAACACGGTGATCAGCAGGGTGCCCGGCTCCTCGGGGGTGCCCACCTGGTGGAACCAGTCGGCGCCGTGCCGGGCGATCAGTGCGGCGTGCGCCAGCGTCTCGACGTTGGAGACCAGGGTGGGGCGCCCGCCCACGCCACGCTCGGACACCCGCGGGGGCGTCGTCTGCGGCCGCGCCCCGCCGCCGGACAGGTGTCGGGCCAGCGCCGAGGCCTCGCCGGCCACGTAGCGCGCCGGGCCGTCGACGACCCGAACGGGCTGCCGCACCATCCCGCGGTCGTCCCGCTCCGCGACGGCCCGTTCGACGGCGGTACGCGCCCCGCTGGGTCCGCCGCCGGGCCCGCGGTGCAGCCACACGATGATCTCGCGGGCCCCCACGGCGTCGGCCACCACCTGAGCGCCGTCCAGCACCAGGTGCGGCGCCTTGGCCAGCAGCACCGAGTCCTTCCGGGACGCCGGCTCGCTCTCCGCGCCGTTGACCACGACCACCGGCCGGCGGGTCAGGCCGGACGCCGAGCGGACGGCGCGGATCTTGGCGGCCAGCGGGTACCCGCCACCCCCTCGCCCGGTGAGCCCGGCCGCCTCCAGCTCGGCGATGACCGACGGCTCACCGCGGCGGTGCGCTCGGGGCTCCGGCAGCAGCCCGTGCACCCGCAGGTGACCGCCGATGTCCAGGACCCGCCCGTCGGCCGGCAGGCCGGCCAGCAGCCGGGCGGTGAACGTCCCCGTCGCCGGCCCGGCCGAGGTGGTCGTCACGGTCACTTGGCCGATCCCGTACTGGACGACGGGGGAGGGGTGCCGGCCCGGTTCGACCAGCCCGGCGCAAGCGGCCCCTGACGGGTCCACAGCACCAGCCCGACGAGGAGCAGGGGCAGCGAGACCATGGCGGCCAGCCGGGCCGCCCCGAGCCGACCGGGGGCGTCCAGCAGCCGCGCCACGACGGCCAGCAGGACCACGACCACGCAGCCGAGCGTCACGAGCAGCACACTCGGCCGGCGGGCGTCTGTACCGGTCCCCAGCGAGTGCAGGACCATGAGCGGCCAGGCGGCGTAGGTGCCGTAGTGGATGACCAGCCAGGCCCGGTGGCCGATCCGGTGCCGCAGCAGGCTGGTGAGGACGACCGCCAACAGGATGTCGAGCGCCAGCGTGCCCAGCCCGAGCCACTGCGGCCGGTAGGTGCCCACGAAGGGGACCACCGCATCGGTCCAGGTGATCACCACGTAGGTGTCGAGCACCGCGGTGGCGACGTGCGCGAACAGCAGCGCCATCGAGAACAGGCTGATCCGCCGGTGCAGGTCGTTGGAGACGAACCGGGGCACCCAGCGGCCGGCCTGCCCGGCCCGGCTGGCGATACCCAGCGCGGTCGAGATCGTGTAGACGACGAGCAGCACCAGCCCGCTCGCGCGCAGCACGAACCAGGCCAGCTGCGGGTCGGTCGAGACGCCGACCAGTCCGGTTCTCATGCTGTTCCTTCGGCTGGCCAGCCGCCGATCTCCAGCACCGAGCCGTCGAGGGCGACCAGCCGGGCCGGCAGCCCGGTGGACCGCAGCCAGGCCAGCCCGGCCACGCCCTTGACGATGGCGGCCGTCGAGGCGATGTTGGCGTCCACGCAGGTGGCGGCGCTCACGGACACGGTCCGCCAGGACTCCCGGACCGGCAGGCCGGTGACCGGGTCGAGCAGGTGGTGGACCGGTTGGCCGGCCATCCGCCAGTGCCGGACCCGGGTGGACGACGTGGCCAGGCCGCCGTCCTCGATCTGCACCAGCTGGGCCGCCGAGTCGCCCCCCTCGCTCACCTCGACCACCCACGGCTGGCCGGGGACGGTGCCACGGACGGCGAGGTCGCCGAGCAGCTCCACGAGCACCGGGACCCCGAACCGGCGCAGCACCGAGTCGGCGGCCCGGTCGGCGGCGAGCGCCTTCGCGGTCGCACCCAGGTCGAGCAGCACGCCCGGGGGCACCCGCACCGTCCCGGCTGCGGCATCGACCTCCACATCGCGCCAGGAGACCGTGCGCCGCACCGGCGCGATGGCGGTGGCGCGGTCGGCCGGTAGGGCGGCGAAGTCGCGGTCGAAGCCGACGGCCACGAGCGCCCCGCCGAGGGTGGAGTCGACCGCGCCGTCGGTCAGCGCCGAGGCCCGCAGCGCCACCTGCAGCGCCTGCAGGAGCACGGGGGAGACGGGGACGGCCCGGCCTCCGGACGTGGCCAGCGCCGCGACCTCGGAGTCGGTGCGGAACCGGCTGGCCGCCCGGTCGATCGCGGCGACCTCGCCCTCGGTGATCGCGCGGGCCGCGGCCAACAGGTCGGAGTCGGCGGACTCCGCACGGACGACGACCCGTGCGGTCCCGCTCCACAGCGGCCAGTCAGTGGCGAGCTCGACCACCGTGGCCACTATTCACCCTCCCGATGGCTTCGTCGAGGCGCTCGGCGCGGCGGCGGGCGGCGGCGTGGTGGCCGCCGGCTTCGGGGTGGGGGCCGGAGCCGGTGGCGGAGCGGCCGGCTGGGTCACCGGCTGCGGGGCCGGGGTGCTCGGCGCGGCGGCGGACTTGGTCGGAGGCGCCGGCGCGGTTGTGGCGGTCCCTGCCTTCGCGGCCGGCTGGCTGGCCGTCCTGGCCGCCGGCGTCGAGCCGGCGGTCACCTTGGTGGTGGTCTGGGTGGTCGTCCGATCGGCCGGCTGCGCCGCCGCGGTGGCCGCTGCGGTGGTCTTGGCCGTCGCGGCAGCCGGGGCCTTGGCCGTGGTGGCGCCGGTGGGGCGCACCGCGGCGGGGGCGAGCGCACCCGGCGCGCCACCCTGGGCGGCCGGCGCGGCCGCGGCGGCCTGGTCAGCGGTGGCTGTCATGGGGGCGGCAGCGGTGGTCGGTCCGGCGAAGGTGGCGGCGACCGCCCCGGTGGCCACGATGGATCCGGCGACGAAGCTCGCGGTGAGCGCGTCGACGACGTGAACCGCGTGGTCGCGACGGCGAGGGGTGAACTCCATGGAACGACGGTCCCTTCTCGCGCGCTAAGCGGCCGCGAGCCGCTGGATAACCCCCGGCTAAGAAGATCGGCGCGCGTGACGGCCCGTCTTGAGCCGCTCATCGGGCAGACCCGCCGTGCCGACGACTAGAGTCGAACGAGCGGTTGGACGAGCGCGGGAGGGTGCCATGAGCAGCAAGGACGCTGGCGGGCAGGACCGAGCTCAGCGCCGGGCCGATGAGGCCGAGGAGACGGCCCAGGCCGAGGAGACCGCCGCCGAGGTGGCCGAACGCAAGGCCGCGCTGGACGACGACGTGGACTCGCTGCTCGACGAGATCGACGAGGTCCTCGAGACCAACTCCGAGGAGTTCGTCCGCGGGTTCGTGCAGAAGGGCGGTCAGTGACGGTGGGAGACTCTCGCATCGACGGTCGGTTGCCCTCGCCCTACTTCGCCCCAGGGAACGCCTCGTTCACCGAGTTCCTGTCCGAGCAGGCGCCGGAGCTGCTGCCCAGCCGCCGTCCGCTACCGGGCGGCCCGGTCGACGTCCCGCACGGCACCACGATCGTGTCCGCCACCTACCCGGGCGGCGTCATCATGGCGGGGGACCGGCGGGCGACGATGGGCAACGTCATCGCCCAGCGGGACATCGAGAAGGTGTTCCCGGCCGACGAGTTCTCCTGCGTGGGGATCGCCGGTGCGGCCGGCCTGGCCATCGAGGTCGTGCGGCTGTTCCAGGTCGAGCTCGAGCACTACGAGAAGATCGAGGGCACGTCGCTGTCGCTGGACGGCAAGGCCAACCGGCTGTCCGCGCTGGTGCGCGGCAACCTCGGGATGGCCATGCAGGGACTCGCCGTCGTCCCGCTGTTCGCCGGCTGGGACCTCGATCGCCGGATCGGCCGGATCTTCTCCTACGACGTGACCGGCGGGCGGTACGAGGAGCACTCGTTCCACTCGGTCGGCTCCGGATCGCTGTTCGCCCGCGGGGCGCTGAAGAAGCTCTACGGTCCGCAGCTGCGCGAGGACCAGGCCGTCGCGGCCTGTGTCGAGGCGCTGTACGACGCCGCCGATGAGGACTCCGCCACCGGCGGACCGGACCTCGCCCGACGGATCTTCCCGGTCGTCACGGCCGTCACCGAGGCCGGCTTCCGGCGACTGCCGGACGACGAGGTCGGCGCGGTCGTCGACCGCGTCGTCGCGGCCCGGATGGCCCGCCCCGACGGCCCCAACGCCCCGCTGCCCTAGCCGGCCCCTCCCCGGACCACCAGGCCCGAACCCACCCGACCCGACCCGCTAAGGACGTCTCCCGGTGTCCATGCCCTTCTACGTCTCGCCCGAGCAGATCATCAAGGACAAGGCGGACTACGCCCGCAAGGGCATCGCCCGCGGGCGCAGCGTGGTCGTCGTCCAGTACGCCGACGGCATCGCGTTCGTGGCCGAGAACCCCTCGCGGGCGCTGCACAAGGTCAGCGAGATCTACGACCGGATCGCGTTCGCGGCGGTGGGCAAGTACAACGAGTTCGAGAACCTGCGGGTGGCCGGCGTCCGGCACGCCGACATGCGCGGCTACTCCTACGACCGGCGGGACGTGAGCGGACGCAGCCTCGCCAACGCGTACGCGCAGACTCTGGGCACCATCTTCACCGAGACGAACAAGCCGTACGAGGTGGAGATCGTGGTGGCCGAGGTCGGCGACACCGCACCCGAGGACCAGATGTACCGGCTGACCTTCGACGGCTCGGTCGCCGACGAGCACGGCTTCGTCGCCATGGGTGGCCAGGCGGCCCAGATCACCGACGCGCTCGCCGAGAGCTACGAGGAGGGCCAGCCGCTCGCCCCGGCGCTGCAGCTGGCCGTGGGCACCCTGGCCGAGCACGGTGGCGGCGAGCCGCGGGAGCTCGGCGCCGGCCAGCTGGAGGTGGCCGTGCTGGACCGGACCCGGCCGCTGGCCCGCAAGTTCCGCCGCATCGTGGGCGACCAGCTCGGCGCGCTGCTCAGCGGTGGCTGAGCAGCGGGCCTAGGCTGAGTCGATGGACCGCCGCATCTTCGGCATCGAGACCGAGTACGGCGTCACCTGCACCTTCCGCGGGCAGCGCCGGCTCTCCCCGGACGAGGTCGCCCGGTACCTGTTCCGCCGGGTGGTCTCGTGGGGCCGCAGCAGCAACGTGTTCCTGCGCAACGGCGCCCGGCTGTACCTGGACGTCGGCAGCCACCCGGAGTACGCGAGCCCGGAGTGCGACGACCTGACCGAGCTGGTCGCGCACGACAAGGCGGGGGAGCGGATCCTCGAGGGGCTGCTCGTGGACGCCGAACGGCGGTTGCACGAGGAGGGCATCCCCGGGGACGTCTACCTGTTCAAGAACAACACCGACTCGGCCGGCAACTCCTACGGCTGCCACGAGAACTACCTGGTCGGGCGCGGCGGCGACTTCGGCCGGCTGTCCGACGTCCTCATCCCCTTCCTGGTCAGCCGGCAGCTCATCGCCGGGGCCGGGAAGGTGCTGCAGACCCCGCGCGGCGCCGTGTACTGCCTGTCCCAGCGGGCCGAGCACATCTGGGAGGGCGTCTCCAGCGCCACCACCCGCAGCCGCCCGATCATCAACACCCGGGACGAGCCGCACGCGGACGCCGAGAAGTACCGCCGGCTGCACGTCATCGTGGGCGACTCGAACATGGCCGAGCCGACCACCCTGCTCAAGGTGGGCTCCGCCGACCTGGTGCTGCGCATGATCGAGGCCGGCGTGGTGCTCCGCGACCTCAGCCTGGAGAACCCGATCCGGGCGATCCGCGAGATCAGCCACGACATGACCGGGCGCCGCACCGTACGGCTGGCGAACGGCCGCGAGGTCAGCGCGCTGGACATCCAGACCGAGTACTTCACCAAGGCCAGGGACTTCGTCGAGCGTCGCGGCACCGACGACGTGGTGGCCAAGCGGGTGCTGGACCTGTGGGGCCGCACCCTCGAGGCGGTCGAGAGCGACAAGCTGGCGCTGGTGGAGCGTGAGATCGACTGGGTGGTCAAGCGCCGGCTGATCGAGCGCTACCAGGACAAGCACGACCTGTCGTTGGCGCACCCCCGGGTGGCGCAGCTGGACCTCGCCTACCACGACATCAGCCGCCGTCGCGGCCTGTACTACCTGCTGGAGCGGCGCGGCCTGGTGGAGCGGGTGGTCCGGGACCTCGACGTGTTCGAGGCCAAGAGCATCCCGCCGCAGACCACCCGGGCACGGCTGCGCGGGGAGTTCATCCGCCGGGCGCAGGAGCGGCGCCGCGACTTCACCGTGGACTGGGTGCACCTGAAGCTGAACGACCAGGCGCAGCGCACCGTGCTGTGCAAGGACCCGTTCCGGTCCGTCGACGAACGGGTGGAGAAGCTGATCGCGTCGATGTGACCCACCCATGGCGACGCCGCCGCCATGAAGGGGCCGGCCGCTTGCCCTAGGGTGGGCCGACCGGCTCGCCGCACCGTCGTGAGCCCATCCCAGCGAGAGGACCGGACGCGTGAGCGAGAAGCCCGAGGTCGACTTCCCAGGGGGCGAGCCGCCGACGACGCTGCAGATCACCGACCTGGCCGTCGGGGACGGCGCCGAGGCGGTGGCCGGGGCGACCGTGCTCGTCCACTACCTGGGGGTCGAGTTCGACACGGGCGAGGAGTTCGACTCGTCGTGGAACCGGGGCGAGCCGATCGAGTTCGCGCTGCGCGGGCTGATCAAGGGCTGGCAGGACGGCATCCCGGGCATGAAGGTCGGCGGCCGCCGCCAGCTGGTCATCCCTCCGGAGCAGGCGTACGGCGCGGCCGGTGGCGGGCACCGGCTGTCCGGCCGGACGCTGGTGTTCGTGATCGACCTGCTCGGCGTGCGGTAGCACCCCCGCAGTCCGCCGAGTCCACGATGTCTGAGTCCAAGACCGAACGGCTCCTGCAGCTGGTGCTGTGCCTGGCCAGCGCGCAGCGCCCGGTGGTCAAGGACCGGCTGCGCGCGGCGATCCCCGACTATGCGGCGTGCCCGACCGTCGAGGCGTTCGAACGGATGTTCGAGCGGGACAAGAACGAGCTGCGCGAGATGGGCGTGCCCCTCGAGACCGCCGAGCTCGGCCCCGGCCATGACGAGCCCGGCTACCGGATCGAGCCGGCCGCCTACGCACTGCCCGAGCTGCACCTGACCGCACCGGAGATGACCGCCGTGGCGGTGGCCGCCCGGGTCTGGCGGGAGGAGGGCCAGGCCGAGGCCGCGGCCCGAGCGCTGCGCAAGCTCGAGGCGGACGGCGTCGACGTGGACCCGGACGCCCTGCCAGCGGTGCAGCCCCGGATGTCCGGGGGTGAGGCCGCCTTCGGCCCCCTCACCGCGGCCGTGGCGGCCCGCCGTCCGGTCCGGTTCGGCTACCGGAACCCCGGCAGCGCCGAGACCGCCGAACGGCACCTCGAGCCCTGGGGCGTGGTGTCGCAGCAGGGCCGCTGGTATGTCGTCGGGTTCGACCGGGACCGGCACGACGAGCGGGTGTTCCGGCTGTCCCGGATCGTGGGGGCGGTCGGGAGCGACGGCCCGGACGGCGCGTACACGGTGCCTGCGGACGTGGACCCGCGCGAGCGGGTCACGGCCACCGACCCGGTCCTGGTCAGGGGTCGGGCGCGGGTGCTGGTCCGCCCGGACGCCGGCTACGGGCTGCGCCGCCAGGCCGAGTCGGCCACCTCGGACGCCGACCCGGCGACCGGGTACGACCGGCTGCAGATCGGGTTCACCGACCTCGAGCGGCTGGCCGAGGACATCGCCTCGTATGGCTCCGCGGTGGTGGTCGAGGGACCGGTCGAGCTGCGCGAGGCCGTCATCGAGCGGCTGCGGGCCGTGGCCGGCGGGGCGGCCTGATGGCGGCCGCGGCGGCCCAGCTGGCCCGGCTGCTGGCGCTGGTCCCCTGGCTGCAGGCCCGGCCCGGGGTCACCAAGGCCGAGGCCGCGGCCGCGTTCGGGATCACGGTGGACCAGCTGGACAAGGACCTGCAGCTGGCCTTCACCTGCGAGCTGCCCGGCCAGCCCGAGGTCTTCATCGACATCGACTACCTGGACTCCGACCGGATCACGGTGCTCGACCCGCAGGTGATCGGACGCCCGCTGCGGCTGCGCCCCGACGAGACCGTCGCCCTCGTGGTGGGCCTGCGGACCCTCGCGGCCACGCCGGGGCTGACCGACCGGGACGCCGTGGACAGCGTGCTCGCCAAGCTCGAGGACCTGGCCGGGGACCTGCGGCTGCCGAGCGGGCCGACCGCGCCGCCGGCAGCCGCGGTCGGCGGCGCGGGAGAGGTCGTCGCCGGCGTCGTCGCCCGGGCGCTGTCGGAGCACCGTCGGCTGCGGCTGCGGTACTGGGTGCCGGCTCGCGACGAGGTGACCGAGCGGGACGTCGACCCGATGCGGGCCGTGACCGTGGACGGCGTGGGCTACCTGGAGGGCTGGTGCCACTCCAGCGAGGCGGTCCGGACCTTCCGACTGGAGCGGGTGCTGGCCGCCGAGGTCCTCGACACGCCGTCCGCGCCGCCCCCCGAGGCCGCCCTGCCGGCCGACTCGGGCACCTTCCACCCCTCGCCGGACGACGTCGTGGTCACCCTCGAGCTCGCGCCGCGAGCCCGCTGGGTCAGCGAGTACTACCCGTGCGAGTCGGTGCAGGAGCGGCCCGGCGGCGCCGTGCAGGTGGTGCTGCGCACCGCCGACCCCCGGCTGGTGCGGCGGCTGGTGCTGCGCCTGGGCGGCGCGGCGACCGTCGTCCAGCCCGCTGAGCTCGCGGCCGAGGTCGCTGCGGACGCCACGGCGGCACTGGCGGCGTACGGCGTGTCGCGCTGACAACGCCGTTCGACCGGTTCAAGGTGCGTGGTCAGGGTGCCGATGCCCACAGCGACAGACCTCGGGGGGGCCTCGAGGGGGCGAAAGGACCACGCGATGACCACCATCAGGGCGACCTGCTCAACCTGCGGGGACGTCGAGCTGAAGCCGGCCGAGCTGCGACTGACCGTCTGCTCTCTGCCGGAGTGGTCCACGTACGCCTTCGACTGCCCGCGCTGCCAGGGTGAGGTCAAGAAGCCGGCCGACGAGGAGGTCGTGGCCCTGCTGATGTCCGGCGGCGTCCACGCGCAGCAGTGGCACATCCCGGCCGAGGCGCTCGAGCGGCACGACGGGCCCCAGCTGTCCTACGACGACCTGCTCGACTTCGCGCTGTGGCTGGACGAGCACGACCAGGTCACCGCCGACCTGCACGGGGTCCGCCGCGGCTGACCGGTCGGCGGGACGCCAGGCGTTCGGCTGACCCATGGGGACACATCGCCGCGTATGATGCTCGGGACGTCCCACAGAGAGGCCAACCCGATGGGTCGACTTTTTGACAGCCCGGCGGGGCTGCTGCTCATCCTCGCCGTCCTGTTGCTCTTCGGTTCCCGCAAGCTGCCGGACGCAGCCCGTGGGCTTGGCCGCTCGCTGCGCATCTTCAAGGCCGAGACCCAGGGCCTGATGAGCGACAAGGACGGGCAGTCGGTGCCCCCGGCGCAGCCGCAGCAGATCGTCGCTGCGCCCCAGCAGGTGGTCGACGCAACGCCCCAGCAGGTGCCGGTGGCCCAGCCGGTGGCCCAGCCGGCCGCGCAGCCAGCCCCCGTGCCGGCCCCGGCGCCGGCGGCCGAGGCCGTCTCGCAGCAGCCGCAGGACCGCCCTGCCGGTAGCTGAACCGACGTCGGAGACCTGCCGGTATGGCCGACGCGAGCCGTTGGCGTCGCGCCGCACGCGAGCCGAGGCGCCCCATCGACGGTCGGATGACCCTCGTCGAGCATCTGCGTGAGTTCCGCACCCGGCTGTTCCGCTCGATCCTGGCCATCCTGGCGGGTTCAGTCGTGGGCTGGTTCTTCTACGACCAGATCTTCACCTGGCTGGACCGCCCGTTCGAAGAGGCCGCGCGCAAGCTCACCGAGAACGGGTCACCGACCACGCTCGCGCTGACCGGGGTGGCCGACGCCTTCAACATCCAGCTCCAGGTCGCGCTGTCCGTTGGCATGGTGCTCGCCTCACCGGTCTGGCTCTACCAGGTGTTCCGGTTCGTCACCCCCGGCCTGCACCGGCACGAGCGGCGCTGGGCGCTCACCTTCGTGGCGTTCGCGCTGCCGCTGTTCCTGGCCGGCGCCGCAACCGCCTACTTCGTCCTGCCGAACGTGCTCGGCGCCCTGCTGGGGTTCACCCCGCAGGGCGTTACCAACATCATCAGCGTCGACCACTACATGGGCTTCCTGCTCCAGCTCATGGTCGTCTTCGGCATCGGCTGCGTGGCACCCGTGGTCGTCGTGGTGCTCAACCTGGTCGGGATCCTGTCCGCACGCCGGTTCGCCTCGTGGTGGCGCTGGGTGCTCATCCTCATCCTGGTGTTCGCCGCCATCGCGACCCCCACCGGCGACCCGTTCAACATGCTGCTGTTCGCCACCCCGATCGCGGCGCTCATGCTGATCGCCTTCGTGATCTGCTGGGTCAACGACCGGCGGCGGGCCCGCCGCGAGGCCAGCGCGCTGGCGGCGCTCGGCGACGACGAGATCTCCCCGCTGGATCTGAGCCCGGACCCGGTCGACGACCTGCCGTCCGACACGCGCGAGTTCTCGGACTGATCCCGCCAACTGACCTCGGGGCGCTACCGTCCCGCCCGTGAGCCGCCGCATCGCCGTCCTGGTGAACCCGGCCTCGGGCCGGGGCCGGGGCGCTCGTGCCGGCGCCCGGGCCGCCGAGCGGCTGCGGGGCGCGGGGCTCGAGGTGCGGGTCTTCGTCGGTGCCGACGGAGCGGAGGCCGTCGCCCTGGCCCGGCAGGCCGCCCACGACGGCTACGACGCCCTCGTGGCGGTCGGCGGCGATGGCACCGTGCACCAGGTGGTGCAGGCCCTGGTCGGCTCCGGGATCCCGCTCGGCATCGTGCCGGCCGGCAGCGGGAACGACTTTGCCCGGCTGGTTGGCCTCGAGCCGCACGACGTGGACGGGGCCGTGGCCGCCGTCCTCGCCGGTCGGGTCCGCGTCGTCGACGCCGCGCTGGCGAACGGGACCAGCTACGCCGGGGTGCTCTCCAGCGGGTTCGACTCGATGGTCAACGACCGGGCCAACCGGATGAGCTGGCCCAAGGGCGCGATGCGCTACAACCTGGCCGTCCTGGCCGAGCTGCGGGTGTTCCGGCCGCTGCCGTTCCGGATCACCCTGGACGGCGAGCTGCTGGAGCGCGAGGCCATGCTCGTGGCCGTCGGCAACGGCACCTCGTACGGCGGCGGGATGCGGGTCTGCCCCGGGGCCGAGGTGGACGACGGCCTGCTGTCCGTCACCGTGCTCGGCCGGCTGTCCAAGCCGGAGTTCCTGCGGGTGTTCCCCAAGGTGTACTCGGGCCGGCACGTCGAGCATCCCGCGGTGTCGGTGCACGCGGCCCGGGTGGTGCGGCTCGAGGCACCCGGCGTGGTCGCCTACGCCGACGGCGAGTACGTGGCCCCACTGCCGGTCACGATCGAGTGCGTACCGGGGGCGCTGCACGTGCTGGTGCCCTGAGCGGACGCCGTCGACCACGTAGATTGGTGGCATGTCCTTGCCGGCTGAGCGGTACCGGGCTGCGCGGGACCGGCCGGTGGAGTCGGTCAGCCAGCTGACCCGGTTCCGCGCCGAGTACGACTTCCCGCTGGACCCGTTCCAGGTGCAGGCCTGTCGGGCGCTGGAGGACGGCCGCGGCGTCCTGGTGGCCGCCCCGACCGGCAGCGGCAAGACGGTGGTGGGGGAGTTCGCCGTCCACCTGGCCCTGGCCGAGGGCCGCAAGTGCTTCTACACCACTCCGATCAAGGCGCTGTCGAACCAGAAGTACGCCGACCTGGTGCGCCGCTACGGTGCCGACCGGGTCGGTCTGCTCACCGGCGACAACACCATCAACGGCGAGGCCGACGTCGTCGTCATGACGACCGAGGTGCTGCGCAACATGCTCTACGCCGGGTCGCACACCCTGGTGGGGCTGGGCTACGTGGTCATGGACGAGGTGCACTACCTGTCCGACCGGTTCCGGGGCGCGGTCTGGGAGGAGGTGATCATCCACCTGCCCGAGTCGGTCAGCCTGGTGTCGCTGTCGGCGACCGTGAGCAACGCGGAGGAGTTCGGCGACTGGCTGGTCACCGTCCGCGGGGACACCAGCGTGGTCGTCGAGGAGCACCGGCCGGTGCCGCTGTGGCAGCACGTGATGGTCGGCAACCGGCTGTACGACCTGTTCGTGGACGACGAGCAGCGGCAGGTGAACCCCGAGCTGGTGCGGATCGCCAGGGACGAGCAGCGGTTCACCCGGATGGCGGACCGGCGGCCCGGCCGGGGCGGCAAGCGTCCGCGTAGCCGGGACACCCCGTCCCGCGTGGACGTCGTCGAGCGGCTGGACCGCGAGGGCCTGCTGCCCTCGATCGTGTTCGTGTTCAGCCGGGCCGGCTGCGAGGCGGCGGTGGCCCAGTGCCTGCGGTCCGGGCTGCGGCTGACCACGCCCTCGGAGCGGGACGAGATCCGGTCCTACGTCGAGGAGCGGTGCATCGACCTGCCGGACGAGGACCTCGGCATCCTCGGCTACCACGAGTGGGCGGACGGGCTGGGCCGCGGCATCGCGGCCCACCACGCCGGCATGCTGCCGACCTTCAAGGAGGTCGTGGAGGAGCTCTTCCAGCGCGGCCTGGTCAAGGTCGTCTTCGCCACCGAGACGCTGGCCCTTGGGATCAACATGCCGGCCCGCTCGGTGGTGCTCGAGAAGCTGACCAAGTGGAACGGGGAGACCCACGCGGACGTCACGCCGGGGGAGTACACCCAGCTGACCGGACGGGCCGGGCGGCGCGGCATCGACGTCGAGGGCCATGCGGTGGTGCTCTGGCAGCAGGGGCTGGACCCGGGGTCGGTGGCCGGGCTGGCCTCGACCCGCACCTACCCGCTGCGCTCGTCGTTTCGACCCTCGTACAACATGGCCGTCAACCTGGTGGGGCAGGTCGGCCGGCACGTGGCGCGGGAGATCCTGGAGTCGTCGTTCGCCCAGTTCCAGGCCGACCGGGCCGTGGTCGGGCTGGCCCGGCAGGTGCGCCGCAACGAGGAGGCCCTGGACGGCTACCGCGAGGCGATGACCTGTCACCTGGGCGACTTCGAGGAGTATGCGGCGCTGCGCCGGGCGCTGAAGGACCGCGAGGCCGAGCTGTCCCGGCACGGTGCCGCGCAGCGCCGGGCGGCCGCGGCCGGGTCGCTCGAGGCGCTGCGGATCGGGGACGTGATCCGGGTCCCGACCGGGCGCCGGGCCGGGCTGGCCGTCGTCCTCGACCCGGGGCTGACGTCGGGGGCCGAGGGTCCCCGACCGACCGTGCTGACGGTCGACCGGCAGGTGGCCCGGCTCTCGCTCGTCGACTTCACCAGCGCGGTGCAGCCACTGGCCCGGCTGCGGATCCCGAAGACGTTCAACCCGCGCTCCCCGCAGTCCCGCCGTGACCTGGCCTCCACGCTGCGCGCGAAGGTGCCAGACGACGGGGGCCGGCGGCCACCCCGATCCCGCTCAGAGGCCGCCGACGACGCGGACATCGCCCGGCTGCGGGCCGACATCCGGCGACACCCCTGCCATGGCTGCGACCAGCGGGAGGACCACGCCCGCTGGGCCGAGCGGTACCACCGGCTGCTGCGCGAGACCGAGGGACTGCAGCGACGGGTGGAGGCGCGCACCAACACCATCGCGCGCACCTTCGACCGGGTCTGCGGGCTGCTGGAGTCGCTCGGCTACCTGGACGGCGACCAGGTGACACCCGCCGGCGCCCAGCTGGGCCGGCTGTACACCGAGCTGGACCTGCTGGCCGCCGAGTGCGTGCGGACCGGGGTGTGGTCCGAGCTGGAGCCGGCCGAGCTGGCCGCCGCCGTCTCCGCGCTGGCCTACGAGTCGCGGCAGCGGGACGACGCGGTGGCCCCTCGGGTGCCGGCCGGGCGGGTCCGCGACGCGCTGGCCGAGACGGTGCGGCTGTGGGCCGGCCTGGACCTGGCCGAGCGGGACCACGAGCTGGCGTTCCTGCGGGAGCCGGACCTCGGCTTCGCCTGGGCCGCGCACCGGTGGGCGTCCGGGGCCCGGCTGGAGGCGGTGCTGGGTGAGGCGGACCTGCCCGCGGGTGACTTCGTGCGCTGGACCAAGCAGCTCATCGACCTGCTCGGCCAGATCGCGCAGGCAGCCGGGGCGCGCGACCCGGCCCTGCGGGCCACCGCCGACGCCGCCGTCGACGCCCTGCGGCGCGGCGTGGTCTCGTACTCCTCGGTGGGCTGAGCCGCAGGGTAGGCTCGCGCCCTACGGCGGCGTAGGTTACGCCTGCGTAACCTCGAGGACCTGGGAGCCAGGATGACCGTGACCGACGTCCAGACCAGCACCGTCGCCCTGCTGACTGAGCTGCAGCCGGTCGCCGAGGCCGAGCTCAACCGGCATCTCGGCGTGGCGAAGGAGTGGTTCCCGCACGAGTACGTGCCGTGGAGCGAGGGTCGCACCTACGACGGCGTGCTGGGCGGCGAGGCGTGGGCGGCGGACCAGTCACCGGTGCCCGAGGCCGCGCGCACCGCGCTGATCGTCAACCTGCTCACCGAGGACAACCTGCCGAGCTACCACATGGAGATCGCCCGGCTGTTCGGCCGGGACGGCGCGTGGGGCACCTGGGTGCACCGCTGGACCGCGGAGGAGGGCCGCCACGGCACCGCGATCCGCGACTACCTCGCGGTGACCAGGGCGGTCGACCCGGTCGCCCTGGAGCGGGCCCGGATGGTGCACATGTCCGCCGGCTTCAGCAGCGACTACGGCGACTCGATGCTGCACGCGCTGGCCTACGTGTCCTTCCAGGAGCTGGCCACCCGCATCTCGCACCGCAACACCGGCGCGGCGTCCGGCGACCCGGTCTGCGAGCAGCTGTTGGCGCGCATCGCGACCGACGAGAACCTGCACATGATCTTCTACCGCAACCTCTTGGGCGCCGCCTTGGAGGTGGCCCCGAGCGCCACCATGCGGGCCATCTCGGACGTCGTCCAGGCGTTCCAGATGCCCGGCCACTCGATCGAGGGGTTCACCCGCAAGTCGGTGCAGATCGCCAACGCCGGCATCTACGACCTGCGCCAGCACAAGGACGCCGTGGTCACCCCGGTGCTGCGGCAGTGGAAGGTGTGGGACGTGGAGGGCCTGGACGCCGACGGCGAGCAGGCCCGCGCCGAGCTCGACGCGTTCCTCGAGGGGCTGGAGCAGGCGGCCACCCGGTTCGAGGAGCGCAAGGCCGCCCGCGCGGCCCGCGCACACGCCACGAGTGGACGCTCGGAGAACGTTATGGGCGCCTGACCGGCTCAGAACGTTCCCCGCTGGTCCACTCGCGCCACCCGACTCAGCCTCAGCCGCTGCCGAACGCCGCGAGCACCCGGTTGACGCTGCCGTCCAGGCCCCAGTGCCCGCTCACCGCGACCAGCCGGTCAGGGTCGGCCGGTGCCACGGGCAGCCGGTCGACGAACGCCGGCAGCGGGCAGTCGGTGCGCACCCGGGTGACCGCCGGGGCGACCGCCAGGTAGTCCCGGGCCGCGGCCAGCTTGGCCCGCTGGGCCAGCGCGGGGTCGTCGGCGTCCAGGGCCGCCAGCATCGCCTCGACCGTGCCCCAGCGCGCGACCAGGCCGGCCGCGGTCTTCTCGCCCACCCCTGGCACCCCTGGCAGCCCGTCCGAGGGGTCGCCGCGCAGCGCCGCGAAGTCGGCGTAGGACCGCCCCGGGATGCCGTAGCGGGCGGCGACCGCAGCCTCGTCCATCACCTCGAGCTTGGCCACCCCGCGCCCGGTGTACAGCACCCGCACCCCGCGTGCGTCGTCCACCAGCTGGAGCAGGTCGCGGTCGCCGCTGACCACATCGACGGGGACGTCGGCCGAGTGGGCCAGCGTGCCCATGACGTCGTCCGCCTCGAAGCCGGGGGAGCCGACCCGGGCGATCCCCAGGGTGGCGAGGACATCGACGATCACCGGGACCTGCACCTGCAGCGCCGCGGGCACCGTCTCGGCGTTGGACTGCCGGTCGGCGACCCGGTGCGCCTTGTACGACGGGATCAGGGCGACCCGGAAGGCTGGGCGCCAGTCGTCGTCCCAGCAGGCGACCAGCCGGGTCGGTCGGAACCGGGTGACCAGCTGGGCGACCATGTCGAGGAACCCGCGGACGGCGTTCACCGGCGTGCCGTCCGGCGCGGTGACCGAGTCGGGCACCCCGTGGAACGCCCGGAAGTACAGCGATGCGGAGTCGAGCAGCATCAGCCGCTCCTCGGTGGCGCTCATCCGGTCAGCATGCCAGCAGCGACAGCCCCGGTGGAGCACCGCGAAGCCGCCGTCCAGCCACGCGATGAAGGGCGCCTTTGTGCGCCAGTGCGCACAGAAGGGCACCTTCATGCAGGCGGGGCAGGGGTGGGTGGGGCGCTCGCGGACGCTAGCGTGGGGACCGTGAACCCTGACCTCCTCCCGCCCGGCCGGCTGGCCGACGCGCAGGCTCGTGCCGCCGCTGCCGGCATCGACGCGCTGCTCGTCACGCCCGGCCCGGACCTGCGCTACCTAACCGGCTACGACGCGATCCCGCTGGAGCGGCTCACCTGCCTGGTGCTGCCGGCCGACGGGCAGCCGCGCATCGTCGTCCCGCTGCTCGAGCGGGCCGCCGCCCAGGCCAGCCCGATCGGCGGCCAGGACATCGAGATCGTCACCTGGGGGGAGACCGACGACCCGTACGCGCTGGTGGCCTCGCTGCTGCCCCGCAGCACCGACCGGGTCGCCCTCGACGACCACATGGCCGCGGCCAAGGTGCTCGGCCTGCGGGCCGCGATCCCGGACGCCGAACAGGTGCTCGCCGGTCCGGTGATCCGCGAGCTGCGGATGCGCAAGAACCCCGCCGAGGTCCAGGCGCTGCGCGAGGCGGCCGCCGCCATCGACGCCGTCCACTCGCTCGTGGGGGAGTGGCTCAAGCCGGGCCGCACCGAACGGGAGGTGGGTGAGGACATCGCCGCGGCAATCCGGCTGGTCGGCCACGTCAGCGTCGACTTCGTCATCGTCGGCAGCGGCCCGAACGGCGCCAGCCCGCACCACGAGGTCTCGGACCGGGTGATCCAGCCGGGCGAACCGGTCGTCGTCGACATCGGCGGCACCATGCCCAGTGGCTACTGCTCGGACGAGACCCGTACGTACGCCCTGGGGGAGCCGGACGCTGGCTTCCTCGCCCACTACGAGGTGCTGCAGCGGGCCCAGGCCGCCGCCTGCGACCAGGTCCGGCCCGGGGTCAGCGCCGAGAGCGTGGACGCCGCAGCCCGGGGGGTGATCGCCGAGGCCGGTTACGGCGAGCTGTTCATCCACCGCACGGGGCACGGCATCGGCCTGGAGACCCACGAGGACCCCTACATCGTGACCGGCAACACCGAGCCGCTCGAGCCTGGCATGGCGTTCTCCATCGAGCCGGGGATCTACCAGCCGGGTCGGCACGGCGCCCGCATCGAGGACATCGTCGTGGTCACCGACGACGGTGTCGAGCGGCTCAACCTGCGGCCCCGCGACCTCGTCGTCCTGGAGGGCTGAGCGATGGCAACCGCTGTCCGGCGGACGCTGCCGACCGAGGAGGCCGAGGCGCTGCTCGGTCTCACCCGCGAGATCAGCGCGGCCGAGCTGGCGCCGCGCGCCTCGCAGGACGAGCACGACAAGCGGTTCCCCCGCGACGTCTACCGCACGCTCGGCCGGGCCGGCCTCCTCGGGCTGGCCTACCCCGAGGAGCAGGGCGGCGGCGGCCAGCCCTACGAGGTGTACCTGCAGGTCCTCGAGGAGGTCGCGGCGGCCTGGCTGTCCGTGGGCATCGGGATGAGCGTGCACACCCTGGCCTGCTACCCGCTGGCCCGGTACGGGACGCCGGAGCAGCAGCAGCGCTGGCTGCCGGAGATGCTCGGCGGGGACCTGCTGGGCGCCTACTGCCTGTCCGAGCCGCAGTCCGGCTCGGACGCCGCGGCGCTGCAGACCAAGGCGGTGCTCGACGGCGACGCCTACGTGGTCACCGGCACCAAGGCCTGGATCACCCACGGCGGTAAGGCCGACTTCTACAACCTGATGGTGCGCACGGCGGACACCGGGGCCCGCGGGGTGACCTGCCTGCTCGCGCCCTCGGACACGCCGGGCCTGTCGGCCGCACCCCCGGAGCGCAAGATGGGCGCGAACGCCTCGACGACCGCGCAGATCCTGCTGGACGGCGCCCGGGTGCCCGCCGAGCGCCGGATCGGCGCCGAGGGGCAGGGCTTCGAGATCGCCATGGCGGCGCTGGACAGCGGTCGGCTCGGCATCGCCGCCTGCGCCGTGGGCCTGGCCCAGGCCGCCCTGGACGCCGCCGTCGACTACGCGACCGACCGCAAGCAGTTCGGCCGGTCGATCATCGACTTCCAGGGCCTGTCGTTCATGCTCGCGGACATGGCCACCGGGATCTCCGCGGCCCGGGCCCTGTACCTGGACGCCGCTCGGCTGCGCGACGCCGGACAGCCGTTCGGCACCCGGGCGGCCATGGCCAAGCTGTTCGCCACCGACATGGCCATGAGGGTCACCACGGACGCCGTCCAGGTCCTCGGCGGCTACGGCTACGTGGAGGACTACCCGGTCGAGCGGTACATGCGCGAGGCCAAGGTGCTGCAGATCGTCGAGGGCACCAACCAGGTGCAGCGGCTGGTCATCGGCCGCAGCCTCACCGGCCGCTGACCGCGCGCTCGGGTTCCGCGGGATGCCGGCCGGACCAAGGACCCTGGCGCCACCCGAGGCGAGGGGAGTGGGCTGAACACGTCCAGCGCGTGCAGGTGAGTCGGAGCCCGGGGGTCCCCGATGTTGCTGCTGTGTGGAGGAACCGGCCAGCTCGGCGGCGCGATCGCCAACCGGCTGGTGGCCGAAGGGGTGCCCTGCCGGGCCCTGGTGCGGCCCCGGACCGACGGGTCCGCCCTGGCCCGGCTCGGCATCAGCGTCATCCAGGGTGACCTCGCCGACCTGCCGAGCCTGGACGGGGCGCTGCGCGGGGTCGACACGGTGGTCACGACCGCCAACGCCCTGGGCCGGGTGCTCGCCGGGGCCACGGACGTGTCGATCGACTCGGTGGACGGGCAGGGCAACGCCAACCTGGTGGCGGCGGCGGTGCGCGCCGGGGTCCAGCGGTTCGTCTTCGTGTCGATGGCCGGGATCAACGAGGAGGTCGCTCGGCAGGCCCCGCTGGCCGCCGCGAAGCTGCAGACCGAGCGGCTGCTGCGGACGTCGCGGCTGCACGAGGTCGTCGTCCGACCGGACAAGTTCCAGGAGGTCTGGCTGGCCCCGGCGACCGGCATCGACCCGCAGCGACGGCGCGCGATCATCTACGGCCGCGGGCGGACACCGGCCGCCTACGTCGCCGTGGACGACGTGGCCGGCCTCTGCGTGGCCCTCGCGGAGCACCCGGACCCGCCCCGGACGGTCGAGTTCGGCGGCCCGGAGGCGCTCACCCGCCGGCAGGTCGTCGAGGCGTTCGAGGAGGCGTTCGGTACCCGGTTCCGGCGCATCCACGTCCCGCGCCCGGCGCTCGCGGTCGGGTCTCGGGTGCTCGCTCGCCGCAAGCCCGAGATCGCCTCGCTCATGGGCCTGGAGCTCAACGCCGACCGGCACCCACCCACCTGGGACGCCGACCCGCTGCGCGCCGTGGGGCTCGACCCGCGGCCGGCCAGCGCGTACATCGCCGCTCTGGCGGCGGCCGGGGCCGCACGCCGGTAAGTTCTCCGGTGTGGAGGACCTGGACCGCGAAATCGTCCGGCAGCTCGCCGCGGACGGTCGGATGAGCTACACCGACCTGGGCCGGGCCACCGGGCTGTCGACGTCCGCGGTCCACCAGCGGGTACGGCGACTGGAGGAGCGCGGCGTGATCCGCGGCTACGCGGCGGTGGTCGACCCGGCCGCGGTCGGACTGTCCCTCACGGCGTTCGTCGCGATCACCCCGCTGGACCCGTCGCAGCCGGACGACGCCCCGCAGCGGCTGGCCGACCTGCACCAGATCGAGGCCTGCCACTCGGTCGCCGGGCAGGAGTCCCACCTCCTGAAGGTGCGGGTGCCGTCCCCCGGCGACCTGGAGGTGCTGCTCGCCGAGATCCGGGCGGTGGCCAACGTGAGCACCCACACGACCGTCGTGCTGTCGACGCCGTACGAGTCCCGCCCCCTCGCCCTCTGACGGCTCGGGCTAGCTGGACAGGGAGGCCTCCCGGGAGGCCAACGCGGCCGCGGTGGCCGCCTCGTGCACGTCCGCCATGCTGCCGCCGTGCTCCTGCCACCACTCCTGGCCACCGGCCGGCAGCGTGTGGATCGGGTCGTAGTACTCGTACTTGCGGCTCAGCGCGTCCGGGTCGGTCAGCTCGATGCCGGTGCGGTAGTTCTTCGTCCAGTACGAGATGCCGAGCGTCTCGTCGTAGGACTCCAGCTGGTGCACCCAGCGCTTGCCGACGTAGGGGACGTCGCAGACGATGCGCGGCGTGGCGAACCCGGGCAGGTAGCCCATGATCGAGTGCTGCAGGTGCTGGGCCTCCTTGAGCGACACCCTCCAGTGCTCGCTGAACGGGATCATGTCGCACATGTAGAAGTAGTAGGGCATGATCCCGGCCTCGTCGAGCAGCGTGAAGCTGAGGTCGAGCAGCTGCTCGGAGGTCGCGTTCACGCCCTTCATGAGCACCCCCTGATTGCGCACGTCCCGGACGCCCGCCTCGAGCATCGCCTTGGCCGCGTCGGCCACGAACGGGGTCACCGACTGGGCGGCGTTGACGTGGGTGTGGATCGCCAGGTGGACGCCGCGGGAGCGGGCCAGCGTGGCCAGCCGCTCCATGCCGGCCCGGACGTCGTCCTGCAGCCAGTGCTGCGGCAGCCCCATGAGCGCCTTGGTGGCCAACCGGATGTCCCGGATGTTGTCGATCTGCAGCAGGCGGTCCACGAACGCCTCGAGGTTCTTCCAGGGCAGGTTCGCGACGTCGCCGCCGGACACCACGACGTCGCGGACGCCGGGCTGCGAGCGCAGGTAGTCGATCATCGCGTCGTAGCGGTCCACCGGCTTGAGGTCGAACTTGAGCTTCTCGATCACCGGGGTGGAGTTGCCCACGAGGTCCATGCGGGTGCAGTGCCCGCAGTACTGCGGGCAGGTGCTCAGCAGCTCGGCCAGCACCTTGGTCGGGTACCGGTGGGTGAGCCCCTCGGCCACCCACATCTCGTGCTCGTGCAGCGAGTCACGGGTCGAGTAGGGGTGGCTGGGCCAGTCCGTGCGCCGGTCGCTGAACACCGGCAGCATGTACCGGCGCACCGGGTCGGCGTAGAACGCCTCGGTGAACTGCGCCGCCGTGGGGGTCCCGCCGTCGTGGGACACCGGCACGATCGTGTTCATCATCTGCGGCGGCACCAGCATGGACATGGTGGCCCGCTCGGTCTGGTCACGCTCCAGGTCGGCGTAGAAGCGGTCCTCGAGCAGGTCGCCCATCAGGTCGCGCAGCTGCTTGACGTTCTTCACGCAGTGCGAGCGCTGCCACTGCGCCGATGCCCACTCCTCGCGGGTGACGCCGGCGAATCCGGGCAACCGCGTCCAGTCCGGCTCGACGAGGGGCCGACGGCGGTAGACGTACGGCTGCTCGATGCTCACGGGGGAATCCTCTCGACGGCGCACAGACGACGCAATCTCACCAGAATAGAGAAGGATCTGCGGTGAATCCACCATCTCACCGTAGGATTTCCGTTGCGCGCCGAGTGGGCGCGCCCAGTGTCCTGCCTGGAAGGATCTGACCGTGCCAGCGTCGACTCAGCCGTCCCCGTCGTCCCCGTCGTCGCCCGTCGGTCTGCACCGCGTGCTCGAGCCGCAGGGCGTGCTGCCCCAGGCCGCCTACCGGCTGGACACCCGCGTCGAGCTGTGGCCGGACGAGGTGCGGGTGCGGGTGCAGCGGCTCAACCTGGACGCCGCCAGCTTCCGCCAGCTGTTCGACAAGCACCGCGGGGCCGGCGACGAGATCCGGGCCGAGGTGCTCGCGATCGTGCGCAGCCGAGGCAAGATGCACAACCCGGTGACCGGGTCGGGCGGCATGCTCGTGGGCGTCGTCGAGGAGGTCGGTCCCGCGTCGTCGCTCGGCCTGTCTGTCGGCGACCACATCGCCACCCTGGTCTCGCTCACCCTCACCCCGCTGGTCATCGAGGACGGCCTCGCGGGCTGGGACGGGCGGTCCGAGCAGGTGCCGTGCGACGGCTACGCGATCCTGTTCGGTCGCTCCATCGCGGCGCACCTGCCCGACGACCTGCCGCGCGGGCTGGCGCTGGCGGTCATGGACGTGTGCGGGGCACCCGCGCTGACCGCGCGCGTGGTCGGGAACTACGCCGACACCGGCCGCCCGCCCGCTGTCGCCGTCATCGGCGGCGCCGGCAAGTCCGGCTCGCTGGCGCTGGCCGCGGCCCGGCGCGCCGGCGCGGCGAGGACCGTGGGCGTGGTCCCCGTGGAGCGTGAGGCCGAGCTGCTGCGCGCGGCCGGGATCACCGACGCCGTCGCGCTGGCCGATGCCAGGGACCCGGTCCAGGTGTCCGAGGCGGTGGCCGAGCAGCTCGGCGGCCCGGCCGACGTCACTGTGGTGTGCGTCGACGTCCCCGGCTGCGAGCACGGCGCGATCCTGTCCACCGCCGACCGGGGCACGGTGATCTTCTTCTCGATGGCCACCTCGTTCGCCACAGCCGCCCTGGGCGCCGAGGGACTCGCCGCCGACGTCACCATGCTGGTCGGCAACGGGTACGCGCCCGGACACGCCGACTACGCCCTCGACGTGCTGCGCTCCGAGCCCGGCGTCCGTCGACTGTTCGAGGGCCGCCTGGACGCCGAGAGGCAGCCATGACCAGCACCCTGCTGCGCGGGGGAGTGGTCCACACCCCGGCCGACCCGTTCGCCACCGCAATGCTCGTCGTCGACGACACGGTGGCCTGGGTCGGCTCGGACGCCGCCGCCGACGCGGCGTTCCCGGACCTCAGCACGCTCGACGACGTCGTCGAGCTGGACGGTGCCCTGGTCACCCCGGCGTTCGTCGATGCGCACGTGCACGCGACGTCCACCGGGCTGGCCCTGACCGGCCTGGACCTCACCGGCACGGCCACCCTGGCCGAGGCGCTGGACCGGCTGGAACGGTTCGCCCGCCAGCGCCGCGGCGTCGGCGTCCTGCTCGGGCACGGCTGGGACGAGTCCCGCTGGCCCGAGGGCCGACCCCCCACCCGGCAGGAGCTGGACCGCGCCTCCTTCGGCGGCACCGTCTACCTCACCCGCATCGACGTGCACTCCGCGGTGGCGTCCAGCGCGCTGCTCGCCGCCCTGCCGCAGGCGCGGGCGCTGCCCGGCTGGTCCGACGACGGCCTGCTCGCCCGGGACGCCCACCACGCGGCGCGCGCCGCCGCCATGGACGCCGTCACCCCGACCATGCGCGCCGCCGCGCAGCGGGCCACCCGGGCCAGGGCGGCCGCCCTGGGCATCGGCGCGTTCCACGAGCTGGGTGGGCCGGAGATCTCCTCCGAGTCCGACTTCACGGCCATGCTGGCCCTAGCCGCCGCGGAGCCCGGCCCGGACGTGGTCGGCTACTGGGGCGAGCTCGGCGGGGTCGAGCGGGCCCGCGAGCTCGGAGCGCTCGGCGCCGCCGGGGACCTGTTCGCCGATGGCGCGCTCGGCTCGCACACCGCAGCCCTGCGCACCGTGTACGCCGACGCGGACGGCGCCGGCTACGGCTACCTCACCGCCGCGCAGGTGCGCGAGCACGTGGTCGCCTGTACCCGCGCCGGGCTGCAGTCCGGCTTCCACGTGATCGGCGACGGCGCGACCGACGCCGTCGTGGCCGGCCTCACCGAGGCCGCCGAGGCGGTCGGGGTGGCGGCCATCCGCAGCGCCCGGCACCGGCTGGAGCACCTGGAGATGCCAGACGCCGGGCACCTGGCCGAGCTGGCCCGGCTCGGCGTCTACGCCAGCGTGCAGCCGGTGTTCGACGCGCTGTGGGGTGGCCAGGACGGCATGTACGTCGAGCGGCTGGGCGCGGAGCGGGCCCGCGGCATGAACCCGTTCGCGGCCATGGCCAGCGCGGGCATCCCGCTGGCCCTCGGCTCAGACTCCCCGGTGACCCCGCTGGGCCCGTGGGAGACCGTCCGCGCGGCCGCCTTCCACCAGACCCCGGGGTCCCGGCTCACCGTGCGCGCCGCGTTCGCCGCGCACACCCGCGGCGGCTGGCGGGCCGCGGGGGTCGACGACGCGGGCGTGCTCGCCCCGGGCGCCCCGGCCACCTACGCCGTGTGGGCCGCCGGCGACCTCGTCGTCCAGACCCCCGACGAGCGGGTCGCGTCCTGGTCGACCGACCCCAGGGCCGGCGTCCCCGGCCTGCCCGACGTCAGCCCCGGGGCACCGCTGCCCACCTGCCTGCGCACGGTGGTGCGCGGTCGCACCGTCCATCAGCGAGAGGAAGCCGCATGAGCGCGAGCAGGTCCCGGCTCGAGCTGGACCCGGCCGTCGTCCGGCGGGCCCGGTCGCTGGCCCGCAAGGCCGGCGCCCCGGTCGTGCGGACGGCCCGCACGCACTCGACGGTGTCCGTCGAGCGGGCCGTGCTGCGGCTGGCCGGCCTCGCCGGGGCGGATGTCGAGGGCATCCCGTGGGTGAACCGGCTGGTCGACGCCGTGCGCGCCGACTGCGGGCTCGAGCACGGCGTGGCCCTGCCGGTGTGGGACGCGCTGCTCCGCGAGGACGCGCCGGACCTGACCGTGCTGGCCCAGAAGGCCGCCGCCGGCTCGGTGTCGTTCCGCGTCCCGGAGGGCAAGGACGCCGTCCGCGCGGCCACCGCGGCCCGGCGGTCCGTCGCCAAGGGCATCGCCCGGATCGACCGCAACCGCCGTGAGCGGGAGCGGCTGACCACCCGCGTCGGAGACCCGCAGCAGCCGTGGATCTACCTGATCGTGGCCACCGGGGACATTCATGAGGACATCCCGCAGGCGCAGGCGGCGGCCCGCGAGGGCGCCGACGTCATCGCGGTGATCCGCTCGACCGGCCAGTCGCTGCTCGACTACGTGCCCGAGGGGGCGACGAGGGAGGGTTTCGCCGGCACCTACGCCACGCAGGAGAACTTCCGGCTGATGCGGGCCGCGCTGGACGAGACGTCGCGCGAGCTGGGTCGTTACGTGCGGCTGACGAACTACGCGTCCGGACTGTGCATGCCGGAGATCGCCACCCTGGCCGGCCTCGAGCGGCTGGACATGATGCTCAACGACTCGATGTACGGGATCCTGTTCCGGGACATCAACCCGATCCGCACCTTCGTGGACCAGCGGTTCAGCCGACAGATCCATGCCAGGGCCGGCATCGTGATCAACACCGGCGAGGACAACTACCTGACCACCGCGGACGCCGTCGACGCCGCGCACACGGTCACCGTCAGCCAGCTGCTCAACGAGTACTTCGCCAAGGAGGCCGGCCTGCCGGACGAGCTGCTCGGCCTGGGCCACGCGTTCGAGATCAACCCGGACCTGCCGGACTCGTTCCGGCTCGAGCTGGCCCACGCGCTGCTGGCCCGCGAGCTGTTCCCGAAGGCGCCGCTGAAGTGGATGCCGCCGACCAAGCACATGACCGGCGACATCTTCCGCGGCTACCTGCTGGACGGCTTCTTCAACCTGGCCGGGGCGATGACCGGCCAGTCCATCCTGCTTGTCGGCATGATGACCGAGGCCGTGGTGACCCCCTGGCTGTCCGACCGGGACCTGGCCCTGCAGAACGTCCGGTACGTGTTCAACGCGGCCGGGCGGCTGGGGGAGGACTTCGTGCCGGCGCCGGACGGGTTCATCGTGCGGCGCGCCCACCAGGTGCTGGGAGAGGCGGTCGAGCTGCTCGAGCGGATCGTCGACGACGGGCTGCTCAACGCGATCGGCGACGGCACCTTCGGCCTGATGAAGCGCCCGGCCGATGCCGGCAAGGGGCTGGACGGCGTGCTGAAGAAGGCCCCCGGCTACCTCAACCCGGCGTCCGAGATCCTCGAAGGGAGTGCCCGATGAGCGCCGCCAAGCAGATCGTGCGCCCGTACGGCGACACGACGGGCGACGGCATGGTCCAGCTGTCGTTCACCCTGCCGCTGCCGCACGACAAACGGGCCGAGGGCGCGGCGCTGCAGCTGGCGCACTCCATGGGCATGGACCCGGCGATGGTCGTGCACGCCAAGGGGATGGGCCCGGACTTCACCTTCTTCGTCGTCTACGGCAAGGTGCACCACCTGGTGGACGTGTCCAAGGTCGACGTGGTGGAGCGGGAGTTCCCGCTGCTGTCCGCCAAGGAGGTCAACACGGCCATCAAGCGTGCCCTGCACCGGCCGCTGGTGGTCGTCGGGGCCTGCATCGGCACCGACGCGCACACGGTCGGCATCGACGCGATCCTCAACATCAAGGGCTTCGCGGGGCAGAAGGGGCTGGAGTACTACTCCGAGCTCACCGTGGTGAACCTCGGCGCCCAGGTCCTCGTGCCCGACCTCGTGGAGCGGGCCAGGGCCGCGAAGGCGGACGCCGTCCTGATCTCCCAGGTGGTCACCCAGAAGGACGCCCACCTGCACAACACCCGGGAGATGTCCGCGGCGTTCCGCGAGGCCTACCCGGCCGGCAGGGGCCCGCTCCTCGTCGTGGGCGGCCCGCGCTTCGACGAGCGGCAGGCCGCCGAGCTCGGCGTCGACCGCATCTTCGGCAAGGGGACGACGCCCGGCGAGGTGGCGAGCTACCTCGTGCACGCGCTGGTGGGCACCGACAGGAGGGCGTCATGACCGAGCAGCCGGAGGTCGGAACCACGGTCACGCACCGCCGATACGTTCCCTATGCGCACGCCCACTACGGCGGCAACCTGGTGGACGGCGCTTATGTGCTCGGCCTGTTCGGCGACGTGGCCACCGAGCTGTGCATCCGTACCGACAGCGACGAGGGGCTGTTCGCCTCCTACGACGACGTGCAGTTCACGGCGGCCGTCCAGGCCGGGGACGTGCTCGAGGTCACCGCGACCCTCGCCCGGGTCGGGCGCCGCAGCCGGGGGATGACCTTCCGGGCCGCGGTGGTCTGTCGGGCCAGGCCGGACCGGTCCCCGTCCGCCGCGGAGGTGCTCGCCGAGCCGCTGGTCTGCACCACTGCGACCGGCACCGTGGTCGTCCCCGGCGACCCGTTCGCAGAGCGGCCCAGCGAGCCCTCCGATCGGACGTAAACGTCTTACGTCACAACAGATCATGGCGATCCGGTTGACAGCGACGGAGCGGCCGGGGGTAGGTTCGTCCCCGGTCGACCTGAGGACCGGATGTCGCGCCCCACATGCCATCGGAGGCGCCCCGGGGAGGCAGGGAAAACGACTCGGAGAGGGCCCGGCTGTCCAGTAGACAACGGCCCGGTCGCCGCAGCCTGCGGCGCCCAGGTCGGTCCGAAGGGCAGCCCGGGCCCTCTGCCATGCCGGCACCGCCGCCGGGGGTGATCTACGCTCACACGGTGGAGTCCCGCCGGTGGTCGTTCCCGGTGCGGCTGTGGATCGCACCCCTCGTGGGCGTGCTGCTGGCGCTGACCTTCCCCCCGTTCGGACTGGTCTGGCTCGCCGTGCCAGTGGTGGCCGCCATCACGCTGCTCGTAGGTGGCCTGAGCGGGCCGCGGGCCGCCGCGCTCGGACTGGCCGTCGGGCTGGGGTTCTTCCTGCTGCTGCTGCGCTGGATGCTCGTCATCGGGCCGGACGCCTGGGTCCTGCTGTCCCTGCTGGAGGCGCTGTTCGTCGCGGCGATGGCCGCCGGCCTGGCTGTGGTGCGGCGGCTGCCCGGGTGGCCGCTGTGGACGGCAGCCCTGTGGGTGGCCCAGGAGCTGGCCCGCGCTCGGGTCCCGTTCGGCGGCTTCCCGTGGGGCCGGCTTGCGTTCGCCCAGGACGCCTCGCCGTTCACCGCCGTCGCCGCGCTGGGCGGCAGCCCGTTGGTCACCTTCGCGGTGGCCCTGTCCGGCTCGCTGCTGGCCTGGGGCGTGGTGTCGGTGGCCGGGCGCCGCTGGCTGACCGCGGGGGCCGGCGTTGCGGCCGCCCTCGCGGTGGCCCTGGGCGGCCTGCTCGTGCCGCTGCCCACGCAGGGTCGCACGGTCACGGCGGCCGTCGTCCAGGGCAACGTGCCCCGCGCTGGGCTGGACTTCATGGGTCAGCGGGAGGCCGTGCTGCGCAACCACGTCTCGACCACGATGGCCCTGGCCGCGCGGGTCAGGGCCGGTGCCAGCCCCCCGCCCGAGCTGGTGGTGTGGCCGGAGAACTCCTCCGACATCGACCCGTTCCGGGACGCCGGAGCGAAGGCCCTCATCCAGACCGCGGTGGACGCCATCGCCGCGCCCACCCTGGTGGGCGCCGTGGTGCAGAACCCGGCCGACGAGAAGACCCTGCTCAACCTGGGCATCGTCTGGAGCCCCGGCACCGGGCCGGGGCAGACCTACGCGAAGCGGCACCCGGTGCCGTTCGGGGAGTACCTGCCGTTTCGGTCGGTGCTCACGAAGTTCATCACCCGGTTCAACCGGATCCCGCAGGACTTCGCCGCTGGCCGCACCCCTGGTGTGCTCACCCTGGGGCCGGCCACCGTGGGGGACGTGATCTGCTTCGAGGTGGCCTACGACCCGGTCGTGCGCGACACGGTCACCGGCGGTGCCGACATCCTCGTCGTCCAGACCAACAACGCCACCTACGGGCGGACCGGGCAGCCCGAGCAGCAGCTGGCCATGTCCCGGCTGCGGGCCGTGGAGTACGGCCGGACCGTGCTCATCGCGGCCACCAGCGGGATCAGCGCGGTCGTTGCGCCGGACGGCCGGCTGGTGGCCCGTTCCGCGGAGTTCGAGCGCTGGACCTACGACGGCCCGGTGGTGCTGCGCACGGGGGAGACCCTCGCGGCCCGCATGGGTGCCTGGCCGGAGTGGATCCTGGGTACCCTCGGAGTCGTTGCCGCCGTCCTCGCGACCGCGCGCACGCGTCGCGAGAGGAGCCCGCACCCCGATGACCGCACCATCGCCGGCTGACCAGCCCCTGGGCCGCGTGCTGGTCGTGATCCCGACCTACGACGAGGCGCCGAACGTCGAGCGGATCGTGGACCGGGTCCGCCGCGCCGTGCCGAGCGCCGAGGTGCTGGTCGCCGACGACAACAGCCCCGACGGCACGGGGGAGATCGCGGACAAGCTGGCCACCCTCGACGACCACGTGCACGTCATGCACCGCCCCGGCAAGAACGGCCTGGGCGCCGCCTACCTGGCTGGCTTCGCCTGGGCGCTGGAGCG
The DNA here is from genome assembly GCA_038252405.1 of Actinomycetes bacterium. Taxonomy (GTDB): domain Bacteria; phylum Actinomycetota; class Actinomycetes; order Prado026; family Prado026; genus DATCDE01. Next base: position 25,227 of record JBBSAJ010000007.1, on the reverse strand, counting down.
TGACTACGACGTGGTCGTGGAGATGGACGCCGACGGCTCGCACCGCCCCGAGGACCTGCCCCGAATGCTCACCGCACTGGAGAACGCGGACCTGGTGCTGGGCTCGCGCTGGGTCAAGGGTGGCAGCGTCGTCAACTGGCCGGCGCACCGCAAACTGCTCTCCCTGGGCGGCAACACCTACTCCCGGCTGGCCCTCGGCGTGCCGATCCGCGACATCACCGGCGGCTACCGGGCGTTCCGACGGCAGACCCTCGAGCAGCTGGACCTGCACGACGTCGCGTCCGCCGGCTACTGCTTCCAGGTCGACCTTGCCTGGCGGGCCCAGAAGGCCGGCCTGCGGGTGGTGGAGGTGCCGATCACGTTCGTCGAGCGGGAGTACGGCACCAGCAAGATGAGCGGCTCCATCGTCTCGGAGGCGCTGTGGCGGGTCACCCAGTGGGGTGTGGCGTCACGGCTGAAGAAGCTGCGCCGGAGCGGGTGACCCAGGTGCCCCTCCTGCTGTTCTTCGTCTTCATCGTCGCACCGGCGGTGGAGATCTACCTGCTGGTGCAGGTGGGGCAGGCGATCGGGTTCGGCTGGGTGCTGCTGCTGCTCGTTGCCGCCGCCGTGCTGGGCAGCATGGTCATGCGCCGGGCCGGCGCCTCGTGGTGGTCGGCGCTTCGGGCCAACGGCAGCGGCAGCCAGCTGCCGGACGGACGGGCGGCCGCGGACGCCGCGATGCTGTTCGCGGCCGGGCTGCTGATCTTCCTGCCCGGCTTCGTCAGCGACGCCGTGGGCCTGGTGCTGCTCCTGCCGCCCGCCCGCCGGCTGATCCAGACGGCGGCCGTGGCCTGGTTCGTCCGCCGGTTCAGCGCGGTGACCGGCCCCGGCGGGTTCACGGTGTGGCAGCGCACGAGGTCGGACACCCAGGTGATCCAGGGCGAGGTCATCCGCGAGGACCGACCGGACAGCGATGGCGGCGAACCGCCGCGAAGGCTGCCGCCCTCAGGCTGAGCGCCGGGCCCTGGGGAGGGGGGCCCGACCCGGGCTCAAGCCGACTTACGGGCAGCGCCCTCGCGGCGGTAGTCGGGGTGCATGGCGCCGGCCGGTCCGCCGCTGTGGCGGAGCAGATCAAGCCGCTCGACCAGCAGCACCTCGAGGTCGTCCACGGTGCGACGCTCCAGCAGCATGTCCCAGTGCGTGCGCGGCTTCTTGCCGGTCTTGGCCTGCGGCTGCGACGCGTCATGGCGCAGCGCACTGGCGCGGCAGAACCGGCAGTCCCAGCTGTCCGGGACCTCGGCCTCGACGGAGAACGGCACGACGAACGAGTGACCTGCCGGGCAGTCGTAGCGGACCAGCTCGCGAGGGGCCAGCTCGACGTCGTCGTCGGTCTCGTAGCTGATCGTGCCCATCCGGGTCCCGCGCAGGGCTTGACTCATGGTCCGCGCCTCCTCTGGAGCCGACGACCCGTCGGCGCCGCTGCTCCTGAGAACGCGCGAGCCGCCCGCAAGATTCCCGAACCGGTGACCTTCGCCACACTGCGTCCTTCGGGAAAGACCCTCAGATGACGGCCGGGACCTCGTTGCCCGCCTCACGGATCCCGCGGGCGACATCCAGCCGCGCCAGCACCGCGAACCCGGCGATGAAGAACACCACCAGCCCCACGATCGCCAGCCGGTACGACCCGGTGACCTGCAGCACCAGCGTGATGAGCAGCGACCCGATCATGGACGTCGCGCCGTCGCTGATCTCGTACAGGCCGAAGTACTCGGCCTCCCGGCCGGTCGGGATGAACTGGGAGAACAGCGACCGGGACAGCGCCTGGCTGCCGCCGAGCACCAGCCCGATGGCCACCGCCAGGACGAAGAACTGCACCGCTGAGCCCTTGGGCACCATCGCCGCATAGGCGACCACCAGGGTCCACACCACGAGCGAGCCCAGGACGGTGTTCCGGGCGCCCTGGGTGCGGGCGATCCGACCGAGCAGCAGCGCCCCGGCGAAGGCCACGAACTGGACGACGAGGATGGCCACCACCAGGGTCTGCTGGGACAGGCCCAGCTCCTCGGTGCCATAGGTGGCCGAGAAGGCGATCGCGGCCTGGATCCCGTCGTTGTACAGCAGGTACGCCACCAGGAAGATCAGCGTCTGCCGGTAGCCCAGCAGGTCGCGCAGGGTGACCCTCAGCTGTCGGAAGCCCGCCGTGAGTGGCCCGCCGCCGTCCGCCGAGACCGGTCGCACCGGCGGCCGGTCGATCAGCCGGGACAGCGGGATGAGCGTGAACAGCGCCCACCAGACGCCGGCGGAGACCAGGCAGATCCGCACCGCCTCGCCCTCGGTCAGCCCGAACGAGTCGTGCAGGGTGAACAGCACGAGGTTGAGGACCAGCAGGGTGGCGCCGCCGAGGTAGCCCATGGCCCAGCCGCGCGCCGAGACGGCATCCCGCTCGTCCGGCAGGGCGATCTCGGGCAGGAAGGCGTTGTAGACCACCACCGAGGCGCCGAAGGCCACGTTGGCCAGGACGAACAGCGCACCGCCGAGCAGGAACCGGCCGTCCCGCACGAAGACCAGCAGCATCGTCGCGAAAGCACCGGAGTAGGCGAACAGCGCCAGCAGCCGGCGCTTGCTCGTGGACCGGTCGGCCAGCGCCCCGACCACCGGCAACGTCACGACCTGCAGCAGCACCGAGAGGGTGACCATGGCGGGGAACCAGGCGCTGTAGCGCACCGAGAGGCCGGCCACCGAGACGAACCCGTCCGACCCGGCCGCGGTCTTGGTCACGTCGGTCAGGTAGGGACCGAGGAACACCGTGACGACCGTGGTGGAGAAGGTGGAGTTCGCCCAGTCGTAGAAGTACCAGCCGTGCTGCTCGCGCCGTCGCACGCCCTCGGTCACCTGAGCCACGTGCGCATGATGTCCTGCCCGCCCCCCGATTGCGAGCACCGGCACGACACAGTTGACCGTCAGCCTGGCCAGGCCCCGTGCGCCCGCAGGACGTCGCGCAGCACCGCCGGACGGTCGGTCATCAGCCCGTCCACGCCGAGCCGGAGCAGCCGCTCCATCTCGGCCGCCTCGTCGACGGTCCACACGTGCACCTGCAGCCCGAGGCGGTAGGCGGTGTCCACGAACCGCCGGTCCACCACGGTGACCGGCCCGTAGCGCAACGGCACCTGGGCGCAGTCGGCGCGGGGGAGTGGCACCCGCCGTCCGCTGGTTGCCGCGAGCCACAGCCGCAGCACGCCGCTCGGCCCCATCGACAGACAGGCCCGCGGGCCCAGCAGTGCAGCCAATCGGGCCAGCCTGCGGTCGCTGAACGACGCGACGCAGACCCGGTCCAGGGCACTCGTCCGGAGCAGCAGGTCGGCCAGCGGCGCCACCGCGGCGTCGTGCTTGGCGTCGATGTTGAACCGGGCGTCGGGGAACTCCTCCAGCAGGTCCGCCAGCAGGGGGATCGGCTCGGTCCCCCCGATGCGGACCCGCGAGACCTGCGCCCAGGTCTGCCGCTCCACCAGCCCACGGCCGTCGGTCAGCCGGTCCAGCCGGTCGTCGTGGAAGGCGAGCACGACGCCGTCGGCCGTCGCATGCACATCGGTCTCGAAGTAGCGGAAGCCCAGCTCGACGGCCCGGCGGAAGGCCACGGCCGAGTTCTCCGCGGCCTCGCTCGAGCCGCCGCGGTGGACGAACGCCAGCGGCCGCTCACCGCGGTCCAGGAACGGGTGCACCCATCCATCTTGGCCGAGCGGCTCGCCGGCCCCTACGACAGCCCGACGATCTCGCCGTTCTCGTCCAGGTCGATCCGCTCGGCTGCCGGGTGCGAGGACAGCCCGGGCATGGTCCGCATCTCGCCGCTGATCGCGTAGACGTAGCCGGCGCCCGCGGCCACCCGGACCTCGCGCACCGGCATCCGCCAGCCGGTCGGCGCGCCGAGCAGCGACGGGTCGGACGACAGCGACAGGTGGGTCTTGGCGATGACGACGGGGAACTCGCCGTACCCGAGCACCTCGAACCGGCGCAGCGCCTCGGCGGCGGCCGGGGCGAGGTCCACCCCGTCCGCCCCGTAGATCTCCCTGGCCACCGTCCCGATCTTGTCCACCAGGGTGGCGTCCAGCGGGTACAGGAAGTCGAACTCGTGCTTGTCGGCGGCCGCCTCGGCGACGACCTCGGCCAGCTCAGCGGCCCCCTTGCCGCCCTCGGCCACGTGCCGGGTGATGGCCACCCGGGCCCCGGCCGCCTCGGCGATCTCCCGGATCGCCTCGTGCTCGGACGGGTGGTCGGTGGGGAAGGCGTTGATCGCGACGACGGGGGAGACCCCGAACCGCCGGACGTTGGCGATCTGCTTGGACAGGTTCGCCCCGCCCATCGCGACCTCCTCGGGGTGCTCGGCCAGCAGTCCGGGCGGCAGCGGCTTGCCGGGCTTGATCACGTGGTGCCCGGAGTGCGCCTTCAGCGCCCGCACGGTCGCCACCAGGACGGCGGCGTCGGGCTGCAGGCCCGAGACCCGGCACTTGACGTTGAAGAACCGCTCGGCGCCCATGTCCGCGCCGAACCCGGCCTCGGTGATCAGGTAGTCGCCCGTGTGGATGCCGAGCAGGTCGGCGACGACCGAGGAGTTGCCGGTGGCGATGTTGCCGAACGGCCCGGTGTGCACCAGCGCGGGCGTGTTCTCCAGCGTCTGCAGCAGGTTGGGCTTGATCGCCTCACGCAGGATGACCGCCATCGCACCGGCGGCCTTGAGGTCCTCCGCCGTCACCGGTCGGCCGTCGTAGTCGTAGCCGATGACGACGCTGCCCAGCCGCCGCCGCATGTCGGAAAGCGACGTGGACAGCGCCAGGATCACCATGATCTCGGACGCCGCGGTGATGTCGAAGCCGCCCTGCCGCGGGACGCCGTCCATCCGGGCGCCCAGGCCGATGACCAGGTTGCGCAGCGCGCGGTCGTTCACGTCGAGCACCCGCCGCCAGGAGATGTTGCGCGGGTCGATGCCCAGTTCGTTGCCGTGGTGCAAGTGGTTGTCGACCATGGCCGCGAGCAGGTTGTGCGCGGCCGTGACGGCGTGGAAGTCGCCGGTCAGGTGCAGGTTGAGGGTCTCCATGGGCACGACCTGGCTGTAGCCGCCGCCGGCCGCGCCACCCTTGATCCCGAACGTGGGGCCCATCGATGGCTGGCGCAGCGCGAGCGTGGCCCGCCGTCCCAGGTAGCCGAACGCCTGGGCCAGACCGACGGCGGTCGTCGTCTTGCCCTCGCCCAGAGGCGTCGGCGTGACCGCGGTCACCAGCACGTACTTCGCCGGCGGCCGGTCGGCCAGCTCCGCGGCGGCCGCCAGCGAGACCTTCGCCACGTGCCGGCCGTAGGGGTCGAGATGCCCGGCCGCGATACCGGCGCGGGCGGCGACCTCCTCGATGGGCTGCATGGCGGCGGCGCGGGCGATGTCCAGGTCCGTGGGGGTGCTCGTCGTGGTCACGGGTGCCAGCGTGGACCCGCGGGGCGGCACGGATCAAAGGACGTAGGTCCCCGGCGTGTCGGCCAGTCGTCCCGGGGGAGGCACAATGACGCGGTGCCTGGCTACAGCGGACCCCCTGAGCTGACCACGCAACGGCTGCTGTCTGCCTGGACCCTGGACCTGACCGCCCTGCTCGTCCTGTTCGCGTTCGCAGTCGCCTACGCGGCTGGGGTCGTCGCGCTGCGCCGCCGCGGGGATCGCTGGCCGGTGGGTCGGTCGGTGAGCTTCGCGGCCGGGCTGGCCGTCCTGGCCGTGGCGACCTGCGGGTTCCCCGGCGTGTACGCCCACGTGCTGTTCTGGATCTTCGTCGTCCAGATCTGCCTGCTGCTGCTCGCGGGGCCGATGCTGCTCGGCCTGGGGGCGCCGGTGTCGCTGACCAAGACCGCGCTGAGCGAGCGGTCGCTGCACTGGACCCAGCGCCGGGGGGCCCGCTGGCTGTGGCAGGCCACCCGGCTACCGGGACTGGCCCCGCTCATCCTCATCGTGGTCACCTCCACGCTGTTCTTCACCGGCTGGATGCCGTACGCGCTGTCGCACTCCGGCGCCTACCACGCGCTGCAGCTGCTGCTGCTCGCCATCGGCCTGCTGATCGTGCTGCCGGTGACCGACGAGGGCGTGCTGCTCAGCTCGTTCGCCTACGCCGTCATGGTCGGCGTGACCTTCGTGGAGTTCCTGCTCGACGCGATCCCGGGCATCGTGCTGCGGTTCACCGGGCACCTGATCGCCCCGGAGTACTGGCTGGGGGTGGGCCGGCCGTGGGGGCTCAGCCCCATCGACGACCAGCACCGGGCCGGCAGCTGGCTGTGGTTCTTCGGCGAGATCGTCGACCTGCCGTTCATCGCGGTGCTCGTCCTGGCCTGGATCAAGTCGGACGCCCGCGAGGCTGCCGTGGTCGACCGCGAGCTCGACCTGGCCCAGATCGCGGTCACGCCGGCGGCCGACGACGAGCCGGCGGCGCTGATGCGGCCCTGGTGGGAGACCGACGCCTCGGTGCTCGGTGAGGACCGGGCCCGACGGCACGGCTGGAGCACCGGCCGACCCGGTCCTTGACTTCGCCCGCCGGTACCTGAACCCTTCCGCCATGCGGTTGCTGCCGTACGTCGGCGCGCTCATCGGCGTCCTGGCGCTGGTCGGCTGGTTCAGCTGGGACGCGCGCCGGCCGTTGGCTGCCTCCCGGCGCGCCACCCGCGAGTCCACGAAGCCGGGCGACGACGACCAGGCGTCACCGTGCCCGACCCCGCACTGGCACAACCCCGGCGTGGGCGACGGCCGGCGCTGACACCCGGGCCGGTGAAGCGGACCCGGCGGGTGCCCTGTGCGCCGCACTCTTTGTGGCTATAATTGGCTCATCAGTTATGGCCACATGGAGGGGTTCATGGACATCGGAATCCGCGAGCTGCGGGACACCCTGAGCCGGCAGCTCGCACAGGTTCGAGCCGGTCACACGGTGACGGTGACCGACCACGGCCGCCCCATCGCCCGCATCGTTCCGGTCGGGCGGCCGACCCGTCTGGAACAGCTACGGGCCGAAGGCCTCGTCACCCCGGCGCCGTCAGCGAAGCGTCCGGCCCCGGAGCCGAGCGCGTCGCGCGGCTCCGTCGTCGAGCTGATCGACGAGCAGCGACGGTGATCGGCTACCTCGACACGTCGGCCTTCGTTCCGCTGATCGTGGCCGAGACGAGCAGCGAATCGTGCCGCCGGTTCTGGGACGACGCTGACGCCGTGGCGACCAGTCGACTGCTCTATGTGGAGACGGCCGCTGCCCTGGCCCAGGCGCGTCGACACAACCGCCTCGATGACGTGCAACACCGGCGCAGCCTCGGACTGATGGAGCGGCTCTGGTCACAGGTCGATGTCCTCGAGGTGGACGAGGTCGTCGCACGACGCGCCGGCGTGCTGGCCCACGAGCTCGCCCTGCGCGGATACGACGCCGTCCACTGCGCATCGGCTGAGCGGCTGGACGACATGACCCTGGTGGCGGCCTCCGGCGACCGGCGGCTGCTCAGCGCCTGGAACACGCTCGGGCTTGCCACCTACGACACAACCGCCACAACGACCTGACCGACAATCGCCGATAAGAGACATTATGTCAAGTTACGCTCGGACGGGCCCCCCGGCGCCCCGGGCCACCGGTCAGCTGGTCGCCGCCCACCGTCGCTGGCTGCCGAAATAGTCGGCCAGGTTCCAGGCCATCGCCGCCACCGGCTGGACGGCGAAGACCACGATCCCGGTCATCTGCGGAGTCCCGGGCAGGAACTCGGCGTCGCCGTCCGCGCGATACTTGCCCGCATACGCCGCAACCACCGACGGGTGCCCAGCCGGGTCCCCGGCGTTCACGGCCAGCCCGCGCACGATGAGCACGTCGTCGCCGCTCTCCAGGTGCAGCACGATCCGCGGGTCGGCGGCCAGGTTGGCCGCGCGGACCGACCCGGGGTCGCTGTAGAACCACGGTGCACCGTCGACCACGACGCCCCAGACGGGCACCGCGTGCGGGCCGTCCGGGCCGGCCGTCGCCACCCACCAGTTGCGCGCCCCGGCCAGCCGGGCCGCGGCGTCCGCCCACTCCAGCGCCGATGGCCCGGCCATGGCTCCCCCGTTCCCCGCGTCAGTTGACGTACGTCAGTCGATCGGCCAGGTGTGCACCGGCTGGTTGCCGTGCATGTGCTCGACGTAGCGCTGGGTCATCCGGCGCAGCGCCTCCAGCCGGCTGTGTCCCGCGTCCTCCAGCGCATGCACCACGGCGGTCTGCCACGCGGCACCGTTGCGCCCGGTGATGCAGCGCCGCTCGATGACGCCGAGCAGCCGCTCCCGGACCGCGTCGTCCACGCCCCAGTCCTGCAGCCCCTCGTGGGCCAGCGGCAGGATCCGGCGCAGCACCAGCTCGGTGACCGGCACCTCCCCGTGGCCGGGCCAGTACAGCGCCGCGTCGATCCCCTTCTGCGCCGCCGTCAGGAAGTTCTCCTCGGCCGTGGCGAACGACATCTGGCTCCACAGCGGCCGGTCCATGTGCGCGATCGAGCGGAGCGCGCCGAAGTACAGCGCGCCGTTGGCCAGGGTGTCGACCACGGTGGGTCCGGCGGGCAGTACCCGGTTCTCGACCCGCAGGTGCGGCCGGCCGTCGACGACGTCGTACACCGGGCGGTTCCAGCGCCAGACCGTTCCGTTGTGCAGCCGCAGCTCCTGCAGGTGCGGTGTCCGCCCGGCCGCCAGCTCGGCGGCCGGGTCCTCGTCGGCCACGATCGGCAGCAGCGCCGGGAAGTACCGGCTGTTCTCCTCGAACAGGTCGAACACGCTGGTGATCCACCGCTCGCCGAACCAGACCCGCGGGCGGACCCCTTGCGCCTTCAGCTCGGCCGGGCGGGTGTCAGTGGCCTGGCTGAACAGCGCGATGCGGGTCTCCCGCCACAGCTCCTTGCCGAGGAAGTACGGCGAGTTGGCGCCCATCGCGACCTGGACGGCGGCCAGGCACTGGGCCGCGTTCCAGCGGCTGGCAAAGTCGTCCGGGCTGACCTGCAGGTGGAACTGGACGCTGGTGCAGGCCGCCTCGGGCAGGATCGTGTCGGCGTAGGTCTCCAGGCCCTCCACGCCGTCGATATCGATGTGCAGGTCCTCCCCGCGCGCCATCAGCATCTGCTCGTCGAGCAGGGCGTACCGCGGGTTCTCACTGATGCTCTCGTGGGTGAGGTGCTCGGGCATCAGCGTCGGCAGGATCCCGATCATCAGCATGCCCGCACCCAGCTCACTCGCCCTGGCGTTGGCCCGGTTGAGCTGGGCCCGCAGGTCAGCCTCGAGGTCGACCACGGAGTCCCGCTCGAGCATCCGCGGCAGCAGGTTGACCTCGAGGTTGAACTGGGCCAGCTCGGTCTGGAACGACTCGTCGTCGATGGCCCGTAGCACCTCGGCGTTGAGCATGGCCGGTCTGCCGTCCGCGTCGACCAGGTTGAGCTCGATCTCCATGCCGGTCATCGGCCGATCGAAGTCGAAGCGGTTCTGCGCCAGCATCTGGGCGAACACGTCGAGGCACCGGTGCACCTTCTCCCGGTACCGGACGCGGTCCTCCCGGGTGAATACGCGGTGGTCGATGTCCTCGCCCATGCCCCCTACCCTCGCGCAGTGCGCAGCGCTACGTCACCCGTTTAGGCTCAAGGTCCAGCGCACGACCATCTCGGCCGCCGGCCCGGCATCCGGGTCGTCGTCCGCGCGGATCATCACCGGGACGTCGAACTCGGGACGGCGCCCGTCGCCCAGCTCGGCCAGGATCGCGGCCGCCGAACGCCCCAGGACGGCCTCGGCCGTCGCTCCTCCCGTGGCCAGCCGCAGGAAGCGGATCTCGGCACTGACCACCAGCGGGGTGGCCCGGTCCAGCGTGCGCGAGAAGTTGGCGAGCACGAGTGCGTCGGCCGCCGACTCCCCCAAGGTGAACAGGGCGCCGGCGTGCGGGCCGCCCACCTGGTCGTGGACGCCGGCCTGGTCGGGCAGCCGGACCCGGGCCCGGCTCGTGCTCACCTGCATGAACTCGAGGTTGAGGGTGCGGACGAACGGCACCGCCCGGTGCAGGCCCTCGGCCACGATGTCGACGTCGACGGTCATCCGCAGAGGCTACCCGTTGGTAACTTCCGGGCAGGGGCAAACCGGGCAAACGGTGATGACCGCTACCGTGGCGGTGTGGTGACGAACCAGCCACCGGTCGCGGTGGTCGACTTGGACGGCGTCCTGGCCGACGTGCGGCATCGGCTGCACCACGTCGAGCGCAAGCCGAAGGACTGGCCGGCCTTCTTCGCGGCCGCCCTGGACGACGGCGTGCTGGCCGAGGGCCGCGCCGTCGTCGAGCGGCTGGTCGCCGAGGGCCACGAGCTGGTCTACGTGACCGGACGGAACGAGGACCTGCGGGCGGACACGGAGGCCTGGCTGCAGCGGAACGGGCTGCCGGCGGTGCGGCTGCTGATGCGACGCCGCGACGACCGCCGCCCGGCCCGGCTGACCAAGCTGGGCATCCTTCGACGGCTCACCGCCGAGGGCCGGCAGGTGGCCGTCGTGGTCGACGACGACGCCGCGGTGGTGCGGGCGCTGCGCACGGCCGGTTACCCGGTGCTGCACGCCGAGTGGATGTCGGCGCAGCCCTCCCTCTTCGAAGCCCAGGAGCAGGACGGCCGCACCTGACCCGGCTGAGGTCGACCTTGGTCAACCGCCGATGTCGAAGGCCTCCGGAGACGGGCAGGCGCAGACCAGGTGGCGGTCGCCGTAGGCGCCGTCGATGCGCCGCACCGGGGACCAGTACTTGTCCATCCGCAGCGACGCGAGCGGGAACGCGGCCACCTCCCGCGAGTAGGGGTGGTCCCACTCCGCAGCCAGCGACGCCACCGTGTGCGGCGCCCCGCGCAGCGGGTTGTCCTCCACCGGCCACTCCCCCGCACCGACCCGGTCGATCTCCGCGCGGATGGCCAGCATGGCGTCACAGAACCGGTCCAGCTCGTACAGGTTCTCGGACTCGGTGGGCTCGACCATGAGCGTGCCGGCCACCGGGAAGGACATGGTCGGAGCGTGGAACCCGTAGTCGATCAGCCGTTTGGCCACGTCGTCGACCGTCACACCGGTCGCCTTGGTGATCGGCCGCAGGTCGAGGATGCACTCGTGCGCCACCAGCCCGTCGCGGCCGGAGTACAGCACCGGGTAGGCCGCGCCCAGCCGGGCCGCCACATAGTTGGCCGAGAGCACGGCCGCGCCGGTGGCCGCGGTCAGCCCCTCCCCGCCCATCAGCCGGATGTACGCCCACGAGATCGGCAGCACGAGCGCCGACCCCCACGGTGCGCTGGCGACCGCGCCGACACCGGTCGCCGGGCCCGCCTCGGGCACCAGCGGGTGGTTCGGCAGGTAGGGCGCCAGGTGCGACCGGACGCCGACCGGCCCGACCCCAGGCCCTCCCCCACCGTGCGGGATCGAGAACGTCTTGTGCAGGTTGAGGTGGCTCACGTCCGCGCCGAAGCGGCCCGGCTTGGCCAGCCCCACCAGGGCGTTGAGGTTCGCGCCGTCCACATACACCTGCCCGCCGGCGTCGTGCACGAGCGCGCACAGCTCGGTGATGGTCTCCTCGAACACCCCGTGGGTCGAGGGGTAGGTGACCATGAGCGCGGCCAGCCGGTCGCCGTGCTCGGCGATCTTGGCCCGCAGGTCGTCGACGTCAACGTTGCCATGCTCGTCGCAGGCCACCACCACGACCCGCAGCCCGGCCATCACCGCCGAGGCGGCGTTGGTGCCATGCGCGGACGACGGGATCAGGCAGATGTCGCGCTCGGATTGCCCGTTGGCCCGGTGGTAGGCGCGGATCGCCAGCAGCCCGGAGAACTCGCCCTGGCTACCGGCGTTGGGCTGCAGCGACACGGCATCGTAGCCGGTCAGCTCGATGAGCCAGCGCTCCAGCTGGTGGATCAGCTCGAGGGTGCCCGCGGCCTGGTCCAGCGGCGCGAACGGGTGCAGGTCGGCGAACTCCGGCCAGGTGACGGGCTCCATCTCCGTGGTGGCGTTCAGCTTCATCGTGCACGAGCCCAGCGGGATCATTCCCCGGTCCAGCGCGAAGTCGCGGTCGGCCAGGGTGCGCAGGTAGCGCAGCATCGACGTCTCGCTGCGGTGGGCCTGGAAGACCGGGTGGGTCAGGTACGCCGACGTGCGCAGCAGGGACGCCGGCAGCGCGTCCGGCGTGGCGGCGTCCAACGCGGCCAGGTCGACGTCAGCACCGTGCACGCCGAACGCACCCCAGACCCTCGACAGGTGCTCGGCCACGGTGGTCTCGTCGGTGGAGATCCCCACTGTGTCTGCGTCCATGAGCCGCAGGTTGACTCCGCGGGCGCGGGCCGCGGCCACGACCTGCTCGGCCCGACCCGGCAGGTTCGCCTGCACGGTGTCGAAGAACCCGTCGTGGACCACCTCGACGCCCCCGGCCCGCAGGCCGGCGGCCAACACCGCCGCGTAGCGGTGCGCCCGCCGCGCGATCGTGACGAGCCCCTGCGGGCCGTGGTAGACGGCGTACATGCTGGCGAGCACCGCGAGCAGGACCTGCGAGGTGCAGATGTTGCTGGTCGCCTTCTCCCGTCGGATGTGCTGCTCGCGGGTCTGCAACGCCAGCCGGTAGGCCGGCGCCCCGTCCGCGTCGAGCGAGACCCCGACCAGCCGTCCCGGCAGGTTCCGCTCGAGACCGGCCCGCACCGACATGAAGCCGGCGTGCGGCCCGCCGAAGCCGAGCGGCACGCCGAACCGCTGGGCCGAGCCCACGGCGACGTCGGCGCCCATCTCGCCCGGCGACCGCAGCAGGGTGAGCGCGAGCAGGTCGGTGGCGACAGCCACGAGCGCCCCACGGGCGTGCAGGGCGGCGATCAGTCCGCTGTGGTCACGGACGGCCCCGCTGGACCCCGGGTACTGCAGCAGCGCGCCGAACGCCTCCACGCCGTCCGGCAGCGGGGCGCTGGCGTCGATCGACACCAGCGAGATGCCCAGCGGCTCGGACCGGGTGCGCAGCACCGCCCAGGTCTGCGGGTGCGCGTCGGAGTCGACGAGGAACACCTGGGACGACGACTTCGCGGCCCGGTGGGCCAGCGTCATCGCCTCAGCCGCCGCCGTCCCCTCGTCGAGCAGGCTGGCGCCGGCGGTGTCCAGCCCGGTGAGGTCGGCCACCAGCGTCTGGAAGTTCAGCAACGCCTCCAGCCGACCCTGGCTGATCTCCGGCTGGTACGGCGTGTAGGAGGTGTACCAGGCGGGGCTCTCCAGCAGGTTGCGCCTGATGACCGCCGGCAGCACCGTGGGCGAGTACCCCATGCCGATCATCTGCACCATGGGCGTGTTCATCGCGGCCAGCTCGCGCAGCTCGGCGATCACCTGCGGCTCGGTCAGCGGTGCCCCGAGGGCGAGCTCGCCACGCTCGCGGATGGCGTCCGGGACCGCGTGCTCGAGCAGCTCGGACAGGCTCGACCACTGGGTGGCCTTGAGCATGGTCGCCTGGTCGTCGGACCGCGGTCCGATGTGCCGGTCGCGGAACGGGCTGGCCGCATCGAGCTCGGTCAGGGGGGTGTGCGCGCTGCTGATGTTCTCGGTGCTGCTCACGAGAAGCCCTCCGTGGTCGGGTCCCACGGACGCCGGGAGACGCCCGTGCGGGCTCCCCCTCTGTCACCGCCGCCCCCGCGGGGACAGCGGTTCCAGAGTCGCCTGCCCGCGCGGTCCGTTGGCCTGAGAGGTTCCGGGGAGGTTGCCCCTTCGGCGCCGCGGCCGGGCCCACAGGTGGGCTCGGCGCGCGGACTCTCCCGTGCGGGTTGGTCGGCTGCGGCTTATTCTAGGGCCGCTACAGCGTCACCGGCGGCAGCGACGAGGCTTACCTGCGATCCCCGACGCCAAAGCGACCTCCAGGCGAAAGGGGGGGTGGGCTCAGCCGGCGGTGCGACGTCGCCGGGCGGCCAGCTCGTCGGCTGGGTGCTCGCCCGTCTCGGTCGGTTCGGCGCCCGCCCGCTCGCCGTGCAGGGTGACCAGCTCACCCTCGATCTCGCGCCAGACCCGGCCCACCGCGATGCCGAACACGCCCTGGCCACCTTGGACGAGGTCGATGACCTCGTCCGCCGAGGTGCACTCGTAGACGCTGGCGCCGTCGCTCATCAAGGTGATCTGGGCCAGCTCGTCCACGCCGCGGTCGCGCAGCGCCTGCACCGCGGTGCGGATCTGCTGCAGCGACACGCCGGTGTCCAGCAGCCGCTTGACGATCTTGAGGACCAGGATGTCCCGGAACCCGTAGAGCCGCTGGGTCCCTGACCCCGACGCGGGCCGGACGCTCGGATCGACGAGCCCGGTGCGGGCCCAGTAGTCCAGCTGCCGGTAGGTGATCCCGGCCGCCGCGCAGGCCACCGGGCCGCGATAGCCGATGTCCTCGGGCAGCGCGGGGGTGTCATCGCCGAAGAGCAGACCCTGACGGGGCGCACGGGGCGGGTTGTCCTGCCGATCGCCCACGTGGGTGTCGCTGCGGGTGTCACTGCCGGTCACACCGGCCTCCCCTCCTGCTGCGCCTGTGCCTGTGCCGCCTCGGCCTGGCGAACCACACACATGGAGTTACGCGCGCGGCGTTCGTCTCAACGGCTCGAACGCTAGGCCGCGGGAACCCCCGCGTCAACGAGCCACGGGCCGACACGCCGAGACCGAACTCTCAACCAGTGCTTGAGGGTGAGAGTACCTCGAGCCAAAGTTGAGGCTTAGGGCTGCGGTTCGTCCTCGGGGCCAGCCTCCGTACCGCCTTCAGCGCCACCTTCGCCGACGAAGTCCTCCGGGGAGACCTGGTCGAGGAACTCGCGGAACCGCTCGACCTCGTCCTCCTGCTCGTCCGGGATCGCGATCCCCGCCTCGGCGAGGACCTCCTCCGCCCCGAAGATCGGGGTGCCGGTCCGCAGCGCCAGCGCGATCGCGTCGGACGGCCGGGCGCTGACCTCGACCCCGCCGGCGAAGATCAGCTCGGCGTAGAAGACACCGTCCCGCAGCTCGGTGATCCGGATCTGGGTGAGCTCGGCCCCGAGCGCCTGCAGCACGTCCTTGAGCAGGTCATGGGTGAGTGGGCGGACCGGTACCACCCCCTGTTGCGCAAAGGCGATCGCGGTGGCCTCGGTCGCCCCGATCCAGATCGGCAGGTACCGCTCGCCCGCGCTCTCACGCAGCAGCACGATCGGCTGCTGCGAAGGCATCTCTACCCGGACGCCGACTACGTCGAGCTGCTGCACATCGGCCAGCCTACCCGGCCGCGCACGCCGTGCCAGGGCGAAGCCGAACGCCCGGCGGCTACCGGTGCCCGGCTGCGGACAGCCCGGACTTCACCAGCGCCGCGTGCAACCGCACCGACAGGGCGGCCAGCTCGCGGACGACCTCCTCGGCGCGGGCCCGAGCGTCCGGGTTCCGCTGGTTCGCCAGCGGGGCGACCACCTGCTCCACCAGCCCGACCTCGCGGTCGGCCGCGGCCTTCACCGCGCGCAGGTGCCGGGCCTGCAGCCCGTAAGCCCCCAGCTCGGCCACCGTCCTGGCAATGGTGAGCGCGTCCCCGTCGTAGTGCGAGGAGCCGGGCCGGGTGGCGACCAGGCCGTACCCCTCAAGCTCCCTGAGCAGCGACTCGTCGATGTCCGCGGCCTGGAGCAGCTCCGCGCGGGACAGCCGCAGCTCGGAGACGTCGGGCCCGAACGCGGCGGCCGTGGGCAGCCCACCGGAGGCCACCACAGCCATGGGCACCCGGGGGGAACCACCGGGCGTGTCCGGTGGCTGCAGCCCCCGGTCCATCGCGTCCAGGTGCTCCTTGATCACCTTGAGCGGCAGGTACCGGTCGCGCTGCGCACTGAGCACGTAGCGCAACCGCTGCACGTCGGCGGCGCCGAACTTGCGGTAGCCGGACGGCGTCCGGGACGGCTCGACCAGTCCCTCGGCCTCCAGGAACCGGATCTTGGAGATGGTGACGTCCGGGAACTCCGGACGGAGCCGGGCCAGCACCTCACCGATGCTCAGCGCGCCCGACGGAACGGCGGCCGTGCTCACCCGTCGCTACCGGCTGCCTGGGCGGGCTCGGCGCCCGCCGGGGTCGGCCCTGCGAAGTAGACCAGCCGGAACTTGCCGACCTGGACCTCGTCATTGGTGTGCAGCAGCACGTCGTCGATCCGGTGCCGGTTGACGTAGGTGCCGTTGAGGCTGCCGACGTCCTTCACCCGGTAGCCCTCCGGGACCCGGACGAACTGGGCGTGCCGGCGCGAGACCGTGACGTCGTCCAAGAAGATGTCGCTGTCCGGGTGCCGACCACCCGTGATGACGTCGGCCTCGAGAACGAACCGGCTGCCCGCGTTGGGGCCGCGCTGCACGACGAGCAGCGACATACCGGGTGCGAGCGGCTCCTCGGTGGGGACGACCGACGCCTCGGCCGGCGCCCCCTCCTCCGGCTCGGTCAGCCCCGGCAGCGACAGCGTCGAGGTGACGTCGGTCTCGGGGCGGGCGGCCGACTCGCGGCCTGCGCCGCTCGTACCGCTGTCGCTGGTCATGGAAGCCTCCTGGACATTGACCCACCGGACCCTCGATCACAGGTCGACGGTGCGTGCTCCGACCCTAGGCATGGCCACCGGACAGGGTCAACCGAGTCGGCCGGATCCGCGGCCGCGACCAAGCGCGGCTCAACCTCAACTGAACCTCGACTACACCGGGGCCGACCGGGATTCAGCCGGCGATGAGGGCGGCGTAGCTGCCGGCGTCCATGCCGAGCCCCGACACGTCCGCGTCGCTCGGCCGCACCTCGACCATCCAGCCCTCGCCGTACGGGTCGCTGTTGAGCAGCTCCGGCGAGCCGACCAGCGCCTCGTTGCGGGCCACCACCACGCCGGAGACCGGCGCGTAGACGTCGCTCACGCTCTTGGTGGACTCGACCTCTCCACAGGGCTGGCCGAGGGTGATCTCGGCTCCCACCTCCGGCAGCGAGACGTAGACGATGTCGCCCAGCGCCTCCTGCGCGTAGTCGGTGATCCCGAACCGGACGGCGCCCCCGTCCCCCGGTGCGCGCAACCACTCGTGCTCGGCGGTGTACCGCAGGTCGTCCGGGGTCTGGCTCACGGGATCATCCTCTCGAACGGGCGAAGGACTGCGCTCACGGGGCTCACCGGCTCGGTGCCGGGCGAGCGTACTGAGGCGATTCTGGCACTCGCAAGGCGGTCACCTGCACCTGGACCTGCTCGGTCACCTGGATGTCGGCGCCGACGTTGCGCAGCGACTCCACCACGCCGCCCGGGATCCGCAGGGCGCCGGACATGGTGCGCGGGTCGCCGATGGCGACCATGCGGTACGGCGAGGTGAGCGTCGTGCCGTCGACGGTGATCCCGCCGTTGGAGCCGTCCAGCAGCCAGGTCTGCGCCACCACCCGCACGTTGCCGATCTGGAGTGCCTCCGCCCCGGCGTCCCGCAGCTCCTGGACGGCGTCCAGCAGGGTGGCGGCGTCCACCTTGCCGGCCGGGTCGGTGATGGTGATGTCGATCCCCGGGCCCTTCGCGGCGACGGTGCCGGCGAGGATCCCCAAGGTGGCCGCCCGGCTGCGGGCGTCGGCCAGCGCGGTCGAGCTCTGCCCGGTGCCCGACTTCAGCGCCTCGCGCGTCGCCTCGAGATCAGCGCGCTCGGCTGCCAGCCGGTCGTTGCGGTTGGTGAGGCTGTCCAGGATGCGGACCAGGTCGGACTCCCTGGCCGTGGTCAACCCGTCGGACTGAGCGGTGCTCCGCACCTGCAGCGCGAGACCGAGGCCGAGCAGCGCGAACAGCAGGCCGATGACGATCTGGCTGCGGCTGGCCCGGGGTCTCAGCGCGCCGCGCAGCCGGGCCCGGCTGGCCGCTGGGTCGTTGGTGGGGGTCGCGCTCATGTCGTCAGGCGCCCAACAGGTGCCGGCGGATCGCCGCCGCGTTGGAGAAGATGCGCACCGCCAGCACCACGACGACGCCGGTGGACAGCTGCGCGCCCACGCCGAGCTGGTCGCCGAGGAAGACGATCAGGGCCGCCACCGAGACATTGGCCAGGAACGAGATGACGAAGACCCGGTCGTCGAACAGGCCCTCCACCGCCGCCCGCACCGCACCGAACACGGCGTCCAGCGCGGCGACGATGGCGATTGGCAGGTAGGGCTGCGCCCACAGTGGCACCGCCGGCTGCAGCACCAAGCCCAGCACGATGCCGAGGATCAGCCCGAGTACCGCGATCATGGGGCACCTTCAGTCGTGGCGTAGCGCAGGGTCAGGCCGGACGCCGCGGACAGGGACAGGTCTTGGACGCCCTCGATGCCGTAGCGGATCCCGTAGGCGTCGTGCAGCGTACGCAGCGAAGCCCCGGCAGAGCCAGCCGCGAACTGCGACTCCAGCGTCGGTCCACCGATCGCGCTGACCAGGTAGGGCCGGGTAAGCGGCCGGTAGTCGACCAGGATCGCGTCCCCCGCGGTGCGGATCGCTGACAACGAGGTGAGGCGCTGCCCGTTGACGCTCATCGCCTCGGCCCCTGCGGCCCACAACCCGTTGACCACCATCGCGACGTCACGGTCCAGCACCCGGCTCAGCTCGGGCTTGGTCGGGTCGACCAGCGGGGAGTCGGCCGGCGCGTCGTCCAGGCTGACCCGGACCCCGGGACCCTGCACGGCCAACGCGCCACTGGTGACGCCGAGGGCCTCCAGCTGGCTGGCCAGCTGTTCGCCCTCGGCTGTTGTGGCGAGCTGGGCCGACTTCAGTCGGTCGACCTCCGCCCCGGTGCTGGCGATCGCCGCCGACAGCTGGTCGTTCAGCCGGGTCTGCTCGTGGATCCGCTGAACGAGCTGGTGCCGCTGCTCGGTCACCACGGGTCGGGCCGTCCGGGTCTGGACGGCGGCCGCCGCCAGCAGGACGCCGACCAGGCCCAGCGCCACCGCTGCCCCGACGGCTCGACGACGCCGCTCCGGCGCGGACTGCTCCTTGGCCGACCGTCGGGCCGCGGCCGCGGCATACCCGGGGTCGAGCGCGTCGTCCCAGATCTGGCCGAGCAGCGCGCCGACCGCGTCCCGACGATCGTTGCGTGGCGGTGCCGGTGCTGACATCGGGCCGGTTACCGACCGGCGTGCTCGACCACGCTGGTCCACTCGTCGAGCAGAGCCTCCGCCGCCGCCCGGTCGGACGCCTCGACCCAGACCTTGGTGGACGCCTCGGCCGGGTCGGGCAGCACCAGCGCCCAGCTGGCGTCCCGCTCCACCACCCGGACGCCGTCGGTCGTGTCGAGCTGCCGGTCCCCCGCCGCCTCGACAACCGCGCGCATGACCTGCCCCTTGTGCGCCCAGGGGGTCGCCACGTCCCGTTGGAGCACGTGCGCCCGCGGGATCCGACCATCGATCTGGCTCAGGGTGAGCTGGGTCCGGGCGACCAGCCCGGTTAGCCGGATAAAAGCCGCGAACGGGTCGACCGCGGTGCTCATCTCGGGGACGACGAAACCGCCGCGGCCGTCACCGCCGAAGACCAGGCCGGGCAGCGCGGACGCCCGGGCCAGGTCGGCCGGCGCCGTGGTGGTCCACACCACCTCGACGCCGTGGAAGCGGCACACCTGCTCGGCCACCCGGGTCGTCACCACCGGCAGCGCCACCCTGCCGGTGCGCCGCTCGGCGGCCACCAGGTCGAGGAACACGAGCAACGCCCGGTCGTCGTCGATGGGGGTGCCGGTGTCGTCGACGAGCGAGAGCCGCTCCCCCACCGGCCCGAACCGAACTCCGAAGGCCGCCCTGGACGACGCGACGAGCTCGCCGAGCCGCTCCATGTCCGCCTTGCGGGCGGCCCTGGTCTCAGTCGGTATCTCGTCGTCCAGCCGCGCGTTGACCGTGAGCACGTCGACGGGAAGCCGACCCAGGATCGCCGGCATGACCTGCGACGGGACGCCGTTCGCGGTGTCCACCACGATCTTCAGGCCGGACCCCTCGACGCCCCGGGTGTCCACGTGACGGAACAGCTCCTGGGAGTAGGACTCGACGGCGCGCGGCGGGAAGGCCAGCTCGCCGATCTCCCCGTGGAAGGCCCGTCGGTACTCCTGTCGCTGGAAGACCCGTTCCAGCTTGCGCAGGGCGGCTGCCGACAGGTCAGCACCCTTGTCGTCGAGGAAGACGATGTCCACGCTGTCGGGGACGCCGCGCGTGGTGCGCAGCAGGAATCCGCCGGCTCCACCTTCTCGCCCGCACTCCATGCGGGTCACCGGCGGGGGCGCCACCTCCAGGTCGCGGACGTTGATGGCGCTCGCGTTCAGCGCCGCGATCATGGCCCGCTTGAAGGCCCGGGCGGCCCGGGAGTGGTCGCGAGACGCCACAATGGTCGCGCCCTTGCGCAGCGTCGTCGCATAGGCGGAGGCGAGCCGCACCACCAGCTCGGGGGTGATCTCGACGTTGACGATGCCGGAGACCCCTCGCGGCCCGAACAGGTTGCGCTGCCCACGGGCCTCCCAGATCACGCTGGAGTGGACGACGGCGCCCGCTTCGATCGTCTTGAACGGGTACACCCGCACCCCCGCGGAGATGATGGCCTCTTCCTCGATGATGCACTCGTCGCCGATCACCGCGCCCTCATCGATCCTGGCCGCCCGCATGATGTCGGTGTTCTTACCGACCACGCAGCCGCGCAGGTTGGCCTGCTGACCGATGAACACGTTGTCGTGCACCACGGTGCGGTGCAGGAAGGCCCGATGGCGCACCACGACGTTGCTGCCGAGCACCGTGTACTCGCGCAACTCCGCGCCGGCCTCCACCTTGGCGTAGTCCCCGATGTACAGCGGGCCGCGCAGGACGGCCTCCCGGTCGACGTCGGCGCCCTCGGCCACCCAGATCCCGGGTGAGGTCTCGAACCCGTCGATGTCGACGTTGACCCGACCCTCCAGCACATCGGCCTGGGCCCGGTGGTAGCTCTCCAGGGTGCCGACGTCCTCCCAGTACCCGTCGGCGACGAAGCCGAAGACGGGGTGGCCCTCCTCGAGCAGCCGCGGGAAGACGTCCCCGGACCAGTCGACGACCTCACCGGGCTTGACGTAGTCGAAGACGGCTGGGTCCATCACGTAGATCCCGGTGTTCACCGTGTCGGAGAAGACCTGTCCCCAGGTCGGCTTCTCCAGGAACCGCTGCACCCGGCCCTCGTCGTCCAGGATGGTGATGCCGAACTCGAGCGGGTTGGACACCCGAGTCAGGCACACCGTGACCATCGCCTCGCGCTCGTGGTGGAAGGCGATGAGAGCGGTCAGGTCGATGTCGGTGAGCGCGTCCCCGCTGATGACCAGGAACGGCTCGTCGCGCAGCGCGTCCTCGGCGTTCTTGACGCTGCCAGCAGTGCCGAGCGGCTCCTCCTCGGTGGCGTAGGTGAGGTGCATCCCGAGCTCCTCGCCATCGCCGAAGTAGTTTCGGATCAGCGAGGCGAGGAACTGGACGGTGACGACGACGTCGGTGAGGCCGTGCCGGCGCAGCAGCCGCAGGACGTGCTCCATGATCGGGCGGTTCACCACCGGCAGCAGCGGCTTGGGCATGCTCGAGGTCATCGGGCGCAGCCGGGTGCCCTCTCCCCCGGCCATCACCACGGCCTTCATGCCGGTGCCTGTCCGCTGTCGTGCGCGGCCGCCCGGTCGGCGACGACGATGCCCCGCACCTGGATGAGGTAGAGCGTCCCGGCCCACCAGTACAGCGCGGTGCCCCAGACCAGGAAGGCCCAGCCGAAGATCCTGGCGACCTCAGCCGCTGCTCCGGCTCCACCGCCCATCAGCACGAGCGGGAAAGCGATCAGCAGGTTGAACGTGGCCGCCTTGCCCAGGTAGTGGACTGGCAGCGGGCCGAGGCCGTGCCGACGCAGAACCGGGAGAGTGAACGCCAGCACCACGTCACGACCGAGCAGCAGCACGACCAGCCACCAGGGCACGATGTCGCGCAGGCCGAGGCCGAGCAGGGTGGCGATGACGTAGAGCCGGTCGGCGAGCGGGTCGAGCAGCTGTCCCAGCCGGGAGATCTGACCGGTCCGACGCGCGATCACGCCGTCCAGGTAGTCGGTGCCGCCGCTGACCATGAGCAGCAGCACCGCCCAGCCGTCCGCCTCGGGCCCCAGCACGAGCCACAGAAACACCGGGATGCCGAGCAGCCGGAGCATCGACAGCACGTTCGGGACCGTGAGCACGCGGTCGGTCTGGACCCGCGTCTCCTGGACCTCCATGCCTTCCCTCCGGCTCGGACGGCGGTTTACCCGACCCTACCCTCCGAACGGCGCCCCGCCCTGGGCCCTGACCGGCTGAAGCGGCGGCGGCGTTCGCAGCCCGGGGATGAGCAGCACCACGCCGATCAGCAGCAGCACCGTCCCCCCGACGAGCAGGCTGATGCCGGTCGGGTAGATCCAGCCCGCGTCGATCCCGGCCCGGACCCGGACGGCGACGCCGCTGGAGCCGTCCTGGTTCACGACCACCACCCGGTAGCTGCCGGCGTCCGGGCTGATGTCCAGCCGCACGGCGGTGCGGCCGGTGGAGCTGTGCACCCAGAACGGCTGGCTGGTCGGGTCGGCGGGCCGACCGGTGCCACCGACCTCGGTCACCTCGGCGGTTCCGTTGGTCCAACGGTCCACCACGGCGTACGAGGTGCCGGCCAAGTACCCGTCGACCGCGCTGGCCGGGCCAAGACCCAGGAACACCGGCTTGCTGTTCAGGCTGGTGACCGAGAGGGTCAGGCTGCCCCAGGACGACGGCGCCGGGCTGGTCGTCTGCACGAGGTCGGAGACCAGGGCCGAGCCGGCGCCGGTCTGCGCCGTGCCCAGCCCGAAGTCGACGCGGCCGTCCCTGCCCACGATCGCGGCGGCCAGACCGCCACCGAACGCCAGCCCGAACCCCAGCAGGACGAGGGCCGTCCCCAGCACCACCAGGACGATCCGCTTCATGGCGAGCCTCCCGTCCAGCCGACCCAAAGCCAGGCTAGTGCGACGAGCTGGCTGCCGACATCAGGGCGCCCCCCCAAGGGCCACCCCTCCCCGCATGAAGGGTCCCTTCTGCGCGCACTGCCGCACTTTCCTACCCTTCATGTCGTCTGTCTCACGACTGGTCAGTGCCGGACGAACAGCGGCCACATCGGGACCACGCTGCCAGCGGTGTCACCAGCGTGACCGAGGTGACCGAGGTGACCGAGGTTCCAGTTGTCCTCGATCGTGGTGAGCAGCGAGTAGTGGTTGTACGCCGTGTGGTCGACCACGTGCCACGGACCGGACGCCGAGACCACGATGGCCGAGACCAGCCCGCCGCCGCAGGACCCGGCCACTCCGCGCGGAGGTTGTCCCCCGCGACGGCCCACTACTTGGACACTGCGAAGGGACCCTACATGCGTAAGGATCAGTGAAGTGGGTAACAGTGGACCCGTGACGACGAGCACGCCGGGGCCAGACTGCGCGCTGAGCTCTCGCCTGCTGCTGGCCACGGCCGGGTTCGTCGTCGCCGTTGTCCCGGTGACCCTGCTGGCCTACCTCGTCAGCCACGGGTGGGCCCCGTTGCGGACCCTCGACCAGGGAACTGCGGACCGGTTGCACACTTGGGCAGTGGCCCGGCCCGGGGCCGTGACGTTCCTCAACTCGGTGAGCACGGTGCTGCACCCGCAGCTGCTGCGAGTCGTCGGGGTCGCCGCAGCCGGCTGGCTGGCGCTGCGCGGCCAGCGGCGGCTGGCCCTGTGGGTCGCGGTGACAGTGCTCGGCTCCGGGTTGGTGGACACGGTGGTCAAGGACACGGTCCGCCGGGCCCGCCCCGCTCTCCCCGATCCGGTCGCCCATGCCGGCGGGTACTCGTTCCCGTCCGGGCACGCGCTCGGCACGATCGTGGTGTTCGGCGTGGCCCTGCTGCTGGTGCTCCCGCTGCTCCGGACAGCTGCCGCCACAGTGGTGGCCTGGGGCATCACGGTGGCCGGCGTGCTGCTCGTCGGCTTCGCCCGGGTGGGCCTCGGGGTCCACTACGTCACTGACGTGCTGGCCGGATGGCTGGTGGGGGCCGGTTGGCTGGCGATGACCGTCGCCGTGTTCGAGTCGTGGCGCCGCAGCCAGGGACTCCGGCGACGGACCGCCTCCGACGTCGTCCACGACGGCGTCGACCCGGTCGGCTCGCAGCCGGCCGCCCGGTGATCCCGTCTTCGGCTCCGGAGGACGAGCCGCTCGAACAGGGCGCCGAGGCACCCGTGGCCACCGACCCGGCCCTGGCCGCGTGGTTCCTCGCAGACGGCGAGCGCGGCAACCCAGCGAGCGGGCTGCGGCTGTACTCCTGCGACAACCAGGTCACCCCCCTGGTCGACGGAGCCGACTACTTCCGGCGGCTGGCCGACGAGCTCGCGCAGACCGCTGAGGGTGACCAGATCTACTTCTTAGACTTCCGGGGCGACCTCGACGAGCGGCTGGACGGCCCGGGAACCGAGGTGGGACACCTGCTGTCGGGCGCGGCAGCCCGCGGAGTACTCGTCTACGGGCTGCTGTGGCGGTCCCAGCCCAGGTTCATGAAACAGAGCGAGGAGGCCAACGCCGAGTTCGTCCGGCACATAGCCGACCACGGCGGGCAGGTCATGCTGGACGCCCGCACCCGCCGAGGCGGCAGCCACCACCAGAAGCTGGTCGTCATCCGGCACCCGGACCGGCCCGACGCCGACATCGCCTTCGTCGGCGGCATCGACCTCGGGCGCAGCCGACGGGACGACCACCGCCACGACGGCGACTCGCAGGTGATGGACTTCCCGACGCCCTACGGCCCACGGCCCGCCTGGCACGACATCCAGGCCGAGGTGCGCGGGCCAGCCGTCCACGACCTCGAGCACACCTTCCGGGAGCGCTGGTACGGCAGCAGCGTCGTCGACGTCCCGAGCCCGGTCCGTCAGCTGTTCGACCGGGCCTACCACGCCAGCGCCATGACCGGCGTCCCGCTGCCCGAAGCGCTGCCGGAGAACCCCAAGTCGCGCGGCAGCCAGGCCGTCCAGGTGCTGCGCACGTACCCGGCGCGGCTGCGCCGCTACCCGTTCGCACCGCTGGGCGAGCGGAGCATCGCGCGCTCCTACCGACGGGCCATCCCGCGCGCCCGGCGGCTGGTCTACCTGGAGGACCAGTACCTGTGGTTTGTCTCGCAGATGGGGGTGACGCGGAGTCTCCGGGGGTGGATGCTGGTGGGGTGGACACGGCCGGCTTGGAAGGGGTGGCGCTGCCACGGTGTCCGGTCCCTGGTCACGCGACGTTCCGGGTGTGGCGGGACGGGTTTCG
>JBBSAJ010000006.1:0-102598 GCA_038252405.1 Actinomycetes bacterium | reverse complement strand
GGCGCAACGAGGCCAACGCCCACATCTGGGCCGACCGCAACTCTCACCCCACTGACTACCGACGCCGCCCCGCACGAAAGCAGCGCGAAGACGCCGGCTTCACGTTCTGAAAAGTCACCCCCATCTGCGAGACAAGACACCCGTACGATACACCACCCCAGCCCACCGACAGCCTCCAGTGGTCAGGACGAGAAGGTGTTGCAGCGGTTGATGTCTCCGCTTCGGTAACCGGTCGTGTACCAGGTCTGCCGCTGCTTGGCCGACCCGTGCGTCCAGGTCTCCGGGTTCACCGGGCCACCGGACTGCGCCTGCAAACGGTCGTCACCGACGGCGGCCGCAGCGCTCTGCGCCTGGGTCGCCTCGGTGGCGGAGATCGTCACGTTCCCGGCAGCGTTGGCCAGGTTGCCCCAGACGCCGGCCAGGCAGTCGGCCTGCAGCTCCATCTGGACCGACAGCGCGTTCGCCTGCGAGGGGTTGGCCCGCTGCGCACTGCGCACCTGCGACTCGATCCCGAGAACGGACTGCACGTGGTGGCCGTACTCGTGCGCCAGGATGTACGCCTGCGCGTACCTGCCCTGCGCCCCGACCTGCTCCTGCAGCTGGCTGAGGAAGCCGATGTCGATGTAGATGTGCTCGTCAGCCGGGCAGTAGAAGGGCCCCACCTGCGCGCTGGCCGAGCCGCACGAGGTCTGCGCGTACCCGTCGTAGAACGTCAACGTCGGCTGGCGGAACGACTCACCGAGCCGGGCGAACTCGGCCCCCCACACCTCGTTGGTCTCGTTGTAGACCTTGACCAGGTAGCAGTCATCGTAGGTGTCGATCGCCCCCGCCGTGTTGCACCGCGTCTTGAGGTCCGACACCACTCCGGACGACGTGCCGGTGCCCTGGTCGAGCGCACCCGTCGGGGGCAGTGATCCGCCGCCCCCGCCGAGCAGCAGGATGAGCACGGTCACGATGACGGCCACGATGCCGCCGCCCCCGGCCACCATGGGGCCGCGGCCGAGCCCGCCGGTGCGCCCCCGCCGGTCGTCGACTCCGCTGACATCGACGTTCTGGTCGTCGAACTCCATGGCCGAGCCTTCCGCACTGACGACGCCGAAGGCCCGGCGTTCGCCTGCTAGTAGGATATCCAGGTGCTGCGCTGCGAGCCCTGACGACGGCCGACTCCGCGCCCGCCGTCCCTTCTGCCCCTGCGAGAGGCTCGCATGATCACCGCCCACGCTGTCGAGTTGCGCGCCGGCGCCCGGGTCCTGCTCAGCAACGCGTCGTTCCGTGTCGCCGCCGGAGACCGGGTCGGGCTGGTCGGCCGCAACGGGGCCGGCAAGACGACCCTCACCCGGGTGCTGGCCGGTGAGGGTGAGCCGACGGGCGGCACCGTGACCCGCGGTGGCACCGTCGGCTACCTCCCGCAGGACCCCCGCACCGGTGATCTCGACGTGCTGGCCCGGGACCGGATCCTGTCCGCCCGGGACCTGGACACCGTCGTCCGACAGCTGCGTGAGACCGAGGGCCGGATGGCCAGCGCGGACGAGGCCACGGCGGAGCAGGCGATGCGGCGCTACTCCCGGCTGCAGGAGGAGTTCACCGCGCAGGGCGGCTACGCGGCGGAGTCCGAGGCGGCCCAGATCGCGGCCAGCCTGGGGCTGCCGGAACGCGTGCTCGGCCAGCAGCTGCGCACGCTGTCCGGCGGTCAGCGTCGGCGGGTCGAGCTGGCCCGCATCCTGTTCAGCGGCGCCGAGACCCTGCTGCTCGACGAGCCCACCAACCACCTGGACGCCGACTCGACCAGCTGGCTGCGCGAGTTCCTGCGCACCCACAAGGGCGGCCTGGTGGTCATCAGCCACGACACCGGGCTGCTCGAGGCGACGGTGAACCGGGTGCTGCACCTGGATGCCAACCGGGCCGAGCTGGACGTCTACAACGTGGGGTGGACCACCTACCTCAAGCAGCGCGAGACCGACGAGCGCCGGCGGCGCAGGGAGCGGACCAACGCGGAGAAGCAGGCGTCCGCGCTCAAGGCCCAGGCCGACCGGATGCGCTACAAGGCCACCAAGGCGAAGGCCGCTCAGAACATGGACCGCCGGGCCGAGCGGCTGCTCTCCGGCCTGGAGGCCACCCGCGTCTCGGACCGGGTGGCCCGGCTGCGCTTCCCGGACCCGGCCCCCTGTGGCAAGACCCCGCTCACGGCGTCCGGCCTGTCCAAGTCCTACGGGTCGCTCGAGGTGTTCACCGACGTGGACCTGGCGATCGACCGCGGCTCCAAGGTGGTCGTGCTGGGGCTCAACGGCGCCGGCAAGACCACGCTGCTGCGGGTGCTGAGCGGCCTCGAGCCGCCGGACACCGGCCAGGTGGAGCCCGGGCACGGTCTCAAGCTGGGCTACTACGCGCAGGAGCACGAGACGCTGGACACCCAGCGCTCGGTGCTGGCGAACATGGCCAGCGCGGCCCCCGACCTCCCCGCGGTCGAGCTGCGCCGGATCCTCGGCAGTTTCCTGTTCACCGGGGACGACGTCGAGAAGCCGGCGGCGGTGCTGTCCGGCGGGGAGAAGACCCGGCTGGCGCTGGCCAAGCTCGTCGTCTCCAGCGCCAACGTGCTGCTGCTCGACGAGCCCACCAACAACCTCGACCCGGCCAGCCGGGTCGAGGTGCTGCAGGCACTGCGCACCTTCAGCGGGGCCGTCGTCCTGGTCACCCACGATGAGGGCGCGGTGCTCGCCCTGGAGCCCGAACGCGTGCTGCTGCTGCCGGACGGCGTCGAGGACCTGTGGACCGAGGACTACGCCGACCTGGTCGCGCTGGCCTGATAGCAGTCCGGCCAGCGAAAGCACGGGCCGTCCGGGGTCTTCCGGTGGGCGTTTCGGCGTGGTTGAGTGATCATGGGTTCGACCGACACGTCCGAACCGACACGTCAGAGGAGGCACGCGTGGCCGACCTGGGTAAGGGCCGCCGGGTGACCGGGGCCGAACGCGACAAGCTGGCTGCTGAGCTGAAGAAGAAGTACGAGGGCGGCACGAGCATCCGGGCGCTGGCCGAGTCGACCGGGCGCTCCTACGGTTTCGTGCACCGGATCCTGACCGAGTCGGAGACGACGCTGCGCGGGCGGGGCGGGGCGACCAGGGGCAAGGGCAAGAAGTAGCGCCCGCGCGAGCGAGCCGACCGGGGCGGGTTAGGGTCGGTCTCGACGGCGTCATGACCGTCGGGAGCGGGGTGGGGCATGGACGTGGAAGCCGGCCGGCTGCCGTCCCCGGAGCGGCTCGCTGAGGCGTGCCTTCGGGTCGAGACCAGCGACGGCGTGGCAACCCTCACGCTGGACCGACCGGACAAGCGCAACGCGCAGACGCCGCTGTTGTGGCGCACCCTCGCGGAGGTCGGCTCGGCCCTGGTCGGACGGGTCCGGGTGGTGGTGGTGCGGGCCGAGGGCCAGACGTTCTCGGCCGGCCTCGACCTGCGGATGACCACCCCCGAGGGCATCCCGGGGGAGCTGACCTTCCACGAGATGGCCGGGCTCCCGCCGGCCGACCTCGATGCGTTGGTCGAGACCTACCAGCAGGCGTTCTCCTGGCTGCGCGACCCGTCGTTCGTCAGCATCGCGGCCGTCCAGGGGCACGCCGTCGGCGCCGGGTTTCAGCTGGCCCTCGCGTGTGACCTGCGGGTGGCCGCGGACGACGCGCTGTTCGCCATGCGGGAGCCCTCCCTCGGGCTGGTCCCGGACCTCACCGGGACCCATCCGCTGGTGGCCGCCATCGGCTACTCGCGGGCCCTGGAGATCTGCGCCACCGGGCGCTGGGTCGGCGCCGAGGAAGCCGCCCGGACCGGGTTGGTCAACCTCGCTGTCCCGCGTGAGGATCTCGACGACGCGGTCAACGACCTGGCGCGGGCGCTGCTCAGCGCACCCGCGGGGGCCGTCGCGGAGACCAAGGCACTGCTCCAGCAGGCCGCGAGGAACGACTACCCGGCCCAGCTGGCCGCCGAACGCGCCGCCCAGGGACTCCGGCTGCGGGCGCTGAGAGCGGCGACTGGGATCGGCTGAGGGCGAACGCTGGAACAGCAGGCCCCAGGTGACGCGTTGCGTCGCTGACCGAGGAACGGACGAGGAACGCGAGGCACCCGCAATGTCGATGGGGCACGGCCCGTGGCAGGCCTACCGGTCGTTCACCCGGGACGGCGACGTCAAGCGTCGGCTGACCCCGGGGACGGCCCGCCGCATCGTCGCGTTCGCCCGGCCGTACCGGCTGGACATCGCGCTCTTCCTCGCCACCGTCGTGGTGTCCTCGTTCGTCGTCGTCCTGACCCCGCTGCTGTTCAAGCGGATCATCGACAACCTCGGCAGTGCGAGCCCCAGCACGTCCGTCGTGATCGGCGCGGCCGTCGCCGTGGCGGTGCTCGCCGTCATCGACGCGGTGTCCGGCCTGATCGGCCGCTGGTTCTCCGCCCGGGTGGGCGAGGGGCTGATCTACGACCTGCGCACGCGGGTGTTCGAGCACGTGCAGCGGATGCCGGTGGCGTTCTTCACCCGCACCCAGACCGGCTCCCTGGTCAGCCGGCTGAACAGCGACGTCATCGGGGCGCAGCAGGCGTTCACCTCGACGCTGTCGTCGGTGGTGTCCAACGTGATCACGCTCGTGCTGGTGCTGGCCACCATGCTCTTCCTGTCCTGGCAGATCACTGTGGTGGCGCTGCTGCTGCTCCCGCTGTTCGTGCTCCCGGCCCGCTGGATCGGACGCCGCCTCGCCGAGATCAGCCGCGAGTCGATGCAGCTCAACGCCGCCATGAGCCAGACCATGACCGAGCGGTTCAACGTCTCCGGGGCGCTGCTCGTCAAGATCTTCGGCCGGCCGGGCGATGAGGTCCGCGGGTTCGGCGGGAAGGCGGCCCGGGTCCGTGACATCGGCGTGGTGCAGGCCATGTACGGCCGGGTGCTGTTCACCTCGCTCACCCTCGTCGCGGCGCTGGCCACAGCGATCGTCTACGGGTTCGGCGGCGTGATGGCCGTGCACGGCACGCTGGGGGTCGGCACGCTGGTGGCGCTGGCCGCCTACCTCACCCGGCTGTACGGACCGCTCACCGCCTTGTCCAACGTCCAGGTCGACATCATGACCGCGCTGGTGTCCTTCGAGCGGGTCTTCGAGGTGCTGGACCTGCCGCCGATGGTCGACGACCGGCCCGGGGCCACCGACCTCCCCGAGGACGCGGACACCGTCGAGTTCGACGGCGTCATGTTCCGCTATCCCTCCGCCGACGAGGTCTCCCTGGCCTCGCTCGAGTCGGTCGCGGTGCTCGACGCCACGCCGTCCCAGCACGTGCTGGCCGGCGTGACCTTCACCGTGCCGGCGGGGCGGATGGTGGCCCTCGTCGGACCCTCCGGGGCCGGCAAGACCACCATCACCGCGTTGGTGTCCCGCCTGTACGACGTCACCTCCGGCACCGTGCGGGTGGGCGGCCACGACGTGCGCGAGGTCACCCAGGACTCCCTGCACCGCGCGATCGGCGTGGTCACCCAGGACGCCCACATGTTCCACGACACGATCCGGGCCAACCTGCTGTACGCGCAGCCGAACGCCACCGAGGACGAGCTGGTGCAAGCCTGCCGGGCGGCCCAGATCTGGGACCTGGTCACCGCGCTGCCGGACGGCCTGGACACGATGGTCGGGGACCGCGGGTACCGGCTGTCCGGCGGGGAGAAGCAGCGGCTGGCCATCGCCCGGCTGTTGCTGAAGGCGCCGCGGATCGTCGTCCTGGACGAGGCCACGGCGCACCTGGACAGCGAGTCGGAGGCGGCCGTCCAGCGCGCGCTGGCCACCGCGCTCGAGGGGCGCACCTCGATCGTCATCGCGCACCGGCTGTCCACGGTCAGGGACGCCGACGAGATCCTGGTCGTGGACGCCGGTCGGATCGTGGAGCGCGGCGACCACAGCACCCTGCTGGCCCATGGGGGCCTGTACGCCGACTTGTACCGGACCCAGTTCGAGCGGCAGGCCGACGGCACGCTCGTGGAGTCCTGACGGCTACAGCGCCTTGAGCATCCCGCCGTCCACCGGAAGCATCACCCCGGTCAGATAGCCGGCCGCAGGGGAGAGCACGAACGCGGCGACCCGGCCGAACTCCTCCGGCCGCCCGTCCCGGCCGAGCGGGATGCTCCGACGGGTGCTGGCCAGGTCGGCCGCCTTGCGACCGGCGTCCAGCTGCCGCAGCCGCTCGGTGCCGATCCGGCCGGGGACCAGCCCGTTCACCCGGATCCCGCGGGGACCCAGCTCGGTCGCCAGCTCCTTGGCCACCATGGCCAGGCCCGGCCGCAACCCGTTCGACGCACCCAGGCCGAGGATCGGCTGCCGGACCGACGACGACAGCACGAACGCGAGTGACCCGCCGTCCGGGCCGAGGCCCTCGACGACGGCGCGGGCCACCCGCAGCGCACCGAGGAAGAGGGTCGAGAAGGCCTCGGTCCACTGGCCCTCGTTGAGTGACAGGGCCGGGCCGGGGACCGGGCCGCCGACGCTGACCAGCGCCCCGTCGAGCCGTTCGTAGCGCGCCATGGCGGCCGCGACCAGCCGCTCGCCGGCGTCCGGGTCGGCATTGTCCGCGGCGACGCCGAGAGCACAGTCCGCAGTCGGCCCGAGCGCCGCGATCTGCGCCGCGGCCACGGCGATCGTGGCCGGGTCCCGCCCGGTGACCACGACCTTCGCCCCCTCGGCCACGAGCGCCTCCGCGGTGGCCCGGCCGAGCCCGCGGCTGGCCCCCGTGACGATGTAGACGCGCCCGTCCAGCCCCAGATCCATGCGTCACCCCGTTGCGTCGGCTGCGTGCGACCGTAGCAGCGGCTACCGTCACAGGGTGGCCCTGGACCAGCTCGAGCGGGCGGCCCGGCAGGTCGCCGCGGCCGACCTCGTGACCGTGCTGACCGGCGCCGGCATCTCGACCGACTCGGGCATCCCGGACTTCCGCGGGCCGAACGGGGTCTGGACCAAGAACCCGGCCGCCGAGCGGATGTTCACCCTGCAGGCCTACCTGACCGACCCGGAGCTGCGCCGGCGGTCGTGGCGGGACCGGGCCGAGCACGCGGCCTGGACGGCGCAGCCGAACACCGGGCACCGGGCGTTGGTCGAGCTGGAGCGGTCCGGTCGGATGGGCCCGCTCGTCACCCAGAACATCGACGGGCTGCACCAGGCGGCCGGCTCCAGCCCCGAGCGGGTGATCGAGGTGCACGGCACCTTGCACGTCGCCCGCTGCCTGAGCTGCGGTGCGCGCTCGCCCATGCAGGTCGTCCTGGCGCGAGTCGCCGCCGGGGAGCCCGACCCGCCCTGCGAGCTGTGCGGCGGCCTGCTGAAGTCGGCGACGATCTCGTTCGGGCAGGCTTTGGACCCGCAGGTCTGGTGGGCGGCGGCGAGCGCGGCCCGGGCCTGCGACCTGCTGCTCGTGGCCGGCAGCTCGCTGCAGGTGCAGCCGGTGGCCTCGCTGTGCGACGTCGCCGTCGGGGCGGGCGCCCGGCTGCTGATCATGAATGCCGAGGCCACGCCCTACGACGCGCTCGCCGACGTCGTGGTGCACGAGCCGCTCGCCGAGGCGCTGCCCGCCCTGGTCGGCTCGGTGCTCGCCCGGGGCTGACCGTCGCAGAGAGGTGACATAGGTCAGGCCTCAATCCCCAAGTGGCGACCATGATCATCCGAATGACCTCTCCATCTGGTGGCGGTGGTTCATTGCGGATCTCGGGGTGAGTTCCGATGCTGGGGTGAGAGGGGAGGAACCGGCCAGGCCTACCCTGCGTCCTAGAGGAACGGTGGCAGCTATGAGAACGATCACGACACCACTTGCACTCGTCCTGGGCAGTTCGCTGCTCGCTGCCTGCTCGTCGCCGGGCTCCGGGTCGTCGACCCCGACCAGTGGTGGCTCCGCTCGCACGATCTCTGCGGAGGTCGCGCCGACGGCTCAGCAGATGTGTGAGAAGGCGCTGGGTGCGCAGGTCGTGTCCTTTGGTCCGCTCACGACCGTCGGAGAGCTGCGCGGGATGAAGCAGGGTCCCGGCTTCCAGCCGGCGAACGGCGCGTTCCCCGAACTGCCAGCCGCCACCCTCGCGAGCTTCTGCTGGACTGGCGGAAATGGCACGTACGACAGCTTCGGCGTCACGCTGGACGGGCAGCAGGTCTCGCTGGGTGGGATGCGTGGAGTGACCAGCGTTCCGAGCGGCCCGCCGGTCATCCCCTGAGCCTGCGGCCGACCTCACCGCACGACGCGCCGCCAGGGGTGACCTGCGTCCGGTTGGTCCAGGCTGCGTGGGCCCGAGCGCGGTCCCGGCGGTGAGGTCGGTGACTTCTTCCGCTGCTTCAGCGTGCACGCCTTCATCTGCCGGTAGGTCACCGGGTCGGTGACGACGGCCTGCTCGAGCAGTCGGTAGAACAGCAAGCCCGGCGCCTTCGCCGAGCGGCGGTTGAACCTGAACTCGAACTCCGCGAGGTAGTCCGGCAGGTGCTCGCGACTCACGGCCCCCTGCAGCGTGCCTTGGGTCCAACGCTTGAGCTGCGCCTGCGCACGGGACACGACCGGGAACAACTGGTGCGCCCGCACCGGTGAGCCCTTCGCGCTCTGCCGGATGTGGTGGAAGTCCACCAACGCCGGGCTGTTGGAGCGGAACGCGTCGGAGATGACGGTGCTCCCGAGCTCGATGTTCGCGAGGAAGATGGCACGGAACGACTCGGCCGAGTAGTCGTCGAGCACGACAGCGCGAACCCGACCCATCCCCTTCCCGGTTCCTCCGGCGAGGCTCTTACCGGTGTTCTCGGCCATCACCATCACGGGGATCTTGTTCTCGTCCTTGGATCGCCCGGGCTTGCCCGCCTTGTTGCGGCCGCCGACCACGCACTCGTCGACCTCGATGACGCCCGAGAGCTTCCGCCGGTCGGGACGCACCATGGCTCGGCGATAGCGGTGCAGCATCATCCACGCGGTCTGGTACGACCCGAGGCCGACGCTGCGCTGCAGGTTCCTCGCCGAGATGCCGTTCGGTCGGGTCGTGAAGTCCCAAGCCGCCCGGAACCACACGGTCAACGGGACCCGAGTCCGGTCGAAGATGGTCCCGGCCGTCACCGACGTCCTGCTGCCGCACGCCCCGCAGTCGTAAGAGAGCCCGTCGCGCCGTCGCCAGCCGTGCGCGATGGACCCGCACGAGTCGCAGACGAACTCGAAGTCACCCCACCGCAGCCACGCGAGGTAGTCCGCGCAAGCGCCATCGTCCGGGAACCAGGCCGCGAACTCGACCAGGTCCCTCGGGTACTCAACGCCTCCCAGCGGGTGGCTCACACCCCCACGGTACGAGCGAGCAGGGACAGGATGCTCAACGAAGTACCGCCGTTAGATGGAGAGGTCATTCATCCGATCTCCGCGACCACGTCGTCGTCCTCGAAGGCACCCGGCTGCGTCCCGGCCCCACCCTCCTCGACCCCCTCGCCGTGACCTCAACCGTCGATCGACTGACAAGCTATTGTGCTTTATGCGGGATAAGGCACAATGGTTTGCTAACCGTAGGAGGTGCGTCCGATGCCCCGTCGCGTGACGGTCTACTCCGCTCCCACGCGCGACGTCTGCGCCGCCCTCGGCTCGGAGATCGCCCGGACCCGCCGCGAGCGCCGCTGGTCCCAGACCGAGCTCGCCGAGCGAGTCGGGGTGGCGCTCGGCACGATCCGCGCCGTCGAGAAGGGGGCGCCGTCGGTCACCCTCGGCGTCGCCGTCGAGGCCGCCACCGTTCTCGGGATCGACCTGCTCGGCGGCCCGGCCGCCGCCGCCGCGCGGGCCGCGGACAACCGCCGCACGCTCGCCCTGCTCCCGCAGCGGGTCCGGGCCGAGGCCGTCGATGACGACTTCTGACCGCCGCGGGGGCGCGCCGCCGAGGAGCGCGTTCGTCTGGGTGTGGCTGCCCGGCGCCAGCGCCCCCGTCGTCGCCGGGCGCATCGACCAGGTCGTCGACGCCTACACGTTCACCTACGGCCGCAGCTACCTGGCCCGCGACGAAGCGATCCCGCTGTACCTGCCCGACCTGCCGCTGGCACCGGGCCGCATCCAGCCGCCGGACGGCCTCGCGATCGCCGGGTGCCTGCGCGACGCCGGCCCGGACGCGTGGGGTCAGCGCGTCATCCTCGCCCGTCGCCTCGGCCACCTCGACTCCGGCGCCGACACCGGCGCGCTGAGCACGCTCACCTACCTGCTGGAGTCCGGCAGCGACCGGATCGGCGGGCTCGACTTCCAGCACAGTGCAACCGACTACGTCCCCCGCGCCGCCGACCACCCGACGCTCGCGCAGATGCAGGATGCGGCCGAGCGTCTCAACGCCGGCGAGACGCTCCCGCCCGCGCTAGCCGACGCGCTGCTGCGCGGCACCAGCATCGGCGGTGCCCGGCCGAAGGTGACACTGCTCGACTCCAACGGCCGCCCCGTGATCGCGAAGCTGTCGACGCAGGCCGACCCGTACCCGTCGGTGAAGTTCGAGGCGGCGGCGATGGCTCTCGCCGCCCACGTCGGCATCGACGTCGCACCCACCCACCTGATCCGCAGCTCGGACAGGGACGTGCTGCTCGTGGACCGGTTCGACCGCCCCGGCGACGGCCTTCGCAGGCTCATGGTCTCC
This sequence comes from Actinomycetes bacterium, assembly GCA_038252405.1. GTDB lineage: Bacteria > Actinomycetota > Actinomycetes > Prado026 > Prado026 > DATCDE01. The sequence continues at coordinate 91,986 of JBBSAJ010000006.1, read as the reverse complement.
GCGCTCACCATCCTCGGCCTCGACGAGATGACCGGCGCCCGCTACGGCAGCTACGTCCGCCTCGCCGACCAGATTCGCGCCCGGTTCCGCGACCCGATCCCGACGCTCGCCGAGATGTTCCGCCGGGTCGTGTTCAACGTGTGCGTGTCCAACAGTGACGACCACGCTCGCAACCACTCGGCGTTCTGGGACGGCGAGTGGCTCACGCTCACCCCCGCCTACGACATCGCGCCGGGCCTGCGCAGCGGCGACACCTCGGCCCAGGCGATGGTCCTCACCCGCGACGGGAGGCGAGACTCCCGGCTGGCCCTGTGCCGCGAGTCCGCGCGCGACTACCTGCTCGATCCCAACCAGGCGAACCGAGTCATCGACGAGGTCGTGACCGGGATCGAGACGCACTACGACGAGGCGGTCGAGTTCGCACAGCTGACCGGAAGCGACCGTGCCCAGTTCCGCAGGCTGGTCCTGCACCCCTCGATCCACTACCTCGAGTAGCCGGACGCGCCCGCTGCCAGCCGAGACCTGTCCCAACTCCGGGAGCGTGCGGGCATGGCGGCCAACAGCCACGGCCGTCGCCAAGCCGATACCAGCGCCATGGCGGCCGGAACCAGTGCAGACGGCGCCGCGCAAAGCACCGCGGTGAGCGCCAAGATCACAACGCCCATCACGACGGCCACTGCCAGTCCCGAGACTGACCGGCCTCAGCCCCGGTGCCGGCGGCGCGAACCCAGCTGCGGGCTGTGCCCGGCCAGGTTGAGCGCGGTGTTGACCAACCCGACGTGGCTGAACGCCTGCGGGGTGTTGCCCAGCTGGCGGTGGTGGACCGGGTCGTACTCCTCGGCGAGCAGGCCGACGTCGTTGGCCAGGCCCAGCAGCCGCTCGAACAGGGCCTGCGCCTGCTCCCGTCGTCCGACCATGGCCAGCGCGTCGGCCAGCCAGAAGCTGCCGACCAGGAACGCACCCTCCTCGCCGCCGACCCCGTCGGACGAGCCGCCGGTCGACCCGACCCGGTACCGGCGCACCAGGCCGTCGACGACCAGCTCGCGCTGCACCCGGTCGACGGTGCCCACGATCCGCGGGTCGTCGGCCGGGAGGAACCCGAGCTGGGGGAGGAGCAGCAGGGCCGCGTCGACGTCCGAGGAGCCGTAGGACTGCACGAAGCTGTCGAGCCGCTCGTCGAAGCCGTGCTCGAGCACGTCGGCATGGATCGCGTCGCGCACCGCCCGGAAGCGGTCAGCGTCCCCCGGCAGCCCGTGCTCGGTCACCGCCTGGACCGCCCGGTCGAACGCCACCCAGGCCATCACCTTGGAGTGCACGAAGTGCCGTGGCTCCCCGCGCACCTCCCAGATGCCCTGGTCGGGGTCCTGCCAGTGCTCTTCCAGGTGGTCCAGAAGGGCCCGCTGGACATCCCAGGCCCGGGCATCGTCCGGCAGCCCGGCCTCCCGGGCCAGGTGGAGGGCGTCGAGCACCTCGCCGTAGACGTCGAGCTGAACCTGGTCGGCGGCTCCGTTGCCGATCCGCACCGGGCGGGCACCCTCATACCCGGCCAGCCAGCCGAGCTCGATCTCGGGCAGCCGTCGTTCCCCGGCGACGCCGTACAGGACCCGGACGTCGGCGGGGTCGCCGGCGACCGCCCTGACCAGCCAGTCCCGCCAGGCGGCGGCCTCGTCGACGTAGCCGCAGCGCAGCAGCGCGCCGAGGGTCAGTGCGGCGTCCCGGAGCCAGCAGAACCGGTAGTCCCAGTTCCGGACCCCACCGGGGTCCTCCGGCAGTGACGTGGTCGCCGCCGCGACGATGCCGCCCGTGGGCTGGTAGGTGAGACCCTTGAGGGTCACCAGCGAACGGACGACGGCCGCGCGGTAGGGCAGGTCGGCGGGCTGCCGGCCGCTCCAGGCGGACCAGAACTCCTCGGTTCGCTGCAGGTCCTCGAGTGGGTCGGGGACCGCTGGCGCGGGGTCGGTGGACGGTGTCCAGGCGAGCACGAAGGCGACCCGCTCGCCGGCACGCACCCGAAAGTCGCTCACCGTGGAGTGGTCCGCCCCGAGCAGCGGAGCGGCGGTGGTCAGCCACAGCGCGTCCGGCCCGGCCACGGCGTGCAGGCCGCCCGGCTCCCTGGTCACCCAGGGGACCACCCGCCCGTACCCCAGGCGCATCCGCAGGGTGCCGCGCACGGCGACGTCGCCGTCCAGGCCTTCGACGATCCGGACCAGCCGCGGCTGCTGCTCCCGGGGCGGCATCAGGTCGGTGACCCGGACCCGCCCCTCGCCGCAGGACCACTCGGTGTCCAGGACGAGCGAGTCGCCCCGGTAGCTGCGGCGGGCCACCGCGTCAGCCGCAGTCGGGGCGAGCCGCCAGCTGCCGTTCTCCTCGTCGCCGAGCAGCGCGGCGAAGGCCGCGTCGGAGTCGAATCGGGGCAGGCACAGCCAGTCGACCGAACCGTTGGCGCCGACCAGGGCGGCCGTGTGCAGGTCCCCGACCATGGCGTAGTCCTCGATCCGCACCGGTCACCCCGGCGTCGGGACGGTGTGCTCGTTGGCCGCCGCGACCGCGGCGGCCGCCCGGTCCTGGGCGGCCGCCTGAGCGTCGCGGCGCAGCAGCACGAACCAGCCCACGATGGCGACCACGCCGAAGGCATACCACTGCATGGCGTAGGACAGGTGTGGGCCGTTGTCCAGGGTGGGGGCGGGTAGCGGGGTCGGCGCCGACGCGGGCTGCGGCTGCTCGGAGACCAGGTCCGCGTAGTCGCCGTACACCGGGTAGGTCAGCTCCTTGACGATGCTCGCCACGTTGACCCGCAGCACCTGGCCGGGCGGCAGCTGGGCCGGCTTGGCCGGCTCGCTGCCTTGGACCCGCACCACCACCGTGACCCGGCCGGCCTGCGGGGCCGGGACGTCGGGGTTCTGGTCGGCCTGCATCGGGTAGGGCACCCAGCCCCGGACCACGAGCAGCGCGGCGCCCTGCGTCGTCGTCAGCGGGGTCAGCACCCAGAACCCGTTGCTGCCGTCCTGCGGACGGTTGCGGACGAGCAGCTGGTGGTCGGCGTCCCAGCTGCCGGTGACCGTGAGCTGGCGCCAGTGCGCCGACGGGGCCTGCCGGCCCACCGCGAGCAGCTGGTCGGGAGGGATCGGGCCCAGCTTCTCGGCCGCCGCGATGCTCGCGTTGGCCGCCTCGCGGCCGTGCAGCCGGTCCAGCTGCCAGTGCGCGAGCCGGTAGCACAGCAGCACCAGCGCGATGACGAGGAAGGTCAGACCGACCCATCGTCGCTGGCGCAGCAGGGAGAGCACCCTGCGACGGTACCTCGGGCGACATAGGGTGACCTGACCAGCGTGCGGTCGCGGTTTTCGCGGAGGAGGTCCGGTGCTCGTCGACACGTACGGTCGGGTGGCCACGGACCTCCGGGTCTCGCTCACCGACCGCTGCAACCTGCGCTGCAGCTACTGCATGCCCCCCGAGGGCCTGGACTGGCTGCCCACCCCCGAGGTCCTCACCGACGACGAGGTCGTGCGGGTGATCCGGGTGGCCGTGGGGCTCGGGGTGACCGAGGTCCGCTTCACCGGGGGTGAACCGCTGCTGCGGCGCGGGCTGGTGGACATCGTGACCCAGGTGGCGGCGCTCGCACCGCGCCCGCGGATGTCGCTGACCACCAACGGGATCGGCCTGGCCAGGGTGGCGGCCGCCCTCGAGGCGGCCGGGCTGGACCGGGTCAACGTGTCCCTGGACACGCTGGACCGGGAGAAGTTCGTCCGGCTGGCGCACCGGGACCGGCTGGCCGACGTCCTGGAGGGGCTGGCGGCCGCCGATGCCGCCGGGCTGCGCCCGGTCAAGGTCAACGCCGTCCTCATGCGCGGGGTCAACGACGTCGAGGCGGTGGCGCTGCTGCGGTGGTGCCTGGACCGCGGCTACGAGCTGCGGTTCATCGAGCAGATGCCGCTGGACGCCCAGCACGGCTGGGACCGCGCCCAGATGGCCACGGCCGACGAGATCCTGGCCCACCTGTCGGAGGCGTTCTCGCTCACCGCGGAGGGCTCGCAGATCCGTGGCAGCGCGCCGGCCGAGACCTGGCTGGTGGACGGCGGCCCGGGCCGGGTGGGCGTGATCGGCTCGGTGACCCGGCCGTTCTGCGGTGCGTGCGACCGGGTCCGGCTGACCGCGGACGGCCAGGTGCGCAACTGCCTGTTCGCCCGCAGCGAGTCCGACCTGCGCGCGGTGCTGCGCTCCGGTGGCGACGACGAGGCGGTGGCCGAGGTGCTCCGCGCGTCGCTGTGGGCCAAGCACGCCGGGCACGGGATCAACGACCCGGCCTTCCTGCAGCCGAGCCGGCCGATGTCGGCCATCGGCGGCTAGGCGTCGGCTAGGTGCGGCCAGGGGGGACGGTCGGCCCGATCTGCTTGCGGTCGGTCGGCAGCACGGTGGTCGTCAGGTCCTCGTCGCGGCCCGGCTCGCGGCCGCCGTTCGCGAACACCACGGACAGGTAGGGCAGCAGCACCGCGCCGGCGATGAGCAGCCAGCGCAGCGGCCCGCTCGTCAGCACGGCGCCGACGAAGCAGCCGGTGCGGACGAGCATCGAGTACAGGTAGCGCCGGGCCCGTTCGTCGACGTCCGCGGACAGCGCGGTGCGCGCCGCGGTGATGCGGTACACGCGGCCGGTCCGCCGTGCCATGGCCACCTCCGCCCGCCGCCGGGTCCCGTTGCCCTCGCCCACGCTACGTGCCTTGGCCGGTGGGGGCATCTCCGGACCGGGCGGGAGGGTGGATCATGGGCAGACCATCCGATGGACATGACCAGGGAGCACCCATGAGCAACCGCACCTACCGGCTCACCGAGATCGTGGGCACCTCGTCGACGAGCATCGAGGACGCGATCAGCAACGGGGTGGGCCGGGCCGCACAGACGCTGCGGCACCTGGACTGGTTCGAGGTCACCGAGGTGCGCGGCCAGATCGTCGACGGCAAGGTTGAGTACTACCAGGTCGGCATGAAGCTCGGCTTCCGCCTCGAGGACGCCTAGGAGTGCCCCGTCCCGCATGAAGGGCACCTTCTGTGCGGGTGGCCGCACCAACTCACCCTTCATGGGACGGCTGGCATCGGCGCGCCGCCGTCCATGAAGGTGCGGACAGTGCGGCAGTGCGCACAGAAGGTGCCCTTCATGCGGAAGGGGCGGGGGTCAGGTGGCCTTGGAGACGGTGGACATGTTGAAGCCGTCGATGCGCAGGGCGGGCATCGCGGCCCGGTTGAAGTAGTCGGCCCACTCCCGCGGCAGGGTCTGCCGGGTGCCGGACGCTGCCTGGATCCGGCCCAGCAGGTCCACCGGGCTCTCGTTGAACCGGAAGTTGTTCACCGCGCCGACCACCTCGCCGTCCTCCACGAGGTACACGCCGTCGCGGGTCAGCCCGGTGAGCAGCAGCGTCTGCGGGTCGACCTCCCGGATGTACCACAGGCAGGTCAGCAGCAGGGCCCGCCCGCTCGTCGACGCGACCAGCTCGTCCGTCCCGCCGGTGCCGCCGGGCACCGCCAACAGCAGGTTGTCGATGGCCGGGGTGACCGGCAGCCCGGTCAGCTCGGCCGAGTACCGGGTCTGCAGCAGCGCCGCCAAGGTGCCCTCACGGATCCAGGACGTGCGGCCCAGCGGCACGCCGTTGTCGAACACCGACGACGTCGCACCGGACGCCTCGGCCACGACGAACGGGTCCGCCTCCAGCCCCGGGGCGACCGGGTCGCTGTACAGCTCGACCGGCAGCGGGCTGAGCCGGTCGCCCACCCGGGTGCCGCCGCCGGGGCGGCTGAACACGGTGCGGCCGTCGTGCGCCTCGCGCGCGGACGCCGACCAGTACAGGTAGACCATCAGGTCGGCCACCGCCCCCGGTGGCAGGACCGTGTCGTACCGGCCGGCCGGCAGCTCCACCGACCGCTGCGCCCAGCCCAGTCGGGTCGCGACCTGCGCCTCGAGGTCCGCGACGTCGACGTCGGTGAAGTCGCGCGTCGAGGCCCCCGCCCAGGTGGACAGCCGCCGCGCGTCGGCCTTCGCGGTCAGCTCCACCCGCCCGGTCGGCTGGTCGTGCCGCAGCCGGAGCCCGGACGACGAGCCGACGAAGGTACTCACCAGCTGGTGCTCGGCGAACCCGAACAGCTCGCGCCCCGCGGCGCGGGACCGGTCGAAGGCCTCGCCCAACGCGGGGGCGAAGGCCCCCAGCACGCCGGGGGACGTCGCGGCCGGATCGTCGTCCCAGTCCGATGCGGCCGGGACGCCGGCCAGCAGCGGGCGGGCATCCTCGGCCGGCCCGGCCGTCCTGGCGGCGTCCTCGGCCGCGCGCACCACCGACTCCAGCTCTGCCACGCGGACATTGCTGCGGGACACGACAGCGGACGCCGTCCCCTCGGCTCCGTCCACGGTGGCGACGACGGTGAGCGCACGCCCGCGCATGGCGCCGTTGGTGGTCAGCGTGTTGCCGGCCCAGCGCACGTTCACCTCGCTGGACTCCCGCGCGATGACCACGCAGCCGTCCGCCTGCGACAGCGACAGCGCCCGCTCCACCAGCTCCTGCGGCCTGATCGACCCGGTCACCGACCCGCCTCCTGAACGGTGTTGAGGATCCGTACCCCTTGGAACAGCGCGCTCGGCGCGCCGTGGCTGACTGACGCGACCTGCCCCGGCTGCGCCTTGCCGCAGTTGAACGCCCCGCCCAGCACGTAGGTCTGCGGCCCGCCGACCGCGGCCATCGAGCCCCAGAAGTCCGTGGTCGTGGCCTGGTAGGCGGCGTCCTTCACCTGCCCCGCCAGCCGGCCGTTCCGGATCAGGAAGAACCGCTGTCCGGTGAACTGGAAGTTGTACCGCTGCATGTCGATCGACCAGCTCTTGTCCCCGACGATGTACAGCCCGCGCTCCACCCCGGCGATGAGCTCGGCCGTGCTCGGCCCGTCCGCCGCCGGCTGCAGCGACACGTTGGCCATCCGCTGCACGGGTACGTGGCCGGGGGAGTCGGCGTACGCGCAGCCGTTCGAGCGGCCCAGGCCCTTGAGCCGGGCCATGTTCCGGTCCAGCTGGTAGCCCACCAGCCGGCCGTCGCGCACGACGTCCCAGGCCTGGGTGGCCACGCCCTCGTCGTCGAAGCCGATCGTGGCCAGGCCGTGCTCGACCGTGCGGTCGCCGGTCACGTGCATGTGCTCGGAGCCGTACTTCAAGGTGCCCAGCTGGTCGAACGTCGCGAACGACGTGCCCGCGTAGTTGGCCTCGTATCCCAGCGCCCGGTCCAGCTCAGTGGCGTGGCCGATGGACTCGTGGATGGTCAGCCACAGATTCGACGGGTCGACGACCAGGTCGTAGGTGCCCGCCTCGACCGACGGCGCGCGCAGCCGCTCGGCCAGCAGCTCGGGGACCTCGGCCAGCTCCGCGTCCCAGTCCCAGCCGGTGCCGAGCAGGTACTCCCAGCCGCGGCCCACCGGTGGCGCGACCGTGCGCATGGTCTCGAACGCCCCGGACGTCGCGTCGACGGCCACCGCCGTGTACTCCGGCTCGAGGCGAACCCGCTGCTGCGTGGTCGTGGTCCCCGCCGTGTCGGCATAGAACTTGTTCTCCCGTACCGCGTAGACGCTGGCGTCCACGTGGTCCACTCCGGCGGCCGCGAGCAGCCGGCGGCTCCAGTCGGCCAGCACCGCGACCTTGTCGGCGTCCGGCACGGTGATCGGGTCGATCTCGTACGCGGACACCCACGTCGCGTCGGCGTGCACCGGCTCGGGGGCCAGCTCGACCCGCTCGGTGGACAGCGGCCGGCTCAGCCGGGCCATCTCGACGGCCTGCTCGGCCACCCGCACCGCCTCGGCGGCGGTCAGGTCCACCCCGGACGCGAACCCCCACGAACCGTCGTGGACGACGCGGACGGCGAAGCCGACGTCCTCGCTGTCGTTGGCGCCCTCGAGCCGGGCGTCGCGCAGCCGGACCACCTGGCTGCGGATGCGCTCCACCCGGACGTCGGCGTGCTCGACGCCGAGGTCGCGGCAGCGCTGCAGCGCTGCGTCGGAGATCGCGCCCAGCGGCAGCGCACGGAAGCTCTCGTCGATCGGATGGGTCACGCCTGGGTCCCCTCTCGCACGTCCAGCACCAGCTTGCCGACCGTCCGGCGGGCCAGCAGGTCCTCATGGGCCCGCCGGGCCTGCTCCAACGGGTACCGACCGCCCTCGACCACCCGCAGCTCGCCGCGCCCGATCATGCCGAACAGGTCGCTGAGCGCGGCGTCCATCATGGCCCGCCGCGGGAAGGCGTGGGCCAGCCAGAAGCCGATGACCGCCCGCGAGCTGCGCATCAGCTCCCCGCTGGTGACCGGGCTGGGTGCCTGCCGAGAGGCCATCCCGAAGGTGGCCAGCCGGCCGAACGGCGCCAGCGCCCGCAGGCTCTCGTCGAAGACCGGGCCGCCGGTCATCTCCAGGACGATGTCCACCGGAAGCCCGCCGTTGGCCTCCCGCAGCCGGTCGCGCAGGCCCTCGGGGCTGCCGTCGACGGTGACGTCCGCGCCGAGCTCGAGAGCCAGCGCCCGCTTCTCCGGCGTGGACGCCGTGGCGATCACTCGTCCCGCGCCCCAGCGCTTGGCCAGTTGGACGGCGATGGTCCCGACCCCGCCGGCGGCCGCATGCACCACGACCGACTCGCCCTGCGCCAGGTGGGTGCTGGTGCGCAGCAGGTGCCAGGCGGTGGCGCCCTGGACCAGCATGGCCAGCGCGGCGGTGGAGCCGACGCCGTCCGGCAGCTCGTAGACGGTGCCCGGGTGAGCCAGGGTCTGCTCGGCGTAGCCGCCGGTCGCGGCGACCGCCAGCACCCGGCGGCCGGCCAGCCGGCCGACCACCTCGGCCCCGGGGACCATGGGCAGCGTCTGCCGGGACAGGTAGGTGTCCTCGGTCTGGTGGGTGTCGGCGTAGTTGACGCCGGCCTGGTCGACCTCGACGACGACCAGGCCGTCGTGGGGCACCGGGTCGGGCCGGTCGACGAGCTGCAGGACCTCGGGTCCGCCGAACTGGGTGATCTCGATGGCGCGCACGCAGCGACCCTACGGGGCGCGGCGGTTCGGTGTACCGGCGAGTAGCCGCTAGCGTCCGTCGGGATCACGGACCTTCGGAGGTGGCAGGTGGCTCGTTCGGTGCTGGTGACCGGTGGCAACCGGGGCATCGGGCTGGCGGTGGCCCGGGCGTTCCTCGCCCAGGGCGACCAGGTCGCCGTGACCTCGCGCACCGGCGACGGGCCGGAGGGCGCGCTGGCCTTGGCCTGCGACGTCACCGACCCGGCCCAGGTGGACGCCGCGTTCGAGGCGATCGAGGCCGCGCACGGCCCGGTGGAGGTGCTGGTCGCCAACGCCGGGATCACCCGGGACACGCTGCTGCTGCGGATGTCCGACGAGGACTTCACCGCGACGCTGGACACGAACCTCACGGGGGCGTTCCGGGTGGCCCGGCGCGCGTCGCGCGGCATGCTGCGCGCACGGTGGGGCCGGCTGGTGTTCGTCTCCAGCGTGGTCGGGCTGCTGGGGTCGGCCGGGCAGGCGAACTACGCGGCGTCCAAGGCGGGCCTGGTCGGGCTGGCCCGGTCGCTGGCCCGTGAGCTGGGCTCGCGCCACATCACCTCGAACGTGGTGGCACCGGGCTTCGTGGACACGGACATGACCCGGGTGCTGGGGGAGGGGCGCCGGGCCGAGATCGTGGGCCAGGTACCGCTGGGGCGCTACGCGACCCCCGAGGAGGTGGCCGCGGTGGTGCGGTTCCTGGCCAGCGACGAGGCGGCGTACATCACGGGGGCCGTGATCCCCGTGGACGGCGGACTGGGGATGGGGCACTGAGGCATGGGCATTCTTGACGGCAAGCGGCTGCTGGTCACCGGCGTGCTGACCGACGCGTCCATCGCGTTCCACGTGGCGCGGCTGGCCCAGCAGGAGGGGGCCACCGTCGTGCTGACCTCGTTCGGCCGGGCCATGAGCCTGACCACGCGGATCGCCGGGCGGCTGCCGGCGGTCGCTCCGGTGCTGCCGCTGGACGTCACGTCGGAGGAGGACCTCGCGGCGCTGGCCGACCGGGTGCGCGAGCACGTGGACGGCCTGGACGGCGTGCTGCACTCGATCGGGTTCGCCCCGGAGGCGGCGCTCGGCGGGAACTTCCTGAACACGGCCTGGCCGGACGTGGCGACCGCCGTCCAGGTGTCGGCGTACTCGCTGAAGTCGCTGGCCATGGCCGCACTGCCGCTGATGCCGCAGGGCGGCTCGGTCGTGGGGCTGGACTTCGACGCGGCCGTGGCGTGGCCCAAGTACGACTGGATGGGCGTGGCCAAGGCCGCGCTGGAGTCGACGTCGCGGTACCTGGCCCGCGATCTCGGCCCGCGCGGGGTGCGGGTCAACCTGGTGGCGGCCGGGCCGCTCAAGACGATCGCGGCGAAGTCGATCCCCGGGTTCGAGGAGTTCCAGGCAGTGTGGGACACCCGGGCGCCGGTCGGCTGGGACCTGTCCGACCCGGAGCCGGCGGCGCGAGCCTGCGTGGCGCTGCTGTCGGACTGGTTCCCCAAGACGACCGGGGAGATCGTGCACGTGGACGGCGGGGTCCACGCCATGGGCGCCTGACCCCCCTCGCCTGGCAGTCCTGCATGAAGGGCACCTTCACTAGCCACTGCTGCACAAGCACACCCTTCATGGACGGCGATGAAGGGAGCCTCGTTGCGGCCTTGCACCCAGAAGGTGCCCTTCATGCAGAGAGGAAGGACAGCACGTCGGCGGCGGTCCAGCCGTCCGGGTACCGGGCCAGCAGCGCCTCGACCACCGCGGCGTCGGCGCCCAGGGTGAGCAGCGGCGGCTCGACGGTGCCGTCCCTCCGGCGCTGCCCCAGGCCGATCGTCGCGGTCAGCGCGTTGCACAGGCAGGTCCGGCCCTCGGTGTCCTCGACGGCGCCGCCCTTGCGCACGAACACGTCCACCGGCTCGGCCGGGCACCGGTAGCCGACGCTGCCGTCCGGCCGCTCGAACGCGGTGCGCAGGTAGCCGAGGTCGCAGGTGCGCTCACGCTGCGCGTAGGTCGCCGGGTCGGCCACGGTGCCGGCCACGACCGCCACCTTGAACGGGAACCCGGTCGGGCTGGCCGCCGGGTCGGTGCGCACCTCGAGGGTCCCGGCCCGCGCGGCGTCGAGCAGCTGGGTGCGCAGCTGGGGCGCCATCCCGGACTCCGCGCACAGGGCGAACGCCGTCCCCACCTGGACGCCGGCCGCGCCCGCCGCCAGTGCCTCGGCCAGCCGGTCCGGCGTGCCGTACCCACCGGCCAGCCAGAACGGCCGGCCCAGCGCGGCCACCTTGTCGAGGTCCACCTCGTCGCGGGGGCCGTACACCGGCTGCCCGGAGTCGTCGATGACCAGCCGGCCCCGCGGCGGCGCGTTGTGCCCGCCCGCGACCGGCCCCTCGATGACGAAGCCGTCCGGCCGGGTCGCCTCGTCCCGGCACAGGTACGCGGCCAGCACGTGCGAGGAGACGATGGCCAGGAAGAACGGGCGCCGCAGCGCCGGGGGCAGCCCGGCCACCGTCGCAGCCGGCTCGAGCCTGATCCGGTGTGCACCGGCCGCCGACCCCTCCACGTCGACCGGCAGCTCCACCGCCTCCAGCTGCGCCAGCCCGTCCAGCAGCCGGGGCAGATGGCCCGGGATGCCGGCGCCGACCAGCACCGCGTCGACGCCCGCGAGCATGGCGCCCAGCAGGGTCGCCGGAGTCCAGGCCTGGACCTTCTCCAGCAGGTTGAGCCCGACCGCACCGTGGTGCCCGTCCTTGGCCAGCCACACCTCGACGAACGCCCCCAGCACGGTCAGCCGGACGGCGTCCCGTCGCTGCCGCACGTCCAGCCGGGGGACCGGCCGGTACGGGGCGCCGTCGCGACGGCCCCCCGGCAGCAGGTAACGGCCCTCGACCTCCCTGGCCAGCTCCTGGTCGGGGAACGCGGCCAGCGCCCGGCGCACGTCGCCGTCGAGATCGCCGTCCTGCAGCCGTCGGGCCAGCATGGTGTCGGGCGCCACCCCGGACACCACCCCCAGGCCGCCCCCCCTCGCCACCGCGGAGGCCAGCCGCCAGCCCGAGACGCCGACACCCATGCCCCCCTGGATCACCGGGGGGGACAACAGGGGGGCGTCGACCGACATGAGCTGAAACCTACGGCACCGTAGGTTCGGGTCGAAGGGACCATGGTCCCGGCCGGGTCCGATGGGCGGGGCGGGCCACTGGGCCGCGACCGATCGGCGATGATGGCCCCGTGGTGTCCCGACGACGAACGCCGCGGGACCGGCGGGCCAACGAGGCCTGGGCGCCGGTCGGCCGCGGCCTCGCACTGCTCGCCTTCGCCCTGCTCGTCGGCACGCTGGGGTACCTGCTGCTCGGTCTCGGCGCACTGGACGCCGCCTACCAGGCGGTGACCACGCTCACCACCATCGGGTTCCGCGAGGTCGTCCCGTTCGGGCCCGGGCTGAAGATCTTCACCATGATCTACGCGCTGCTGGGCGTGGGGGCCGTGCTCTACACGCTCACCGCACTGCTCGAGGCCCTCGTCGAGGGGCACGTGTCCGACCTGTGGGGGACCCGTCGCATGGAACGCACCATCGCCCGCCTGCACGGGCACACGATCGTCTGCGGCTGGGGCCGGGTCGGCCGGGCCGCCTCGCACCAGCTGGCCCGGTCCGGGCACGCCGTCGTCGTCGTGGACGTCGACCCGGAGCGGGTGGCGGACTGCCCCTACCCGTACGTCATCGGGGACGCCTCCAGCGAGGAGGTGCTGCTGCGAGCCGGCGTCGACCGGGCCGCGACGCTCGTCGCCACCCTGGAGAACGACGCCGCGTCGGTGTACCTGGTGCTGACCGCACGGGCGCTGCGGCCGGACCTGTCCATCATCGCCCGGGCCCGCACGGACGACGCGACCGCCAAGCTGCAGCACGCCGGGGCGAACCGGGTGGTGAACCCGCAGCGCATCGGCGGTGACCGGATCGCGGCGTTCGCGCTGCAGCCGCACGTGACCGAGTTCCTCGACGTTGCGATGCGTGACAGCGGCGTGGAGTTCCGGCTCGAGGAGGTCGACGTCCGGGCCGGCTCGGCGCTGGCCGGCCGTAGTGTGCGCGAGACCCGGTTGCAGGAGGGCGGCGGCGCGCTGCTGCTGGCGCTGCGCCGGGCCGGGGCTCAGTTCGAGACCAACCCCTCACCGGAGGCCACCATCGACCCAGGGGACGTCGTCATCGTGGTCGGCACCGCCGACCAGGTCCTGGAGATCCGCACCGCGGCGGGGATGGTGACATGAAGCGACTCGTGGTGCTGCGGCACGCCAAGTCGGACTGGCCGGTGGGCGTGGCCGACCGGAACCGGCCGCTGGGCCGACGGGGGCAGCGGGACGCCCCGGCCGCGGGACGGTGGATCGCCGAGCACGTGGGCGTACCCGACGCGGTCTGGTGCTCGCCGGCCCGGCGCACCAAGGAGACCTGGGAGCTGCTGGCCGCGCAGCTGGGCGGTTCGCCGCCGGTGGAGTTCGACGAGCGGATCTACGAGGCCAGCGTGAGCGACCTCGTCGAGGTGCTGCGCGAGACGGCGAAGGGCAGCTCGTCGGTGCTGCTGGTCGGGCACAACCCGGGCGTGCAGGAGCTCGTGCTGGCGCTCGCCGGTGGTCAGCGCAGCGAGGTGCAGATGCTGGCCGAGACGAAGTTCCCGACCAGTGGGGTGGCCCTGCTGGACGTCAACGGTCCCTGGCGGGAGCTGGCCGCCGGATCGGCCCGGCTCGCGGACTTCGCCGTCCCGCGCGGCTGACCCAGCCCGTTCCCCCCTTCCCTGCATGAAGGGTCCCTTCTGTGCGTGTGGCCGCACAAACCGCACCTTCATGGACGGCGGGGACAAGCAGCCGACCGTCGTCCTGCAGGGGATGAAGGGCGCATTGTTGCGGCAGTGCGCACAGAAGGGACCCTTCATGCAGGGGAGGGGAGGGGGTCAGTCGGGAGGGGGGATGGCGGGGGCCGGGGTCGGGGTGCCGCCCTCGGCGTCGGCCTCCTCGATCTCCTCGCGGCTGATCCCGAGCAGGTAGAGCACCGTGTCCAGGTAGGGCACGCTCACCGAGGTGTCCGCGGCCCGCCGCACGACCTCCTTGGCGTTGAACGCGACGCCGAGCCCCGCGCGGGAGAGCATGTCCAGGTCGTTCGCGCCGTCGCCGACCGCGATGGTCTGGCTGATCGGGACGCCGGCGGCAGCGGCGAACCGCTCCAGCGCGGCCGCCTTGCCGGGGCGGTCCACGATCGGGCCGACCAGTCGGCCGGTCAGCCGACCGTCGACGACCTCCAGCGTGTTCGCCGCCGCGAAGTCCAGCCCCAGGTCCGCGGCCAGCGCGTCGGTGATCTGGGTGAACCCGCCGCTGACGATGCCGATCCGAAAGCCCAGCCGGTGCAGGGTGCGCACCAGCGTTCGGGCCCCGGGCGCGAGCCGCACCTCGTGGCGCACGTCGTCGAGCACCGACTCCGGCAGCCCCTCCAGCAGCGCCACCCGGGCGAGCAGCGAGGCCCGGAAGTCCAGCTCCCCGCGCATCGCCGCGGCCGTGACGCCGGCCACCTCCTCGGCGTGCCCGGCGTGGGCGGCCAGCAGCTCGATGACCTCGTCCTGGATCAGCGTCGAGTCGACGTCCATCACCACGAGCCGCTTGGCTCGCCGGCTGAGGCCCGAACGCTGCACGGCGATGTCCACCTGGTGGGCCGCCGCGGTGACCGCGAGGGACGACCGAAGCCCCGCCGGGTCGGCCCCCGACACCTCCAGCTCGATCCCGGTGACCGGGTAGTGGGCCAGCCGCACGATCCGGTCGATGTTGGCACCGCTGTCGGCAATCGCCCCGGCCACCGCGGCGACGGCCTGCGGTCGTAGGGGCCGCCCGAGCAGCGTGACGTGGACCCGGCCGCGCCGCCTCGGGTCCTCCTCGGCTGCCCCGGTGCTCGTCTCGACGGCCAGGCCGAGTGAGGCACCCACCGTTCGGACCGCCTCGGCTGCCGCCACCGGGTCCGGGCCACCGAGCAGCACGCCGAGCACGAGGGTGCCGCGGATCACCACCTGCTCGACGTCCAGCACGGCCAGGTCGAACGCCGCCAGCGAGCTGAACAGCGTGCTCGTGACGCCCGGCCGGTCCGGCCCGGTGAGAGTGACCAGCAGGGTCTGCGGCCCTGCGGCGGAGGTGGTGTCGGTGCTCATGACGGCCCCGACGGTACCGGCCGGCCGGTCAGCGCAGCCGCGCGCCCTGCGGTTCGAGCACCGCGTTGTGCGCCGCCATCTGGGCGTACCGGGCGGCCCGGGCCAGCGGCAGCAGTGCCTCCCGGCGCAGCTCAGCCTCGGCCGCGGTGACGGCGGCACCCTCGAACACGGACGCCACGGCGACGATCGCGGCCAGCCGGCGGGCCCGGACGAGTACCCCGAAGGCCCGGTCCGGGTAGCCCGGCGCCAGGCCGTCGCCGTCGTAGCCGCCCTCGCGCAGCGCCTCCAGCGCGTCCTCAGCGGCCGGTTCGCAGCGAGCGACGTCCAGCTGGACGAGCAGCTCGGTCGCCTCCCGTAGCGCCACCGCCAGGTCGCGGTCGGCCTCGGCCAGCGACGGCAGCACGGTGGCCGAGCGGTCAGCGACGTGGGCACCGGCGGAGGACGACGCCGGGTAGGTGGTCCAGCGCACCGGCCCGTCACCCGACCGGGCCGGGACCAGCACCGGGCCCTCGTCGGCCGCGACCAGGACGACGGCCGCGCCACAGTCCAGCGCCGCCGCGAGGAGCGGGCCGGGGCCGCGCAGGCCGAGCGGGTCACCGGGAGTCGGCAGCACCAGCCGGAGCCCGCGCAGGCCGCGGGCGGACAGCCGGGCCAGCGCGACGGTCAGGTTCTGGTCGTCGCCCCCGGGCAGGCCGTCGACCCGGTCGCCGGGGACGCCGGCCGCGACCTGCTCCGCGGCGGCGTCCGGGCTGACCCGGCCCGCGAGCACGGCGTTGCCCCACGCGACCAGCCGCGCGCAGCGGGCCGCCAGCTCGGGGGTGTTCGGTTCCGGCACGCGGACCACTGTAAGCACCCGGCGCGGCCTGGGCCGGCACGGTGAGGTGCGCGCGGCCGCGTGCCGTAGGTTCGGAGCATGGTGGTGGCGGCGGCGCTCGACCTGCGGGCGGTCAGTGTGCGCAGGGGCGAGGCGACCCTGCTGGACCGGGTGGACTGGGCGGTCGAGGAGGGCGACCGTTGGGTAGTACTGGGACCCAACGGGGCCGGGAAGACCACCCTGCTGCAGGTGGCCTCGACGCAGCTGCACCCCACGAGCGGGCGGGCCTGGGTGCTCGGCGAGCGGCTCGGCAAGGTCGACGTGTTCGAGCTGCGGCCACGGATCGGACTGGCCAGCGCCGCGCTCGCCGACCGACTGCCGCCCGAGGAGTCCGTGATCGACGTGGTGCGCACGGCGGCCTACGCCGTGGTCGGGCGGTGGCACGAGCGCTACGACTCCAGTGACGACTCCAGGGCGCACGCGCTGCTCGTCGCGCTCGGCGCGGACCAGCTGGCCCGGCGCCGCTACGGGACGCTGTCCGAGGGGGAGCGCAAGCGGGTGCAGATCGCCCGGGCGCTGATGGTCGACCCCGAGCTGCTGCTGCTCGACGAGCCGGCCGCCGGGCTGGACCTGGCCGGACGCGAGGAGCTGGTGGCCCGGCTGGCCGTCCTGGCGGCCGACCCCTACGCACCCGCGCTCGTGCTGGTCACCCACCACGTCGAGGAGATCCCGCCGGGCTTCACCCATGCCCTGCTGCTGCGCGCCGGGCGCGTCGTCGCGGCCGGCCCGATCCAGGACGTGGTCCACGCGGAGGCGCTGTCCGCGACGTTCGGGCTGCCGCTGGACGTGCACCGGCACCGCGGCCGGTTCGCGGCCCGGCTCGCGGACTGATCCACCCGACTGATCCACACGGGGACCGCAGAAAGGTCCTACAGTCAAGTGGTGGACTGGTACTGGTGGCTCCTGATGGCCCTGGTCCTCGGGGTGGTCGAGATCGCGACCGTGGATCTCGTCTTCATCATGCTCGCCGCGGGCGCGGTGGCCGGCGGCCTGGCCTCCGCGCTCGGCGCGCCGCTGGTCGCGCAGGCGATCGTCGCGGCCGCGGTCTCCATCTTGATGCTCGCCGTCGTCCGACCGGTGGCCCTGAAGCACCTGCGGCAGTCGGCGGACACCCGCACCGGGACGGCCGCCCTGGTCGGCAGCCAGGCCATCGTGCTCGAGCGGGTCGACCGGCACGACGGACGCGTCAAGCTCAAGGGCGAGGTCTGGTCGGCCCGCAACTACGACCCGTCCACGGTCATCGAGCCGGGGGCCATGGTCGACGTCATCAGCATCGACGGCGCCACCGTCGTCGTCCTCTCATCGGAGATGTGAGCCACGTGAGTTCCAGCATCATCGCCTTGATCATCGTTGTTGCGGTGTTCCTCGCCGTCGTCGTCACCCTGGCCAAGACGGTCCGGATCGTGCCGCAGGCCCGGGCCGGCGTCGTCGAGCGGCTCGGCCGGTACAGCCGCACCCTCAACCCCGGGCTCACCATCCTGGTGCCGTTCGTGGACCGGCTGCGCCCGCTCATCGACCTGCGCGAGCAGGTGGTGAGCTTCCCGCCGCAGCCGGTGATCACTGAGGACAACCTGGTCGTCAACATCGACTCGGTCATCTACTTCCAGGTGACCGACCCGAAGGCGGCCAGCTACGAGATCGCCAACTACATCCAGGCGATCGAGCAGCTGACGGTCACCACGCTGCGCAACGTGGTGGGCGGCATCGACCTGGAGGACGCGCTCACCTCCCGCGAGCAGATCAACAGCGCGCTGCGCGGCGTCCTCGACGAGGCCACCGGCAAGTGGGGCGTCCGGGTGAACCGGGTGGAGCTCAAGGCGATCGACCCGCCGCCGTCCATCAAGGACTCGATGGAGAAGCAGATGCGCGCCGAGCGGGAGAAGCGCGCGACGATCCTCACCGCCGAGGGGTTCAAGCAGTCCTCCATCCTCACGGCCGAGGGCGAGAAGCAGTCGGCGGTGCTGCGCGCCGAGGGCGAGGCGCAGGCCGCGGTGGTGCGGGCGGACGGCGAGGCGCAGGCGATCCAGCGGGTGTTCCAGGCGATCCACGACGGCGACCCGGACCCGCGGCTGCTGGCCTACCAGTACCTGCAGGCGCTGCCCAACATCGCCAAGGGCGACGCCAACAAGGTGTGGGTGATCCCGGCCGAGCTGACCGGGGCGATGGGCAGCCTCGCGCAGGCCTTCTCGCGAATCCCCCCGGACGCACCGAAGCCGGCCGCCGCCGCGGACCTGCCGCCGGCGCTGCCGCCGACCGGTCAGCCCGGGTAGGTCGCGGTCAGCTGCGCGGCGATCCGCAGCACCATCTGGACGTACCAGTCCGCGTGGTTGTAGCGGAAGATCGCGCCGCTCAGCCCGGTCGGTCGGCCGGCGCCGTTGGCGCACAGGTAGTGGGCCGCCGAGTAGACCGCGTCCGCGGGGTTCCAGATGTCGGTGACGCCGTCCTTGTTCCCGTCGACGGCGTAGGCCGCGAAGGTCGACGGCATGAACTGCATGGGGCCCTCGGCGCCGGCGGACGACGGGCCGACGCTGCGCCCGTGCCCGGACTCCACCTGGCCGATGGCGGCCAGCACGTGCCAGTCCATGCCGGGGCAGGTGGTCGCCGCTGCCTGGTACAGCGTCAGGTAGTCCGCGGGGACGCCACGGGCGGTCGCGGTGGCGGCAGCCGCGAGGCCCGCGCGCTCGGCCTCGGCCTGCGCCGCGGCCAGCGCCTGGGCGGCCTGCCGGGCCTCGAGCAGGCCCTTCGCCCGGGCGGACAGCGCCTGCAGCTTGGCCTCGGCGGCGGCCAGCAGGTCCTGCAGCCGGACGGCCGCCGCCTCGACGTCCGAGGCGGTCACCGTCGTGCGCTCGGCCTTGGCCAGCTGCCGGTCGGCCTCGGCCCGCACCGTCAGCGCGACCTGGTCGGCCCGCCGGGCGGCGACGGCGTCCGAGCTAACCACCCGGGACACGGCGTCCAGCCGGCTGAGCAGGTCGGTGGGGCTGGTCGCCGCCAGCAGGCTGGCCAGCACGGCCACGCTGCCGCCGGACATGTACAGCGCCCGGACCCGGTTGGTCTGGGTGCGCTGGGCCGCGGCGGCCGCGTCCGCGGCGTCCTGGGCCTGCTGGTCGGCGGTGAGTCCGGCGCTGACGTCGGTGGCCAGGTTGCCCAGCGAGGCCTCGTAGGAGCGCAGCGCGGACTGCAGCTGGGGGCGGAGCTGGTCGACGGCCCGGGCCGCCGCGTCGGCGGCCGCCTGGGCCTGCTCGGGACTCTCCGCGGCCGCCGTCCCGCCCGGGAGCAGCACGAAGACGGACGCGGCCAGCACCGCCGGAACCGCAGCCCGGATCAGCCGGCGCGTCGCCCACCCCACGCCCCGAAGATCGGCCCGGTAGCCCCTCTCCTTGACCCCCCTCCCGGATGAAGGTGCGCTGGGTGCCTGGTTGCGCACAGCAGGGACCCATCATGCACAGTGGAGGGGTGCAGCGGATCGAGGTGGACGACCCGGCGGATCCGCGGCTGGCGGACTACGTCCGGCTCACCGACATGCAGCTGCGCCGGGTCCTCGAGCCGGTGGGCGGGCTGTTCCTCGCCGAGGGCGAGAAGGTGGTCCGGCGGGCGGTCGCGGCCGGCTACGGCGTGCGCTCGGTGCTGCTGGCCCGCAAGTGGCTGCCCGGGCTGGCCGACGTCCTCGACCCGCTCGACGCCCCCGTCTACACCGCCGCGGACGACGTCATCGAGCAGGTCACCGGCTTCGCCGTGCACCGCGGTGCCCTCGCCTCGATGCAGCGCCGGCCGCTGCCGACGCCGGCTGACCTGCTCGGCACCGCCCGGCACGTCGCGGTGCTCGAGGGGTTCACCAACCCGACGAACGTGGGCGCGGTGTTCCGGGCGGCTGCCGCCCTGGGCCTGGACGCCGTCCTGCTCGACCCGCTGTGCGCCGACCCGCTGTACCGACGGTCGGTCCGGGTCTCGATGGGCGCTGCGCTGACCCTGCCCTACGCGCGCTTCGAGCACTGGCCGCAGGGGCTGGCCGACCTCCGCACCGCGGGGTTCACCCTGCTCGCGCTCACGCCCGCCCCGGACGCCGTCGACCTGGACCGGCTGGCCGCCGAGGACACCCGCCGGTGCGCCGTCGTCCTGGGCGCCGAGGGGCCCGGCCTGGACGACGGCACCATGGCGGCCTGCGACCGCAGGGTGCGGATCCCGATGGCCCGCGGTGTCGACTCGCTCAACGTCGCCGCCGCCGCCGCCGTCGCCTTCTGGCAGGTCACCCGTGGCTGAGCTCGTCATCGTGCGCCACGGCGAGACGCAGTGGAGCGCGCAGCGCCGGCACACGGGGCGAACCGACGTCGAGCTCACCCCGGACGGCGAGGCGGCCGCGGTGGCGCTGCGCCCGGTGCTCGCCGACCGGCCGTTCGGCCTGGTCCTCAGCAGCCCGCTGCTCCGGGCCAGTCGCACCGCCGAGCTGGCCCTGCGCCACCCGGTGCAGACCGACACGGACCTGCAGGAGTGGGACTACGGCGCCTTCGAGGGCCGGACGGCCGAGGAGATCCGTGCGCACGAGGGCCAGGGCTGGACGGTCTGGACGGCGTCCGTCGGCCCCGGCGGCCTGGCCGAGTCGCTCGAGCAGGTGGCCCGCCGCGCCGAGCGGGTGAGCCGTCGGGCCCTGCCGGTCCTGGCGGCGGGGCAGGACGTGCTGCTGGTCGCCCACGGGCACCTACTGCGGGTGCTCGCGGCGCGCTGGATCGGCGCCCCGGCCGACGTCGGGCGCACCCTGCTGCTGGGTCCGACCGGCCGCGGGGTGCTGGGCTGGGAACGCGAGCAGCCGGTGGTCGTGCACTGGAACCTCGACCCGCCCGGTGCTTGATACCCCAGGGGGGTAGGGGTATCCTGAGCCCATGCCCGGTTACACCGCTGACAAGGACCAGGTGCTCGCCCGGCTGCGCCGCATCGAGGGCCAGGTGCGTGGCATCCACAAGATGGTCGAGAGCGACACCTACTGCATCGACGTCCTCACCCAGGTGTCGGCGGCGACCAAGGCCCTCCAGGTCGTCGCGCTGACCCTCATGGAGGACCACCTCAACCACTGCGTCGTCGAGGCCGCTGTCAAGGGTGGGCCGGAGGCCGAGGCCAAGCTGCGCGAGGCCAACGACGCGATCGCCCGGCTCGTCCGTTCCTGAACCCACGAAGGAGTAACACCGCGATGAACGTGACCACCTGGACCGTCTCGGGGATGACCTGCGACCACTGCGTGCACGCCGTGCAGCAGGAGGTCGCCGCGGTCCCCGGCGTCCGGTCGGCCGAGGTCGAGCTCGCCACCGGCCTGCTCACCGTGACCAGCGATGCCCCGGTCGAGGAGCCCAGCCTGCGCGACGCCGTCGACGAAGCGGGTTACCTGCTGGTCGGCCCGGCCCCGGCGCAGACGCTGTGACCGGCCAGCTGGGCGCCGTGGCCCGGCTGGCGCTGTTCGTCGTGTTACTGGCCGTGGTCTTCGTCGGCGCCTATGCGATCGGGGCGGCGACGCGATGAGCACCACCGACTCCGCGGCCACCGTCGTCCAGCTGGAGATCGGCGGGATGACCTGCGCCTCCTGCGCGGCCCGGGTGGAGAAGAAGCTCAACCGGATGCCCGGGGTGACCGCCACCGTCAACTACGCCACCGAGACGGCGCGGGTCCAGGTCAGCGGCCCGGTCAACGTGGCCGACCTCGTGCAGACCGTCGAGGACACCGGCTACACCGCCCAGCTACCGGCGGCAGCGGACGACGGCGGCGGCTCGCCGGCCGGCCAGGACGAGACCGCTGCCCTGCGGCAGCGGCTGCTCATCTCGGCCGTCCTCACCCTGCCCGTGCTGCTCATGGCGATGGTCCCGGTGCTGCAGTTCGACAACTGGCAGTGGGCCGCGCTCGCGCTCGCCTCACCGGTCGTGGTGTGGGGCGCCTGGCCGTTCCACCGGGCCGCCTGGGTGAACCTGCGCCACGGGGCGGCCACCATGGACACCCTGATCAGCGTCGGCGTGCTGGCCGCCTACGGGTGGTCGCTGTACGCGCTGTTCCTGGGCGACGCCGGCCTGCCCGGCATGCGGATGCCGTTCACCCTGGTGCCGCGCCAGGGCTCCGGCACCGACGAGATCTACCTCGAGGTGGCTGCGGCCGTCACGACGTTCATCCTGGCCGGCCGCTACGCGGAGGCCCGCGCCAAGCGCAGCTCCGGCGAGGCGCTGCGCGCTCTGCTCTCGCTGGGCGCCAAGGACGTCGCGGTCCTGCGTGACGGCCGCGAGGTCCGGGAGCCGGTGGACCGGCTGGCCGTCGGGGACCTGTTCGTCGTCCGGCCGGGGGAGAAGGTGGCCACCGACGGCGTCGTCGCCGAGGGCAGCTCGGCCATCGACAGCAGCCTGCTGACGGGCGAGAGCGTCCCGGTCGAAGTCGGCCCCGGGGACGCGGTCACCGGCGCCACCGTCAATGCGGGGGGCCGGCTCGTCGTGCGGGCCACCCGGGTGGGCGCGGACACGCGGCTGGCCCAGATCGGCCGCCTGGTCACCGAGGCGCAAGGCGGCAAGGCCGCGGTCCAGCGCCTCGCCGACCGGGTGTCGGCGATCTTCGTGCCGGTCGTGGTGACCGTGTCGGTGGGCACGCTGGGGTACTGGCTGGGGCACGGGGTGGCCGTGGCCGCCGCGTTCACCGCGGCCGTCGCCGTGCTGATCATCGCCTGTCCGTGCGCCCTGGGGCTGGCCACGCCGACCGCGCTGCTCGTGGGCACCGGTCGGGGCGCCCAGCTGGGCATCATCATCAAGGGCCCCGAGGTGCTCGAGAGCACCCGCCGGGTGGACACCGTCGTCCTGGACAAGACCGGCACCGTCACCACCGGACGGATGGCCCTCACCGACGTCGTGGCGGCAGCCGGGGTCGACCCGGACCTGCTGCTGCGGCTCGCGGGAGCGGTGGAGCACGCCTCCGAGCACCCCATCGGCAGTGCCATCGCCGGAGCCGCCCGCGAGCGGGGCGGCGACCTGCCGGACGTCGAGTCGTTCGAGGCCAGCCGCGGGCTGGGGGTCCGCGGGCTGGTGGACGGTCACGTCGTGGTGGCCGGCCGGGTCCGCTGGCTGGCCGAGGAGTGGGCCCTGCGCCTGCCCGCGCCGCTCGCCGAGGCCGTCGCCGCCGCCGAGTCGCACGGCCGCACCGCCGTCACGGTCGGCTGGGACGGCGCCGTCACCGGCGTCCTCGTGGTGGCCGACACGGTCAAACCGACCAGCCGCGAGGCCGTGGACCGGCTGCGCCAGCTGGGGCTCAGCCCGGTGCTGCTCACGGGTGACAACGCCCGGGCCGCCCAGGCGGTCGCGGACGAGCTGGGCATCACCGAGGTCGTCGCCGAGGTGCTGCCCGAGGGCAAGGTGGCCGAGGTCCGGCGGCTGCAGGCCGAGGGCCGCACCGTCGCCATGGTCGGCGACGGAGTGAACGACGCGGCCGCACTGGCCACGGCCGACCTCGGCATCGCCATGGGGACCGGCACCGACGCAGCGATCGAGGCCAGCGACCTGACGCTGGTGTCGGGCGACCTGCGCACGGCGGCCGACGCGATCCGGCTGTCCCGCCGGACGCTGGGCACGATCAAGGGCAACCTGTTCTGGGCCTTCGCGTACAACGTCGCGGCCATCCCGCTGGCCGCGGCCGGCTTCCTCAACCCGCTGATCGCGGGGGCCACCATGGCGTTCTCGTCGGTGTTCGTGGTGACCAACAGCCTGCGGCTGCGCCGGTTCGCCCCGCTCCCGTCGTCCCCACCCCCCGCCACCTGACCCTCTGCATGAAGGTGCCCTTCTGTGCGCACTGCCGCAACTTCTCACCCTTCATAGGGCCGGACGACGTCCGCTCGGCGTGGCCATGAAGGCGCGGTTGTTGCGGCCATGCGCACAGAAGGGCACCTTCATGCAGGGGGGAGGCGGGCGAGGACCAGCCGGGCGACCTCCTCGGGTGCCTCCATCTGGGCCACGTGCCCCACGTCGTCCATGACCACCAGCTCGGCGCCGCGGATGGTCCGGGCGGCCCGCTCGGCGATGCTCACGTCGATCAGCTTGTCCCGGCGGCCGAAGACGAGCAGCGTGGGCCGCTCGACCCGGGCCGCGTAGCTCCACAGGTTGCCCTCGCCCCGGGCCACGAACCCACCCGCGAGGCCGCGCAGCGACTCCACGTAGGCCCGGTCGGTGTGCTCGAACCCCTCGCGGTGCCGTACCTCGGCGACGACCTCGGCGCGGCGGTCGGGGTGCAGCCGGCCCTCGTCGGCCCAGCACAGGCTGATGAACAGCTCGGCGCGGGCGTCCGGGGTGGACGCCGGGGGCAGCCGGAACAACAGCCCGGGCAGCCCCGGCAGCAGCATGAGAGGCATGTGCAGGTTGGTCCGCTTCAGCCGGAACACCGGCAGCGCCGGCGAGACGAGCGTGAGCGAGCGCACCAGGTCCGGCCGCTCGACCGCGAGCCGCACCGAGACGGCCCCGCCCAGCGAGTTGCCGAACAGGTGGACCGGCCGGCCGCCCTCCGCCTCGATGAGCGCGGCCACCGCCGCCGCATGTGCGGCCAGCGAGTAGTCGTGGTCCGTCGGTGCCTCGGACAGCCCGAACCCCGGCAGGTCGACCGCGACCCCGGGCAGCGCGGGAGCGAGCAGATGCATGAGGTCGGTCCAGTTCAGCGAGGAGCCGGCCAGCCCGTGCACATACACCGCTCGGGCCGAGCCCCGGCGGCCCGCGTTCGGCGTCCGGCGCACGTGCAGCCGGTACCGGCCGGTGTCCACCAGGCGCCCGGACAGGGTGGGCAGCGGCGCCTCGTCCGGTCCGGGCATCCGCACGACACTCATCGTGACCTCGTCAGCGCCCGGACCGGACCGCCAGGTCGTGGTAGCGGCGCAACCACGCCGCGTGCCGCCCGGGCACCACCACGATGTGGTTGCCGAGCGGCTGCGCGAGCAGGTCGGCCACGGCGTCCGGCCCGACCGTCACGTCCACCTGGGTGCGGCACAATGCCTCGTCCGGGCCCGCGGGGGCGGCCTCGCCCTCGGCCAGGAACAGCCGGTCCAGCCCGGCGCCGCCGATCCGGACCAGGGTGACTGGCCCCGGCGGCACCTGGGCGGCGATGCCGACCCCGATGCCGGACTCGAAGTGCGAGCGCAGGGCGTAGCCGCTGGTCAGCGACCGCGCGATCGTGCAGTGTGCCAGCCGCACGAGGCCGGACGCCGGGTCGACCCGGGCCGGGTTGGCCATCCAGGCCGCCCCGCCGGTCAGGGCGTGCACCCAGAGCATGGCCACGGTGCTGACCACGTCGCCCTCGCACCCGGCCACGATGCCCTCGTCGTTGAGCTCGGCCAGCGCCACGCAGCCGGACGTCTGCACCGACGTGAGCAGGTCGAAGCAGCGCACGGCGACGGCGTCCAGCCGGTCCTCGTCGACCAGCCGACGCAGCGCCGGGTGCAGCCGCGCCGCCGCCGCCACGGTCCGCTCGTCGGTCTCGCCGAACGCCGAGGCGCCCGTGGACACCGAGCGGGCCAGCTGCAGCACCACCGGCTCGGGGGCGGCCCGGTACCCGTCCACCGCCCGGCCGATCGCCACCGGCACCACCTCGGGCCCCCACGACCGACGCACCACCTCCGCCGTGGGTGAGCTGGCCACCAGCCAGTCGGAGGGGTCGCCCACCAGGCCGATCCGGGTGCGGTGCAGCTGCCGGCGCACCCGCAGCACCTCCATGAGGGCACCGAGCTCCGCGGCAGCGGCTGCGTCGGCCGGCGTCGGGAAGTAGACGATGCGCCCGGCGCCGTCGTCCTGCTGAACCCGGGCCAGCGCCTCCAGGCAGGCCGGCAGGCTGTTGCTGTCCGGGGTGGCCACCAGGACCAGCGGCTCGCCCGGCCAGGCCCCCTGCTGCCGCTGCCAGAGCTCGAGGATCGCGTGCTCGGTGCCCCCGGTGGTGACCAGCACCGCGAGCGGCGCGTCGGTCGGTGCCGCGGCCGCGGGACGACCACCCAGGCCGGCCAGCGCGTCGCGGTACGCCGCGGTGAACCGCTGCAGCGCCGCGGCGTCGTGCAGCGGCGAGGCCACCGGCACCAGGTCGAACGGCTCGGGCATGGCGGCCTCCGGTCGGGTCGAGTCGGGTCGGGGTTGCGACCTGTCCAGTCCATCCGGGCACCGCGGGGCAGGTCAGGGGCTTTCGGCCTCTGGCCGGGTCGGCTGCGCCCGGGACACCCTGGATGGGCGACGGACGACGAGGGGTCGGCGATGGATCGGTTGCACGCCCTGGACACCGCGTGGCTGGCCATGGAGGGTGACGGGCCGCCCATCGCGATCGGCACGGTGGCCGTCGCGGAGGGACCGCCGCCGTCGGACGGGGAGATCGCCGACCTGCTCATGGAGCGGCTGCCCGACATGGGCCGGCTGCGCGAACGGCTGGTCCATGGCGGCACCCTGCGCCGGCCGAGCTGGTCGACCGATGCCACCGCTGCGCTCGCTCAGCAGACGCACCGGGTGGAGTGCTGCGCCGAGCACGGCGGGCTGGACGCCATGGTGTCCGGGATCATGGAGACCCGGATGCCGCGGGACCGGCCGCTGTGGGACCTGTGGGTCGCCCAGGACGCCGACTCGGACCGCTGGGCGCTGGTCTGGCGGGTGCACCACAGCATCGCTGACGGGCTGGGGGCGCTGGTGCTGCTCGGGCACGCGTTCGACCTGCAGCCCGGACCCGGCCGCACGCTGGCCGACCTGGCCGCCGAGTCCGGCCGTTCCCGCAGCGCCGCCCGGCAGCTCCTCGCCGGCCTGGCCGCGCTGCCGACCGCGCTCACGAGGCTGCCGGACGTCGTCGGTGCGGTGCTGCCGAAGGCGCCGTCCCCGCTCTCCGGCCCGGTCGGGGACCGGCGCCGCTGGGTCTCGGTGACCGTGCCGCTGGACGAGGTGGCCGCCGTCCGGGCCGCCCTCGGCGGCACCGTCAACGACGTCGTCCTGGCCGGGGTGGCCGCGGGCTTCCGCCGGCTGCTCGAGCACCGCGGGCAGCCGACCCGCGGGCGCAGCGTGCGCAACGCCGTCCCGGTGTCGGTGCGGCCACCCACGGGGGTGCGCAGCGACAACGAGGTGAGCCTGCTGCTGGCCCGGCTCCCGGTCGGCGTCGACGACCCGGTGGAGCGGCTGCGGCTGGTGCGCCGCGAGGTGGCGGCGATGCGGGCGTTCGGCGTGCCCGTGGCGCTGGCCGGCCTGCTCGGCCTGGCGGACCGGCTGGTCCCGCAAGCGGCGCTCGAGGCCGGGGTGCGCACCGCCGGCCGCACCGTTCCGGCCTGGTACCTGGACACGCTCACCACGAACGTGCCCGGGCCACGGGTGCCGGTGTACCTGGCCGGGCGCCGGGTGCAGGCCATGTTCCCGATCATCCCGGTGGCCGGCCACACCCGGATCACCACGGGGATCTTCAGCTACGACGGGTCGCTGCACGTCGGCGTCACCGGGGACGGCGAGCACGCCGCCGACGTCGACGTGCTGGCGGCGGGGATCCGGGACGGCGTGGCCGAGCTGGCTAGCCTCGCCGCCAGCGCAGCACCAGCACGCTGACGAAGGTCGCCAGCGCCGCGCCCCACGCGCCGGACCAGGCGCTGACGAACGGCAGCACGGCGAACAGCAGCCAGGTGACCGCGCCGGCCGCCGCAGCCGAGACCAACGCGGTCGGCACGGCCGCGCTCAGCCCGCCACCGCCGGTGCCCTTCGCCGGGGTCACCTCGGCCTTGGCCTTCTTCGCGGGCGGGCCGCCGAGACTGGCCTCCACCTCGCGCATCAGCCGCTCGAGGTCGTCGTCGCCGGAACCCGCCATGACCCCAGTCTGCGCCGTACCGGCCGGACCGGCCAGTCCGTCGGGCCGCCTACCATCGACTGCGTGACCGCAGCCGGAGCCGTGCCGGACCTCCTGGAGAGCGGCGACGACCGGCCGACCCGCTGGACCGCTCCCGGGTGGTCCTCGCTCGGCCCCCGCCCGCGGCGGGTCCTCGTCCTCGGCCTCGTCGTGACCGCGCTCCTCGCGGCGGGCGGGATGTCCCTCCAGCGGCTGCTGCCACCCCAGGCACCGGCGCTGGCCGTGTCGGTCGACCCGGGCTCCGCCCAGCTCGACCCGGTGGCCCAGCTGTCCGAGGGACCGCCCGGCGGCCCCACCCACGTGGAGATGGCGGTCGCGGTCTCGCTGGCCGACCAGTCGTGGGCCGGGCCGCACCGCTCGGTCGAGCTGCTCGGGCTGGACGGCCCCGGCCTGCGTGCCGCGACGCTGCTGCCGAGCGCACCGCTGCTCGGCGGGCCCGCACCGACCGTCGGTGCCCTGATCATCGGCGCCGACCTCGACTGCGCCGCCGTCCCGCTGCCCACCACGGCGGATGCCTACCGCCTGCGGGTGCTGGTGCGGGACGGGGACCGCCAGGCGCCGCGGCTGGTCCGGCTCGGCGCGGCGGCGCCGGTCTGGGCCGAACGGGTGCAGCGGGCCTGCACGTGGGTGCGCACCCAGCAGCAGGTGTCCGTCACCACCGTCCGCGCCAGCGTCGACCCGCTGCACCCGGCCATCGACCTGGCCGTCACCGTCCGCAACGACGGCCCCCTCGACGCGGTCGCCTGGACCACGGGCCGAAACGGCTGGGGCAACACGGTCGACCCGGCGGTGACCTCCGTCACCGTCGCGCGCGGGCAGAGCACCACCGTGCGCACCCGGCTGACCCTGTCGACCTGTCTGTCCTGGGCGCAGCTCACCTTGCCCACGAGCACCCAGCAGACGCCGCTGCCCCTCGTCGCGTCGGTCGGCCAGCAGACGCCGGGCAGCCCGCCCCACGAGTGGGAGCCGCCCGGCGTCCCGCTGACCCGGTCCGCGGCCACCGAGCTCCAGGCGGCGCTCAGCGCCGCCTGCGGGGGGATCACCACACCGGTCGCCGTGACCGTGCCGGGGCAGTCGAGCTATGACCCGCCGACGGGGACGCTCACGGCCCGGCTGGTCGTCCAGCTGCCCGCGGGCCGGGTCCAGCAGGCCCGGCTGGTCGCACCGTCCAACAACGCGTCCGGCTCGCTGACCCCGCTGTTCGACGCCACGGCCTGGCAGGCTCCGGACGCCGCCGGCCGGCTCGGGGTGACCGTGCGGTTCCGCGCGATGGACAGCCAGCCGTGCCTGGGCGCCCCGTTCCTGGTCTTCTACCTCGACGCACGGGTGCCGGAGCCGACCGGTGACCGGCAGCTGCGCTTCGCCATGTCCACCGAGGTCGCGCCGCCCGGCACGGCCGCCGCCTTCCTGTGCTCCGACTGACCGACGGTCGGCGTCAGGCGCGGGTCGAGCCGCGCCGGCCCAAAATGCTGACGGTGCCGGCCACCCCGCCGGCAGCGACCGCGATCTGCAGGAGGTGCCGGATCCAGTCGATCCCCGCGGTGCTGCGGACCCCGAGCAAGGTGGCCAGCCAGTTCCCGACGAGGGCGCCGATGATGCCGATGAGCACGGTCAGCCACATCGGGATCGGCTGACGTCCCGGAACCACCAGCCGGGCCAGCAGGCCGATCACGGTGCCGATGATGAGGATCCAGATGATGTCGCCGATCATGGCGTTCCCTCCGGTCGCAGGTGGGTGTCGAAGTAGGCGAGGATCCTGGTCCAGGCGTCCTGTGCCGACGGATCGTGGTAGGCCGCTCCGATCACTGATCCCATGGCGCGCTTGAGCGGCCCGACGTGGTGGTTCATGAAGCTGTGGCCGGCGTCCGGGTAGGTCCGCACGTCGTGCTCGACCCCCAGCGCGTCCAGCGCCGACCGCAGCCGCTCGTCACCGCCGCGCAGGCTCCGGTCCCTGGCACCGAACGAGGCCACCAGGGGGCAGGCGCCGGCCAGGGCGCGTTCGGCGTCGGCCGGCACCAGTCCGTAGTTGACGGCAGCCACATCGAACCCGGAACCGGCGGACAGCAGGGCGAAGCCACCCCCCAGGCAGAACCCGATCACCCCGACCCGGCCGGTGCAGCCCGGCTGGCCGGCCAGCCAGCGCCGGGCCTCGGCCAGCTCGTCGAAGGTCCGGCCGTGCCCGGTGCGCAGCTGGGCGAAGGCCGACCGTAGGCAGGTGAACCGGCTGCCCCAGGCCAGGAAGTCCGGGGCGAGGGCCAGGTATCCCGCCCGGGCCAGCCGATCGGCGATGGACCGGATGTCCTCGGTCAGCCCGAAGGCCTCGTGGATCACCACCACGCCCGGCCACGGGCCTGGCGACCCGGGTTCGGCGAGGTAGGCCGGGAGCCGTCCGTCCTCGACGCGCAGCTCGACGTCAGCCATGCCCGCACCTCCTTGCTCCACCAGGTTAGTCATCCGATCGACATCAACTCGACGGCGCCTGGGCATGGATCACGGCGCGAGGCGTCGGCATCCTCGGGAGTGACGCCCCGTCCCCCCTCGGTCAGGAGGCTCTCATGCCCGCCATTGCCCCGCTGGACCGCATCGACCAGCTGACCCGCTCCCCTCAGCCGGAGGCCGCCTGGTGGGTGGCGCTCGTCCAGGCCCTCGACCGGCTGGAGGAGCGCATCCTCGAGCACCGCGCGAACCACCCGCGGCTGCACGACCAGCTCGTAGCCGACGCGCCGCAGCTCGCCGACCTGGCCAGCACGATGGACCGTGAGCTGGACGTCGTCGGGCAACGGGTCCGGGAGGCCCGCACCGTCGTCGGAGAGCAGGCCGAAGACCCCTCGTCCGTCGCCGCGGTCAGCACGATGACCGCCGAGGTCGCCCGCAAGCTGCGTCGATGGGAGCGGAAGGCCAGCGACCTGCTGCACAACGCCTACCAGGTGGACATCGGCGGCGAGTGACGAACGGCCCGTGGGCGGTTCGCCCACGGTCCGGTTGACTGGGTCGTGAGGAGGTCCTCATGGCTCGCCCGGCGCATCGGCTCACCTTCGCGGACGACGGGTCGGCCGGCGCCGACGTCGCCTGGCTGTGGCTGAACAACCACGCATGGCCGGGCTGGGGCGTGGAGGTGCTCACCATCCGTCCCACGCCGTCCGGTCCGCCGCCGGGCCCTGAGGCGGCGCAGCCACGACCGTGGCAGCACCAGCACCCGCGGCAGCTCTTCGCTGAGGCCCAGGTCGACGAGGTCGCGCACCTGACGGCGCACGGCGACCCGCGAGCCGTCCTGGGTGCCCGGACTGGCACACACCTGCTGGTGATCGGACCGCGGGGGAACGGGCTGTGGAAACACCTGCACCTGGGCAGCACCGCCGAGTGGCTGCTGCAGTGCCCGCCGTCGCCCCTGCTGATCGTGCGGCACGCCCGGCCCACCCGTCAGGTGCTGGTCTGCGTCGACGGTTCCCGGCACGCCGGCCGTGCGGTGCAGTCGCTGGCGGCGATGCCCTGGCTCGACCGTGCGGACGTGACCGTGCTCGGAGTGGTGGAGCACGACCGCGACCCGGCACCGGCGGTGGACGCCGCAGTGGGGGCACTCGGTGCGCACGCGGCGCGGGTGGAGTCGATGGTCCAGCAGCCGGGACCGCTGGACGTCTTCGTCAACGTGCGGGTGGACATCTTCTCCGCGATCGGCCAGCTCGCTCCCGACCTGGTCGTGCTGGGCACCCGGGGCCACACCGGACTGAGTCGGCTGCGGCTGGGCTCCACCGCCAGCGCCGTGGCCCACCACGCGCCCTGCTCGGTCCTGCTGGCCAGGGCCGTCGACGAACCCGGGCCCGACGACGATGACCTCGCCTAGCCTGGCCATCGGGGCCGATCGGCACGACCATCATGGGCTGCCGGTGCACGAGGTCGTCCTCCTGCTGGAGACCGACGAGTCCGACGGCCTGACCCGCGAGGAGGCGGCCTCCCGGCTGGACCGGTTCGGTCCGAACGTGCTGCCCCGGATCGGCCAGCGTGGACCGGTCCGGCGTTTCCTGCTGCAGTTCCACCACCCGCTGATCTACGTGCTGCTCGGTGCGGCGACGGTGACCCTGCTGCTCGGGGACATCGTCGACTTCGCCGTGATCGTCGGCGTCGTGCTGGTGAACGCGGTGGTCGGGTTCATCCAGGAGTCCCGAGCCGGCCAGGCCCTGGAGGCGCTGGTGGCCCTGACCCGGACCCACGCCAGTGTGGTGCGGGACGGGGAGTCACGACGTATCGACTCGGCCGACGTGGTTCCCGGCGATGTCGTGGTCCTGCGGGCCGGCGACAAGGTGCCGGCCGACCTGCGGCTGACCCACGTGCAGGACCTGAGCGTCGACGAGTCGTCGCTGACCGGCGAGTCGGTGGCGGCGTCCAAGCACCCGCTCCCGCTGCCGCTCGAGGTGGGCCTGGGGGACCGGCTGAACATGGCCTACTCCAGCAGCCTGGTCCGCAGAGGTGATGGTCGCGGGATCGTGGTGGCCACCGGTGGTGACACCGAGATCGGCCGCATCCACCGGCTGGTGGGACAGACGGCGGAGGTCTCCACCCCGCTCACCCGGAAGCTGGCCACGTTCAGCAAGTGGCTGACCATGGCGATCCTCGTGCTCGCCGGGCTGAGCTTCGGGCTGGGCGTCGCACGGGGCGAGTCGGTATCGGACATGCTCAACGCCGCCGTGGCGCTGGCTGTTGGGGCGATCCCCGAGGGGCTGCCCGCGGCGGTGACCATCACCTTGGCCATCGGAATGGGACGGATGGCTCGTCGGCACGCGATCATCCGCAAGCTGCCGGCCACCGAGACCCTGGGCAGCACCACCATCATCTGCTCGGACAAGACCGGCACCTTGACCCAGAACCGGATGACCGTGCGCACGGTGGTCGCCGGAGGACAGCGGTTCGGTCCACCGGCTGCGGGGCTCGTGGTCACTCACCCGGTCGTGGCCGGCTGCCTGGAGGCCGGTGTCTTGTGCAACGACGCCCAGGCCGCCCGGCCGGACGGGCGGTGGACGACCAGCGGGGACCCCACCGAGGCGGCTCTGCTGGTCAGCGCAGCTGAGTCCGGTCTGGACGTCTCGGCGGTGCAGGCGCGCTGGCCACGGCTGGAGACGCTGCCGTTCGAGTCCGAGCGCCGCTTCATGGCCACCCTGCACCGGACGGGGACGACGTCCATGGTCGCGGTCAAGGGCGGCGTCGAGCGGGTGCTCGGGCTCTGCACGTCCCAGCTGGGTGCGGACGGCCGACCGGAGCCGCTCGACCGCGCGGCGGTCCTGGCCGTCACCGAGGAGCTGTCCGGGCAGGCCCTGCGTGTCCTGGCCTTCGCGCGCACCGAGTACCCCGCCGACCGCGCCGTGCCCGCGCTCCGCGAGGAGTCGGTCGGCGGTCTCACCTTCCTCGGCCTGCAGGCGATGGAGGACCCGCCCCGCCCCGAGGCGGTCAGCGCGGTCCGCAGCTGCCGGACCGCCGGCATCCGGGTGAAGATGATCACCGGGGACCACGCCGCGACCGCGCGGGCGATCGCCGTCCAGGTCGGGCTGGACGGCGCGGAGGGCGACCCGCCGTCGGTGATCACGGGCATCGAACTCGCTGACGTCCCGGACGACGCGCTGCCGGAGGTCCTGGAGCGCACAGCGGTCTTCGCCCGGGTGTCCGCGGAGCAGAAGCTGCGGATCGTCGAAGGACTGCAACGCCGGCACCACGTCGTCGCCATGACGGGGGACGGTGTGAACGACGCCCCGGCGCTGAAACAGGCAGACATCGGCATCGCCATGGGCGTGACCGGCACCGACGTCGCCAAGGAGTCCGCCGACATGGTGCTGACCGACGACGACTTCGCCACCATCGAGGCC
Organism: Actinomycetes bacterium; assembly: GCA_038252405.1. Taxonomy (GTDB): domain Bacteria; phylum Actinomycetota; class Actinomycetes; order Prado026; family Prado026; genus DATCDE01. The sequence goes on along the minus strand of JBBSAJ010000006.1, from coordinate 58,224 downwards.
GCCATCGAGGAGGGCCGCGGCGTCTTCGACAACCTCACCAAGTTCATCACCTGGACGCTGCCGACGAATCTCGCCGAGGGTCTGGTGATCCTGACCGCGATCGTGCTGGCGACCGATCTGCCGATCCTGCCGGTGCAGATCCTGTGGATCAACATGACCACGGCCGTGGCGCTGGGCCTGATGCTGGCCTTCGAGCCGGCGGAGCCCGGCCTCATGGACCGGCCCCCGCGCAACCCCCGGCAACCGGTGCTCACCGGCACGCTGGTCGGCCGGATCCTCCTGGTCTCGACGATCATGCTGATCGGAGCCTTCGGGCTGTTCGAGTGGCAGCAGGCCTCGGGGGGCTCGCTGGAGGGTGCCCGCACCCTCGCGGTCAACGCCTTTGTGGCGGTCGAGGTCTTCTACCTGTTCAACTGCCGCTCCCTGGACCGGCCGGTCCGACAGCTCGGCTGGGTCAGCAACCGCGCAGTGGTCTACGGCGTGATGACCACGGTCGTCCTGCAGCTGCTGTTCACCTACCTGCCCGCCATGAACACGCTGTTCCAGACGGCTCCCATGTCAGCCACCGAGTGGGTGGCCGTGGTGGCCCTGGGACTGGTGGCCAGCGGCGTGGTCGGAGCCGAGAAGTGGTGGCGGTTCGGCCGCAGGCACCCCACCTCGGCATAAGGGTCCCATCAAGACGCGGCCTCCCGACGTCAACAACCCGCTAGCGCATCGGCGCGAGGCGCTCGCCTGGATGTTCACTGGGTGAGCACGGGGCGGTGCGTCACTTCCCTGGGTGCAGCCATCTCTCGTCGAAGGATCCCCGACATGGTCGACCTGCTGTTCGTCCTGCTCTCGCTGGGCGTGTTCGTGCTGCTCGCCCTGGTCGTCAAGGCAGTGGAGAAGCTGTGACCGCCGAGAACGTCGTCGGCCTGGTGCTGGCCGCGGCGACGGTCGGGTACCTCGTCGTCGCGCTGGTGTTCCCCGACAGGTTCTGATGTCCGACACCACCGCCGGCCTCTTGCAGGCCGGTCTGCTGGTCGTGCTGCTCGCCGCCGTCCACCTGCCTCTCGGCGACTACATGGCCCGCGTCTACTCCGGCTCCCGGCACAGCCGCGTCGAGCGTGGCCTGTACCGGGTGATGGGCGTCGACCCGGACGCCGACCAGCGCTGGTCGACGTACCTGCGCAGCGTGCTCGCGTTCTCCATGGTGAGCGTGCTGTTCCTCTACGGCTTCCAGCGGGTGCAGCAGCACCTGCTGCTCTCGCTCGGCTTCCCCGCGGTCAAGGCGGACCAGGCCTGGAACACCGCCGTTTCCTTCGTGACGAACACGAACTGGCAGTCGTACTCCGGCGAGAGCACCATGGGCCACCTCGTCCAGATGGCGGGGCTGGCCGTGCAGAACTTCGCCTCGGCCGCCGTCGGGATGGCGGTGGCCGTGGCGTTGGTCCGTGGCTTCGCGCGGTCCCGCACCGACCGGCTGGGCAACTTCTGGGTCGACCTGACCCGGGGCACCCTGCGCATCCTGCTGCCGCTCGCCTTCGTGTTCGCGGTCGTGCTGGTCGCGGGCGGGGTGGTCCAGAACTTCCACGGGTACGACGCGGTCACCACGCTGGCCGGCGGCCACCAGACCCTCACCGGAGGGCCGGTGGCGTCGCAGGAGGCCATCAAGGAGCTGGGCACCAACGGCGGCGGCTTCTACAACGCCAACTCCGCGCACCCGTTCGAGAACCCGACGAAGTGGACCGACCTGGTCGAGGTCTTCCTGCTGCTGATGGTCCCGTTCTCGCTGCCACGCACCTTCGGCAGGCTCGTCGGCGACGTCCGCCAGGGCTACGCGATCCTGGCCACGATGGCGACCATCTGGGTCGTCTCGGTGATCGGCATCACCGCGTTCGAGACCGCTCACCAGGGCTCGGCGCTGCAGGCCGCCGGCGCCGCGATGGAGGGCAAGGAGGCTCGGTTCGGCGTCCCCGCGTCCGCGCTGTGGGCCGCCTCGACCACCCTCACCTCGACGGGTGCCGTCAACAGCTTCCATGACAGCTTCACCCCACTCGGCGGTGGGATCACGATCTTCGACATGATGACCGGCGAGGTCGCGCCGGGCGGTGTCGGCTCCGGGCTGTACGGGATCCTCGTGCTCGCCGTCGTCGCGGTGTTCGTGGCCGGGCTGATGGTGGGGCGGACCCCTGAGTACCTGGGGAAGAAGATCCAGGCTCGGGAGATGAAGCTGGCCAGCCTGTACATCCTGGCCACCCCGGCCTGCGTGCTGGTCGGCACCGGGATCGCCATGGCGCTGCCGGGGGAGCGGGCGGCGATGCTCAACGCCGGGCCGCACGGCCTGTCCGAGGTGCTGTACGCCTTCACCTCGGCGAGCAACAACAACGGCTCGGCGTTCGCCGGTCTCGGGGTGAACACCGTCTGGTACAACACCGCACTCGGCTTGGCCATGCTGCTCGCCCGGTTCCTGCCGATCATCTTCGTCCTCGCCCTGGCCGGGTCCCTGGCTCGGCAGCAACCGGTACCGGCGACCGCCGGCACCCTTCCGACCCATCGACCGCTGTTCATCGGGCTGCTGCTCGGCGTGATCCTCATCGTCGTCGCCCTGACCTACTTCCCGGCGCTCGCGCTCGGACCACTCGCGGAAGGCCTGCGCTGATGTCCACCGTCCGCTCGGGGCTGCTCGACCCCGCGCTGCTGGTCACCTCGCTCCCGGACGCCGTCCGCAAGCTGGACCCGCGGGTGATGTGGCACAACCCGGTGATGCTGATCGTCGAGGCCGGCGCCGTGCTCACGACCGTGCTCACGGTCGGCGACCCCTCGGCCTTCGGCTGGGCGATCTCGACCTGGCTGTGGCTCACCGTGGTGTTCGCGAACCTGGCCGAGGCCGTGGCCGAGGGCCGTGGCAAGGCCCAGGCCGAGACGCTGCGCAAGACACGCACCCAGACGGTCGCGCGGCGCCTGGTCGACTGGACGCCAGGCGACGAGCCCGCATCGGTGCGGATCGAGGAGGTCGCCGCGACGGCGGTCGTCCTCGGCGACCACGTGCTGGTCGAGGCGGGTCAGGTCATTCCCGGTGACGGTGACGTCGTCGAGGGCGTGGCCAGCGTGGACGAGTCCGCGATCACCGGCGAGTCCGCGCCGGTCATCCGCGAGTCCGGCGGGGACCGCTCGTCGGTGACCGGCGGCACGAAGGTGCTCTCCGACCGGATCGTCGTGCAGCTCACCAGCCGACCGGGCGAGACGTTCATCGACCGCATGATCGCCCTGGTCGAGGGGGCGTCGAGGCAGAAGACACCGAACGAGATCGCACTGAACATCCTGCTGGCCAGCCTGACGATCATCTTCCTGCTGGCCGTCGTGACCCTCCAGCCGCTCGCGATCTTCTCCGGCGCGGAGCAGCCGGTCACCGTACTGGTCGCGCTGCTCGTGTGCCTGATCCCCACCACCATCGGCGCGCTGCTGTCCGCCATCGGCATCGCCGGCATGGACCGGCTGGTCCAGCGCAACGTGCTGGCCATGTCCGGCCGCGCCGTCGAGGCCGCCGGCGACGTCAACACGCTGCTGCTCGACAAGACCGGCACCATCACGCTCGGCAACCGACAGGCCAGCGACCTCGTGCCGTTGGACGGGGTCGGTGCCGACGAGCTGGCCGACGCCGCCCAGCTCTCGTCGCTCGCGGACGAGACGCCCGAGGGTCGCTCGATCGTCGTGTTCGCCAAGGAGCACTACGGCCTGCGCGAACGGCACGAGGGCGAGCTGGGCCACGCCCACTTCGTCCCGTTCACCGCGCAGACCCGCATGAGTGGCGTCGACCTCGACGACGGGCGGCAGATCCGCAAGGGTGCGGCGTCGGCGGTCGTCGCCTGGGTCCGGGACAACGGAGGCACCATGCCGCACCAGGCCGGGGAGGTCGTGGACGACATCTCCGCATCCGGTGGCACGCCGCTGGTCGTCGGTGCGATGGACGCGACCGGCACCGCACGGGTCCTCGGCGTCATCCACCTCAAGGACGTCGTCAAGGAGGGCATGCGGAGCCGGTTCGACGAGCTGCGGCGGATGGGGATCCGGACGGTGATGATCACCGGCGACAACCCGCTCACCGCGCGCGCCATCGCCGACGAGGCCGGGGTCGACGACTTCCTCGCGGAGGCAACCCCGGAGGACAAGATGGCGCTGATCCGCCGCGAGCAGGAGGGCGGGAAGCTGGTGGCGATGACCGGCGACGGCACGAACGATGCACCGGCCCTGGCGCAGGCCGACGTCGGCGTGGCCATGAACACGGGGACGTCCGCGGCCAAGGAAGCCGGCAACATGGTCGACCTCGACTCCGACCCGACGAAGCTCATCGAGATCGTCGAGATCGGCAAGCAGCTGCTCATCACCCGCGGGTCGCTGACCACCTTCTCGATCGCCAACGACGTCGCGAAGTACTTCGCCATCATCCCGGCGATGTTCGTCGCGGTGTTCCCGGGCCTGCACGTGCTCAACATCATGGGGCTGCACAGCCCCGAGTCGGCGATCCTGTCCGCCGTCATCTTCAACGCGCTGGTCATCGTGGCGCTGATCCCGCTCGCCCTGCGCGGCGTTCGGTACACCCCGAGCAGTGCCTCGGCCATGCTCCGCCGGAACCTGTACGTCTACGGGCTCGGCGGCCTGGTGGCGCCGTTCGTCGGCATCAAGCTCATCGACGTGTTCGTCCAGTTCCTGCCCGGGATCCGGTGACAGCCATGTCCGACCTCGCCACTCCGCTGCGGCAGTACTGGGCGGCACTGCGCGTGCTGCTGGTGCTGACCGCCGTCCTCGGGATCCTCTACCCGCTGGCCGTCTTCACCGTGACGCAGCTGGCCTTCCCGGCCAAGGCTGACGGCTCCCTCGTGTCGTCCGGCGGTCGAGTGGTCGGGTCCAGCTTGATCGGTCAGTCCTTCGCCGACGCCAGCGGTCGCCCCCTGCCGCAGTGGTTCCAGCCCCGACCGTCCGCGGCCGGTGCGGGGTACGACCCGACGTCGAGCGGCGCCTCGAACCTCGGCCCGAACAGCTCCACCCTGGTCAAGGCCGTGGACAGCCGCCGGCGGGCGGCCGCCGCGTTCGACGGTGTCGACGCCGCGGGTGTGCCGCCCGACGCCTTGACCGCGTCCGGGTCGGGCCTGGACCCCGACATCAGCCCTGCCTACGCGTACGAACAGGTCACGCGCGTCGCCACCGCCCGCGGGCTCGATCCCGCCGCCGTGCGCGGGCTGGTGGACCCCCAGCTGCACGGGCGCGATCTCGGCATCCTGGGCGAGCCGACCGTGAACGTACTGGACCTGAACCTGGCGCTCCTGCGAATGCAGGGCTGACCGGCGGAGGACACTGACGGCATGGCACGCGGACGGCTGCGGATCTATCTCGGGGCGGCCCCCGGGGTGGGCAAGACGTACGCCATGCTCAGCGAGGGGCACCGCCGCCTCGATCGGGGCACCGACGTGGTGGTCGGGTTCGTGGAGGACCACGGACGCGCACTGACCAGGGCGCTCGTCGACGGGTTGGAGGTGGTCCCCCGCAGGGAGATCGCCCACCGCGGCGCCAGGTTCACCGAGATGGACCTGGCGGCCGTCCTGGCCCGGGCGCCGCAGGTCGCCCTCGTCGACGAGCTCGCGCACACCAACGTCCCCGGCTCGAGCAACGAGAAGCGGTGGCAGGACGTCGAGCAGCTGCTGCACGCCGGCATCGACGTGATCTCCACCGTGAACATCCAGCACCTGGAGTCGCTCAACGACGTGGTGTCGTCGATCACCGGGGTGCAGCAGCGCGAGACCATCCCCGACGAGGTGGTCCGCCGGGCCGACCAGATCGAGCTGGAGGACATGTCCCCGGAGGCGCTGCGCCGTCGGATGGCCCACGGCAACGTCTACACCTCGGAGAAGGTGGACGCCGCCCTGGCGCACTACTTCCGGGTGGGGAACCTGACCGCGCTGCGCGAGCTGGCCCTGCTGTGGGTGGCCGACCGAGTCGACGAGGGGCTGGAGCGCTACCGGGCCGAGCACGGCATCGAGCAGCCCTGGCCGGCCCGCGAGCGCATCGTGGTGGCGCTCACCGGCGGCCCGGAGGGCGACACCCTGATCCGCCGTGGCGCGCGCATCGTCGGCCGGACCGCTGGTCGCGAGCTGCTCGCCGTCCACGTCGTGCGCAGCGACGGGCTGACCGGAGCGGCTCCTGACACCCTGGCGCGGCAGCGGGACCTGGTGGAGAGCCTGGGGGGCAGCTTCCACGCGGTCGTGGGGGAGGACGTCGCCCAGGCGCTGCTCGACTTCGCCCGAGGGGTCAACGCCACCCAGCTGGTCATCGGGGTGAGTCGCCGCAACCGCTGGCAGGGCCTGCTCGGCCCGGACGTCGGCCGCAACGTGGTCAACGGGTCCGGTGACATCGACGTCCACATGGTCACTCACGAGCGCGCCGGTGGCTCCCTGCCTGCCGCTCGTCGCGGGCGGGCGCTGGGCGGTGGCCGCCTGGTGGCGGGTTGGCTGCTCGCGGTGCTCGGTCCGGTGCTCCTCGCGGTCGGGCTGGCCCAGGTCCGCGACCATCTCAGCCTGCCCAGCGAGCTGCTGCTGTTCCTCACCCTCGCGGTCGCCGTGGCTCTCGTGGGCGGCCTGCTGCCGGCCCTGGTCGCCGCGGTGCTCGGCAGCCTGCTGCTCAACTACTTCTTCACGCCCCCGTTCCACACCTTCACCATCAGCGAGCCGGAGAACGCGCTGGCGCTGGTCATCTTCGTGGTGCTCTCGGCCGCCGTGGCCAGCGTCGTCGACCTGGCCGCGCGTCGGACCCAGCAGGCCGCCCGGGCCCAGGCCGAGGCGGCCACCTTGAGCACGCTCGCGGGCACCGTGCTGCGCGGCGAGATCGGGGTCGAGTCCCTGATGGAGCGACTTCGCTCCACCTTCGCCATGGCGGCGGCGACGCTCCTCGAGCGTCCCGACGACCGGGCGCCGTGGCGCCGGGTCGCTGCGGTCGGTTCGCCCCCGTTCCCGTCGGCGGACGGCGCGGACGCGGAGATCCCGGTCTCGGACACGCTCGTCCTGCTGCTGCGGGGCAGCCCGCCCGAAGCGGGCGACCAGCGGGTGCTGGGTGCCTACGCCGCGCAGATCGCGTCGGTGCTGGAGCGGGAGCGGCTGGCCGAGCGGGCCCGGCAGGCCCGGCAGCTCGCTGACGGCAACGCGATCCGCACCGCCCTGCTCGCCGCCGTGTCCCACGACCTGCGCACCCCGTTGGCGAGCATCAAGGCGGCCGTGTCCAGCCTGCGGTCCACCGACGTCGAATGGTCCGCGGAGGACGAGGCGGCCCTGCTGGCCACCATCGAGGAGTCCGCCGACCGGCTGGACGCGCTGGTTGCCAACCTGCTGGACATGAGCCGGCTGCAGACCGGGAGCGTCGAGCCGCACCTGCGTCCGGTGGACGTCGACGAGATCGTGCCCGCCGCACTGTCGGGAGTGTCCCCCACGGCCCGCATCGACCTGAGCATCCCCGAGGAGCTGCCGCTCGTGGTCGCCGATCCGGGTCTGCTCGAGCGGGTGCTCGCGAACCTGGTCGAGAACGCCGTCCGGCATGGCGGGGAGGGACGCCCCGTCCTGGTCTCGGCCAGTGCGCTCGGCGAACGGGTGGAGGTGCGGGTCGTCGACCGTGGCCCAGGAGTCCCCGACTCCGCGAAGGAGACGATCTTCCGGCCCTTCCAGCGGCTGGGGGACGCTCCGGCTGGGTCAGGAGTGGGTCTCGGGCTGGCGGTGGCCCAGGGGCTCACCGTGGCCCTGGGCGGCGCCCTGACGGCCGAGGACACCCCGGGCGGCGGTCTGACCATGGTGCTGTCACTCCCGGTGGCGAGACCGTCGCTCGTCGCCGAGGAGGCCACGGCATGACGCGAGTACTCGTCGTGGACGACGAGCCGCAGCTGGCCCGCGCCCTCGCGATCAACCTCCGGGCCCGGCACTACGAGGTCGACGTGGCCGCCGACGGGCGGGCCGCCTTGGACCTCGCCGCCCACCGGCACCCGGACGTCGTCCTGCTGGACCTGGGGCTGCCCGACCTGGACGGTGTCGAGGTGATCCGCGGGCTGCGCGGCTGGACCCAGATCCCGATCATCGTGCTCTCGGCCCGGCAGGGCTCGGAGGACAAGGTCGAGGCGCTCGACGCGGGGGCAGACGACTACGTGACCAAGCCGTTCGGAATGGACGAGCTGCTCGCCCGACTGCGGGCCGCGGTCCGCCGCGGGATGCCCGCGACCCCCGAGGACCCGGTGGTGCGCACCGCTGCGTTCACCGTCGACCTGAACGCGAAGCGAGTGACGGACGCGGCGGGGGAGGAGGTGCGGCTCACCCCCACCGAGTGGCACCTGCTCGAGGTGCTGGCCCGCAACCCGGGCCGGCTGGTGTCGCAGCGCCAGCTGTTGCAGGAGGTCTGGGGACCGGGCTACGCCAAGGAGACCCACTACCTGCGGGTGTACCTGGCCCAGCTGCGGCGCAAGCTCGAGCCGGAGCCGGGTCGACCGCGGTTCCTGCGGACCGAGCCGGGGCTGGGCTACCGGCTCGAGGTGGGGCCGCAGCCCTGAGCCGGCGTCAAGACTGCGTCAAGATCAGCCGTCGAGGCGTCAAGGACCTGACAGCACATCCGCGCAGCTGACCCGACCCGGTGTGTCCTGGTTCCATGGCCACAGCCGTGTCACCGGTACGGACCGCCGCGCAGCGCAGGTCCGCTGGGCTCCCCGCCTCCCTGGTCCTGCTGCCCGCGTTCCTCGCGCTGCTGCTCGCCACGGGCGTCGTCGGACAGGCGTCCCGGGGCGCGGCGATCGTGCTGACCGCCCTGGTGGTCCTCCTGCTCAGCTGGCGGACGACGCCGGTCGGTGCGCTGCTGGTGGCCGCCATGGCGTGGCTGTTCCTCGACGGGTTCGTCTGGCATGCGGAAGGGGACCTGGGACTGCCGTCCCTCCCCGACGTGCTGTCACTGGGGCTGCTCGCTGCCGCCGCGGTCAGTGCGTCGCTGCTGCCCCGGTTGCGGGGGCCCTCCCGCTGACCCCTCGACCGCCCCGCCTGGTCAGGCCCCAGGTCACCAGCCACGCGAACGTGGCGACCGAGATGATGAAGAAGCTGGGCGGCAGGTTGAACATCACCGACAGCACCAGGCCGATCCACACCGACAGCAGGCTGACCACGGAGCCGACGGCAAGAACCGCTCCCGGCCTGGCGGTGACCATGAACGCGGTGGCCGCGGGGGTGACCACGAGCCCGAAGAGCAGCAGCGTCCCCACGACCTGCACGGCCATCGTGATGACGAGGGCGAGCAGCACCATGAACAAGACGCCGAGCGCCCGGACCGGAACCCCCTTCGCCTCGGCGACCTGCGGGTCGGCGGAGGCGAACAGCAGGGGGCGGTACACGGCCGCCAGGACGACGACGAGCACGAGCATGAACGCGCCGAACACGACCAGCTGGTCGGGGGGAATGGCCAGCAGGTTCCCGAACAGCACGTTGGTCACGGTGGTGGCGCTGCGGGTGGCCAGCGTGCCGAAGAGGATCCCGAGGCCGGTGGCGAAGGCCAGCACCGTGCCGGTGGCGACCTCCCGCTCGGCGGCCCGCTTGCCGAGCACCCCGATGGCCAGCGCGCCACCCAGCGTGAAGACGAGCAGCCCGGCCGTGATCGGCGCCCCTACGAGGACCGCGCCGGTGGCGCCCGGGAAGCCGATGTGCGCCAGCGCGTGCGCGGCGAAGGCGTTGCCGCGGACGATGACGAAGTAGCCGATCAGCCCCGAGGCGAGCGCCACGATGCTGCCGGCGATGAAGGCGTTGCGCATGAAGCCGGCCTGCAGCACGGTCAGCCAGTCCGGCTGGAAGGCAGCGAGAACGCTCATCGGTCAGCCACCCCGGGTGAACAGGTCGCCCTGCGCCGTGCGGACGACCCGCACGCGGGTCCCGTACAGGTGGGTGAGCAGCTCCTCGCTGACGACGTCGTCCACCCCGGCGTAGTGGGCGTGGCCGTCCAGCAGGTAGATCGCGCCGGTGAGCACGGACAGCAGCGGGTTGAGGTCGTGGACGACGACGAGCACGCCGATCTCCCGGGAGGCCTGCAGGTCGGCGAGCAGGGCGACGATCTCGCGCTGGTTGCGCAGGTCGAGGTTCGCCAGCGGCTCGTCGAGCACGAGTACGGCCGGGTCGCTGACCAGCGCCTGGGCGATGGCGACCCGCTGCTGCTGGCCGCCGGACAGCTCGGACATCCGCCGGTCCGCGAACTCGAAGGCGTCCACCGCGCGCAGCGCGTCGTCGACCCGGGCCCGGTCGGCCGGACTCGTCGGCCGCAGTCCCCAGCGCCGTCCGGCCAGCCCGAGCATGACCAGGTCCCGGGCCCGCAGTGCCTCCCCGTTCGCGGCCGTGTAGTTCTGTGGCACGTAGCCGATCTGCGAGCTGCCGCGCCGGGGGGTCGCCCCGAGCACCTCGAGCGACCCGTTGTCCGGCGGGATGAGCCCCAGCAGCAGCTGCAGCAGGGTGGTCTTGCCCGAGCCGTTCGGTCCGATGATGGCGACCATGGCCCCCATCGGGATCTCGAAGGTGGCGTCCGACCAGATGGTGCGCCCGCCGAGGGCGACACTCACGTCGTGCAGGCGCAGCAGCGGCCCGGCCCCGCTCACGCGGCCACCCCGAGCGCCTTGGCCAGCGCGGTCAGCTGGGTGACCTGCCAGCCGACGAAGGACGTCGCCCCGGGGGCGACCGTCTCGGTGACGTCGACGACGGGCACCGGGGCGCTGGTCGCGGCCCGCCTGATCTGGTCGGGGACGGCGCCCACCGTCTGGGTGTTGAAGATGAGCACGTCCAGCTGCCGGCCGGCCAGCATCTGCTGGAACGCCTGCACGTCCCCGGGAGCGGGCTCGCTGCCGTTGGTCGACGCGTTCTGGTAGCCCTGCGGGGTCTTGTCCACCAGCCCCAGCGCGGCCGCCATGTAGTCGAAGATCGACTCGGTCGCCCCGTACGTCTTGCCAGCCGCCGCGGCCTTGATCGACGTGATCAGGCCGAAGTACGGCTTCATCGACTGCAGCCAGGCGGCGTGCTGGGCGGTGAAGTAGGCGCTGGCCTTGGGCGCCAGTGCCTGCAGCTGTGCGGTGACGGCGTCCGCTGTCCTGGTCACGTAGTCCGGGCCGTACCACAGGTGCGGGTTGGCCCCGGAGGAGACCCCGACCACGGTCGCGGCGTCGACGACCGCCGGCTTGGGGGAGAGCGTGCCCAGCACCTGACTGGCCCACGTGTCGTAGCCGGCCCCGTTGACCACCACCAGCGCGGCCCCGGTGAACGTGGCGAGGTCTGCGGGGCTGGGGGAGAAGTCGTGCGGGTCGACCGCCGAGCTGGCGACGATCGTGTGCACGGTCGCGCAGCTGCCGCCGAGCTGGCTCACGATGTCGCCCCACTGGTCGACGCTCACCACCACGTCGAGCGGGGCAACGGGGCAGTCGGACGACCCGGCGACCGAGCCTGGGGACGACGACAGCGCCGCACCCGACGAGCACGCCGCCAGCAGCACGGGGACGGCGGCGAGCAGGGCAACCAGGCGCAGCTTCACAGGACTCCCGTCGTCGGCCGGGTGGCAGTCGCCCACCCGTTCAGTTGAAAACGACGTTCATCCCCAGATTGTTCCAGGGCCGGTGGCTCTCGCGGTCAGCCGGCGCCGTGCAGGGCCTGCGCCAGGTCGGCGATCAGGTCGTCCGGGTCCTCGAGCCCGGTGGACAGCCGCAGCAGGTTCGCGGCCGGCCGGGCCTGCGGGGGGACCGGACGGTGGGTGAGCGCCGCCGGGTGCTGGATCAGCGAGTCCACCCCGCCCAGCGACACCGCATGCGTGAACAGGCGCACCCGCTCGGTCACCTGTGCGGCCTGGGCGAAACCGCCGGCCAGCTCGAAGGCGACCATGGCGCCGGGGCCGCGCAGCTGGCGGCCGACCAGGTGGTCGGGGTCACACTCGGGCAGCCCCGGGTAGTAGACCCGCCCGACTGCCGGGTGGGAGGTCAGCCAACCGGTGAGCTTCTCCGCGCCGGACTGCTGGGCCCGCACCCGCAGCGGAAGGGTGGGCAGCCCGCGGTGCAGCAGGTAGCCGGCCAGCGGGTGCAGCAGCGCCCCGGTCACCGCGCGGACCCGGCGCAGCGCGGCGGCCCACTCGGCATCGGTGGCGACCACGCCGGCGATCACGTCGCCGTGCCCGCCGAGGTACTTGGTCGCGCTGTGCAGCACCAGCGCGGCGCCATGGTCGACCGGGTTCTGCAGGACCGGGGTGGCGAAGGTGTTGTCCACCAGCAGGGGCCGCCCGGCCGCTGCCTGCGCCGCCGCGGCGATGTCGGTGAGCTCCAGGGTCGGGTTCGCCGGCGTCTCGAGCACGACCAGGCAGGTGTCGTCGCGCACGCTGTCGGCGATCTCGTTCGGCTGGCAGAAGCTCACCTCGGTGCCCAGCAGACCGGTGCCGAACAGGTGGTCGGTTCCCCCGTACAGCGGCCGGACGGCAACCACGTGCCGGCCGCCCGACTCGGCCATGGCGGCGAGCACGACCGCGGTCATGGCGGCCATGCCCGAGGAGAACGCCACGGCCTCCTCGGTGTGCTCCAGCTGGGCCAGCCCGGACTCGAAGCGGGCCACCGTGGGGTTCCACAGCCGGGCGTACACCGCGCCGCCGTCCGGGTCGGGATGGCCCCCGCCGGCCATCGCCTCGTAGGAGCGTCCGCCCAGCTCGATGTCCGGCAGCGGGTTCGTGGTGGACAAGTCGATCGGCGGGGCGTGCACGCCCAGCGCGGTGAAGTCCTCCCGTCCGGCGTGGACGGCCAGTGTGTCCAGGGACAGATGCCGCTCATCCATGCCACGATCGTGCAAGGTCTTGCGCACTTTCACAAGCAGGTGCGAGGATCCTTCGGCCGAAGGCTGAATCCCGCGTGGATCATGGAGGTGCCGATGTGGTCGCACCCACCCCGCCGAGGATTCCGCCACCAGTCCCGGCGGTCCCGCTGGACGGCACCGACCTGGCCATCCTCAGCGCGCTGGCGTCCGACGGCCGGCTGACCAACGCCACCCTGGCCGCACAGGTCGGGGTGGCCGAGTCCACCTGCATCCACCGGGTCCGGCGGCTGCGGCAGTCCGGCGTCATCGCCGGCTTCCACGCCGAGCTCGACCTGACCATGCTCGGCTACCCGCTGCAGGCGGTGATCAAGGTCCGGCTGGGCAGCCACAACCGTGAACACGTGCACAGCTTCCACCAGACCCTGCGCTCGATCCCGGGGGTCATCACGGCCTTCCATGTGGCCGGTGAGGACGACTACCTGCTGCACGTGGCCGTCGTCTCGCCCGAGGCGCTGCGCGACCTGGTGCTCGAGCACGTGACCGTCCACCCGGCGGTCCGGCACACCGAGACCCACCTGGTCTTCGAGGTGATGGCGGGCCGGGCGTCCTTCGCGACTAGAACAGCAGCGGGATGCTGCGGACAGCGGTGTAGCCGGCCACGACGAGGATGAGCACGATGAAGGCCGCCGACAGCTTGGCGGGGTCGACCCTGGAGGCGACCCGGTTGCCGGCGATCGAGCCGATGACGGCCGCCCCGGTGAACAGCGCCATCAGGCCCCAGTCCAGCTGGACCTCGCTGCCGAGCCGCACGAGCAGCGATGCCGCGCTGTTCACCGCGATGACGAGCAGCGAGGTGCCCACGGCCACCGGCATCTCGAAGCCGAGGGCCAGCACCAGTGCCGGGACGATCACGAAGCCGCCGCCGACCCCGAAGAAGCCGGTCAGCAGCCCGACCACGGTCGCGGCCACGAGCACCTTCAGCGCCGCCTTCGGCGCCGGGCGCCGGCTGACCCACCAGCGCACATCGGTCCGGACGGCGGTGGCCAGGACCGGCGGGGTGTCCGCGGTGCCGCCGTCCGACTCGGCCGCCGGCACCGTCACCACCACGGGAGGCGAGCTGACCGCAACGGCCCGGCCGGTCCGCAGTCGCTGGTACATCGCGCCGGCCGCCACCACCATGAGGCCGGCGAACGCCGTCAGCAGCACCTGCGGGTCGACGCTCGCCGACAGCCGGCTGCCCACGTACGAGCCGGCGACGCCGAGGATCCCGAACACCAGGCCCTGAGCCAGCCGGACCCGGCCGGCCCGCGAGTGCGCGATCGAGCCGGCCAGGGCGGTGATGCCCACGATGATCAGCGAGCCGGTCGTCGCACTGTGCGGGTCCTGGTCCAGCAGGTACACGAGCGCAGGCACGGTGAGGATCGACCCGCCGCCGCCCAGGGCGCCCAGCGACAGCCCGATGACCAGGCCGACGGGCAGGGCGATGAGCAGCATGCGGAGTCCTCTCGAGACCGTCGGTGGGTCAGGCGATGCGCCCGACGCCGCCGTCCTGGGCGACGACGGGCAGGTCGGCACGTGCCCAGGCGCGCATCCCCCCGGCCAGGTTGGACACCAGTCGGCCGTCCCGGGCCAGCAGTGCGGCGGCCCGAGCGGAGCGCAGCCCGAACCGGCAGACGATCACGACCCGGAGGCCGGCCGGCAGCTCGCGACTGCGAACGGACAGCTGGGACAGCGGGATGTGCCGCGCGTTCGGCACGTGGCCGGCCCGCCACTCGTGCGGCTCGCGGACGTCCACCAGGACGGCGCCGTCCGCGAGGAGCGCGGCGGCCAGGGGCGCCGTCACCTTGTCGTAGGGGCGCGCCAGCCGGCGTCTTGCCGTCCTACCGATCCGCACGCGGGTGACCTCCTCCTGGAGCGCCGGGTCAGGCGGCCGACTCGTCGGCGTGCGACCCCTTGACCACCGGCCGGCCCTGCGCCATCCAGCCGCCGGTCCCTCCGGCCACCGAGTATGCCGCGATCCCGCGACCCTGCAGCCAGCTGGCCACGGTGAGCGAGCGGTTCCCGGAGGCACAGATCACATAGACCGGCCCGGACGTCGGCAGCTCGGCAACGACGTGCGGCACCTGCCCCATGGGGATGAGCTGGGTGCCGGGGACGTGGCCGGCGACGTACTCGTACGGCTCCCGCACGTCGATGACGAACGCGCCATCGGCGTGGGCGCTGGCGAACGACTGGAGGTCGACCTCGGGAAGCACGCAGATCCTCCAAGAATCAGGGTACCCCTAGGGGTATTGGCAAATCACCAAGATACCTGTCGCAAGGCCCTTGACACAAACGCCGCGCCGTTGCCACGCGGGGTCGGCCGACAGATACACCCGGGGGTATCCTCGTGGGGTTCATCAGGGAGGTGTGCACCCGTGTCGACGGCCATCGAGATCACTGTCGCCGCCGCCTTCGCCGGCGGCCTGGTCTCCTTCGCGTCGCCCTGCGTGCTGCCTCTGGTCCCGGCGTACCTGTCCGTGGTCACCGGGCTGAACAGCAACACCATCGCCGATGGTGGTCGCCGTCGGCTGCGCCGGGTGCTCGCCACGGCCGGCGGCTTCGTGCTCGGCTTCACGGTGGTCTTCGTGCTGCTCGGTCTGTCGGTGACCGCGGCCGGACAGGCGCTGGCCAGCAACCGGCTGATGCTCACCCGGCTCTCCGGCCTGGTGGTGCTGGCCATGGCCCTGTTCCTCGGGGCGTCGCTGATCCTGCGATCCCCGTGGCTGTACCAGGAGAAGCGCTGGCACCCGAAGCTGGACCGGTTCGGGCCGCTGGCCGCGCCGGTGGCCGGCGTCGCGTTCGGGTTCGGCTGGACGCCGTGCATCGGCCCGGTGCTCACCAGCGTGCTCGCGCTGGCCGCGAGCACCGGCCAAGCCGGGCGCGGGGCCCTGCTGCTGCTGGCGTACTCGGCCGGCCTGGCCGTGCCGTTCCTGGCTGCGGCGCTGGCGCTCGACCGGATGTCCGGCGGCTTCGGCTTCGTCAAGCGCCACTTCACCGCGCTCACCGCCACGTCGGCCGTCCTGCTGGGGCTCTTCGGGATCCTGCTCGCCCTCAACCGCATGCAGCTCGTCACCACCGCCGTCCAGAACACCTTGGCCGCCGTCGGACTCGGTGGCCTCCTCCACCTCGGGTAGGAAAGGGAACTGCCAGTGACCACGAAGACCACACCGCGCTCCGGCAACGAGCGGTCGGCGAACAGCCGTCGGGCCCGTGAGGCCGCCAGGGAGCAGACCCGACGGCGCTGGATCGCCAGCGGGGTCGTGGTGGCCGCGGTGGCCCTGTTCGGCGGAGTCGCCGCGATGGCGCTCGGCAGCGGCACCGGCACTTCGCCGGCGACCACCACGGCCGCCGGCTACCGCGCCGACAAGACCGCCTTCGACCTGCCCGCGCTCACCGGTACGGGTCACGTCCGGCTGGCCGACCACGTCGGGCGCCCGGTCGTGGTCAACTTCTTCGCGTCCTGGTGCGTGTACTGCAACGAGGAGCTGCCCGGCTTCGTCGAGGTGGCCAAGGCGACCAAGGGCCAGGTCGACTTCATCGGCGTCAACACCAGCGAGACCGGGGACGGCGCGGCCATGGCCAAGCGCTTCTCGCTGAGCGGGGCCGGCTTCTCGCTGGCGAAGGACATCGGCGCCGCACCGGCCTCGGACCTGTGGTCGACGTACGGGACGCAGGGCCTGCCGGTCACGGCCTTCTACGACAAGACGGGCAAGCAGGTCGACTTCTCGCCCGGGATGCTCACGCAGGCGCAGCTGGAGGAGCGGCTCAAGACCGACTTCGGCATCGACGTCAAGGCGGCCGACTCCGCCACGTTGTCCGCCCCCGTCATCCCGGTCATCCCGCAGGGGGCCTACGAGCTGCTGCGCAACAACGCCAGCAACCCCGACTTCGTCGTCCTCGACGTCCGCACCCCGGCCGAGTTCGCCGGCGGCCACATCCCGGAGGCCACCAACGTCGACTTCGAGGCATCCGACTTCGCCGCGCAGCTGTCGAAGCTGAACAAGGACAAGACCTACCTGGTCTACTGCCGCACCGGCAGCCGGAGCGGCCAGGCCACCGAGCTGATGAACTCGATGGGCTTCAAGCACGTCTACGACGTCCAGGGCGGCATCACCGCCTGGGAGCAGGCCGGCCTGCCCACCACGAAGTAGACCGTCAGGCCACCGGGGTCGCCGCCACCACGATCGTGCGGGTCAGGTGCGCGAGCATCGCCGCGAACGTCAGCGCCCACACGGCTGCAGCGACCCAGAGCTCCTGGTGGCCGACGAACGCCACCAGGGGCAGGTGGTCGGCGCGGCCGATGAACTGACCGGCTACCGCGTGCATCCCCAGCGGGAAGACCATGCTCCACAGGGCCGCCTCGTAGCGCAGCGGTACCCGGTGCCGGACGTGCCGCCACCAGCCGGCTGCCACGAGAGCCGGGATCAGCCACGTCCCGAACGCCCAGAACAGCGCGGACGCTCCGGCCACGAGCCCCCTGGTGACCTCGACCATCGGGGCGTCCGCCATCTGCACGATCCCGGCGCCGGCCAGGACGGTGATCGCGGTCGCACCCATGGCGACCCAGTAGGGCGGCGACAGGTCGCCGGGACGCACGGGGTAGAGCAGCAGCCGGCCCGCGACGAGGGTGCCGACGCCGCCGTACAGGAACACCCCCACCGACCAGGAGAACACGGCGAGCAGCGCCAGCTCGCGACGACCCAGATGAACCAGGTCCCGTTCGCGCCGACGAGTACCGGTCGTTCGGCGCGGCCGAGCACAGCCGTCCAGGGAACCACGTAGCCAAGTAGCAGCCAGGCGAGCCCGCCGACACCGAGCAGTGCGAGGGCGATGCCGACGTGGCCGTCCACGGCCAGCCGGGTGCCCAGGACGTTGCTACCGGCCACGAACGTGAAGAACCCGAAGCCCCGGCGAGGGTCGGCGAAATCCGCCCTCACCCGGTCGGGGAAGCGGACGACGCGATCGCGGTGAGGACGACGAGGATCGCGTAGCTCGCCGCCGCGGCCCACAACAGGGCTCGCGAGGGCGCCGTCAGGCCGACGTCGTTCAGCCCCACGGAGACGATCCCTGTTGCCATCACCAGCGCGAAGTAGCCCGGGCTGAGCCCGGCCATCGCAGCACTCACGGCGGCCGTCCGTGCGCGGCGGGACACGTCAGGTCCGGTTCAACCCACGCCCGGGCGAACCCGCCGCCGACTCCCGCTCACGTGTCGATCCGCTCCCAGCCGCGCCGCGGGGCCCGTGCGGCCCCGACAGCGTCGCGGGTGCGGTAGACGATGTAGGGGCGGGCGACGTATCCGACGGGTGCGCTGAACACGTGCACCAGCCGGGTGAACGGCCACAGCCCGATGAGCACGAAACCCAGCAGCGCGTGCAGCTGGAAGGTCGCTGGCGCGCTGGTCATCAGGGCGACGTCCGGCCGGAACCAGAAGACGCTGCGGAACCACACCGCGACGTCCGCTCGGTAGTCGTGTCCCGAGCCGAGCAGGTTGACCGCGATGGTGTTGTAGGTGCCGACCACGATGACCGCGCCGAGGACGGCGTACATGGTCTTGTCCATCCGGGTGGTGGCGCGGAACACCGACAGCGTGGTGCGCCGCCGGTAGACCAACAGGGCCAGGCCCACGACGGTCATCAGGCCCGTGACCGTGCCGCCGGTGACGGCGACCAGGTGGTAGGTGTGCTCGGAGATGCCGAGGGCATCGGTCCACGACGCGGGGACGACCAGCCCGACGAAGTGCCCGACCAGGACGCCCAGGATGCCGAAGTGGAACAGCGGGCCGCCCCAGGCCAGCAGCCGGCTCTCGTACATCTGGGAGGAGCGGGTCGTCCAGCCGAAACGGTCGTAGCGGTAGCGCCAGAAGTGCCCCACCACGAACGACGTCAGGGCGACGTAGGGGATGACCCCCCACAGCAGCGTGTTCACGACCGCACCCCCAGGGTCTCCACGGCGAAGAACGGTTCCAGGCCGACCTGCTCGTCGGGGGGGCCCTCGGTGGCGAGCGTGGCGGCGGCGGCCAGGACCTCGGGGGTCGGGTCCGGGAGCGCCGCGCTGAGCACGCCGACCACGGCGGCGTAGGGCGACGTCGTCTCCTGCAGCGAGTGCCCCAGCACCTCCAGCCCGGAGCGGTGCTCCAGCAGCAACGCGAGCGCCAGGTCCTCCTGGCCGGACGCGGCCAGCTCGAGGACCACCGGCAGGAAGTCGGGCAGCTCGCCGGCGTCCACCGCGAAGCCACGGCTGCGGTAGGCATCCTGGAACCGCCACAACGCCATGCCGCGCCGCCGGGTGTCGCCGTTGAGGTAGTAGGTCAGGTACAGACAGTGGCGCCGCTTGAGGTCGAAGGTGGCCACGTAACGGGCCTGCAGGTCGATGAGTGGGGTGGCGGCCATCTGGTCGAGGAAGCCGGCCAGTGGGGCGCCCGCGGACGGCGGCAGCCGGTCGGCGGCCTGCCGGAGCAGCGGCAGCCGCTCCAGCAGCTGCTCGTCCGGGTAGCGGAGCAGCAGGGCGGCCGAGGCGAAGACCAGGCTGCGCTGCCGCGGGGACAGCGGGGCGCTCATGTCGGCTGCTCCTCGTCGGACTCGTCCGGCCCGGGGCTTGCCTTCGGCGGGAACAGCCCGGCCGGGGGCTCACCGCCCGTCCAGGTGAGCAGGTCCACGGCGGCCCGACCCTCCGGCAGGTCGTCGTAGCGGTCGGACTCGGCCCGCTGCTTGGTCAGCTGGAAGGTCTCGACCGACGCCGGGGTGCCGCCCACCTCACCGAACGGACCCATGCCGCCCATCCCCGGGCCGCCGCTGTAGTCCAGGCTGCAGCCGGCCATCTCGTCCAACGCCCGGCCCGCCTCGACGTGGGCCGCCGGGATGACGTAGCGGTCCTCGTACTTGGCGATCGCCAGCAGGCGGTACAGCTCCTCGATGGTACGGCCGGTCATCCCGACGGCCTCGGCGATCGCCTCGTCGCGCTCCTCGCCGAGGTTGATGCGGCGCATGTAGGCGCGCATCGCAGCCAGCATCCGCAGGCTGTGCTGCACCGGCTCCGGGTCGCCCGCGGTGAAGACCTCCGCGAGGTACTCGACCGGGATCCGCAGCGCCTCGATGGCGGCGAACAGGGTGTTCTCGTCCTCGCCATCGAAGCCGGTGTCCCGCACGACGTCCACCACGGGAGACAGCGGCGGGATGTACCAGACCATCGGCATGGTCCGGTACTCCGGGTGCAGCGGCAGCGCGATCCGGTAGCGGTTGGTCAGGGCGTAGACCGGAGATCGCTGGGCCGCCTCGATCCAGTCCTCGGCGATGCCGTTGGCCCGGGCCGCCTCGACCACGGCCGGGTCGTCCGGGTCGAGGATCACCGACCGCTGCGCCTCGAGCAGGTCGTGCTCGTCCTCGACCGACGCAGCCTCGAGCACCCGGTCGGCGTCGTAGAGGAACAGCCCGATGTAGCGCAGCCGGCCCACGCAGGTCTCGGCGCACACGGTCGGCTGGCCGGCCTCCACCCGCGGGTAGCAGAACGTGCACTTCTCCGCCTTGCCGGTGCGGTGGTTGAAGTACACCTTCTTGTAGGGGCAGCCCGTGACGCACATCCGCCAGCCGCGGCAGCCGTCCTGGTCGACCAGCACGATGCCGTCCTCGGCCCGCTTGTACATCGCCCCCGAGGGGCAGCTGGCCACGCAGGCCGGGTTGAGACAGTGCTCGCAGATGCGCGGCAGGTGGAACATGAAGGTCTTCTCGAACTCGAGCTTGACCTTGTCGCCCAGCTTCTTCAGCACCGGGTCCCCGGGAGCGTGCTCGGGGGCGCCCCCGAGGTCGTCGTCCCAGTTCGCCGACCAGCGGATCTGCATCGGCCGGCCGGTGATGAGGGACTTCGGCCGGGCCACCGGGACGTCGGCCTGCGCCGGGGCGTTCAGGAGGGTGTCGTACTCGTAGGTCCACGGCTCGTAGTAGTCCGCCAGGCCCGGCAGCTTGGGGTTGCTGAAGATGCGCAGCAGCCGCTTCCCCCGCCCGCCGGCCCGCAGCTTGAGCCGGCCCCGCCGGGTGCGGACCCAGCCGCCCTCCCACCTGTCCTGGTCCTCATGAGCCCGGGGGTAGCCCAGACCGGGCCGGGTCTCCACGTTGTTGAACCACACGTACTCGACGCCGGTCCGGTTGGTCCACGCCTGCTTGCAGGTGACCGAGCAGGTGTGGCAGCCGATGCACTTGTCGAGGTTCATGACCATGCCCAGCTGGGCCATGACGCGCATCAGTACTCGACCTCCTGCGAGCGGCGGCGGATGACGGTGACCTCGTCGCGCTGGTTGCCGGTGGGCCCGTAGTAGTTGAACCCGTAGGACAGCTGCGCGTAGCCGCCGATGAGGTGGCTGGGCTTGATCAGCAGCCGGGTCAGCGCGTTGTGGATCCCGCCACGCCGGCCGCTCACCTCCGACTTCGGCACGTCGATGGTCCGGTCCTTCGCGTGGTACATGAAGACCGTGCCCTCGGGCATCCGGTGGCTGACCACCGCCCTGGCCACGACCACGCCGTTGCGGTTGAACGCCTCGATCCAGTCGTTGTCCTTCACGCCGATCTTCGCGGCGTCCTGCTGGCTCATCCACAGGTCCGGGCCGCCGCGGGACAGGCTGAGCATGAACAGGTTGTCCTGGTACTCCGAGTGGATCGACCATTTGGAGTGCGGCGTCAGGTAGCGGACCGTCACCTCGAGCTGGCCGTCGCCGGTGCCCTGCGGGCCGAAGATGCGGTGCATGTTGAGCGGCGGCCGGTAGACCGGAAGCTGCTCGCCCAGCTCGGCCATCCAGTCGTGGTCGAGGAAGAAGTGCTGCCGCCCGGTGAGGGTGTGCCAGGGCTTGAGCCGCTCGACATTGATGGTGAACGGCGAGTAGCGACGCCCGCC
Organism: Actinomycetes bacterium; assembly: GCA_038252405.1. Taxonomy (GTDB): domain Bacteria; phylum Actinomycetota; class Actinomycetes; order Prado026; family Prado026; genus DATCDE01. The sequence continues at coordinate 36,496 of JBBSAJ010000006.1, read as the reverse complement.
GTGCTCACTGCCGGACCATTCGTGCGAGGTGATGACCGGCTGTGGCCGGGACTGCGTGTCCGCGAAGGTGATCTGCCGGCCCTCGTGGTCGCTGGCCAGGTCCGCGAGCCGGCGTCCGGTGCGCTGCTCGAGCACCTCGAAGCCGGCCGTGGCGAGGTGGCCGTTCGTGGTACCGGACAGCGCGAGGATCGTCTCGCAGGCCTGCCGGGCGTGCGCCAGCGACGGACGCCCCTCGGCGACCCCCTCGCGGACCGTGCCGCAGACCCGCTTGAGGTACTCGACCTCCCGCTCGGGGTGCAGGGTGACGTCCTTGACGGTGGTACCCAGGGTGTCGATCTTCGGGCCGAGCGCGACCATCTGCTCGGCCACCGCCCCGAAGTCCCGCTCGACGACGGCCAGGTTGGGCATCGTCTTGCCGGGCACCGGGTCGCACTCGCCGTACTTCCAGTCCAGCACCCGGCCGCCCGGCTGCGCCGTCTCACCGGGGGTGTCGTGCAGCAGCGGCGTGGCCACCAGGTCCTTGCGCACGCCCAGGTGCCGGGCGGCGAGTGGGCTGAAGGCCCTCGCCATGGAGATGAACGTGTCGTAGTCGCTGCGCGTCTCCCACGGTGGGCTGATCGCGGCGCTGAACGCGTGCACGAAGGGGTGCATGTCGGTGGACGACAGGTCCTCCTTCTCATACCAGGTGGCCGCCGGCAGCAGCACGTCGGAGAACAGCCCGGTCGAGGTCATCCGGAAGTCCAGCGAGACGAGCAGGTCGAGCTTCCCCTCCGGCGCCTCGTCGTGCCAGACCACCTCCGCCGGGCGCATGCCCTCCGGCGTGGGTTCGGCACGCACCGCGCCGTCGGTGCCCAGCAGGTGCCGCAGGAAGTACTCGTTGCCCTTGCCGGACGAGCCGAGCAGGTTGGCCCGCCACACGGTGAGCACCCGCGGGAAGTTCGCGGGGGAGTCCGGGTCCTCGCAGGCGAACTTCAGCGTGCCGGCCTTCAGCTGCTCGACGACGTGGGCCGACGGCTCCTGGCCCGCGGCCTCCGCCTCGGTCACGAGGTCCAGCGGGTTGCGGTCGAAGGTGGGGTAGGACGGCAGCCAGCCGAGCCGGGCCGACTGGGCGAGGGTGTCGGCGAGCGCCTTGCCCTTGAACAGGCCCCTGCCGAGCGGGGTGGCCAGCTCGTCGGCGCCGAACCCGTCGTAGCGCCACTGGTCGGTGGCCAGGTACCAGTACGCCGTCCCGGCCATCTGCCGCGGCGGGCGCACCCAGTCGAGGGCGAACGCGAGCTGGGCCCAGCCGGTGAACGGGCGAACCTTCTCCTGCCCGACGTAGTGCGCCCAGCCGCCGCCGTTGACGCCCTGGCAGCCGGTCAGGGTGGTGAGCGCGAGCATCGCCCGGTAGATCTGGTCGGAGTGGAACCAGTGGTTCGTCCCGGCACCCATGGCGATCATGGACCGGCCACCGGAGCGCTCGGCGTTGTCGGCGAACTCCCGGGCGATCCGGGCCACCGCCGTCGCGGGCACCGAGGTGATCTCCTCCTGCCAGGCCGGGGTGTACGGCTGGGGGTCGTCGTAGCCCTGTGGCCAGTCACCCGGGAGCCCCGGACGGCCCACGCCGTACTGGGCGAGCAGCAGGTCGTAGACCGTGGTGACCAGCCGCCCGGCCACCTCGCGGACCGGTACCCCGCGGCGCAGCGACGAGCCGCCCTCGCCGTCGCCCACGTCGAAGCGCGGCAGGTCGACGGCCACCGACTGGCCGCCGTCCGCGTGGAGGGACAGCAGCGGGTCGACGCCGTCGAGGTCGAGGTTCCACCGGCCCTGGCCGGAGTCGGTGTAGCGGTCGCCGAGGGTGCCGTTGGGCACCACCGGCTGGCCGGACGCCGCGTCCAGCAGCACGGTGCGCCACGCCGCGCCCTCGGCGTCGTGGCCGAGGTCGGCCGAGGTGAGGAACCGGTCCGGCAGGTAGCTGCCGGGCGCCTCCGGACGCTCCCGCAGGGAGATGAGGAAGGGCAGGTCGGTGTAGGTCTTCACGTAGTCCTGGAACCGCGGGACCTGGCGGTCGACGAAGAACTCCTTGAGCAGCACGTGCCCCATGGCCATGGCCAGGGCACCGTCGGTGCCGGGGTGCGCGGCCAGCCACTCGTCGGCGAACTTGGTGTTGTCGGCGTAGTCCGGGCTGACCACCACGACCTTCTGCCCCCTGTAGCGGGCCTCGGTCATGAAGTGCGCGTCCGGGGTGCGGGTGACCGGGATGTTGGAGCCCCACATGATCAGGTATGAGGCGTTCCACCAGTCCGCCGACTCCGGCACGTCGGTCTGGTCGCCGAAGACCTGCGGGGAGGCGATCGGCAGGTCGGCGTACCAGTCGTAGAAGGAGATCATGCTGCCGCCGAGCAGGCTGGTGTACCGCGCGCCGGCCGCGTGCGAGGCCATCGACATGGCCGGGATGGGGGAGAAGCCGGCGATGCGGTCCGGGCCCCAGGTCTTGATGGTGTGCACCTGGGCAGCGGCCACGATCTCCAGGGCCTCCTCCCACCGCACCCGCACCAGGCCGCCCTTGCCGCGTGCCTTCATGTACGTCCGGCGGCGCTCCGGGTCGCCGACGACGTCGGCCCACGCCGCGACGGGGTCGCCGAGGCGGGCCTTGGCCTCGCGGAACATCTCGACCAGGACGCCGCGGACGTACGGGTAGCGGACCCGGGTGGGGGAGTAGGTGTACCAGGAGAACGCCGCCCCCCGCGGGCAGCCGCGCGGCTCATACTCCGGCGAGTCCGGACCGACCGACGGATAGTCGGTCTCCTGGGTCTCCCAGGTGATGATCCCGTCCTTGACGTACACCTTCCACGAGCACGAGCCCGTGCAGTTGACCCCATGGGTGGAGCGGACGATCTTGTCGTGGCTCCAGCGGTCACGGTAGAAGACGTCGGCGCTGCGGCCGCCCTCCTTGGTGATCGTGCGCAGGTCGGGGGAGATGGCGGCACGCTGGAGCAGCCGCCGCCCGCGGAGCAGGGCCTCGACCAGCGACCCGTCGGTGCCCGTCGCTGGGTGGGTGCTCGGCTCGGTCACGACACTCTCCTGCCTGTGCGCTTCGGGCGCGGCTTCGGGGCCGCCCCCGTCTCCGGGTCGAGGTGGACGAGGCACAGCAGCGGCTCCTCGGTGACGAACGACTCCAGCTCGACGCGCTCGCTGGCCGCGCCGAGCCGGTGCAACGAGGCCCGCAGCATGCCCAGGTGGACCCCGCAGACCACGGTCCGGTTGCTCTTGGCGACCTCGGCGAACGGACAGCGGTGCAGCCGGATCAGCCCGTGCGGGAGGTCCATCTCGGGCTCGAAGCCGAGCTCGTCCAGCAGCTGCTCCAGCTCGACCGCGACCGAGACCGACTGGGTCGCCCCGGTCAGCCCGGCGCGCTCGTCGAGGGCACGGGCCCACCGCTCCCCGGCCTCGATGGCGGCGCGGCCCGGGTCCTTGGTGGCGGCCAGCCCGTCGGCCAGCACCCCGGCCAGCGCCCGATAGCTGTCGTCGTCCGCCTCGGCTGGCTGCGCGGTCGCGCGGTACAGCGTCCGAGGCCGCCCGGGGCTGGTGCGCTGCTCGGTGACGCGTTCGGCCAGCCCGACCTGGACCAGCAAGTCGAGGTGCAGCCGGGTGGTGTTGGTGTGCAGGTCGACCGCGTCGGCCGCCTCGACGACGGTCAGCGGCTCGGCGCTGGCCCGCAGCAGGGCGAGCAGCTCGGCCCGGCGGGGGGCCGCGAGCACCTGGTGGGTTCGGGTCGACGGGTCGTCCGCGGTCACGCTTGCAATATTCACCATGACGGGAGTAAAAACAAGCCCATCGAGAGCACGTGGCCCATCAAAGGAGCCCTGCCGTGAGCACCCCCACCGCGCCGCAGACGTCCGTGCCAGCGATCACCAGCCGCGGCCAGTACACGGCGCTGGCCGTCGCCTTCGTCGGGTTCGCGGTCAACTTCTGGGCCTGGGCGCTGATCAGCCCGCTCGCCCCGACCTTCAAGACCGCGCTCGGCCTCAGCTCGTTCCAGCAGGCGGTCATCGTCGCCGTCCCCGTCATCGTCGGGTCATTGGGGCGGATCCCGGTCGGGGCGCTCACCGACCGGTACGGCGGCCGGGTGATGTTCCCGCTGGTCAGCTTCGCCACGATCGTGCCGGTGCTGTTCCTCGCGGTGTGGCACGACTCCTACGCCCAGCTGCTGGTCGGCGGATTCTTCCTGGGCATCAGTGGAACGACGTTCGCGGTCGGCATCCCGTTCGTGAACGCCTGGTTCCCGCCGGAGCGCCGCGGGCTGGCCCTGGGCATCTTCGGTGCCGGGATGGGCGGCACCGCGATCTCGGCGCTGACCACGGTCAAGCTCGCCCAGGCGCACACCATCGCCACCCCGTTCGTCCTCGTCGCGGTCCTGCTGGCCGTGTACGGCGTGCTCGCCCTCCTGCTGACGAAGGACGCGCCCGGCCGGACGGTGCCGACCATCCCCTTCCTCACCCGGCTGGGCGGCGCCATGAGGCTCAAGGTGACCTGGCAGCTGTCCGCGCTGTACGCGCTGGCCTTCGGCGGCTACGTGGCGTTCAGCGTCTACCTGCCCACGTTGCTGGTCAACGCCAACGACCTGGTCAAGGCGGACGCGTCGAACAAGATGGCCGGCTTCGTCCTGGTCGCCGTCGTCTGCCGGCCACTGGGCGGCTGGCTGTCCGACCGGCTGCACCCGATCCCCGTGCTCATCGTGACGTTCGCCGGGATCACCGTGATGGCGCTCGTGCTCGCCCAGGTGCTGGCCACCGACCGCACGGGCGTCACCGGTACCGAGACGGCCGCGTTCTTGCTCATGGCCGGCTTCCTCGGGCTGGGCACCGGCTCGGTGTTCGCCCTGCTGGCCCTGCTCACGCCGGTGGACAAGGTCGGCGGCGTCACCGGCGTGGTCGGCGCGGCGGGCGGCCTGGGCGGGTTCGTGCCGCCACTGATCATGGGCTACCTCTACGGGCACTCCACCCCGCCGTCGTACCAGCTGGGCCTGGTGGCGCTCGGCCTGTTCGCCGCGGTGGCCCTGGTCTACGTGGCCACGGTCATGCGCCGCGAGGCCGTCGCTCGCCGCCCCGCCTCCGCATGAAGGTGCCCCTCTGTGCGTGCTGTCGCACAAAGGCGCCCTTCATCGGCGACGCAGAGGGTTAGCCGGGCGTGCTGGCGCCTCCCTGGGACGCTGTCCGGCTGACCCTGCACGTGCTCGCGGCAACGGTCTGGGTCGGCGGCCAGCTGACCCTGGCGGCCCTCGTGCCGGTGCTGCGCCGGCACGACCCGGATCTGCCTCGAGTCGCGGCCGCTGCCTTCGCCCGGGTGGCGTGGCCGGCCTACGGCGTCCTGGTGGCCACCGGGATCTGGAACGTCGTCGCGGTGGAGCCCGGCGCGGACCGTGGCTACCAGGTCGTGCTCGGGCTCAAGGTCGCGGTCGTGGCCGCCTCCGGCCTCACTGCCTGGGCCCATGCGCGGGCCCGGACGACGACCGGGCTGGCGGTCTACGGCGCGCTCACCGGCCTCACGGCGATGTCGGCCGTCCTGCTGGGGGTGCTGCTGGCGGGCTAGCGGAACGGGTGGACTGGTTGCGCGCAACCGCCACGACGGCGAGCCCGAGGAAGGACAGCGTCGCCGAGACCACGAGGACCCAGCCCAGTGCCCGCACCGAGCCGGGCTCCGGCACGGCGAGCATCGGCACGGCCAGGTTGAACGCGGTCACCCGGACCGGCCAGGCCCGGCCCAGCACGGCGTTGCTCGCCCGCTGCGCCGCCGGCCCGCCCCCGAGGACGACGGGGAGCAGGTAGGTCAGCGCCCCCAGCAGCACCTGGCCCACGAACCCGACGACGAGCGGCGGCACCAGCAGGTCCAGTCGTGTGGCGTACTGCTCGGCGTCCGACGACGTCACCACCATGCCCAGGTCGACGAGCACGCCGACGAGCAGCCAGCCGACCGCCAGCCCCATCGACCAGGAGGCGGCGTCGTACGGCGGCTTCTGCCGCCAGGTGGCCACGAAGGGGCGCAGCGCGGCGACCACCCCAGCCGCGTAGAGCGCCAGCCCGGCCGCGGCGAGTCCGGTGGCGTCGACGGCGAACCCGGTCACAGCCGTCGCCAGCCCGACCGACGTCAGGACGAGGCACCACGAGGCGGCCCGCATGACGCCGTCGACCATGCGGGTGCGCAGCACGGTGGGCCACAGCGTGAACAGGGTGCCCAGTACGGTCAGCCCGATCCAGCCAAGCACGTTGGCATGCACGTGGGCGGCGTGGAACGGCTCCTTCTGCGGCCAGTCCGACGGCTCGACGGCGATGGTCGCGCCGAGCCCGATCCCCACGAGCAGCGCCACCCCGGCCGCGACGTAGAACCGGGCGGTGCCGGCGAACCGGCCCTGCAGCGCGCCGCGCCTGATCCGCAGCAGCGAGCCCACGTGCCCGAGCACGACCACGCTCAGCAGCGCGGCCGCAGCCAGGGTGAGCACCGGCCGACCCGCCACCACGCCGACCAGGACGCCGACGACGCCGAGGTTGAGCCCGACCAGCCGGGCCACGGCCGGACCGCGCGCGGGCTGCGGGGCCCGCAGCAGGGCCACCGAGAAGTGCTCCCCCCAGGTGACCACCGCGTTGGTCACCGCCCCGAGCAGCAGCAGGTGGACGGTCAGCCAGCGCTGGTCAGCGATCCGGCCGTTTGCAGCCAGCACGACGACCGCCGTGAGGACGTAGGCCAGCACGACGGCGTTCGCGCGCAGCTGCCAGCCGCGCCGGGGCCGACTACCCGGTGCCGCCACCGTCCCACCCCCCTCCCGCATGAAGGGCACCTTCTGTGCGCAGGGCCGCACAAAGCGCACCTTCATGGACGACGACCCGCGGGCACCCCGGCGTCGATGAAGGGTGGAAAGTTGCGGCCACACGCACAGAAGGTGCCCTTCATGCGGGACGGGGGGGGGGTCAGTCGCTGCCGGTACGGGTGCCGACGAAGGCCAGCAGGTCGGGGTCGGCGCTGACCAGCCGGCCGACCTCCTCGCCGGCGCTGCAGGTGAGCAGGGCGATCTCCACCAGGTCCCCGCGCCGGGACAGCAGCCGCCACACCGCGCCAGAGTCCTCCCACCGGCGGAGCACCTCCACCGGCGCGTCCGGCTCTGAGCTCGGCGGAGGCGTCACAGGAACCGCACCGGGTCGAAGCTGTCGATCGGGATGATCCGGACCCGCGGCAGGATGCCGGTGAAACAGTCGACGTCGTCCTCGAGGTCGAACAGCTGGACGCCGGGCGCCAAGTCGGCGAACCCGGCGTTGACGAACTCGCGGAACCCGAGGATCCCGACCCGCCGGCCGTGGCCGGCCAGGGCCGTGACCTGGGGGAGGAAGTCGCCGTCGTGGCTGGCCAGCAGCACGTCGCCGTACCGCTGCTCGATGGCCTCGAGGGTGCGCTGGATGCCGATGTCCACGACCTTCTCCTGCGACCCACCCGCCAGCGGGATCGGCCGGTAGTCCAGCGCCAGCAACGCCTGGACGAAGGCCATCGGCATCTGCCCGGAGCTCGCGTTGAGGAAGAACAGCGCCTTCACCGGCTGGTCCCACACCTGCTGGGAGAACTCCCTGACCCGGTCCCAGCGAGGCCGCTCGTCCGGGCTCGGACGCCGACCGAGGACGCTTGCCCCCAACGTCGCGTCGATGTTCTCGCCATCAACGAGCAGGTAGGTCACACTCTCGGCCGCGGTCTCCATAGCGGCACTGTAGGACGCGGCCGGTCAGGCCGCCGGGAACGAGCCGAGGAGGAACATCGCCCCGGTGGGGTCGACCAGCCCGGCGAACCGGCCCGGCCCCATCTGCATGGCAGGCAGGAACACGGCGCCGCCGAGGTGCTCGGCGCTGGTCACCGACGCGTCGCAGTCCTCGACCGCGAAGTAGACCATCCAGCTGGACGGCGCCTCGGCCGGCGCGGCCGCCGGCAGGGTCATGGCGCCCGCGTTGCTCTTGTCCTCGCCCGGCTTGGCGTCCAGGTGGGCCACCAGGTAGCCGTCACCGGCCGGCTCCCACCGCCAGCCGAAGACGGCGGCGTAGAACGCGGTGGCTCGGTCCAGGTCCCGGGTCTGCAGCTCGTTCCAGGTCAGCGCCCCAGGCGAGTTGAACAGGTCGGCGCCCTGGTGCTCCTGGGGCTGCCACAGGCCCACGACCGCCCCCGACGGGTCGCTGACCATGGCCATCCGACCCTGCTCCATGACGTCCATGGCCGGCATGACGAGGGCGCCGCCGGACGGCTCGACCGTGGCGAGCACCGCATCGACGTCCTCGACCAGGACGTAGGAGCTCCACAGCGACGGGACGCCGGCCGCGGCCAGCGCGGGCTGCTGCGGCGACATGCCCGCCACCAGCTTCCCGTCCTTGGTGAACATCGTGTAGGCGGGCCCCATGGGCGTGGGCAGGTCCTGCGACGTCCAGCCGAACAGCTCCGCGTAGAACGTGCGGGCCCCCTCGACGTCCGTCGTCGTCAGGTCGACCCAGCCGAACAGACCGTGCGGGTAGCGCATGGCAGCCTCCCTGCGTTTGACCTCTCGTTGCCGGCTGGGGGGTCGCTGTGGAAGCCATCGGGCCGGCAACGACGGCGGCCGGGGGTGGCGCGTCGTATCGTCATCGGAGAGTACGCGCGAACCATGAGGAGCACCATGCTGCTGACGAAGCTGGGTCACGCCTGTGTGCGGCTGGAGCACGAGGGACGCACGCTGGTGATCGACCCGGGAGCGTTCACCGAGCCGGAGGCGGTGCAGGGCGCCGAGGCCGTGCTCATCACCCACGAGCACTGGGACCACTTCCAGGAGGACCGGCTGCGCGCCGCCGTCGCCGCGGACCCTGGCCTGCAGGTGTGGACGCTGCAGTCCGTCGCCTCGCAGCTGGACGGCCTCGGTGACCGGCTGCACGTCGTCGGGGAGGGCGACCGCTTCGTCGCCGCCGGACTGGACGTCGAGGTGCACGGTCAGCTGCACGAGCAGATCCATCCGGAGATCCCCCGGGTGACGAACATCGGGTTCCGCATCGACGGCCGGGTCTTCCACCCGGGTGACGCGTTCACCGTGCCGGCCGCACCGGTCGACACCCTGCTGCTCCCGGTGCACGCCCCGTGGTCGCGGCTGTCCGAGGTCATCGACTACGTGCGCGCGGTGGCCCCGCAGCGGGCCTACCGCATGCACGACGCCCTGCTCAGTGACGCCGGGCGCTCCGTCGTCGACCGGCTGCTCGGGGACGGCGGGCCGGGGACGGGCGCCGACTACGGCCATCTGGGGGCGGGGGAGTCCGTGCGGCTCGGTTGAACCGCCAGCCATGATGGACACGTCGACCTGCGCGACCGCTCCGCGGCGCACGAGGCGCTACTCCCGCACGGAGCTCTACGAGGCCTTGGTGCTGGCCCATCGCTCGGTCGGCGCGTTCAGCCGTCAGCGTTTCGGCAGGCGTCGCACGCAGGCCCTCGACCCCCAGTTCGTGGAACGACTCATGCTGGCGGTCACCGAGGTGAACCAGTGCGCCGCCTGCGCCTACGCGCACTCCAGACTGGCCCTGCGGGAGGGAATAGCCCCCGAGGAGGTCCTGGCCTTCGTCCGCGGGGATCCTCGTTTCATCAGGGCCGACGAGGCCGTAGCCATCGCCTTCGCCCAGCACTATGCCGACGCCAAGGGCACGGTCGACCGCCGGGCGTACGGGCAGGTCCTGGACACCTACGGACCGGAGAAGACGGAAGTCATCCTGGCGGCCATTCAGCTGATGATGGTCGGCAACATCCTCGGGATTCCGGTCAGCGCCCTGCTGGCTCGGCTGAGGGGGCACCCCGAGTCCGGCAGCACCGTGTTCCATGAGCTGACGCTGCCGCTCAGCGCGCTCGTGCTGCTGGTCCCCTCACTCGTCCAGTCGCTGCTCGACCAGCTTCGCCACGAGGAGAAGCTCACCGTGGTGTAGCCCGCGGCTGCGGCCCTCTTGTTGACTTGAAGACATCATCATGTGCAAAGTTGGTCCTCCAACCCGGGAGGACGACGGACCACGATGGCGACCCCGCTCTACCAGGCGAAGGCGGACTTCTTCCGCACCCTGGGGCACCCGGCCCGGATCCGGGTGCTCGAGCTGCTGTCCGAGCGTGACCACGCCGTGCACGAGCTGCTCGAGCGGATCGAGATTGAACCGAGCAACCTGTCCCAGCAGCTTGCGGTGCTGCGTCGCACCGGGCTGGTGAGCCAGCACCGGGAGGCCGGTGAGGTGGTCTACTCGATCAGCGTGCCGCAGGTCCGCGACCTGCTGCTGACGGCCCGCCAGATCCTGCTCGGGCTCATCGCCGGGCAGGACGCCCTCGCCGAGGAGCTGCGCCCGACGGGTCCGCAGCAGCCGTGAGCCTGCTGCGGCTGGTCGCGCTGATCCGCCGGACCGGGACGGTCGCCGAACCGGCCCCGCCCGCGCCGGACCCGCTGCCGGCGGCCCGACCGCTGGGCGGCAGCGTCCAGCTGCGGCACGTGGACGCCGGATCCTGCAACGGCTGCGAGATCGAGGTGGCCGCCGCGTTCGGCCCGGTGTACGACGCCGAGCGGTACGGCGCGCGACTGGTCGCCTCGCCCCGGCACGCGGACGCCGTGCTGGTCACCGGAGCCGTCACCCGGAACATGGCCGAACCCCTGCGGCGCACCGTCGAGGCGACCCCCACGCCACGGCTGGTCCTCGCGGTCGGGGACTGCGCCCGGGGCTGCGGCGCCTTCGCGGCCGGGTACGGCGTGGTCGGCGGCGTCGCCGACGTCGTGCCCGTCGACCTCGACGTGCCAGGCTGCCCGCCCGAGCCGCAGGTCATCGTCGAGGCGCTGCGCCGGGTGACCGGGCGGTGACCGCGGTCCAGGTCGGGCTGCTGTCCCAGGTGGTGCTCGCGGCCGTGGCCGTGGCCGTCGCGCTGGTCGTGCCGGCCGCCACCCGCGCCGTCGTGGCAGGGGTGTCCTGCGCAGCCGTCTCGGTCGCGGGCGCCGTCACCGGCGCGCTCGCCATGGCCGGGCAGGCGGGCAGCATCCGCCTGCCGGTGGCGCTGCCGGTCGACCCGGTGGCCTTCGCCCCCGACCGGCTCGGCGGGCTGTTCATGCTGCTGGCCTCGGTCGTGGGCGTGGCCGTGGCGGTCTACGGCATCGGGTACGTGTCCGGCCCCTCCGCCTCGCGCAGCTCCTGGGCCGCGCTCGCGGTCTTCCTCGTGGGCCTGCAGCTGGTCGCAGCCGCCGCGGACGTCGTCTCCTTCCTGCTGGCCTGGGAGCTCATGGCCGTGGGGTCGACGGTCCTGCTGCTGGCGGACCACGCGCGGCGGGCCGAGGTCACCGCGGCCACCGTGTGGTACGCCGCACTCACCCAGCTGAGCTTCGCGCTGCTGCTCGCCGGCTTCGCCGTGCTCACGGCAGCCTCGGGCGGCACCGGCTTCGACACCATCGGGTCCCTGCGGCCGCACTCGGCCGCCGCGAGCGTCGGCTTCGTGCTGCTGCTCCTCGGCTTCGGCACCAAGGCCGGCCTGGTGCCGCTGCACGTGTGGCTGCCGCGCGCGCACCCGGAGGCGCCCAGCCACGTGTCCGCGGCCATGAGCGCCGCGATGGTGTCGATCGGGCTGTACGGCGTGCTGCTCGTGTGCGTGCGGCTGCTGCCCGGCGGACCGGCCTGGTGGGGGGTGCTGCTGGCCGTGCTCGGCGCCGCCTCCGCGCTCTACGGGATCCTGCAGGCCTCCGTCGCCAGCGACCTCAAGCGGCTGCTCGCCTACTCGACCACCGAGAACGTCGGCCTGGTGGTGCTGGCCCTGGGCACGTCGGTGCTGCTGCGGGCGTCCGGGGCGACCGATGTGGCCGACGCCGCGCTGACCGCGAGCCTGCTGCTGGTCGTGAGCCATGCGGCGTTCAAGGCCACCCTGTTCCTCGGCGCCGGGGCCGTGCTGCACGCCACCGGCGAACGGGACCTCGACCGGCTCGGCGGGCTGGGCACGCGCATGCCGTGGACCGGCGCGGCGTTCGGCGTGGCCAGCCTGGGCGCGGCGGCGCTGCCGGGCACCGCGGGGTTCGTGGCCGAGTGGACGCTCCTGCAGGCACTCATCCACGGCGCCCGGCTGGGGGACCCGATGGTCGCCGTGGTCATGCCGCTGGCCGTCGGCGTGGTCGCGCTGACCACCGGGCTGGCTCTGCTCACCTTCGTGAAGGCCTACGGCATCGCGTTCCTGGCCCGGCCCCGGTCGACCGAGGCGGACGCCGCCCACGAGGCCGGTCGCACCATGACCTGGCCGATGCTCGCCGGGGCCGCCGTCGTGGTCGCGCTCGGCCTGGTCCCGGGACCGGTGGCCGCGGCGCTCGCCACCACGGTGGGTGCGGCCGGCATCGAGCCCGTGGGGCTGGGCGGCATCCGGCTGACCGGGCTGAACGCCCTGCTGGACCCGCTCGCGCTGGCGGTCCTGGCAGCCGCCGTCGCGCTCCCCGTGCTGGTGTCCGTGGCCCGGGCAGCCCGCCGCCACCCGGCCAGGGCGACCGACCTGGCCTGGGGCTGCGGCGGCGCGCGAGTCAGCCCCCGGATGCAGTACACCGCCACCTCGTACGCCGAGCCGCTGCTGCGGGTGTTCGATGACGCGCTGCAGCCGACCAGGGACGTCGAGGTCACCCACGCGACCGAGTCCCGGTACCTCGTGCAGCGGGTCGAGTACCGGCAACGGCTGTCCGACGTCGTCGAGGTCCGGCTGTACCGGCCGGTGATCGGCTGGGCGGACCGGGTCGGTGTGCAGGCGCGGCGGCTGCAGAACGGCAGCGTCCACCGCTACCTCGGCTACTCGTTCGGCGCGCTGCTCGCCGTCTTGCTGGTGGTGTCGCTGTGACCGGTCAGGCGATCCTGGTGGCCGCCGTCCAGGTCGGTGTCGTCGTGGCCCTCGCCCCGGTGCTGGCCGGCGTCACCCGACAGACGAGGGCCCGACTCGAGGGCCGTGCCGGTGCCGGCGTCTGGCAGCCCTGGCGGGACCTGCGCAAGCTGGTCGCCAAGGCGCCGGTACGGGCCACCGGCTCCGGCTGGCTGCTGCGGGTGGCCCCCGTGGTGCTGCTCAGCTCGAGCCTGCTGGTGGCGGCGCTGCTGCCGCTCGTGGGCGCGGTCAGCCTGCCCCTGGTCCCGGACGACCTGTTCGTCGTCGTGTCCGTCCTCCTCGTGGGCACCGTGGCGGTCGCCCTGCTGGGCCTGGACGCCGGCACGGCCTTCGGCGGCATGGGGTCCAGCCGGCACATGACCATCGCGGCGCTGGTCGAGCCGACCGTGCTCGTGGCCGTCTACGCCCTGTCCATCCCGGTGGGCAGCTCCGCGCTGTCGCTCATCGTGCAGGCCCGGCTCGACTCGTCGGCGGTGATCGCCTCGCCGGTCAGCCTGCTGGCGGTGCTCGCCCTCGGCATCGTCGTGCTGGCCGAGACGGGGCGGCTGCCGGTGGACAACCCGTCGACGCACCTTGAGCTCACCATGGTGCACGAGGCGATGCTGCTGGAGGCGTCGGCCCGCGACCTGGCCTGGCTCGAGCTGGGCTCGTGGGTCCGGCTCGCGGCGCTGCTCGGGCTGGTCGGGAACCTGGTCGCACCGTGGGGCATCGACACCCGGGTGAGCGCCGCTGGGCTGCTCCTCGGCGTCGCCGCCCTCGCCGGCAAGCTCGTGGTGCTCGGCGGGCTGCTGGGCGCAGCCGAGGTGTTCTTGGCCAAGCTGCGGCTGTTCCGGGTCCCCGAGCTGCTGGCCGGCTCGTTCGTGCTCGCCTTCTTGGCCGTCACGGCCTCCTACCTGGTCGGCTGAGCGCGATGGCGGCGAACGTGTACGCGCAGCTGGTGGGGCTGGCCGCCGGCGTCCTGCTGCTCACCGGCGTGCTGCTGGTGTGGCGGCGCTCGCTGGCCGCCTCGGTCCGGCTGCTGTCGGTCCAGGGGGCCGCGCTCGGCGCACTGGTCGCCGTGATCGGCGTTCAGCACCGTGAGGCCGGGCTGCTGGCCGTGGCCGGTCTCGTGGTGCTGCTCAAGGCCGCCGTCCTGCCCGTGCTGGTGGGTCGCAGCGTGCCGGCGGACGCCGGACGCGAGGAGTCCCCGCGGCTGAACCCGACCGCTGCGCTGATCGCCGCGGCCGTGCTCACCGTGGTGGCGTACCTGGTCAGCAGGCCGATCGTGGGCTCCAGCCCGGACCCGGCGGTCCGGGCGGTGCCGGTGGCGCTCGCGCTGACGCTGCTCGGCTTCCTGCTGCTGGTCGGACGCCGGCACGCGCTCGCCCAGCTGGTCGGATTCCTGGTGCTGGACAACGGGATCGCGGCGGTCGCGTTCATGACGGCGGGCGGACTGCCGCTGGTGGTGGAGCTGGGCGCCTCCCTCGACGTGCTGCTGGTCGTGCTGATCCTGCAGGTCTTCAGCGCCCGCATGCGGGTCAAGTTCGGTGCCCTGGACCTTGACGAGCTGACCGAGCTGAGGGACTGATGGGCGTCGTCCTGTGGCTCCCGCTCGGCACCTCGGTGCTGGCGGCGACCGTCAGCCTGCGGGTCCCGAGGGTCGCCCGGCTGGCCGGGATCGCCGTCTCGGTGGTGGTCCTCGGGACCGGGCTGGCGCTCGGCGCCGCCGCCCTGGACCACCGGGTCGTCAGCGCGGCGGGCGGGCTGCTGCGCGCCGACGCGCTGTCCGCGTTCATGCTCGTGGTCATCGGGGCGGTGGGTCTGACCGCGACGTGGGGCGGGCTGCAGGCGAGGTCAGCGCCCGGCCCGGCGGCGCTGCTGTCGGCCTTCCTCGGTGCGATGTCACTGGCCGTGCTGGCCGACAACCTCGGCGTCTTGTGGGTGGCCGTCGAGGGCACCACGATCGCCACCGCCTTCCTGGTCGGCCAGCACCGCACCCGGGCCTCGCTCGAGGCGGCCTGGAAGTACGTGGTGCTCGGGTCGGTCGGCGTGGCCATCGCCTTCCTCGGCATCGTGCTGGTCTATGCGGCGACCCGGGCCAGCGGCACCCCGACACTGTCCTGGGTCGACCTGGTGACGCACCCGGCGCTGCTCGACCCGGCCGTGCTCAAGCTGGGCGCCGCCTTGGCCGTGCTCGGGTTCGCCACCAAGGCCGGCCTGGCCCCGATGCACAGCTGGCTGCCGGACGCGCACAGCCAGGCCCCGGCGCCGGTGTCCGGCCTGATGTCCGGCGTGCTGCTGTCGGTCGCGTTCTACGCCATCCTGCGCATCCAGGCGGTCGCCAACCCGGTCCTGGGCCCCGGGCTGCTGCGCGGGATGCTGGCGGTCGCGGGCCTGCTGTCCCTGGCCGTGGCCGCCGCGCTGCTGCTGCGCCAGCGCGACTACAAGCGGATGCTGGCCTACTCCAGCATCGAGCACATGGGCCTGCTCGCCCTCGGCGCCGCGGCGGGCGGCCCGTTGGCGCTGACCGCCGTCCTGCTGCACATGCTGGGGCACGGGCTGGCGAAGTCGAGCCTGTTCGTGGTGTCCGGACGGCTGCTCGCCGTCGAGCAATCGACGGCGGTCGCCGACATCCGCGGGCTGCTGGCCCGCCGCCCCGGCCTGGCCGTGCCCTGGCTCGCAGGGACGGCCGCGCTGCTCGGGCTGCCGCCGTTCAGCCTGTTCTTCTCCGAGGTCGGCATCGTGGTCGGCGCATGGACGGCGGGACTTCAGGTCGTGACGGCGGTCGCGCTCGGCCTGCTGCTGGTGGCGTTCGCCGCCCTGGTCCGGCTCACCGCGACGATGACGCTCGGCGCCGGCAGCCGCGGTGGCCCCGCTGCGGAGCCGGACCGCTCAGCGCACGGGCCGTGGCTGCCGCTGGCCCTCGCGCTGGCCGTCGTCGCCGTCATCGCCCTCCTCAGCGGCCCGTTCGGGACGCTGCTCCGTCAGGCCGCGGCCGTGCTGGGAGGTGCGTCATGACGACCCGACCGGTCGGCCGCGACGAGCTGGCGGAGGTGATGGCCGGCCTGCTCGCCGGCGGCCTGCGGCTGGCCCTGGTGGCCGCGCACGAGGACGCCGAGACGTTCCGGGTCGTCTACGTGCTGACCGCCCCCGGGCGCCGGGAGGAGGTCGTGGTGGTGGTCCCGCGCGGCGACGCCTGGGTCCCGACCCTGGCGGCGCTGTCCTACCCGGCGGGACGGTTCGAGCGGGAGCTGAGGGACCTGTACGGCATCGAGCCCCGTGGCCATCCGCTGCCGCACCGGCTGCTGCGGCACGGCCACTGGCCGGTCGGCTGGTACCCGATGCTTCGAGGCGCGGACCCGGAGCCGGTCTTCGCACCCGACGTGGGATCCTTCCCTTTCCTCGAGGTCGAGGGGCCCGGCGTGTACGAGATCCCGGTCGGCCCGGTGCACGCCGGGCTGATCGAGCCCGGCCACTTCCGGTTCTCGGTGGTGGGGGAGACCATCCTGCGGATGAAGGCCCGGCTCTGGTTCCTGCACCGGGGCATGGAGCAGCTGTTCGAGGGCCGCCGTCCGGCCGACGGGATCGAGCTGGCCGAGCGGATCAGCGGGGACACCGCGGTCGGCCACACGCTGGCCTACCTGATGGCCGTCGAGGACGCCGCCGGGATCGACGTCGCCGAGCCGGACCGGCTGCTGCGGGCGCTGCTGCTGGAGCTGGAGCGGCTGCACAACCACGTGGCCGACCTGGGGGCCCTGGCCAACGACGTCGGCTTCGGGGTGGCCAACGCGCACGCCCTGCGGCTGCGGGAGACCCTGCTGCGGCTGAACCGGGCCACCACCGGGCACCGGCTGCTCCGCGGCGGCCTCACGGTGGGGGGCACCCAGGTGCGGGCGCTGCCGGACCCACTGCTGCTGCGGACGGTGCGCGACGAGGTGGCCGACCTGGTCGAGATCACGCTGGGGCACTCCGTGGTCCTCGACCGGTTCGCCGGCACGGCTGTGCTCGCCCGTGAGCAGGCGGTCGCGCTCGGGGCGCTGGGCTACGTCGCCCGCGCGTCGGGCGTCGACGTCGACGCCCGCCGCGACCACCCGTTCGTCGACCTGGGCGAGCGGTTCGCGACGGTCGTCGAGGACGGCGGTGACGTGCTCGCCCGCTACCGGGTCCGGGCCAGGGAGCTGGACGTCTCGGTGGCGGTCCTGCTCGACCTGCTGGACCGGCTGGCCGGCGGGACCGGTGGCGGGGCCGCCGTCGATCCCACCGGCCCAGGGGCCGGGTTCGCGCAGGTCGAGGCCTGGCGTGGCAGCCTCGCCCACCGCATCGAGCTGGGCGAGTCCGGCGTGGTCACCAGGGTCAAGGTCGTCGACCCGTCGTTCTTCAACTGGCCGGCACTGCCCGTCGCCCTGACCGACACGATCGTTCCCGACTTCCCGCTGGCCAACAAGAGCTTCAACCAGTCCTACGCCGGCAACGACCTCTGACGAGCAGCGGTGTCACCCGCCGGTGGGCACCTCGTGGTTGGCGAGCAACAGCCCCTGCGGGTCGCGCTGCGACCGGATCGCCGTGAGCCGGTGCCACGAGTCCGCCGGGTACCCCGTCCGCGGGTCCACCCGGGTCTCGGCGAAGTTGAGGTACTGACCGCCGGTAGCCCAGGGGGCCATCGCCTCGACCAGCCGCTCGCCGGCGGCCGACCCGGCCGCCGCCATCTCGGGGGTCGGCGCGATCGCGACGGCGAACAGCGCGTAGGCGCCGTCGACGTGCGACAGCACCCCGGTGCCGGGAAGCGAACGACCGACTGCCCCGCCGAGCTGGCGCAGCTCAGCGACCAGCAGCGGGCTCCCGGACCCGGGACCGGCGGCGGCGACCAGCGCCGTGACACCCTCGGCGTCCAGCTCGCCGAGCAGAGCGGTGGCCGACACGGCCGGGGTCGGGCCCTCCGGGTCCATGTGCAGCCGGACCAGCGAGGCCGCCGGCACCCGGGCGAAGGTGTCCATCTCCGGGGCCAGCGCGCGCAGTGGGGCGATGATCGCCTCGGCCTGGTCGTCGAGGCCGAGCACGGCACCGTCGATGACGACCAGGTTGCGACCCCGGACCGGCTCGGGGATCTCCGGGATGGGCGGCAGCTGCAGGATCCGCCACGACGTCGTCACCGAGTCGGGCGCCGTGGCGGCCCACTCGGTCCAGGCGGTGAGCACCTCCTCTGCGTGCTGCCAGTCCCAGACCAGCATCCCGGCATACGCCGGCTCGATCGGGTACAGGGTGCACTCGAGTGCCGTGACGACGCCGAGGCTGCCGCCGCCGCCGCGCAGCGCCCAGAACAGGTCCGGGTCGTGGTCGGCGTCGGTGCGCACCAGCTCGCCGTCGGCGGTGACCAGCTCGATGGCGGTGACGCTGTTGGCCTGCAGGCCGAGCTGTCGCGCGTACCAGCCCAGGCCGCCGCCGAGGGAGTAGCCGACCACTCCCACGTCCGGGGACGAGCCGTGCAGGGGGACCAGGCCGTGCGGGGACGCGGCCTCGACGACGTCCAGCCACAGGGCGCCGGCCTCGACCCGGGCGGTGCGCGTCGAGGCGTCGATGGTCACGGCGGTCATGGCCGACGTCCGGAGCAGGATCGCACCGCCGAGGTCGGGGAGCGGGCCTGCGTTGTGGCCGGTGCCCTGGACGGCGACCCGCAGGCCGGCCGCGGCGGCCGCCCGGACGACGTCGGCGACCTCCGGCGCGCTGCCCGGGTAGGCCACGGCGGCTGGGTGCTGGTCGACGGCGACGTTCCACGGCGCGCGGGCCGCGTCGTAGCCCGCGTCACCGGGCAGGTGGACGGCGCCGCCACACAGGCCGCGCAGGACGGCGGCGGGGGCGGACAGGGTCGGGTTGGTGGTCACAGCAGGTTCCTCCTCGACAGGGTTGTGGTGGGAGGAGCGTGCCCACGGGTGCTTGGCGGATCCTTGCAGGCGACTTGGACGCGCTCAGCGCGCCGCCAGCACCCCGTCCAGAACGACCCCGACGCGGTCCCGAACCGACTCCAGGGTCACCTCGACCGTCCGCGGCGTGAGGAAGAGCGCCTGCGCGATCGTCTTGACGTCGGCACCTTCGGCGACCATGCCGAGCATCCGCCGCTCGGTCGAGGTGAGGGTCAGCGCACCACTGGGCTCCGCGGGGACCTCCACCCCTGCTTCGGCCAGAGCCGCCGCGATGTCCCGCCGGAAGTGGGTG
The DNA here is from genome assembly GCA_038252405.1 of Actinomycetes bacterium. GTDB lineage: Bacteria > Actinomycetota > Actinomycetes > Prado026 > Prado026 > DATCDE01. Next base: position 17,425 of record JBBSAJ010000006.1, on the reverse strand, counting down.
GCGCCGCACAGGTCGGCCAGCTCGAGCGCCTGGCACAGCAGCCGGACCGACTCCTCGGGGGGCACTCCAGGCAGCGTGCCGAGCGAGTACAGCGCCTTGGCGTGCTCCAGCCGGGCGGACGCGCCGGCGAGCAGCTCGACGGCCGCGCGCAGGTCGGCCTGGCCCGCGTCACCCCGCAGCTGGCCGAGCAGCCGCAGGGTCCGGCCCACCTGGCTGGGCGCGTCCCACACCCGCGCAACCGCCAGCTCCTCCTCGACCAGGGCGACTGCCGTGTGGTGCTCGCCGAGTCCGGCCGGGGCCCGTGCCCGCAGCGAGCGCCAGGGCCGCCATGCCGGGTTGAGCACGCTGGACTGCAGCGGCCGGATGGCATCCAGCTGGGTGAGTGCCTCGTCGTATCGGCCCTCCGCCAGCAGCACCTGGGCCCGGGCCTGCTCGAACAGCCGGGCACCGTCACCGATGCGGGGCAGGGCCGGGCGCGAGTCGAGGTACGCCCTGGCCGCCGCGACGTCCCCCCGGTCCAGCAGGACGCCGGTGATGAACGCCTCGCCGTACGGGACGCCGATCCTGGGGTTGCCCCAGCGCTCGGACTGCTCGTTGGACGTGCTCAACGACTGCAGTGCCTCGGGCAGGTCGCCGGCTCGCCACTGCCGGTAGCCCAGCCACAGATGGGTGGACAGCGCCGCGAACATCGAGCCGCGCGCGTGGGCGTCGGCCAGCGTCTCCTGCCAGAAGTCGCCGACGCCCTCGTCCGCGAGGTCCAGCACGATGGCGGCCACGACCCAGAGCAGGCCGGTGTCCACGCGGCGCAGCACGTCACCCTCGAGGGCGAACCGGCACAGCTCGACGCACCGACGGCGATCCTCAGCCCTGATGAACAGGTCCCAGGCCAGCTGGGCGGCCAGCATCCGCGCGCCGGGGCCGTCCCCCTCGATGTCCGGGTAGTCGCCCGGGTCCCAGGTCTGGACGTCCAGGCCGTGCATGTACGCGCTGATCCGCTCCAGCGCCAAAGGTCCTTGACGCTCGTCCACCGACGAGACCGGGAGGACGGCCGACGCCTCGCGGGCGAACCGGGCGGCCTCACCACGGTCGCCGGCGAAGACCAGGGTGCGGGCCAGCATGACCGCGGCGCGGCCGCGCTCGACCGGGTCGTCGGCCAGGGCCTGGTAGGCCGCGCTCAGGTGCTCCACCGCCCGAGGACCGTTGGCCATCGACTCCAGCCAACCGAGCTGCAGCAGCAGCCCGCCGCGCTCCCGGTCCGCGGGCGGCTCCGCCAGCGCCCGACGCAGGTAGGTGGCCGCGCTGTCGGCGGCGCCGCGGTCCGCGCTGCGGGCGGCGGCCCTGGTGAGCACGTCGACGGTCCACGGGTCGCCGCGCCGGGGAGCCTGCAGCAGGTGCGCGGCCACCTGCTCCGCCGGCGCTCCGACCGCCTCGAGGACCCGGGCGGCCCCCTCGTGCTGCAGCTCGCGCTCGCCGGCCGGCAGCTCCCGGTAGACGGCGTCTCGGACGAGCGCGTGCACGAAGCCGAGCGGGTAGTCGTCCCGCAGCACCTCGGCCCGGACCAGCCCGGCGACGGCGGCCGCGGCCTGGCCCTCGGTCAGGCCCGCGAGCTGTGCCACCGCGGGCAGCTCGGCCTCGTCGCCCAGAACGGCGATGGCCCTGGCAGTGACCGTCGCCGCCATGGGCAGGCGGCCCAGCCGCATGAGCACCATGCTGGAGATGGCCCGTGAGCCGATGGCGGTGACCATGTCGGCGTGGGAGGCGTCCGGGCGCACCCGGTCGGTCTCCAGCCCGCGCAGCAGCTGGCGCAGCAGCAGCGGGTTGCCACCGGTGGTGCGGTGGCACGCGGCCACGAAGGCGCGGTCCGCATGCTCGCCGAGGCGGGACCGGACGAGATCCCCGACTCCCTCCAGGGTCAGCGGCGCGGGCCGGATGGAGACCGCGGCCTGCCCTTGGGCGAGCTCGGCCAGCAGGCCCTCCGGGTCGGCCGGCTCCCCGGTGCGCACCGTCCCCACGACCAGGACCGGCATCCCTTCGAGCCGGCGCTCCAGGAAGGTGAGGAACTGCAGCGAGGCGATGTCACCCCACTGCAGGTCGTCGATGGCGAGCAGCAGCGGCTGCTCCTCGGCCAGGTTGGCGGTCAGCCAGTACAGGCCGTGCAGGACGCCGAACAGCCCGTCGCTGCCCCGAGCGCCGGGGCCGGGACCCACGCCGTCCGGCGGGTCGAAGCCGCCGACGTCGAAGACAGCGGCGGCCGAGCGGGCCGCGCCCACCAGCAGCCGCTGGCGCCGCTCGGGGTCGGCGAGCACCGGCTCGAACAGCTGCCGGACCAGGCCGAAGCCGAACTCCTGCTCGAGCTGGCTGCTGCGCCCGGTCAGGGTCATCGCTCCGGCGGCCGTGCCCAGCCGGCGCATCTCGGTCAGCAGCCGGCTCTTGCCGATGCCGGCCGGGCCCTCGACCAGGGCGAGCCGCGCCTGGCCGGCCAGCGCGTCGTCCAGGCAGACCTGCAGCTGCGCCAGCTCGCGGTCGCGGTCCACCAGGTCGGCGGGGGCCCCGGGCGCGGCGCAGCGCGGCCAGGGCGTCGGCCTGCCGGTGCGAGCGGTACAGGGCCAGCACGAGCAGCCGCCAGCGCTCCTCGCGCAGCGGCTGCTCGCTGACCAGCGTCTCCAGCTCGGGGACGACGGTCGCGGACTCGCCGCAGGCCAGCCGGGCAGCGAGCAGCTGCTCCCGGCACAGCGTGTGCAGCTCGTCGAGCCGGGCGATCTCCGCCTCGGCCCACGGTTGGCCGGCGTGGTCGGCGTACGCCGGGCCGCTCCACAGGGCCAGCGCCCGCCGGAGCAGGGCCGTCGTCTCGGCCGGCTCGGCCGCGGCGGCCTGCTGCATGAGCTGCTCGAACTGCCACGCGTCGACGGCGTCCGGGTCGACCCGCAACGCGTAGCCGGGACCGTGCCGGCGCAGCACCGCGCTCTCCGAGCGGGCCTGCCGGCCGGGCTCGAGCCGACGCCGAAGGTGGGAGATGTGGGCGTGCAGCGCCCCGGCCGCGCTCGGCGGCGGTTCGTCGCCCCACAGCGAGTCGATCACCCGGTCGGCGGGGACCACCGCTCCGCGCGCCAGCAGCAGCAGCGCGACCACGGCCCGCTGCTTGGGGCCGGCGAGGTCGACCTCCAGGCCGTCCACCGTGGCGCTGACCCGTCCCAGCACCCCGAACCGGATGAAGGGACCCTTCTGTGCGTGTGGCCGCACGAAGTCACCCTTCACTGCCGCCGCACCGAGGACGCAGACCGACCGTGTACCCGCACGGGGGGAGGGTAGGGCAGAACGTCCTGGGGCGACACCCCCGTTTCGCTGCCTAGCATCGGGTGTGCCGCAGCTGCGGATCGGGACGTCGGGGTGGTCGTACCCTTGGTGGCGCGGTGACTTCTACCCCGCCGGCCTGGCCCATCACGGCGAGCTCGGTTACCTGGCGCAGCACCTGCTCACGGTCGAGGTCAACGCCTCGTTCTACGGCCTGCAGCGGCCAGAGACCTTCCGCGCCTGGGTCGAGCAGGTGCCGGACGACTTCGTGTTCGCGGTCAAGGGCAGCCGGTACCTCACCCACCTCAAGCGGCTGACGGAACCCGAGACGGCGCTGGCCAACTTCTTCGCGTCCGGGCTGCTCGCGTTGGGCGCCAAGCTAGGACCGGTGCTGTGGCAGCTGCCGGAGACCCTGCCCCTGGACCTGCCGCGGTTGGCCGCCTTCGCCGCGCTGTTGCCGCGGACCACTGAGGCGGCTGCTCGACTGGCCCGCCGGCACGACGCCCGGGTGGAGGGTCGGGCCTTCCTGGAGCCAGACGCCGACCGACCGATCCGGCACGCACTCGAGGTCCGGCACGACTCCTACCAGGACGCCGCGTTTGTCGGGCTGCTCCGCTCCGCCGAAGTCGCCCTCGTGGTCTCCGACGGGGCCGGACATTGGCCCCTGTTCGCCGACGTGACGGCGGACTTCTGCTACCTCCGACTGCACGGACCCCGGCTGCTCTACGCCGGGGGGTACCCCGCAGCGTCGCTCGACATGTGGGCGGCTCGGATCCGGGCCTGGGCGGCGGGCGGCGTGCCACCCGACCTGCCAACCATCACTGGCCAGCCCCCAGCGGCGCCGGCCGGCCGGGACGTGTACGTCTACTTCGACAACGACTCGGACGGCCGGGCGCCGTTCGACGCGGCCGACTTGTCCAGACGGCTGGCCGCGCCGTCATGAAGGTGCGGCTTGTGCGGCCATGCACCCAGAAGGGCACCTTCATGCGGAAGGGGTGGGGGCTCAGAGGCCGCGCTGCACGGCGATCCGGCCGGACGCCTCGGCGGCCTCCAGCGCGGTGAAGTCCCGCTCGCTCTGGTCGGCATAGGCACGGGCGAACTCGGCGACGGCGCGCTCGAAGGTGTCCTTGCGGCCGAGATAGGCCGCGATGGCCACCCGGTCGCCCGAGCGGGCGTGAGCCCGGGCCAGGGTCCAGCCGCACAGCCGCGCGTACACGGCCATGCTCTGCGGGGTCATCCGTTCCACCACGACGGAGCCCTTCCAGTCCCGCAGCTGACGCACGTAGTAGTCCCGGACCACGCCGTCCAGCCCGTTGGTGCGCTGCCAGCCCAGGAAGATGTCGCTGTAGGCCTGCATCAGGTGCTGCCCAGCGACCACCCGCTGCCCGTGGTTGGCGTATCCGCTGGCTCCCGCGTACTCCTCGAGCACGGAGGCCTGCGCCTCCTTGGCCTGCAGGAAGATCGGGTCGTGTCCGTCGACCCCCTCGAACAACAGGACCCAGGCCCGGGTGCCCACGCTGCCGACTCCGACCACCTTGCGGGCGACGTCGTCCAGCCGGTACTGCTCCAGCAGGTGCCGCCGGTCCGGCGGGAGGGAGCGTCCGTAGGCCACGACCAGCGCGTGCAGCTGCTCCTTCAGCTCGGTCGCGCTCTCCGCTGGGACCAGCTCGGTGATCGGCACGACCAGCGGTGGGTCGCTGACGATCCGGGGCACGCCATCGACGAGTCGGGTGAGCTTGTTGAACGCCTGCATCCGGTCGCGGGTGCGCGCCTTGGCCAGCTGCGCCTCGGCCCGTCGCAGCGGCGCCGGCTTGAGCAGCGGGGTCACCTCGGCGAGCAGCTTGTCCATGTCCAGGTGGGAGTACCAGACGTCCAGGTTCGTCTCGCCGGCGAACTCCCGCATGGCCCGGCGGTAGCTCGCCGCGGCCTCGACCACGCTCGCAACCCGTTCCCTGGCCTTGAAGCCGTTCTCCCGCCCGGCCAGCTCGAAGCTGGCCGCGAGGCGCTTGACGTCCCACTCGAACGGCCCGGGCAGCGTCTCGTCGAAGTCGTTGGCATCGAAGAGCAGCCTGCGCTCAGGAGAGGCGAATACCCCGAAGTTGCTCAGGTGGGCGTCCCCGCACAGCTGGGCCCGCAGGCCCGAGACCGGCGTCGCGGCCAGGTCGGCCGCCATGACCAGCGCCGCACCCCGGTAGAACGCGAACGGCGAGGTGAGCATGCGGCCGTACCGGATGGGCACCAGCTCGGGCACCCGGCTGACCGCTTGCCGCTCGAGCAGCTCCACCGGGTCGGCCCGCAGCTCGGTCGGCGCGAACAGGGCGTGCTGGTCCAGCGGGGCGGCGGCCCGGGCGGCCTTGCCGTGCGCGGCCCGCTCGGCCCGGGACAGCTGCACGGGGAGGTCGGTCGACGGCACCCGCCGGGCCCCCCGGTTGCGCACCGGGACGTCGGTCACTGCCTCGATGTCGGGCCGGTTGGTCATCGTCCGCTCCTCGCTGCGGTGCCCCAGTCGCCTGCTGGCACGTTAGCCGCAGCCAGCGGTGGGCACGGTCAACTCGGCACGGCACGTCCCGGTCAGCCGGTCATCCGGCCAGTGCCGGTGCGGCGCGGGTCGGTCGGGTGGCCAGCCAGGAGCCGGCCAGCACGAGCGGGAAGCCGACCATCACGCCCACCGTCAACGGCTCGCCGAGGACGACCAGACCGAGCAGCACGGCCACGGCCGGGTTCAGGAACGTGATCACGGTGGCTCGGACCGGCCCGGCCGCGGCGATCAGCCGGAAGAACAGGACGAACGCCAGCGCCGTGCACACCAGGCCGAGCACGAGCACCGACAGGCTGGTCCGGCTGCTCCAGGCGCCGGTGCTGACCAGCGCCGGGACGCCGAACGGCAGGTAGATCAGCGCCACCAGAGCGAGGGACAGCGCGATCACCCCGAGGGTGGGGACGTCCCCCAATCGCCGGTCCACCAGGATGGGGGCGGTCGCGTAGCCGACGGCCACGACGAACAGCTCGGCCACGCTGAGCAGGTCGAGGTGGCCGGCGGCGCTGTCAAGGCCCACCAGGGCGGCGACCCCGGCCAGCCCGGTGACGAGGCCGGCTACCCGGACCCGGCTCAGGGCGGTCCGGTCGCCCAAGAGCCGGGTGACCACCGCGCCCACCAGGGGGACGGTGGCGATGAGCAACCCGGCCAGCCCGCTGGCGATGCGCTCCTCCGCGTGGGTGAGCAGCAGCCACGGCACGGCCATCTCGAGGATGGCGAAGGCGAGGACCAGCCGCCAGTGTGCGAGCGCCGGTCGCAGCGCCGCGGACCGAGCGGCCAGCGGCAGCAGGACCACCGCGCCCAGCGCGGTGCGGGCCAGCACCAGTGCGCTGGGGGAGAGCTGCTCGACCGCGATCTTGATGAACAGGTAGGGCATGCCCCAGATCACGCTCATCGCTGCGAACAGCACCCACGCCTCACGGCTCATGTGCGCGGCGTGCGCCCGCGGTCCCGCCTCCACCTGCAGATCATCCCTGCCGGGAGGGCCGCCTGTCAGTCGGCGACGGCTGCCACCCGATCCACCAGCCCGGCCTTCACCCGCGGCCACTCCTCGGCGACCACCGAGAAGAGCACGGTGTCCCGCACCGTGCCGTCGGAGCGGCGCTGGTAGCGGCGCAGCGTCCCCTCGTAGTGCGCCCCGAGCCGGGCCACGGCCCGCTGGGAGCGCGCGTTGCGCACGTCGGTCTTCAGCTGCACCCGGCCCGCACCGAGCGTGTCGAACGCGAGACCGAGCATCAGCAGCTTCACCTCGGGGTTCACCACGCTGCCCCACACCGCCGGGGTGTATGCCGTGGACCCGATCTCCAGTCTGGCGTCGGGTACTGAGGCCTCGAGGTAGGAGGACGTCCCCACCACCGTGCCGGCCGGCAGCCCGGCCATCGGCCGCACCAGCCGGACCACCCAGGGCAGGCGGCCCCCGTCGAGCTGTCCGCGCAGCGTCACCAGGTACTCGGCCGCGGACGACGGACGCCCCGCCACGTGCTGCCAGACCGCGTCGTGGTCCACGGCGGCGAAGAGCTCGTCGATGTCCACGTGGAGGTCAACCGGCTGCAGCTCGACGAAGGTCCCGCCCAACGGGCTGGCCGGCGGCGGCCACATCAGGGCACCCCACGCAGCGTCAGCGGGCCGGTCGTCGACCACGGGGACGAAGCCGGCCGCCGCCCGGTCTTCGGAGGAGGGCACACCCGAGTATCACCGGACGGGGCGACCCGCCCCGGGTCCCACGCCGGCGAGGCCTTAGGCCTCTAGCCGCCTTATCGGCGCACTCGGCACGCTGGGACCGAGGGCGTACACGTGGAGGCCACCATGGACAACATGCCTGTCGTGATCGGGTACGACGGTTCCGAGACCGGCCGCAAGGCCCTGGACGTCGCCGTCCGCGAGGCCGCGCGACGCACGGTCCCCCTGCAGGTCCTGCACGCCTACATGGTCCCCGTTGCCCCGGTGCCCGTGGGCATCCAGTACTCGGACCTGACCGAGAAGCGGGCCCGCGAGGCCGCCGAGAAGATGCTGGCCGACGCCGTTGACTGGGCGACCATGGCCGCACCGGGGATCGAGGTCACCGGTGACCTGGAGACGCTGCCGGCGGCCGAGGCGCTGATCGAGCGCGGGCGCACCGCCTCGCTGCTGGTCCTCGGCTCCAGGGGGCTGGGCGGGCTGGGGGAGCTGGTCCTGGGCTCCACCGCGATCCAGGTCGCGACCCACGCCACCTGCCCGACCGTCGTCGTCCCTCCCGAGGACCGCGTCGTGGACGCCGGACCGGAGGCGGGCCGGGTCGTCGTGGGCGTGGACCCGTCGCCGTCGTCGGACTCGGCGATCGCCTTCGCCTTCGAGGCGGCCGCCCTGCGCGGCATCGGGCTGACCGCCGTGCACGCCTGGGACGCGCCGTTCTTCGACACCCCGGGCGGCAAGGGCGGGGCCATCCCGCGACACATCCTGCACGAGGACTTCGCCGCCGTGATCTCGCAGGAGGGCGAGATCCTCGACGCGTCCATGACCGGATGGCAGGACAAGTTCCCGGAGGTCGACGTCCGCCGAGTGCTGGTGCACCAGCAGGCTGCAGCGGCGCTCATCGGGGCGTCCGCCGGCGCCGAGCTGCTCGTCGTGGGCTCCCGCGGCCGCGGCGGGTTCACCTCGCTGCTGCTCGGCTCGGTGAGTTACAAGACCCTGCACCACGCACACTGCCCGGTCGCCGTGGTTCGGTCGGTCCGCACCTGACGTCGCCGGTTCGCACGGGCGACGTACCCTCGCCCGGTGCGTCGAACCGCTACCGCCGCCGGCGTGCTGGTGACCCTGCTGGCCGTCAGCGGGTGCGCGGCAGACGCCGCGACCGCGCCGCCGCGGGCACGCGCCAGCACACCGGCCCCGCACCCGTCCGTCACCGCGGCGGCGGCACCCACCCAGGCCGCGACACTGGCGCCGCCGGCAGTGAACGGCCTCAGTTGGCGCGCCGCGGGCACGGTGGTGTCTGGGCGGCCCGCCCCCTTCCTGGCCACGACCCGGTCGGGCAGCATCGCGCTGTTGTGGATGGATCCGAGTGCGCTGTCGTTCCGGTTCATCCCGGGCACCCAGTTCCCCGAGGGTGGGCCCATGCTCCCGGCGGACCGGCAGGCGGCCACCTGGGTGCCCACCCTGGCCGCCGCCTTCAACGGCGCGTTCAAGCTGCGTGACCACGTGGGTGGCTACTACTACGCGGGCCGCCTGGTCAGCACGCTTCGCCCGGGGCTGGCCTCCCTCGTGGTGGACGACACCGGCCGGCTGTCCATCGTCCAGTGGGATCGGGAACGCAGCAGTGTCGCCGGCGTCCAGGTGGTCCGGCAGAACATGGGGCTGCTCGTCGACCAGTTCACCAGCCGGGCCACCGCCCACGACTCGAACAGCCGCTGGGGCTGGGCCGACCACGACACCCGGCTGGCCAACCGGTCGGCCCTCGGGGAGCTCGCCGACGGGTCGCTCGTCTACGCGTTCGGCCACGACGTGACGGCGCTGGACCTGGCCGACGCGCTCGTCCAGGCCCGGGCCCGGACGGCGATCATGCTGGACATGAACCTGGCCCAGCCGATGGGCTACGTCTACTGGCACCAGGGCGGCAGGGTGGTCGGCCAGCGGGTGCTGCCGTCGGTGTACCACTCGCCGTCCGTCTACCTGTCGGCCGGCTACTACAAGGACTTCGTGGTGGCCCTCGTCCGACCCTGAAGCGGGTCGGCGCTAGCGCCGGTCGCGACGGTCGTCGCGCCGGTCGCCGCGGTCGTCGCGACGGTCTTCACGCCGGTGGCCGCGGCGGTTGACGCCGTGGGCGACCACGGCGGCCCCGCCGACCACGGCGGCTGTCCTACGCATACGCCGGGCTGCCATGGGCATGTCAGGCTCCTTCTTCCTCGTCGGCTTCGATGGCCGCGAGCGGAGTTCAGCTCGGGGTTCCCCGGGATCTCGACGCGCATCCCGTTCGAGAACGGGTTCATCTCCGAGGTGCTCGTCGAGAACGGCTACAACACCTACTGCGTGGGCAAGTGGCACCTCACCCCGGGTGAGGAGACCGGGATGGCGGCGTGGAAGAAGCGCTGGCCGCTCGGTCGCGGCTTTGAGCGCTTCTACGGCTTCCTCGGTGGCGAGTCGAGCTGCTGGTACCCGGACCTGGTCCACGACAACCATCCGACGGAGCCGCCCGCGACGCCGGAGGAGGGGTACCACATCGCGAAGGACCTGTCGGACAAGGCGATCCAGTTCATCCGTGACGCCAAGGCGGTCGATCCGGAGAAGCCGTTCTTCCTCTACTTCTCACTCGACGCCGCGCACGCGCCGCACCACGTGTTCCACCAGCGGGCGGACAAGTACCGAGGGGTCTTCGACGACGGGTACGAGGCCATCCGCGACGGCATCCTGACCAGGCAGAAGGAGCTCGGCCTGCTGCCCCAGGACACCGAGCTGTCGGGCATCAACCCGCACGGGGAGCCGGCCGCAACCGGTCCGGACGGCCAGCCGTGGCCGCTGCTGGACACCGTCCGACCCTGGGACTCGCTCAGCGACGACGAGAAGCGGCTGTTCGCCCGCATGGCCGAGGTCTTCGCCGGGTACGTCGAGTACACCGACGACCAGGTCGGCCGCGTGGTCGACTTCCTCGAGTCGTCGGGTGAGCTGGACAACACGATCATCGTCGTCGTCTCGGACAACGGGGCGAGCGGCGAGGGCGGGCCGAACGGCACGTTCAACGAGTGGCGCTTCTTCAACGGCGCACCGACCCCGACCGAGCTGACGCTGCAGCACATCGACGGGCTGGGCAGCCCGACGTCCTACAACCACTACAACACTGGGTGGGCGTGGGCCTTCGACACGCCGTTCCCGTACTGGAAGCGGTGGGCCGGCTACGAGGGCGGCATCGCGGACATGGCGCTGGTGGCCTGGCCGGCGAAGATCGCCAAGTCGGCGACGCCTCGATCGCAGTACGTGCACGCCGTCGACGTCGTCCCAACGGTCTACGAACTGATCGGCATCACCCCACCAGAGACGCTCAACGGCTTCGTACAGCGTCCGATCGAGGGCGAGAGCTTCGCCGCCTCCCTGACCGACCCGGAGGTGCCCGGCAAGCGGGCCCAGTTCTACGCGATGCTGGGGCAGCGGGCGCTCTACGAGGACGGCTGGCTCGCGTGCACGCTGCACCCACCGCTGTCCGGCTGGGGGAAGTTCGAGAACGACGTCTGGGAGCTGTACCACATCGAGGTCGACCGCTCGCAGTCCAGGAACGTGGCCGACCAGGAGCCCGAGCGGCTGGAACGCATGAAGGCCCGCTGGTTCGAGCTCGCCGCCCAGTACAACGGGCTTCCGCTCGACGACCGGACCGCGCTCGAGCAGATCCTCGCGGAGCGGCCCAGCGGCGCGCCGGAGCGCGACCGGTACGTCTACTACCCGGACTGCGCGTCGGTGCCGGAGCAGTCCGCCGTCGCGATCAGCGGTCGCTCCTACACGATCGCCGCGGGGGTGCGGGTCGACTCCGGGGAGGCCGAGGGAGTGCTGTTCGCGCACGGGGGAGTCGTCGGCGGGCACAGCCTTTACGTGCAGGACCACAGGGTGACCTACGCGTTCAACTGGGTCGGGACCTTCCTGCGGACGATCACGGCCGATCGCGACCTCGAACCGGGGTCGCACGTGGTCACCGCCGAGTTCGTCGCTGCCGGCCGCAACCCGGACCCCTCCATGCCAGGACCACGAGGGACCCTCACCCTCTACGTCGACGAAGACGTCGTGGGCAGCGGCGAGATCGTGACGTAGCCGGGCATGTTCTGCGCGGTCGGCGACGGGCTGTGTGTGGGCCGCGACGACGCATCGCCGGTGGCGCCGGCGTACACCGCTCCCTACCGGTTCACCGGAGGCTCGATCGACAAGGTCGTGGTGGACGTCTCCGGCGAGCGCTACGTCGACCACGAGGCCCAGGTCCGTGGCTGGTTCATCCTTGACTGAGTCAGGCAGACTCGCGGCGTGACGACGTACGACGACGAGGGGCCGCGCCGTGACCACCGGCGCGGCCCCTCGCGCGTTCCACGTCATGTCCAAGCCGACGGGCGCGATCTGCAACCTCGACTGCGTGTACTGCTTCTTCCTGTCCAAGGAGGAGCTCTACCCGGGCAGCGGGTTCCGCATGGACCCGGCGGTGCACGAGGCCTACGTCAGCCAGCTGCTCGCCGCTCAGCGCGGGCTCGACGAGATCGTCGTCGCGTTCCAGGGCGGTGAGCCCACCCTCATGGGCCTGGACTTCTTCCGGCGAACTCTCGAGCTGGAACGCCGATACGCACCGGAGGGCCAGCGCGTCCTCAACACGGTGCAGACGAACGCGACGCTCATCGACGACGAATGGGCCGAGTTCCTCCGCGCCAACGACTTCCTGGTGGGCGTGTCGATCGACGGTCCGCGGGAGATGCACGACGCATACCGCGTCGACAAGGGTGGCAAGCCCACCTACGACCGCGTCTTACGCGGGCTGGACGCGCTCAAGCGCCACGGCGTCGAGTGGAACGCCCTCACGACGGTCAACGCCGCCAACGGTGACCACGGCCGCGCGGTCTACACCTTCCTGCGCGACGAGCTCGGCGCCACGTTCGTCCAGCTCATCCCCATCGTCGAGCGGGTGACCCCCGAGCTGCTGCCGCTCGCGGAGTCCGGCTGGGGACCCCGGTCGGGCGCCCGTCCGCGCTACCGCCAAGAGGGCGACGTCGTCACCCACCGCACGGTCGGGGCCCGGCAGTACGGCCGGTTCCTCATCGACGTCTTCGAGGAGTGGGCCCGCCACGACGTCGGCGACGTCTTCGTCTCGATGTTCGACACCGCGCTGGCCCACTGGATAGGCATGCACCAGATGGGTCTGTGCGTCCACGCGCAGACCTGCGGCGACGCCGTAGCCCTCGAGCACAACGGGGACCTGTACTCCTGCGACCACTACGTCGAGCCCGAGTACCTGCTCGGCAACATCACCGGGGGCGCACGCTGCTCCAGCTCGTCGACTCCCCGCAGCAGCGAGCCTTCGGACGGGCCAAGCTCGACACGCTCCCTGAGTACTGCCGCTCCTGCGACGTCCGGTTCGCCTGCAACGGTGGCTGCCCCAAGGACCGCTTCCTGCACACGCCGGACGGTGAGCCAGGACTGCATTTCCTCTGCGAGGGCTACCGGGCGTTCTTCCGCCACGTCGACGAGCCGATGCGCCTCATGGCCGGTCTTCTGCGACGCGGACGCGACGCCGTCGAGCTGCGGGAGTGGTATGCCGCCGGCGATGCCCGGCGGAAGCCGGACGACCCCTGCACCTGTGTCAGCGGTCGGCCGTGGTCCGAATGCCACGGTCTCCCGCACCCGCTCGCTACACCGGATCGGGGTGCTCACGGCGGGCCGACAGGGCCAGCGCCGCCAGGTAGGCCACGGCCACGGCCACGATGACCAGCGGCGCGGCACCGGGCCCGGCCCGGGTGATCAGCAGCGCGAGGATGATCGCGGACAACGGCAGGCGGAGCACCACGACGACGGCGGCTCCGACGAGAGCGGCGACGGCCGGGGTCTCGGCGAAGCCGGGCAGATGCGAGGCCAGCAGGCCGCCCGCGAGGCCGAGGAACATGGCCGGGAAGGCCGGGCCACCGCGGGCCGCACCCATCGAGACGCCCCAGGCCAGGCCCTTGGCCACCAGGAGCAGCGCGAGGGTGCCCACGGACACCGTCGCGGCGGCCTGCACCGTTGCGGACATCTCCTCCTGTCCGGAGAACAGCACCGCTCCGGAGCTCTGCCCGGTCACCTCGGCGAAGGCGACGGCCAGCAGGCCCACCACCACCGCTGCCGCCGGGTGGAGGAGGAACGGCCGCTTGGCCACCACGTCACGGGTTTGGTGGCCCAGCTCCATGATGAGGAACACGACCACCGCGGCCACGAGCGCGAGCAGGATCGTCCACAGGAAGTCGGTGAGGCGGGGCGTCGGGTAGGCGGGCAGAGTCAACGGCGGCAGCGCGTAGGCGCTCGAGCTCAGTCCGGTGAGCGAACCGATGCCGACGAAGGTAAGGGACCCGATCCCCGCCGCGATCAGCCCGGGCAGCAGGACCACCGGCAGGGTCGCACCGCCGAGCCCGGCGGCCTCGATGATGATGACCGCACCGATGATCGGCGAGCCGAAGATCGTCGCTAGCGCGGCGAAGCTGCCCGCCGCGCCGATCACCATCCGCGCCTGGTCGGGCACCGGTCGTCGGCCTCGGTCGATCAGGAACAGCGCGACCCCGGTGCCCATGGCCAGCAGCGGCGCCTCCGGGCCCAGCACCAGCCCGAGCCCGAGTGTCGCGACTGCGGCCAGGACGACGCCGGGGACCTGGGCCGGGGTGATCGGCGCTCCGCGGCCCAGGCCCTGGGAGGGGTCATGACCACCGTGTCCGGGCAGCCGCACGACGGCGAAGGCGATCACCACTCCGGCCAGCGCGAGCACCGGCAGCGGCCACCACCACGGTGCCGGGTCGAGCCCCAGGCTCTTCGGAAGGTCGGCGTAGACCCACTGCTGCAGCCAGTGGGTGACCTCCAAGAAGCCCCACGAGGCCACCGAGACGACAACCCCGACGACCGCAGACACGAGCAGCAGTCGGTGGTACGGCCGGCTGCGCATCAGGTCAGCCGGGGCGGAGGCGGACCCATCCTGCGCGTCGCTCACAGCCCACCTCCTGTGCCGCAGATCGCCCGAGGACGCCCGGACCCAAAGAAGGCTTGCCAAGTTCGGGTCGCTGCGGACGCTACCGCCTTCGGCTCCACGAGGAGAGCGGAAGATCGGTCGGGTCTCGACGCCGGTCGGTCAGCCAGGCACGCTCAGCCACGCCGCACTCACCAGGTGATCTCCTCACAGCCGGTGTGGCTCGCTGGTTCCACCTGCAGCGTGGCGTGGGTCAGGGCGAACCGGTCGGCCAGGGTCTGCCGGGCGGAGTCCAGGACGCTGTGGGTCAGTACGTCGTTCGCGGTGACGAGGTGCGCAGAGGCGACGTGCATGCCTGAGGTCAGGGTCCACACATGCAGGTCGTGGACCTGCTCGACGCCGGGCACGGCGGCGAGCGCCGCGGTGATCTCGTTCGGGTCCATGCCCGCAGGTGCGTGCTGGCCGAGAACGGCGATCACCTCACGACCGAGCATGATCGCCCGGGCCATGACGAACACGCCGATGGCCAGCGCGACCAGGGTGTCCCACCAGCCCTGACCTGTCAGGCTGACCAGGACGCCTGCGGTCAGGACGCCAAGGGAGCCCGCCGCGTCGGCGACGGCCTCCAGGTAGGCGCCCTTGACGTTCAGGCTCTCGGTGGAGCCGGCCCGCAGCAGCAGGATGCTGACGACGTTGACGGCCAGCCCGACCGCGCCGACGACGAGCATCGGGGTGCCGTTCACCTCGGGCTGCTTGCCGATCCGGGTGATCGCCTCCACCGCGATGTAGACCGACACTCCGGCCATGACGAGCACAGCAAGCCCGGAGGCGAAGACCTCGGCCCGGTACGAGCCGAACGTCCGACGTCCGGTGGCGTCCTTGCGGGTGGCGATGCGCGTGGCCGCCAGGGCCGCACCCAGGGTGACGACGTCGGCGGCCATGTGCCCGGCATCGGACAGCACGGCCAGCGAGCCGGACAGCAGGCCCACGGTCAGCTCGACGGCGAAGAACCCCGCGACGAGTGAGAAGGACACCGCCAGCCGCCCCCGGTAGCGGGTCCCCGCATGGCCGTTTCCGGTTCCGTGGACGTGACCGCCGCTCACCGGGCCGACCGTTCTGCCGCTGGACGCTCCTCGTGGTGGACGTGCTCACGGGACAGGTCGAGCAGCATCCGGACGTGCGCGTCGGCCAGCCGGTAGAACACCATGCGTCCCTCGCGACGGCCGGCCACGACGTCGGAGACCCGCAGCAGCCGCAGCGCCTGGGAGACGGTCGACTCGGCCACCCCGGTAGCAGCCGCCAGGTCGCACACGCACAGCTCACCCGCCTCGAGCAGCGCGTACAGCAGCTTCGCCCGGGTGGGGTCGCCGAGCAGCTTGAACATCGCCGCCACCCGATCCAGGTCGGGCTCACCCAAGGCGTTCGCCTGCACCAGCTCGACTTTCTCGGGATGAACACACGCGGTGACGCACGCGTCAAGCCCCACGATCTCCTTCACCATGGAACAATCATCTGAATAGATGCGCAGACGTCAAGTCCGGGCGGCCGCCTTGGAGGGCAGCCGTGACCGCAGTTCGGTCTCGGCCAGGCAACCAGGGCCCCGAACCGGATGCGGCTCATGGGCCAGCGGTAGATGGACGGCGGCTGAAACGGGTCTGCGCCTGCATCGTCGCAGGTCGGCGGCCCAGAAGGAGTTTCCGAGGGGGGACTTGGACTCCCATACAGGCCGCGGAAGGCGCCGCAAGGCTCTGACTCGAAGTTTCCTCTGTCGCGTCGGAGGTGGGTCTTGTTCAGCTGGCGTGTTCGAGGGTGACGCGGTAGCCCAATACCTCGCGTTGGTGGATGGCGCGGTTCTTCGCGCGGTCGGAGTGAAGGCGGGTGAAGTGGTCGCCGCGGGTGCGGACCGACGCCCGACCGGCCCGATCTAGCTAGGGCGGGGGTAGTCCGGGTCGGCTTAGGGTCTGGGGGGGGGGGGACGTCGCGGGACTTCGTGAGGAGGAAGGGATGGCGAACTCGATCAGGCTGGTCGCGGTCGCGCTGGACTGCCCGGACGCCAGAAGGCTGGCCGCGTTCTATGCCGAGATTACCGGCGGGACGCTGAGTTACGTGGACGATGACTGGGCCACCGTCACTGGGCCGGGAGGGCGCATCGACTTCCAGACCGCCCCCGGTTACCTACCGCCCACCTGGCCCGACCCGGCCTCGTCGATGCAGATGCACCTGGACTTCGACGTCGATGACGCAGACGCCGCCGAGTCGCTCGTGCTGGCGGCTGGGGCCACGAAGTACGACCACCAGCCGGGTGAGCACTTCCGGGTCTATGCCGACCCGGCAGGCCACCCGTTCTGCCTGTGCACCGAGGACGCCCCCAACCAGGACTGACCGTCGACCCCCTCGGCGATCGCGGCCGGGCTGCACCGGCACGCCGAGCTACCGTCCGAACTGGACGTGGGAGGCTGGCAGGACCGTGACACCGCACTCGGGTAGGTGTCCCTCGACCTCGTCCGCGACGGCAGTGGCGTCGCGAGGGCCTTGGTCGTAGGTGGCATGCCCGTCGTGCGGGAGAACGATTGCGAAGCCTTCACGAATTCGTCCGCCGAACCTGTCCGGCAGGGCGACGACGTAGAACGTCGACCGACGCGTCAATGGGACTCCCTGGTAGAGCCCCAAGAGGCCGGCCGGGGCACTGACGTGTTGCACCGTGACGGCCACGTTGCTCATGAGTTCGCCCAGCTCTTCGGGTATAGCGTCGAGCGCCTCGCTCACCATCACGTCGAATCACTCGGGACTTCGACCATTCACCAATTGTCCAACCCGACGTAACTGTTCAGGTCCCCTGCGGCGTGGCTCGTTGATCTTGGCCTGGGCTTCGGGGAGGCTGCACGTGTCCGTTCTGCGACTTCCCCCGCAGGCAGGTGTTCGTGGTCGATCCGTCGTTGTCTCCGGTTCCGGCTGCTCCG
>JBBSAJ010000005.1:0-104597 GCA_038252405.1 Actinomycetes bacterium | reverse complement strand
GCCAGCGTGTCCGGCCCCGGCTCCGCGACCGCCAACCGCTCACACACCCCCCGCAGGCCCGCACCACCCGGCGCCGCGGCCGGGACCTCGACCCGGTCCAGCACCGCCGCCAGCCCCGCATCCAACCCCGGCCAGCCGCCGTCCAGGTGGTCGTCGACCCGCTCCGCAGCCGCGGCCAACGCAACGGTCACCGGATCAAGCGCCGGGTCGAGGACTCCCTCCATGACCCCATCATGCCGACACCCACCGACAGTTCCCGGGCCACGAGAACAGCACCCGGACAGCCTGTGGACCAGCCCGGCACCCGAGGGGGTTTCGGAGATCGGCTCAGGAGCAGATGTTGTCCGCAGCCGACCGGCTGGACACCGACGCCGACGGCGACGCGCCGGGCACGGTGACCGCCTGCACGCCGCTGTAGTCGGTCCCGACCACCAGCTCCAGCACGCTGTCGAGCGCCGGGTCCGCCTCAGCGATGGCCCCCTTCACGGCGGCGGTCAGGGTGCGGCCGGACTCGTCGTACGCCGGCGAGTAGCGCACGGTCGTGGCGGCGCTGACCGCGCTCGCCGTGCCGGTGCCGTCGACGACGAAGCCCTGCTTCCTCAGCTCGGCGGCGACCTCGGTGGCCCGTCCCGCCGTCCCGGTCGCGTTCAGCACCCGCACGTGCACGGCGCTGGGCGCGGTCTTCAGCGGCGGGCTGGACGGGCTCGCGGTGCTGGCCGTGGCGGCCGGCCAGGTCGAGTCGTTCTTGATCGCGTCGAAGATCGGCTGGGCCTCGGCCTCGTTGACCACGACGGTGGCGCCGTCGCCGCGGGGCTTCCACGGCAGCGTGACGAAGGTGACCCGGCTCGGTGCGATGCCGGCCACGCCCTGGGCCAGCTTCCGCAGCGCGTTCAGGCTGCCCAGACTCGGGTCGGTGGTGATGGAGGCGGTGGCCGCGTCGAGGACCTTGAACAGCCGGACCGGGTCGAGCAGCAGCGAGGTCGACTTGACCTCCTGCACCATGGAGGAGAGGAACGCCTGCTGCCGGCTGATCCGGCCGATGTCGCTGCCGTCGCCGAGGGTCTCCCGGGCCCGCACGAAGGCCAGCGCCGTGTCCCCGGTGACCACGTGCGTCCCCGCCGACAGCACCAGCTTGCTCTTGGGGTCGTCCACCGACTCGTTGAGGCAGACCTTGACCCCTCCGAGGGAGTCCACCAGCTTCTTGAACCCGTCGAAGTCCACCACCACGAAGTGGTCGACGTAGATGCCGGTGAGCGCCTCCAGCGTCTTGATCGAGCAGGCCGGGCCGCCGATCCCGAACGCCGCGTTGAAGCGTTGCTCGGAGGGCTGCGCCGTCTTGCCCCCCGGCAGCGGGCAGGACGGGATCTGGGTCCAGGTGTCCCGCGGGATGCTCAGCACCAGCGCCCGCTGGCGGTCGGCGTACAGGTGCACGAGCATCGCCGTGTCCGACCGGGCGCCGGCGATGACCGACGCGGACCCGTACTCGCTGCCCTGACCGGCCCGGGTGTCGGAGCCCATGACCAGGATGTTCAGCGGCTGGCTCGCTGCTGCGGCGGCCGGTGACTTGCTCGGCCGGGCGGTGCCGAGGGCCCCGGCGACGTCGACCGTGGTGAGGTTGCCCTGCAGGTGCCGGTAGACCAGGACACCGCCCACCGTCACGACGACGAGCAGCAGCGCGACCGCGCCCGCGACCCATCGCCAGGGGTGGTGCGCGCGTCGAGTGGCAGCGGGGTGCGACATGCTCCGGGATCCGTCTCCTGACCGGGTGCGCGTCCGGAGGTGTCGAAGGGACACAGACTGGCGGCTCGGAGCGCAGGATGAACCATTCAGTGTAGCCGCGCCGGCTGCTCCGCCGGTCCGCGCGCGTCGGTCTCCGCTGATTCGTCCTGATCTGTGCCGATTCGGCGATCTGTGGCAGAGTCCGACGTCGAGCCGCCGTCAAGGCCTCGCCGTGACCGGCCGAAGCACTAACTGACCCGTCGACGAGGAAGGCCATCGGCCTGGAGAGGAACCACGCGGGGACGGCCAACGCACCTGTGGCCGACCCGCGAAGCCCGCCCTCACGAGCTGACACGCCAAGGGAAGTCCGCTGCTCATGCGTCCGTTGCCCGCCGCCGCCCTCGTCGTCGCGTTGGTCGTTCCGGTGACCCTCGCG
Organism: Actinomycetes bacterium; assembly: GCA_038252405.1. Classification (GTDB taxonomy): domain Bacteria; phylum Actinomycetota; class Actinomycetes; order Prado026; family Prado026; genus DATCDE01. The sequence continues at coordinate 102,442 of JBBSAJ010000005.1, read as the reverse complement.
TTGCCGGTCGTCTCCGCGCCGGCCGCGCAGTCCCATCCGGTGGCGCCCCGCCTGCAGCAGTGGCACCTGAACGGCGTCGACCGGGCCTCGCTGCACACGGCCAGCACCGACACCGCCAGCGCGGCGAAGCCCAGCGAGGTCGCCGTCCTGACCCCCGAGCTCACCGCCACCGACTCGGTGCAGCCGTTCCGGCTGGCCGGTCTGTCCTGGACCGGTGCCGCCGCACCGGGGTCAACGGTGCACGTGCGGCTGCACAGCTCCTCCGGCTGGGGCACCTGGGAGGAGCTCGCGATCAGCGACGACACGCCGGACCCGGGCTCCGTGGAGGGCCGCCACGGCCGCCAGGGCACCGAGCCGATCCTCGCGCCGGGCTCGGACGGCGTTCAGGTCCGCATGGACACCCCGAACGGCACGGCGCCCGCCGACGTGCGACTCCAGCTGGTCGACCCGGGCACCTCGACCGCCGACGGCAGCATGCAGCCGACGCACGTGGGCAGCTCGGCCCAGGCGGCCAGCTCGACCCCGCCGATCGTCAGCCGGGCCGCCTGGGGCGCTGACGAGAGCCTGCGCAACGGCCCGCCGACGTACATGAGCACGGTCAAGGTGGGCTTCGTCCACCACACGGCTTCCGCGAACAGCTACTGGCAGAGGTCCGGCTGGACCCAGGCCGACGCGGCCAAGGACATCCGGGCCATCTACGCCTACGACACCGTCGGGCTGGGCTGGAACGACATCGCCTACAACTTCCTGGTCGACATGGCCGGTCGCATCTACGAGGGCCGCGCGGGGGGCGTCGACAAGGCGGTCATGGGCGCCCACACCGGAGGCTTCAACACCAACAGCTTCGGGGTGGCCGCGCTGGGCAACCTGGACGCCGCCGCGCCGTCGGCGGCCATGGTCACCGGCATCGCCCGGATCATGGCCTGGAAGCTCGACCTGTTCCACCGCAACCCCAACGGCTACCAGTCGCTGGTCTCTGGTGGCTACACCGGCACGAAGTACCCGGCCGGGACCGTGGCCACCATCAAGGCGATCTCGGCGCACCGGGACGTGGTGTCCACCGCCTGCCCCGGCCGGTACCTGTACCCGTACATGGACAGCATCCGGGCCCAGGCCGTCGCGTTCATCGGGGCCGCCGTGTTCGACCCGGTCGTGTCGCCGGCGTCCGGGCTGCCGGGGGCGGCCACCACGGTCACCGCGACGGTGCCCAAGGCGCAGACCTGGACGCTGACCGTGAAGTCGCTGTGCACCGGGGTGACGGCGCGGGTGCTCACCGGGTCGGTCGCCGCCGGGGCCAAGCTCACCGCGACCTGGGACGGCAAGCTGCCGGACGGCACCGTGGCTCCGCCCAGCGTGTACCAGCTGCTCCTCGAGTCGGCCGCCGGCGCGGACATCGCCCGCAGCGCCGCAATGACGTACGGAGTGACCGCCACCGCCGGCGTCCCGGCCACCTGCCTGCCGATCACCCGGCTGGCCGGCAGCGACCGCTACGGGACCAGCGTGGCCATCGGCAAGGTGGCCGCCCCGACCGCGACCACCGCGGTGCTGGCCTCCGGCGTGACGAGCCACCTGGTCGACGGCCTGGTGGCGGCCCCGCTGGCGAAGTCGCTCGCCGCCCCGCTGCTGCTGTCCGGGGTGGACGCCCTGCCGGCCGGCGTGAGCGCCGACCTGGCCGCGCGCAAGGTGACCACCGTCTACCTGGTCGGCGGGCTCGGCGCTCTCGGCCAGGGCGTCGTCGACGGCCTGCGGGCCCTCGGGGTCCCCGCCGCCGGAATCATCCGGCTGGACGGCGTCAACCGGTACGCCACTGCGGCCCGGGTGGCCGCCCAGATCGGGAAGGCCACTGACGTGCTGCTGGCATCCGGGGACGACGCCCACCTCGTCGATGCGCTCGCCGCCGGCGGACCGGCCGCGGCCACCGGCCGCCCGATCCTGCTCACCCAGGCCGGCAGCGTGCCGCCGGAGACCGCCGCGGCGATCGGCAGCCTGGGCGCGACCGGCGTCCTCGTGGTCGGCGGCGAGGGCGCGATCGCCAGCGCCTCCGTGAGCGGCCTGCCGGGGGTGACCAGGGCGGCCGGAGCCAACCGGTACGCGACCGCGGCCGCGGTGGCCACCCTGTTCGCGGGGCAGGTGCCAGCGACGACCATCGTGCTGGGGTCCGGTGACCCGGCGAACCTCGTCGACGCGCTGGCCGGCGGCTCACTGGGCCAGCTCATGCTGCTGACGCAGCGCAGCCAGCTGCCGACCGAGACGGCCGCCTTCGTCCAGGCCAACGCGGTGCAGAAGGCCCTGCTCCTGGGCGGCACCGGCGCGGTCAGCGACGTCGTCCGGATGCAGCTCGACCAGGCGGCCAGCTGATGGCCAGACGCGGGGCGGTCGCGGCGCTGGCGGGGCTGGCGCTGGTCGCCGGCCTGATGGCCGCGGCGCCGCCGGCGCAGGCCGCCACACCCACCGACCTGCCGGCCTGGTTCGACTTCAGCGGCAGCGGGTTCGGGCACGGCGTGGGCATGTCGCAGTACGGCGCTGCGGGCATGGCCAAGGGGGGCAGCACCGCAGCGCAGATCATCACCCACTACTACACGGGCTCCGCCGTGGCCGCCGTCCCGGACGCGATGGACCTGCGGGTGAACCTGCTGCACGCCGTCGCGACGGCGACCATCCGCAGCACGGCGCTGGCCACCGGGGGGGGCGGTGTCGAGCTGGACCCGAGCGGCGGCGCGAGCAGCGCGCCGGTCCTGGGCACCGCTGCGGACACCTGGACGCTGGGGGTCTCCGGCACCAACGTCACGGTCAGCCGAGCCGGCGCGGCGGTCGCCACCGCCCCGGTGGTCACCTTCCACTGGGCCGGCACCCGGGTGCCGAACGCGGCCGGCACGGCCGCCACGGTGCTCACGGTCAACGGCACCGCCTACCGGTACGGCACCGTCGAGGCCCGCGTGGTCGCCGGCCAGCTCGAGGTCGTCAACGCGGTGCGGCTGCACGACGAGTACCTGCTGGGCCTCGGCGAGATGCCGTCGTCATGGCCGGCGGCCGCGCTGCAGGCCCAGGTGATCGCATCGCGCTCGTTCGCCCTGTCGCGGTACGCCGCGGGGCTGCGCAGCGCCTGCGCCTGCCACGTCTACGACACGACCGCCGACCAGGTCTTCGTGGGCTACAGCAAGCAGAGCGGCGCCTACGGGGCGCAGTGGGCTGCGGCGGTCGCCGCCACCGACGCGACGGCGACCACCGGCCTCGCCGTCACCGTGGCCGGCAAGACGGTGCCCGCCTACTTCTTCTCCTCCAGCGGCGGCAAGACCCAAAACAGCGAGGACGTCTGGAGCACGGCGCTGTCCTACACGCGCAGCGTCGACGACCACTGGAGCCTCGACCCCACGCTCAACCCGACGTACGCGGCCTGGACCCGGACCCTGACCCAGGCCACGGTGGCCGCGGCGTTCGGGCTCGCGGACGTCGCCACCTGGAAGGTGGTCACCCGCTACGTCAGCGGCGCCGTCAAGCAGGTGACGGCGACGTCGTCGACGGGCGCGACCGCGACCATCACCGGCGCGCAGCTGGCCAGCCGGCTCGTGCTGCCCTCGACGTGGGTCAAGGACAGCGGCGCGCAGCCCACTGCGGCCCTGCTGCCGGTCCAGCGGCTGGCCGGTGCCGACCGCTACGCCACCGCGGTCGCGGTCGGCAAGGTGGCCGCACCCACAGCCACCACGGTGGTGCTGGTCTCCGGCGAGAACGACCACCTGGTCGACGGGATGGTGTCCGGTCCGCTGGCGGCCAAGCTGGGCGCGCCGATCCTGCTGGCGACCGCGTCGAGCCTGCCAGCCGTGACGGCGGCCGAGCTGACCCGCCGCAAGGCGACCAGGGTGTACCTGGTGGGCGGGGCGAGCGCGCTCGGCGTCGGCCTGGAGAAGTCGCTCGCGGCCCTGGGTGTCACGACGGTCAAGCGGGTCGCTGGTGCCGACCGGTTCAGCACCGCGGCGGCCGTGGCCCAGGCCATGGGCGTCGCCGCGGGCACGCCGGCCGTGGTCGTCAACGGCACCAGCCTGGCCGACGCGATGGCCGCGGCGGGACCGGCCGCCGGAGCCGGGCGACCGATCCTGCTCGTGCTGGCCGGCGCGGTGCCCGCAGCCACCCGTGCGGAGCTCACCGCGCTCGGGTCGAAGGCGGTCACCGTCGTCGGCGGCACCGGGGTGGTGTCCGACGCGGTGCTGGCCCAGCTGCCCACGCCGTACCGGGCCGGCGGCGCCTCCCGCTACGGCACGTCGGTCGCCGTGACCCAGGCGTTCTCCTCGCTGCTGGACATGACCCAGGTGGCGCTGACGGCAGGGTCCGACGGCTCGCTCGTCGACGCCCTCGCGGCCAGCCCGCTGGGCCGGGCGACGCTGTACACGTCCGCGCAGCTACCGCCCGAGGTGGCGGCCTGGCTCAAGCAGGCGTCCAGCCTGCAGAAGCTGCTGATCATCGGCGGCACCGGCGTGCTCACCGACCAGGTGGTGGTGGCCGCGGTCACCGCGTTCGGGGCCGGCTGAGCGGCCGGACAGCACCCCCGATCGGGGGATCGAGGTGTCCGGCCGGCTGCCGAGGAGGAGAGGGTGAGCCCCCTCGTGCTGGGGCGGCCGTCCCGTCTGCTGGCCGCCGTCCTCGTCGCCGTCCTCGGTCTGCTGGCGCTGCCCGCCGGCCCGGCCCGAGCGGCTGCCGCGGTCCCGGTGACGCCGGACCTCGGCCCGACGATCGACTCCTACCAGCCCTGGGACCCCACCGAGGGGACCACCTGCACGACCGTCGTCCAGCCGGGCATCGTCGCGATCATGGACGTGATCCGGCGGACCTACCCCGCGTACACGTCGTTCGGCACCCTGCGGGCGTGCAGCACGACCAGCCCCAGCGGGCACCAGGAGGGGCGGGCGCTGGACTGGATGGTCGACTCCCGGGTCCCGGCGCAGAAGGCCGCCGCGGACGCCTTCATCGGCTGGCTGCTGGCCACCGACGCCTACGGCAACGCCAACGCGATGGCCCGCCGGCTCGGGGTCATGTACCTGATCTACGACAGCTGGATGTGGCGGGCGTACGACCTGACCAGGCACACCGCACCCGCCGGCGACCCGCACATCGACCACATCCACATCTCGCTGGGCTGGCCGGGGGCGCTCGCGCAGACGTCGTTCTACCCGGGCAGCACCGGCACCGCGGCGACCGGCTGCCAGCCGGACAGCGCCGGCTGCCCCACGCGCCGGCTCGGCGGGACGGATCGGTACGCCACCAGCGTCGCCATCGGGCAGGCCGCCTACCCGACGGCCAGTGCCGTGGTGATCGCCTCCGGTGCGGACGCCCACCTCGTGGACGGGCTGGTCGCCGCCCCGCTCGGCCGCTCCCTGCGGGCCCCCGTGCTGCTCACCCAGGTGGCGGGGCTGCCCACCTCGGTCGCCGCCGAGGTCGCCCGCCGGGCGCCCGCCACCGCCTACCTGGTCGGGGGGACCGCGGCCGTCGGCCCGGCGGTGGCGGCCCAGCTCACGGGCGCCGGTATCCGGGTCGTGCGACTGGCCGGCGCGGACCGGTACGCCACCGCCGCGGCGATCGCCCGGCAGGTCGGTGCCGGCTCCGGCACGGCGGTCGTGGCGCCCGGCGCCGACGACCAGCTGATGGCGGCGCTGCTCGCTGGCGGCCCGGCCGCCGCGCTGTCCATGCCGGTGCTGCTCACCGGGCCGGGAGCGGTGCCGGCTGCGACGGCGCAGGCGATGAGCGCGCTCGGGGTGCGCTCGACCTACGTCGTGGGCGGCGTCCCTTCGACGGCAGCGGCGAGCCTGCCTTCGCCCACGGTGCTGCAGGCGCCCGATGTCTACGCACTGTCCACCCTGCTCGCGGACACCTTCGCCGGCCGGGTGGACCCGGCTGAGGTGGCGCTGGCGTCGGGGGCGGCGGCGAACCTGGTCGACTCGCTGCCCGGCGGCGTCCTGGGCCGGATCATCCTGCTCACCGCGCCGTCGGCGCTGACCGCGTCCTCACGGACCTGGCTGACCGACCACCCGGCGGTCGGCACGGTGACCGTCCTGGGCGGGACCAGCGCGGTCTCCGACCTGAGCGCCCGCGCGGCGGCCGCCGCGGTCACACGCTAGCGGTCACCCGCTCGCTGGCCGCTCGGTCCGCCAGCGAGTCCGCCGCGGCATGGGCGCACAGCACCACCGACCCGTCCAGCGCGAGCGGCACCGCGGTGGCGGCCAGCAGCTCGTCGGGCTGCGGCAGCGCCCCCGCCACCAGCAGGCGCCCCCCCGGCGGCACCCCCCAGCGCGTGGCCGTGTCCCTTGCCAGCTCGACGACCTCGGCCGCCGTACGACCCGTGCCACCCACGGTCAGCGCCGGTGCGGCCGGGTCCAGCGGCCCCCCCGCGAAGCGGTCGCCGTGCAGGGGGACCTCGCGGGCATAGTCGAGCACGCCGGCCGGCAGCGCCCCGTCGGGGAGCGGGGTGCCGAGGGGCCGCAGCGACACCACGACCAGCTCGGGGGCGGCCCGGTTGGCCTCGACGCCGTCCGGTCCGGTGACGGCGACGGCACACGACCCGGGGTCTCCGTCGGGCGCCACGACCAGGCCGGCCGACCAGGCGGCCACCGCCCACACCGCGCCGAGCCAGTGCCGCGGCAGGTCGAGAGCCAGCACCTCGCCGGGCTGCAGGCCGAGGCCGTCGACCACCAGGTTCGCGGTCTTGGCGACCCAGTTGGCGAACGAGGCCACGGACAGCTCGACCCGCTCACCGGTCGCGTCGTCGTAGAAGGTGACCAGCGGGCGGGCGGCGTCCCGGCGCAGCGCGGCGTCGAGCAGGGCGGCGGGGTGGTCCATCCGCCTGAGCCTAGGGGGAGCCGAGGGGAGCAGCGGATAGGGTCAGCGGCCATGACCGACGCCATCCTGCTCGTGGGCGGCAAGGGCACCCGGCTGCGCCCGCTGACGGTGACCACGCCCAAGCCGATGCTGTCCGTGGCCGGCGTCCCGTTCATCGTCCACCAGCTGGCCCGGCTGCGCGACGCCGGCGTCACCCACGTCGTGCTCGCGACCTGGTACCGGGCTGAGGTCTTCGAAGGCTTCCTGGACGACGGCAGCCGGTGGGGCATCGAGCTGGAGTACGTCACCGAGGAGGTCCCGCTCGGCACCGGGGGCGGGATCCGCAACGTCGCCGACCGGCTGCGCGGCGGCCCGGACGACCCGGTGGTCATCCTCAACGGGGACGTCCTGTCCGGCCACGACATCGGAGCGCAGGTGGCCCTGCACCAGCAGCGCGCCGCCGACGTGACCCTGTACCTCACCAAGGTCGAGGACGCCCGTGCCTACGGCTGCGTGCCGACCGACGCCGACGGCCGGGTCACCGCGTTCCTGGAGAAGATGCCCGAGCCGGTGACCGACCAGATCAACGCCGGCTGCTACGTGTTCCGGCGCTCGGTGGTCGACGGCATCCCGCAGGGGCGGCCGGTCTCGGTGGAGCGGGAGACCTTCCCCGGGCTGCTGGCCGACGGGGCGCTGGTCCTCGGCCACGTCGACCCGGCCTACTGGCTCGACCTGGGCAAGCCGGCCGACTTCGTGACCGGTTCCCGGGACCTGGTGCTGGGCCGGGTGCGGTCGTCGGCGCTGCCCGGGCCCACGGGCGAGTCGTTGCGGCTGCCCGGCAGCCGGGTCGACGACGGCGCGCAGGTGGGCGGCGGCAGCACGCTCGGCCACGGCGCTTCGGTGGCCTCCGGTGCCGTCGTCGACGGGTCCGTGCTCGGGGACGACGTGGTCGTCGAGGCGGGTGCCGTGGTCCGGGACAGCGTGGTCGGGACCGGCGCCGTCGTCGGCGCCGGTGCCGTGCTCGACGGCGTCGTCGTGGGGGACGGCGCCCGCATCGGCGCGCGGTGCGAGCTGCCGCCGGGGGCGCGGGTCTGGGTCGACGCGGTGCTGGGCGAGCGCGCCGTGCGGATGTCGAGCGACCAGCCGAGCTGACCGCGGTGGCCGAGCGGGCGGTGGCCTGGGCGGACCCGCTGCGGCGGGTCTGGGTCCCGGGCCGGCCGGTGGACCTGGTCGCCACGCTGGGGCCGCTGGGCCGGGGTCCCTTCGACCCCTTGTGGCGGGTCGGGGCGGGCGAGGTCTGGCGCGCGGCGCGCACCCCCGACGGGCCGGGCACGCTGCACCTCGCCCTCGACCCGGCGGCGGGCGAGCTGGTCGGGACGGCGTGGGGTCCCGGCGCGCCATGGCTGCTGGACACGTTTCCCGCGCTGCTCGGGGCCGACGACGTCACGGCCGAGGCGTTCCAGCCCGAGCACCCGCTGCTGCGGGCGGCCTGGCGGCGGCACCGCGGCTGGCGGGTCCCGCGCAGCGGCCCGGTGCTGGAGACGCTCGTGCTCACGGTGCTCGAGCAGAAGGTCACCGGGGGCGAGGCCCGGCAGGCCTGGCAGCGGCTGCTGCGGCGGTACGGCGGCCCGGCCCCCGGCCCGGCGCCGGACGGCATGGTGGTGGCCCCCGAGCCGCAGCAGTGGGCCCGGATCCCGTCCTGGGAGTGGCACCAGGCCGGAGTCGGTCCCGAGCGGTCCCGCACGATCGTCGGGGCGGCGCAGCGGGCCGCCGCGCTGGAGCGCACGGTCGGCCTGCCGATGGACGAGGTCGAGCGGCGGCTGTGCTCGCTGCCCGGCGTCGGCCGGTGGACGGCGGCCGAGGTGCGCCAGCGGGTCCACGGCGACCCGGACGCCGTCTCGGTGGGCGACCTGCACCTCCCGGGCCTCGTCGTCCACGCCCTCACCGGCGAGCCGGACGGCGACGACGCCCGGATGCTCGAGCTGCTCGGCCCCTACGAGGGGCACCGCTACCGCGCCGTCCGGATGGTCGAGCTGTCCGGGGTGACCCGGCCGCGGCGGGCGCCGCGCTACGCCCCGCTGGACCACCGCACCCGGTAGGCGGGTCGTTACCGGACCAGGAGGAATTCGGCGGGGTCGCGGGGGGCCCGCTCCGGGGCCGGCTGGGCCGGGTGCCCGACCGCGACGGCGCCCATGGGGTCCCATCCGTCCGGCAGGTCGAGCACCGCGCGGACGACGTCCTGGCAGAACAGCGTGCTGCTCACCCAGGCCGAGCCGAGGTCCTCCATTGCGAGCGCCACCAACAGGTTCTGCACCCCGGCGCCCATCGCCACGAGGAACATCCCGCGCTCGGCGGTGGCCCGCCGGGCGTCCGGGTAGGCGTGCGACCCGGCCATGACCAGGCAGGGCACCACCAGGCAGGGCGCGCCGCGCAGCACGTCCCCGCGGCGCAGCCGTCGGGCCACCGACTCCTCGTCGAAGCCGTCCGCGCGCAGGTCCGCCGCCCACCGCTGCGCCATCGCGTCGAGCAACCGGGTGCGCAGGTCCGCGTCGTCGACCAGCACGAACCGCCACGGCGTGGTGTGGTGCGGGGCCGGGGCCGTGACCGCGGCGGCCACCGCGCGCAGCAGGGCCGCGCGGTCGACCGGCGCGTCGGTGAACGCCCGCACGGTGCGCCGGGCCGTGAGCACCTCACGGTGCCCGAACCGGAACATGTCCTCCTCGAGCGGGCGGACCATCGCCCGTGCGCCCGGACCGTTGTCGTCGGTGACCAGGTGGTCCAGGCCGCGCACCACCGCGGCCGGGACACCGGCCAGCTTGCCCTTCACCAGGTCGGCCGCGGCGGCCAGCTCGTCGACCACCGCCACCACGGTCTGCTCGAGGGTGTGCCCGTGGGCGTCCAGCCGCCCCCGGTGGTCGTCCAGCGGCGCCAGCCCCGCCGCGCCCACCGCGGCGTCGGTGAGCCCCAGCCGCCAGGGCCGGCCGAAGGTGTCGCTCACGACCACAGCGACCCGCACGCCGAGCCGCTCGCGCAGCGCCGCGCGCAGCCGGGCCGCGGAGGCGTCCGGGTCCACCGGCAGCAGGACGACGGTCCCGGCCGGGACGTTGGAGGCGTCGACGCCGGCTGCGGCGAGCACCAGGCCGTGCCGGGTCTGCACGATCCGGGTCTGCTCCCTGCGGGCGACCACCCGCACGGTCTCGGCGTCGATGGCCGCCTCCCGGTCGGTGGCCTCCACGACCCGCCCCTCGGCCTTGCTCACCACCTTGCTGGTGACCACGAGGACGTCGCCGTCGCGCAGGCCCGGGCCGCCGGGACCGGTCGCGGCGTCGGCGAGCAGCCTGGCCAGGTCGTCGCCGGGGCGCACCTCGGGGACGCCGAGGACCGGCAGCACGGTGAAGGTCGTCACCCGGCGAGCTCCGCCCCCAGGTCGAGCGCGGCCGCGGCGATCGCCCGGGTGGCCGGCTCGTCGGTCATGAGCAGCGGCAGCGCCCGGACCTGCACCCCGTCCACCACCGTGCCGGAGTCCACCTCGTCGACCAGCCAGCCGTCGAGCATCCCGGCGTACAGGCCGGCGACCGCGCCGGCCGAGGTCTCCACGCCGATCGCGGTGAGGCAGGCGTCGGCCATGCCGCGCACCGGCGCCCCGCCGATCACGGGCGAGACCCCGACGACGGGGGCGGCCGCGGCGACCACGGCGTCCCGGATCCCGGGCACGGCCAGGATCGTCCCGATGGACACCACCGGGTTGGACGGCGGCAGCACGATGAGGTTCGCCCCGGCCAGGGCCTCGAGCACGCCTGGGGCCGGTTGGGCGGCGTCCACCCCGATCGGCACGATCGAGCGGGCCGGCAGCTCGGCGTGGTAGCGCACCCACCACTCCTGGAAGTGGATGGCCTTCGTCTGCCGCGGCAGGCCGGGCTGGTCCGGGTCGTCGATGACGACGTGCGTCTCGACCCGTTCGTCCGACATCGGGATCAGCCGCACCCCGGGCCGCCAACGGGCGCACAGCGCCTCGGTGACCGCCGAGAGCGGGTAGCCCGCGGCCATCATCTGGGTGCGCACGACGTGGGTGGCGAGGTCTCGGTCGCCGAGGCCGAACCACTGCGGCTGCATACCGTAGGCGGCCAGCTCCCCCTTGACGGCATACGTCTCACCGGCCCGGCCCCAGCCCTGTGACTCCTCGATGCCGCCGCCGAGGGTGTACATCACGGTGTCCAGGTCCGGGCACACCCGCAGGCCGAACAGGGTGATGTCGTCGGCCGTGTTGCCGATGACGGTCACCTGGGCCGGCTCGGCTCCGGCCTCCGCGCGGGCGGCCAGCTCGGCCAGCAGGCCGCGCAGGAACCGAGCCCCACCGATGCCGCCGGCCAGCGCCGTGATCTGCACCGCGTCATCCTCTCAGCCGGTCCTGGGGGCGCGCGGCGGGGTGTCGGGAGGCGGTCCGCCGGGGCAGACTGGGCGCGTGCTGGCACGCCGGGTGGCCCGTGAGGTCGGTGAGCTGCGGTCGGTTGTGCGCTCGGCCGGGGAGCCCCGCGCCGCGCTGCTCGTCGCGGTAGCGGGCGCCGCGCTGGTCGCCGCGATGTGGGCGGTCGGCTTCCTGTCCGGGGGGCGCGAGCTGGTCGAGGACCTCGCCGGGTACCGCGCCGACGAGCCGCTGCTGGTCGCCCTGCAGCGGCTGCCGCTGTCCGCAGCCGCGCCGACAGCCGGGCTGCCGGTGTGGGGCGCCATGCTGCAGGTGTTCGCGGCGCTGCTGGCCGGATCCGCGGTGCTCGGCTGGCGACGCGCGGTGCTGGTCGGGCTGAGCGCGCACGCCGCAGTGACCCTGCTCGTCCGGTTTTGCCTCGAGCTGCCGCCCGGCGTCCTGGGCCAGCTGTCCCCGGACTACCGGCACCTGCTCGACACCGGGCCCTCCGTGCTCTCGGTGGCCCTGGCCGCGGCCGTGGCGGTCGCGCTCGGCCTGCCGTTGGTCGGCTCGGCACTGCTGGCCCCGCTGCTGGCCCTGGCGTTCCTGGAGCCGGGCCTGGCCGGCTGGGAGCACCTGCTGGCCATCGCCGTGGGGCTGCTCACCGGGCTGGTCGCACGGGTCGGGCGCACCCCGGTCGCGCAGCTGGCCGAGCGCCGGCGGGCCGGTGCGGACGCGCCGGCGTGACCGCCGCGAGCAGCTGGTCGGCCGCGCTCGCCGAGTGGGCCGTCCCCGAGGAGATCCTGGCCCGGGCCGAGTCGTCGCCCTGGGGCCACCCGGTCCGCCGGTTCGCCGACCGGGCCGACGCCGCGGTGACCGCGCCGTCCGGTCGGTCCTTCGAGGCGGCCCAGGACGCACTGACCACCGGGGGACCGGGCAGCGTGCTGGACGTGGGCGCCGGCGCCGGGGCGGCCAGCCTGCCGCTGGCCCCGTGGGCCACCGAGCTGGTGGCCGTGGACCGCTCCGCCGACATGCTCGCGGCCTACGCCCAGCGGGCGGCCGGGCTCGGGGTGCCGGCCCGGACGGTCGAGGGGCTGTGGCCGCAGGTTGCCCAGGAGGCCGGGGCGCAGGACCTCGTCGTGTGCCACCACGTCGTCTACGACGTCCCTGACATCGGACCGTTCGTGGCCGCGCTGACCGGGTCCGCCCGGCGCCGGGTCGTCGTCGAGCTGCCCGTGGAGCACCCGATGGCCTGGCTGGCACCGCTGTGGCTGCGGTTCCACGGCCTGCCCCGCCCGGAGCGGCCGACGTCGCCCGACTTCGTCGCCGTCCTGCAGGAGGCCGGGGTCACCGGGCTACGGGTCGAGCGGTGGGAGCGCCCCGAGCCGGCGGACGACGATCCGCTGGACGAGCGGGCCGCGCTGGTGACCCGACGACTGTGCCTGCCGGCCGCCCGGACCCCCGAGGTCGCCGCGCTGCTGCCCGACGTGACCCAGTCCGGCGCCCGGCTGGTGGAGACCGTCAGCTGGTCCGGCACGGGGGGTGCTTAGGCTCAGGGGCATGCCCGAGGTCGCCCCGCCCACCGACGCCGCCGTCCGCCGCGCCCTCGCCCGGGTCAGGGCCGCCAAGGCGCTGGACGTGGCCGAGGCCGCCGTCCTGCTCCAGCTGCGGGGCCAGCGCCTCGAGCCGCTGCTGGAGGCGGCGTCCCGGGTGCGGGACGCGGGCCTGGCGGCGGCCGGGCGGCCCGGGGTCGTCACGTACAGCCGCAAGGTGTTCATCCCGCTGACCCGGCTGTGCCGGGACCGCTGCCACTACTGCACGTTCGCCACCGTGCCGGGGCGGCTCCCGGCGGCCTTTCTGGAGCCGGACGAGGTGCTGGCCATCGCCCGGGAGGGGGCGGCTCTGGGCTGCAAGGAGGCGCTGTTCACCCTCGGCGACCGGCCCGAGTACCGCTGGCCCGCGGCCCGCAGCTGGCTGGACGAGCACGGCTACGAGGACACCTTGTCCTACCTGCGGGCCATGGCGGTGCGGGTGCTGGAGGAGACCGGACTGCTGCCGCACCTGAACCCCGGGGTGATGAGCTGGCAGGACATGCTGCGGCTGAAGCCGGTGGCGCCGTCCATGGGGATGATGCTGGAGACCACCGCGACCCGGCTGTGGTCGCAGCCCGGCGGCCCGCACTTCGGCTCGCCGGACAAGGAGCCCGCGGTGCGGCTGCGGGTGCTCGAGGACGCCGGCCGCGCGATGGTGCCGTTCACCACCGGGATCCTGGTGGGCATCGGCGAGACCGCGGTCGAGCGGGCCGAGTCGCTGTTCGCGATCCGGGCGGCCGCCCGCCGGCACGGCCACGTGCAGGAGGTGATCGTCCAGAACTTCCGGGCCAAGGACGACACCGCGATGCGCGCCGAGCCGGACGTCGGTTTCGAGGAGTACCTCGCCACCGTGGCGGTGGCCCGGCTGGTGCTCGGCCCGCGGATGCGGGTGCAGGTGCCGCCGAACCTGTCCGAGCCGGAGCAGCTCGCGGCGCTGCTGCGGGCCGGGGCCGACGACTGGGGCGGGGTCTCCCCGCTGACCCCGGACCACGTGAACCCGGAGCGGCCGTGGCCGCAGATCGACCGGCTGGCCGAGCTGACCGCGGCCGCCGGGTTCACCCTGGCCGAGCGGCTCACCGCGCACCCGGAGTACGTCCTGGACGGCGAGCCGTGGCTGGACCCGCGGGTGCGCCCGCACGTGGCCGCGCTCGCCGACGCCGGCGGGCTGGCGGTGCCGGGCCGGCGGCCGGTGGGGCTGCCCTGGCAGGAGCCGGACCCGCAGTGGGGGACGGCGTCGTCCGGCCGGTCGCAGCTGCACGTCGAGGTGGACACGGTCGGGCGCACCGGCGACCGGCGCGGCGACTTCGACGCGGTCTACGGCGACTGGGACGCGCTGCGCGAGGAGGGCACCGCCCGCGGCGCCCCCGAGCGGGTGGACGGCGACGTGCTCGCGGCGCTGCGGGCCGCCGAGGCCGACCCGGCCGGGCTGTCCGACGCCCACGCGCTGGCCCTGTTCCACGCCGACGGCCCGGCCATGGACGCCCTCGCGGCACTCGCCGACGCCGTCCGCGCGGACACCGTCGGCGACGCCGTGACCTTCGTGGTCAACCGGAACATCAACTTCACCAACGTGTGCTACACCGGCTGCCGGTTCTGCGCGTTCGCGCAGCGCCGCACCGACGCCGACGCGTACACGCTGTCGCTGGCCGAGGTCGCCGACCGGGCCGAGGCGGCCTGGCGGGCCGGGGCGACCGAGGTGTGCATGCAGGGCGGCATCGACCCCGAGCTGCCCGGCACGGCGTACTTCGAGCTGGCCAGGGCGGTCCGCGAGCGGGTGCCCGGCATGCACGTGCACGCGTTCAGCCCCATGGAGGTGGTCAACGGCGCCACCCGGTCCGGATTGTCGGTGCGAGAGTGGCTGACCGAGGCCAAGGCCAGCGGCGTCGGCTCGATCCCCGGCACCGCCGCCGAGATCCTCGACGACGAGGTCCGCTGGGTGCTCACCAAGGGCAAGCTGCCGACCGAGGCGTGGGTCGAGGTCATCACCACGGCGCACCAGGTCGGGCTGCGGTCCAGCGCCACCATGATGTACGGGCACGTGGACACCCCCGGCCACTGGCTCGCGCACCTGCGGCTGCTGGCCCGGATCCAGGACGAGACCGGCGGGTTCACCGAGTTCGTCCCGCTGCCGTTCGTGCACACCAACGCGCCGGTCTACCTGGCCGGGGTGTCCCGCCCCGGCCCGACCATGCGGGAGAACCGGGCCGTGCACGCGATGGCCCGGCTGCTGCTGCACGGACGCATCGACCACGTGCAGACCTCGTGGGTGAAGCTGGGCACGGCCGGGGCCCAGGGCATGCTGCGCGGCGGCGCCGACGACCTCGGCGGCACCCTCATGGAGGAGACCATCAGCCGGATGGCCGGCTCCGCGCACGGCTCCCGGCGCACCGTCGCCGAGCTGGAGCAGCTCGCCCTGGACATCGACCGGCCGCCCCGCCAGCGGACCACCACCTACGGCCCGGTGGACCCCGAGCGGGCCGCGGTGGCCCGCCGCAACGGCGGCGTCCCCGCCGACCTGTCCCTCATCCCGCTTCGGCGTGTCGCTCCCGACTAACACGGTTCCGCTTGACGAAGTGGGAGCGACGCGCGTGTAATTCCACGCATGTCATTCGTCCACCGCAGGGTGGGCGGGGACGAGGGTCGAGGGGAGCGTGCAGATGAGCGTCGTGTTCACGTTGCAGAACGGCACCGAGGAGATGTCCTGGCAGGAGCGCGCACTGTGCGCCCAGACGGACCCCGAGGCGTTCTTCCCGGAGAAGGGCGGCTCGACCCGTGAAGCCAAGAAGGTGTGCGTCGGCTGCGACGTCCGCGGCGAGTGCCTCGAGTACGCGCTGATGCACGACGAGCGGTTCGGGATCTGGGGCGGGCTGTCCGAGCGCGAGCGCCGGCGGCTGAAGAAGCAGGCGGTCTGACCGCGACCGCTCTCGGCGGTTTCGGCGTCGGGGGCGGGCGCGCGTAGGGTGGGCGACCCCAACCGAGCCTCGGCTCCCGGCACCCCCCCCTGACGCATGACGACACCCTTCATCGACGCGACCTTCGGCCCCGAGCGGCTCGACGGGGCGCTCGGGGACCCCGAGGAGCTCGAGCCGGAGCCGGACACTCGCACCTTCGAGCAGTTCCGCGTCACCGCACTGCTGGTCGCTCACGACGGCGAGCGGTGGCTGCCCGAGACGCTCGCGGCGCTGGCCGCCCAGGAGCGGCCGCCGCAGCTCGTGCTGGCGGTCGACACCGGCTCCACCGACGGCACCCCCCAGCTGCTGTCCGCGGCCCTCGGCTCGTCGGCCGTCCTCACCCGGCCGCGCGACACCGGCTTCGGCCCGGCCGTCGCGCACGCGGTCGACTCGCTGGCCGGAGCGGTCACGCACACGACCGGCCCGGCCAGCGGGGTCGTGGACTGGCTGTGGCTGTTGCATGACGACAGCGCCCCCGACCCGGCCGCGCTGCGCGCCCTGCTCGCGGTGGCCGACGCCAGCCCGTCGGTGGCGATCGTGGGGCCCAAGGCGGTCGGCTGGGTGGACCGGCGCCGGCTGGTCGAGATGGGCCTGAGCATCGCCGGGAGCGGCCGCCGGGAGACCGGCATCGAGCGCGACGAGATGGACCAGGGCCAGCACGACGGCCAGCGTGACGTGCTCGCCGTCGGCTCGGCCGGGATGCTGGTGCGCCGCGACGTGTGGGACGCGCTCGGCGGCTTCGACCCCGCCCTGGCCATGTTCCGCGAGGACGTCGACCTGGGTTGGCGGGCGAACCTGGCCGGCCACCGGGTGGTCGTCACCTCCGACGCTGTCATCCGGCACCGGGTCGCGTCCTCCGCCGGGCGTCGTCGGCCGGACGCCGTCGGTGGCCGGGTGCACCGGGCGGACCGGCGCTCGGCCCTGCACGTGCTGCTGGCCAACGCCGGCGCCCTCGCGGTCGTGCCGCAGTACCTTCGGCTGGCCCTGGGCAGCCTGCTGCGGGCGCTCGGGCTGGCGCTGGCCAAGGCGCCCGGTGAGGCGCTGGAGGAGCTGGAGGCCGCCGCCTCGGTGCTGCTGCGCCCCGCGGCGGTGCGCCGGGCCCGCCGGGATCGTCGGGACACGCGGGCGGTGCCGGCGCGGGCCGTGCGGCCGCTGCTGGCCCCGCCCTGGTCCGGCGCGCGGCACGGGATCGAGACGTTGCGCGGCCTGGCCGCCGGCCGCACCCTCGTCTCGACCAGCGCCGGTTCGGTGCTGGAGCCCGGTCCGGTCTCGGACGAGCTGGACGAGATGGCCACCGGGAGCGGCTGGCTGCGGGCGCTGCTGAGCCGGCCGGGCACCGTGGTGCTGCTCGGGCTGGTGGCGCTGGCGCTGGTGGCCTTCCGCGGTCTGGTCCTGGGCGGCGGCCCGCTGTCCGGCGGCGCGCTGCTCCCCGCCCCGGGCGGCGCGAGCGACCTGTGGGCGGCCTACCTCGCCGGCTGGCACGACGTCGGCACCGGCAGCGGGCTGGCCGCCCCGCCGTACCTGGCGCCGGTCGCGCTGCTGGCCACCGCGCTGCTGGGCAAGGCCTGGCTGGCGGTCGACCTGCTGCTGCTGCTCGCGGTCCCGTTGGCCGGGCTGGCCGCCTACCTGGTGCTCGGTCGGCTGGTCCGCGCGCGGTGGGCCCGGGTCGCCGGCGCGGTCGGCTACGCGCTGCTGCCTGCGGTGACCGGCGCCGTGGCCGGCGGTCGACTCGGCGTCGCGACGGCGGCCTGGCTGCTGCCGTTCACCGGGTGGGCGGTGCTCCGCGCCTTCGGTGTCGGTCGGGCGGCGCGACCCTCCTGGGGCGCCGCCTGGGGCGCCGGGCTGCTGCTCGCCGTCCTCACCGCCTTCGCGCCGGTGCTGTGGCCGCTCACGGTCCTTGCGGGTGCGGGGCTGCTGCTGCTCGGCGCGCCAGCGCTGGGCTGGGCCCGACTGGGCGTCGTGGCGGTCGTCCCCCCGGTGCTGCTGCTGCCCTGGTCGCTGCGCGCGCTGCACGAACCGGCGCTGTGGGTGCTCGACGTCGGCGCCACGCGGGTCGGCGCCGGGTCGCCGACGGCGTGGTCGGTGGCCCTGGCCAACCCCGGCGGCCCGGGGACGCCGGTCTGGTGGGTCACCGGGGGCCTGCTGCTGGCCGCCTGGGCCGCGCTGCTGCGCGGGGACCGCCGCCGGGCCGGGCTCGGCGCCTGGGTGGTGGCCCTGGTCGGGCTCGGGGCCGGCCTGGTCCTGTCCCTGCTGCGGGTCACCCCGGCGCCGCTCGGGGTCGAGGTCCCGGTCTGGCCGGGAGCGGCCACCCTGCTCGGCGGGGCCGCCCTCGTGTCGGCCGCGGTGCTCGGCGCCGAGGGGCTGCGGGAGCGGCTGGCCGGCCACCACTTCGGCTGGCGGCAACCGGTGGCCGTTGTGCTCCTGGTGGCCGCGACGGCCGCGCCGGTGCTGCTGGCCGCCGGCTGGCTGGCCCGCGGTGCGGGTGACGGCGTGCTGGCCCGAGGCGCTGGCGACGTGCTCCCCGCGTACGTGGTGGCGTCCAGCCAGACCCCGTCCCGGCCGCGCACCCTGGTCGTGGCGGTGGACACCGAGGGCCGGGCCAGCTACGCGCTGGTGGCCGGGTCGGGCCGGGTGGTCGGGGACGCTGACGTCGCCCCTCCCGCGAGCACGGTCGCCGCGCTCGGACCGGTGCTGGCCGATGTCCTCGGTGGCCGGGCGGACGAGCCGGCCGTCGCGGCCATGGCCGGCTACGGGGTCGGCTTCCTCGAGGTGGCGGACCCGGCGCCGGACCGCGTCGTCAGGGCGGTGGACGGCGTGCCGGGGCTGGCCAGGGTCGGTGCCGTCCAGGGGGCGGCCGTGTGGCGGCTGCTGCCGGCCGGGCCGCGGGTGCGCATCGAGCGGCCGGCCGCCGCCGACGTGCCGGTGAAGGCGGACGCCACGGCCGCGACCACGACCGTGGACACCCCGGTCATCGGCGGGGCGGCCGGCCGGACCCTCGTGCTCGCCGAGAGCGCCGACCCGGGCTGGTGGGCGACCCTCGACGGGACCTCGCTCAGCAGGGCCGCCGCCTTCGACGGCTGGGCCCAGGCGTTCACCCTGCCCGCCGGCGGCGGCCGGCTGCAGGTCGGCCACCGGGCGGCCGAGCGGGTCGGCTGGCTGCTCGCGCAGGGCGTGCTGTTCGTGGCGGTCGTCGTGCTCGCGACGCCCGGACGCCGGCGTCCGACGGAGGACGACGCATGAGGCTCACCCGACCGTTCGCCGTGCTGCTGGCCGTGGCCGCGGTGCTGGGCGGAGCCGTCGCGGTCACCGCCGCCGCGCAGCCGGTCGCGCCGACAGCGGCGAGCGGATCCGGTGGCGCCACCGTGCCGGTCGAGCGGCTCACCCTGGTCTGTCCGGGCGCGGTGACCCGGGCCGACGTCCAGCAGTCGTACGTCACGGCGATCTCACCGGGGGGTGGCGACGGCACGCTGCGGGTCGAGGCGCTCGGCGCGGCCGCCGACGCGAAGCCGTTGCTGGCGGCGCCGGCCAGCCGCCCGGACGGGCCGGTGACGCTGCGCTACCCGGTGCCGGCGGCCGGGCCGAGCACGCTGGTCGTGCAGGCCACCGGAGCGCTGGCCAGGGGGCTCACCGCGGACGTGTCCGTGCGGGCGTCGGCCGGCCCGGCCAGAGGGCGCAGCAACGTGTCCTGCACGGCCGCGCAGCCGGACGCCTGGTTCGTCGGCGGGGGAGCCACGGTGGGCCGTCGGTCGGCGCTGTACCTGTCCAACACCGACGCCACCGCGGCGACCGTGGACGTGACCGTCTTCACCCCGACCGGCGCCCAGCAGCCGGCGGCCGCCCAGGGCGTGCTCGTCCCCGCGGGCCAGCAGCGGGTGCTCGCCCTGGACGCGCTGGTGCCCGGGACCGCCGCCACCGCCGTCGCGGTCTCGTCGGTCAGCGGCCGGGTGGCCTCGGCGCTGGCCGACGTCGTGGTCAACGGGCTGGACCCCGGGGGGGTGGACTGGGTGCCGCCATCGGTCGGGCCGGCCCGCTCCCTGGTCATCCCGGGCGTCCCCGGCGACGCCGACGCGACGTCGGTCCTGCAGCTCGTGGCCCCCGGTCCCGCGGACGCCGTCGTCCACCTGAGGCTGCTCACGGCCGAGGGGTCGATCGTCCCGCTGAGCATCGACACCCTTCAGGTGCCGGCCGGCCAGCTCGTCGAGGTGCCGCTGGACAAGGTCAAGCCGCAGGGCGGCTACGCGATCGAGGTGGACGCCGACCAGCCCATGGTCGGCGGGGTCCGAACGGTCCGTGCCGGCGAGTACCCCGACTTCGCCTACACGGCCGCGGCCGCCGCGCTGCCCGGTGCCGCGGCCGTCACCGACGTCGAGGCGTCGGTGCGGGTGTCCACGGTGCTGCTGCTCACCGCGCCCGGCGACACCGACGTCAGCGCGACGCTGACCATGCTGCCGCCGGCCGGGTCGAAGCCGCCCACGGTGCCCAAGCCGGTCACGGTGAAGGTCCCGGCGGGGCGGACCACGGTGGTCCAGCTCGGTGTCTCCGGGTACCGGGTGGCGGCTGTCGTCACGCCGGTGGACGGCGCCGGCCCGCTTTACGTGGCCTGGCTGACCACCGAGCAGGGCCCACGCGGACCGCTGATCACCGGCGGCCCCGTGGTCGCCAGCCCGGCCACCATGCAGGTGCCCGCGGTGCTGCCCGACCCGATGGCGGGCCTGGGCGCCGGCTGAGCCGCCGGCTGAGCGCAGTCAGTCCGCGTCCCCGTCGCCGTAGTCGGGGTCGACCTGTTCCGGGCTGACCCCGAGCAGGTCGGCGACCAGCTCGACGACGACGTCGCGGACCAGGCCCGGCCGGTCCCGGACGTCCGGGCTGCGCAGCTCGACCGGACGCCGGTAGACCACCAGCCGGGCCGGCCGGCCACCCGACGGCGGGTCCACCCGGCCCAGCGGCACCGGCCCCGGCCCCGGCGGCGGGACCTCCTCCACGGCCAGCTCCACGCCGGCCAGCTCGGCCGCGAAGTCGCCCTCGATCCGCTCGACGGCCCCGAGCACCAGGTCGTCGAACCGCTCGGCCCTGGTGGGCGGGTAGGGGACCGAGGCGGGTGCCAGCGGGCCGCGGATCCCGCGGCCGTGCCGGTCGCGGCGCCGGGCCGGGCGACCCGGCTCGGGGTCCGGCTGGGACCGGCCCCGCCTCAGTGCGCGCACCCCGGCAGCGTAGCGAGCCCGGCCGACACGGGGACCGGGCCGACCACCTCCCGCGGGTGGCTGGGCGGGCCGGGTACGTTCACCTCGTGCGCTCCATCCGTCGCTGCTCCCGGACGGCGTGCGGGCAGCCCGCCGTCGCCACCCTCACGTACGTGTACTCCGAGTCGACCGCCGTGCTGGGCCCGCTGGCGACGTACGCCGAGCCGCACTGCTACGACCTGTGCCAGGTGCACAGCGAACGGCTCACGGCGCCGCGCGGCTGGGAGGTGGTCCGGCTGGCCCCCGACCCGGCGGCGCTGCTGCCGACGACGGACGACCTCGAGGCACTCGCCGACGCCGTCCGGGAGGCCGCCCGTCCGCCACAGCGGCCCGAGCCCGAGCCCGAGCTGGTGCCGGCCGCGGCGCACGGGCTGGGCCGGCGCGGCCACCTTCGGGTGCTGCCCCCGACCGGGGACTGACCACTCGGACCCGTCCGATTTGTCCTGGAAACGCCCGAAACTCAAGCCCGGTCGCGCTTTCTGCCGATGCAGCACCCGACGCGTCACCGACGCGTCACCGACCTCGATCCGATCCCTCTGGGAGCCACGATGGCCCGCACCAGCCGTTCCACCACGCCAGCGCCGCCCGTCGCCCTGGGCTCACTCACCCAGCCGGGAGCGCGGGACGGCGCTCGCTGCCGGTCCTGCGCCGGCGAGCGGGTCACCCGGCTGGCCATGACCCTCACCGACGGCACTCCCGTGGAGTTCACCTCCTGCCACGTGTGCGCGCACCGCAGCTGGGTGGCCGAGGGGGTCGAGCTGGACCGGGAGACCGTCTTGACCAAGACCCGCAAGGAGCGCTGACCGGGCCCCGGTAGGCTCCGCGGCATGCTCCGCGTGGATCGTGACCTGGACGCCGTCATCAAGGCGTACGACGTCCGGGGCACCTACCCGGACCAGATCGACGAGCAGCTGGCCACCGCCGTGGGGGCTGCGTTCGTGCGCGTCGTGGGTGCGACGACCGTCGCGGTCGGGTACGACATGCGCCCGAGCAGCCCGGCGCTGGCCGCCGCGTTCGCCGCCGGGGTGACCGGCCAGGGCGCCGACGTCGTCGACGTGGGGCTGGTGTCCACCGACGCGCTGTACTTCGCCTCCGGCTCGCTGGGTGTCTCCGGGGCCATGTTCACCGCGAGCCACAACCCGGCCCGATACAACGGCATCAAGCTGTGCCGGGTGGGTGCCGCGCCGGTGGGCCGGGACACCGGGCTGGCCGAGATCCGCGCCCTGGTGGGGGACGGCGTCCCGGACGCCGACGTCCCCGCCGGCACGGTGACCCGACAGGAGGTCCTGCCCGCCTACGCGGCCCACCTGCGGGGTCTGGTCGACATCGCCGGGATCCGGCCGCTGGCCGTCGTGGTGGACGCCGGTAACGGGATGGCCGGCCATACCGTCCCGTTCGTGCTGCAGGACCCGGCCGCGACGCTGCCGCTGACCGTTGTCCCGCTGTACTTCGAGCTGGACGGCTCGTTCCCCAACCACGAGGCCAACCCGATCGAGCCGGAGAACCTGCGCGACCTGCAGCGGGCCGTCCTGGACGCCGGCGCCGACCTCGGGCTGGCCTTCGACGGCGACGCCGACCGCTGCTTCGTCGTGGACGAGACCGGCGCCGCGGTGTCGCCGTCGACCATCACGGCGCTCATCGCGGCCCGTGAGCTGGCCCGCGAGCCGGGCGCCACCGTGATCCACAACCTGATCACCAGCCGGACCGTGCCCGAGGTGATCGCCGAGCACGGCGGCACCGCCGTGCGCACCCGGGTCGGGCACTCGTTCATCAAGCAGGTGATGGCCGAGACCGGCGCGGTGTTCGGCGGCGAGCACTCGGGGCACTTCTACTTCCGCGACTTCTGGCGGGCCGACTCCGGGATGCTGGCCGCGCTGCACGTGCTCGCAGCCCTCGGCGGCAGCCCGGCGCCGCTGTCCGCCCTGCTGGCGCCGTACGAGCGCTACCGGGCCTCGGGCGAGGTCAACAGCGAGGTCGCCGACGTGGCGGCCAGCACGGCCGCCGTCGAGGCCGCCTACGCGGGCCGGCCCGGCGTCTCGGCGGACCACCTCGACGGTCTCACGGTGGCCGCCGACGACTGGTGGTTCAACCTGCGCCCGTCCAACACCGAGCCGTTGCTGCGCCTGAACGTCGAGGCCCGCGACGTCGCGACCATGGAGCACGTGCGCGACGCCGTGCTCGCCCTCGTCCGTCGGGAGGCCACGTGAACCTGGACCCGCTGCTGCTGGAGATCCTCGCCTGCCCGTGCGAGCGGCACGAGCCGGTGCGGCCGGACGAGCATCGACAGGCGCTCGTGTGCACCTACTGCTCGACCGCGTTCCCGGTGCGCGACGACATCCCGGTGATGCTCCTCGACGAGGCCGAGCCCGGGCCGAACGGCATCGGCCAGCAGGGCTGAGCGGCATGACCCGCACCGTCGACGAGGCGCTGCTGAACGACCCGGACGCGCTCGCCGCGGCCGACCGCCACGGCACCCTGCTGGCCCTGGCCGGCGCCGGGGCCCAGGTACGAGCCGCGCAGGCCCTCGCCGGGGAGGCCGGCATCGGCGCGGTGGCGGTCGACGGGCGCCCGCGGGCGCTGGTCGTCTCGGCCCTGGGCGGCTCCGCCGTGGTGGCCGACCTGCTCACGGCGCTAGCCGGTCCGCGCAGCCCGGTGCCGGTGTCCTCGGTCCACTCCGGGACGCTGCCCGGTTGGGTCTCCGCGCTCGACGTGGTGGTCGCGGTGTCGGTCTCCGGCCGGGCCGCCGGGCCGCTCGCGGTGGCCGCCGAGGCGGCCCGTCGCGGCTGCCGGCTGCTGACCGTGGGCCGGGCCGGCTCGCCGTTGGCCGAGGTGTGCGCGCGGGCCCGCGGGGTGCACGTGCCCCTGGCGTCGGACCTGCGGTCCTCGCGGGCGGGGCTGTGGGCGCTCGCCGTCCCGGTGCTGATGGCCGCCGACTCCCTCGGGCTGGTCGAGGCGGGTGCCGCGGCGCTGGAGGAGACCGCGGCCCGGCTGGACTACGTCGCCGAGACCGCCCGCCCGGCCTCGGAGTCGTTCGTGAACCCGGCCAAGGCGCTGGCCCTGGAGCTGGCGGGCCACGTGCCGCTGGTGCTGGGCGCCGGCTACCTCGCCGGCGTGGGGGCGCTGCGTGCCGCCGGGCAGCTGGCCCGCAACGCCCGGCACCCCGCCGTTCCCGGGATCCTGCCGGACGCCGCGGGCGAGGTGGTCGCCACCTTCGACGGCCCGTTCGCCCGGGCCGGGGACGACCTGTTCGCCGACCCGTTCGAGACCCCCGAGCAGACCACGCTGCGGCTGCTGCTGCTGCGTGACGCCGAGGAGTTCGAGGAGCCCGACGTCGGCCGGATCGCGGCCGTCGTGAGGGACACCGCCGTGGCCAGCGGCGTGCGGGTCACCGAGCACCGGGCCGAGGGCAGCTCGGCGCTGGCCCGGGTGGCCAGCCTGGTGGCGCTCACCGACTTCGCCTCGGTGTACCTCGCCCTCGGACTCGGCCTGGACCCCGCGACGTCGCCGCACGTCGCCGAGCTGAAGGAGCGAATGGGCGCGTGAGCGCCTCCGGGGGGACGCGGGCCATCGTGGCCGCCATGTTCGCCAACCTGGGCATCGCGATCAGCAAGTTCGTCGCCTTCCTGGCGACCGGCTCCTCGTCGCTGCTGTCGGAGTCCGTGCACTCGCTGGCCGACACCGGCAACCAGGTGCTGCTCATCATCGGCGGGAGAAGGGCCCGCCAGGTGGCCGACGACGCGCACCCGTTCGGTTACGGTCGGCTGCGCTACCTCTACGCCTTCATCGTGTCGATCATCCTGTTCACCCTCGGTGGGGTGTTCGCGCTGTACGAGGGGTGGCACAAGGTCCACCACCCGGAGCCGCTGACCAGCCCGGCCTGGGCGTTCGGGGTCCTCGGCGTCGCGGTCCTCCTTGAGTCCTGGTCGCTGCGGACCGCCGTCCACGAGTCCAACCCGCTGCGCGGCAGCCGGTCGTGGTGGGCGTTCCTGCGGCACGCCAAGGCGCCCGAGCTGCCCGTGGTGCTGCTGGAGGACACCGGAGCGCTGCTCGGCCTGGTCTTCGCGCTGGTCGGCGTCACGCTGGCGGTGACCACGGGCAACGGCGCCTGGGACGGCGTGGGCTCGCTGGCGATCGGCGTGCTGCTCGTGCTCATCGCCATGTTCCTGGCCTACGAGGTGGGCAGCCTGCTCGTGGGCGAGGGAGCCGGCGCCGAGGACGTCGCCGCGATCCGGTCCGCCCTGGCCGGCGGCGGCGTGCACAGCGTCATCCACCTGCGCACCCTGTACGTCGGCCCGGACGACCTGATGGTCGCGGCCAAGGTGGCCGTGCAGCACGACGACACCGCGCGGGGCGTCGCGGCGGCCATCGACGCGGCCGAGGCCCGGGTCCGTATGAGTGTCCCGCAGGCCACCCTCATCTATCTCGAGCCGGACATCCGGCGCCCCCCCGAGGGCGGATCGCCGCCCGGATGACCGCGCTGCAGCTGGACACCGCGGTGCGGCACTACGCATGGGGCTCGCGCACCGTGCTGCCGGCCCTGCTCGGACTCCCGGCACCCGCCGACCAGCCGTGGGCGGAGATCTGGATGGGCGCCCACCCCGACGACCCGTCCCGGCTGCCGGACGGCCGCACCCTGGCCGACGTCGTGCCCGACCTGCCGTTCCTGGTCAAGCTGCTCGCAGCCGAGCAGCCGCTGTCCATCCAGGCGCACCCCGACCGGGCCCAGGCCGCCGAGGGGTTCGCCCGGGAGGAGGCCGCAGGGTTGCGCCCCGACGACCCGCGGCGCAACTACCGCGACCGCAACCACAAGCCCGAGCTGCTGGTCGCGCTCGGGCCCACCGAGGCGCTGTGCGGGTTCCGGCCGCCGGCCGAGGCGCTGCGGCTGGTCCGGCTGGTGGGCAGCCCGCTGTTGGAGCGGCTGACCGTCCCGCTGGCCCACCCCGACGAGGAGCACGCGCTGCGGGAGACCGTCGCCGCGGTCCTCGGGCTGGACGGCGTCGAGCGGGACCGGCTGGTCTCGGAGGTGGCGGCGGCCTGCGGCGGGCACCGGGCCGAGGCCGGGTCGTCGGACGCGGCCGCGCTGGACTGGGTGGTCCGGCTGGCGGGTGGCCACCCCGGGGACGCCGGGATCGTGGCGCCGCTGCTGCTGCGGTTGGTCCGGCTGGAGCCCGGCCAGGCGGTGTTCCTCGAGTCCGGCGTCCTGCACGCCTACCTGCGGGGGGTCGGCGTCGAGGTGCAGGCCTCCTCGGACAACGTGCTGCGCGGCGGGCTCACCGCCAAGCACGTGGACATCGGCGAGCTGCGCCGGGTGGTCCGCTACGCCGCCCGGACCGAGCCGCGGGTGTGGCCGCGGCCGGTCAGCGACGGCGTCGAGGCCTACGACGTCCCGGTGTCGGACTTCGCGGTCTGGCGGGTCGAGGTGGCCGGAACCGCCCGCCCGGTGCCGGCCGTGGGGCCGCGGATCGTCGTGTGCGTGGCCGGCCAGGTCGCCGTCGGCGGGGTGGCGCTGGGCCCCGGCCGGGCCGCCTTCCTGCCGGCCGGCTCCGGCCCCCTCGTGGTGACCGGTACCGGCACCTGCTTCGTCACCGCGCCCGGCAGCCACTGACCGGGCACTCGCACCGGACGTACTGTTCCCCCATGCGAGCGGTCACGGTGCAGCCGAAGGTCCAAGGGTCGGTCCGCTGCGAGGAGGTGCCCGAGCCGGACCCGTCCACCGGCTCGGTGCTCGTCGAGGCGGTCGCCGTCGGGGTCTGCGGCACCGACGTGGAGATCGCCGAGGGCCGGTACGGCTGGGCGCCCGAGGGCCGCGACCGGCTGGTCCTGGGGCACGAGTCCCTCGGCCGCGTCATCGACCCCGGCCCGAGCAACCTGAGCAAGGGCGACCTGGTCGTCGGCATCGTGCGCCGGCCGGACCCGGTGCCCTGCCCGAGCTGCGCGGTCGGCGAGTGGGACATGTGCCGCAACGGCCGGTACACCGAGCGCGGCATCAAGTCCATCGACGGGTTCATGTCCCAGCAGTGGCGGATCGAGCCCGACTACGTCACCGTGCTGGACCCGTCCCTCGGCCCGCTGGGCGTCCTGCTCGAGCCCACGACGGTGGTCACCAAGGCCTGGGAGCAGGTCAGCGCCGTGGGGAGCCGCGCGTTCTGGGAGCCGCGCACCTGCCTGGTGACCGGCGCCGGTCCGATCGGTCTGCTGGCCGCCATGGTCGGCGTCCAGCGCGGGCTCGAGGTGCACGTGCTCGACCAGGTCGACTCCGGGCCCAAGCCGGAGCTGGTCAAGGCGCTCGGCGCCACGTACCACCACGGCAGCGCGCTCGACGTCGGGTTCGACCCGGACATCGTCATCGAGTGCACCGGGGTGGCCCAGGTGATCGCCGACGTGATGCGCGCGGTCGGGTCCGGTGGGGTGGTCGCACTCACCGGCGTGGGCTCGGGTGGCCGGACGACCGGCCTGAAGCTGGCCGACGTCGCCACCGAGATGGTGCTGCAGAACAACGTGATCGTCGGGTCGGTCAACGCCAACCGGCGGCACTTCTACAAGGCCGCCCATGAGCTGACGCGCGCCGACCCCGACTGGCTGGCCCGGCTGGTCACCCGCCGGGTGCCGCCCGAGCGGATCGCCGAGGCGCTGGTCAAGCAGCCCGACGACATCAAGGTGGTCGTCGACTTCACGGCCGGCTGAGGCGGTCCCGCCGTGGTCGAGATCCTCGGCGTGCCGCAGCCGGCCAGCCACCAGGCCACCGTCCTCGGCGAGGGGGTGCGCTGGGACGCTCGCCACGACGAGCTGCTGTGGGTCGACATCGTGCAGGGCCGGCTGTTCCGCGAGCGGGTCGACCCGGACGGCGGCCTGCAGCGGGTCCGCCGCTACGACGTGGGCGTCCCGCTGGGCGCGGTGGCCCCGGTGGACGGCGAGGACGGCTACCTGCTCGCCGCCGACCGCGGGTTCGCCCGGCTGGCCCCGGACGGCGCGTTGGACTGGCTGGCCGAGCCGGCGCCCGAGGGCACCCGGATGAACGACGCGGCCTGCGACCCCGCGGGGAGGATGTGGGCCGGCACCCTGGCCAACGACCACCATGAGGGCGGCGGGGCGCTGTTCCGGCTGGACGTCGACGGCTCGGTCCGCCAGGTCCTCGACGGGCTCACCATCGCCAACGGCCTGGGCTGGAGCCCGGACGGCGCCACCTTGTACCTCAACGACAGCGGGCCGGGCGTGGTGCTCGCCTTCGACTTCGACGTCGAGCGGGGCACCCTGTCGGGCCGGCGTGAGCTGGTCCGCCTCGGTGGCGACCAGGGCTCCCCCGACGGCCTGACCATGGACGACGACGGCT
The DNA here is from genome assembly GCA_038252405.1 of Actinomycetes bacterium. Taxonomy (GTDB): domain Bacteria; phylum Actinomycetota; class Actinomycetes; order Prado026; family Prado026; genus DATCDE01. The sequence continues at coordinate 74,123 of JBBSAJ010000005.1, read as the reverse complement.
TCGTGTGGGTGGCCCTCTACGGGGCCGGTCGGGTGCACCGGTACACCCCGCAGGGAGAGCTGGCCGCCGTCGTCCAGCTGCCGGTGCCGCAGTCCACCTGCTGCTGGTTCGGCGGCCCGGACCTGACCCGGCTGTTCGTCACCACGGCCACCGAGGGCTACACCGACGACCAGCGGGCTGCGCAGCCGCTGGCCGGGCGGATCTTCAGCGTCCCGACGCGGGTGCGCGGGACCCCGGCTGCGGCCTTTCGCCCGGTCGGCCCGTGGTGGCCGGGCGCCCGCGCAGCAGCCGCTGCGCCTTGAGCTGGTCGAAGTCCAGCGCCCGCGCCGTCGTGCGCCCGGTGAGGTCACCCAGCCGGCGTACGTCGGCCTCGGCCGCCGGGTCGGAGAGCACCCGAAGGGCGAACGCCAACGCGGCCGGGCTCACGTCGTAGCGCTGCTCCAGCGCGGCCGCCCAGCCGGCCGCCGCGAGGTCCGCGGCGCCGTAGTGGCGGTGCCGGCCCGGCTCGTCCGCGGCCGGCGCGAGCAGGCCCAGCCGCTCCCGGTAGCGCAGCATCCGGGCCGTCGTGCCCAGCCGGTCCGCCGCGTCGGTGATCCGCATGGCACTGATCCTGACACAACCGTGTCAGAAAAGTGTCCAGCAACGGTGCGCGCCCTAGGATCCGAGGATGACCTCAGACGCCACGCCTCGCCACGACATCGCCGACGCCTCGCTGGCCGCCCAGGGCAAGCTCCGGATCGAGTGGGCCGAGCGGTCCATGCCGGTGCTGTCCCAGATCCGCGAGCGGTTCGCCAAGGAGCGGCCCTTCGAGGGCACCCGGATCGCCGCCTGCATGCACGTGACCACGGAGACGGCGAACCTGATGCGCGCCCTGCAGGCCGGGGGGGCCGAGATCGCGCTGTGCGCGTCCAACCCGCTGTCCACCCAGGACGACACCGCGGCGGCCCTGGTGCACGAGTACGGCATCTCCGTCTTCGCCCGGAACAACGTCGACCACGACGGCTACTACGCGCACATCAACGCGGCGCTCGACATCGCCCCGCACCAGGTGTTCGACGACGGCTGCGACCTGGTCAACACCCTGCACACCACCCGCCAGGAGCTGCTGGACGGGGTCAAGGGCGGCTGCGAGGAGACCACCACCGGGGTGATCCGGCTGCGCGCGATGACTGCGGACAAGGCGCTGCGCTTCCCGATGATCGCGGTGAACGACACCGACACCAAGCACATGTTCGACAACCGGTACGGCACCGGGCAGTCCACCCTGGACGCCGTCTTCCGGGCCACGAACACGCTGCTGGCTGGCAAGACCGTCGTGGTGGCCGGCTACGGCTACTGCGGCAAGGGTGTGTCCGAGCGCTCCAAGGGCATGGGTGCCAACGTCGTCGTCACCGAGATCGACCCGACCAAGGCGCTGGACGCGACCATGCAGGGCTACCGGGTCATGCCGATGGCCGACGCCGCCCGCGTCGGCGACGTGTTCATCACCGTCACCGGCAACCGCGACGTGCTGCGCCAGGAGTTCTTCGAGGTCATGAAGGACGGCGCGATCTTCGCGAACTCGGGCCACTTCGACATCGAGATCGACGTCAAGTGGCTGGAGGCCAACGCGGTGGCCGTCAACCGCAAGATCCGGCACCAGACCGACGAGTACGTCCTGGCCGACGGACGCCGGCTGCTGCTGCTGGCCGAGGGCCGGCTGGTCAACCTCGGCGCGGCCGAGGGCCACCCGGCTGCGGTCATGGACATGTCCTTCGCCGACCAGGCGCTGACCGCCGAGTGGCTCGTGACCAACGCCTCGCAGCTGGAGGCCGGCGTCCACGACGTGCCCACCGAGATCGACAAGGAGGTCGCCCGGCTCAAGCTGGCGGCCATGGGCGTGGACATCGACGCGCTGACCGACGCGCAGGCGGAGTACCTGTCGTCCTGGCAGCACGGGTCGTAGGGCGGAGCGGGACGCGAACCGGTCCGTGGCACGCTAGGGGCCGTGCTGGCACCCGAGACGCCGACCGATCGGGTCCGGTGGGGGCTGGGCGACGTGGCGGTCACGTTCGGGCTGACCATCCTGCTCGGGCTGGTCGCGGTCGTGGCCGTCGCTCCGCTGTTCCCGGACACCGCCGACGGCCGGGCCTGGGCCAGTGTCGCGATGCTCATGCTGCCCTGGCTCGGGCTGGCCGGCTGGCCGCTGCTCGCGACGGCCACCCGGGGCAACGGCCCGGTGGCGGACCTGCGGCTGCGGGTGACCTGGCGGCAGGCCGGCACGGGCGTGGCCGGGGGGATCGTCGCCTACCTGGCGGCCTGGGGCATCGCCGTCCTCACCGAGAAGATCAGCGGGCAGCCGCTGTCGTCGGCCGTGGGCAACGTCGCCCAGGACACCACCAGCGCCTCCCGGGCCGCGCTGACGGTGCTGGCCCTGTCCGCGGCCGTGGGCGCGCCGATCGTCGAGGAGATCGCGTTCAGGGGCCTGTTCTACGGTGCGCTGGAACGGCGGGCCATCCCGGCGCTGTCCGCCGTCGTGGGCACCGGCACCGCGTTCGCCCTGTTCCACTTCGAGCCGATGCGGTTCGCGCTGCTGCTGGCGATCGGGCTGGTGCTCGGCACCGTGCGGGCCCGCACCGGCAGCACCGGGGCCAGCATCCTCACCCACATGACGGTGAACCTGCCGGGGGCGCTGGCCCTGCTCGCCCTGCGCTGAGGAGCGGACCTCAGCCGGGGGGAGCGAACCCACCCGGAGGTGCCGGCGGCGCCGGCGGTGCGGTCGGTGCTGGGCTCGGCACGACCGGGCGGGCGACCTGGGGCGCGGCTGCCTCGGGCAGGGACCGCTGCTCCTCGCGGCGCCGTCGCTCGGCCAGGACGGCAGCCAGGAACGCCTCCACGGGCGTCCCGGGCGGTGGCGGGGGAGCCACGTAGCGGACGACGTCCCCGGCGATCCGGCGCCCCATGCTGGTACGCACCGCGGGCGCCAGCTCGCCGCTGCGGGCCAGGAACTGGCGCGCGGCCAGCGCCAGGTCGTCCGGCAGGCGGCCAAGGTCGGCCTGCGCCGCCCACCCGGCCAGCCACGGCGGCATGGTCGCCATCGGCGCGCGCTGCGCCGGCACCCGCTCCCGGATCACCACGGTCCCGGCCAGCTGGTCGCCGAGCCGCTTGCCCGTGGTCGACGCCAGGCTGGCCAGGATCGCGACCACGCCCGAGGTCAGCCAGATCTCGACCAGGCCGAGCAGGGCGCGCACCAGCGAGTGCCGGAACCGGATCGGTCCCCCGTCGTCGCGCACCACGCGCAGCCCGAGGACCAGCTTGCCCAGGCTGCGGCCGCGGGTGAGCGTCTCGAAGAGGATCGGGTAGCCGAGCACCACCCCCACCGTCACCACGAGGCTGAGCGCCGCGACCAGCGCGGTGTCCAGCTGCCCGGCGGTGGCCCCCAGCCGGAACACGAACGCCAGCAGCAGGCCGAGCTGGAGGGCCAGGTCGATGACGATGGCCAGCGAGCGGCTGGGCAGCTTGGCCAGCCGCAGCTCCAGGACGACGGCCTCGCCGGAGACGACGTCCCCGCCCATGGGCGGCAGCGGAGCGGCCGCCGGCGGTGGTGGCTGGGTCACGGGCGCTAGTCTGCCGAACCGATGGACATCGATGCGTTCGTGACGGCGCACCGGGCCGAGTGGGACCGGCTCGAGCAGCTGTCCCGCCGGCCCGGCCGGCTCACCGGCGCCGAGGCGGACGAGCTCGTCGACCTCTACCAGCGCACCGCCACCCACCTGTCCGTGGTCCGCTCGGCGGCCCCCGACCCGCACCTGGTGGGCCGGCTGTCCACCCTGGTGGCCCGGTCCCGGTCGGCGCTGACCGGGACCTACCCGACCGCGTGGTCCGACGTCGGACGGTTCCTCGGGCGGCAGTTCCCGGCCGCCGTCTACCGGGCCCGCTGGTGGTGGATCGGGACCGCGACCGCGTTCCTCGCGGTGGCCGTGGCGTTCGGCTGGTGGGTCGCCGTCACCCCGGCGGTGCAGGCGTCGATCGCTGCGCCCGAGCAGATCCGCCAGCTGGTGAGCCAGGACTTCGCGTCGTACTACTCCTCCCACCCGGCCGGGTCGTTCGCGGCGCAGGTGTGGACCAACAACGCCCTCGTCGCCGCCGTCTCGATCGCGTTCGGGGGGCTGCTGGGGATCCCGGTCGTGTGGGTGCTGCTCACCAACGCGCTGAACGTCGGGGTGGCCGGGGGGCTGATGGCCGCCAACGACCGGCTGGACCTGTTCTTCGGGCTGATCCTGCCGCACGGGATGCTCGAGCTGACCGCGGTGTTCGTGGCCTCCGGAGTGGGGCTACGGCTGGGTTGGACGATCATCGACCCCGGCGACCGGCCCCGGCCGGTCGCCCTCGCGCAGGAGGGTCGGGCCGCGGCCGGGGTGGCGCTCGGCCTGGTGCTGGTGCTGCTCGTGTCCGGGGTGGTCGAGGCCTTCGTCACGCCGTCCCCGCTGCCGACCTGGGCCCGGATCGGGATCGGGCTGCTCGCCTGGACGGCGTTCATGGCCTGGGTGTTCGGGCTGGGCCGTCGCGCCGCCCTCGCCGGCGAGACCGGCGACTTGTCAGGGTGAGGACGACGTCTACGTCGTCCTCACCCTGACAAGTCACAGGCGGCCGGCGGCCTTGAGCGCGAGGTAGGCGTCGGCCAGCCGCGGCGGCAGCTGCTCGGGTGGTGCGTCGACCACCTCGACGCCCAGGCTGGCCAGCCGGGCCGCCACCCGGGCCCGGTCCAGCCGGGTCCGTTCGGCGGCGGCCGCGCCGTAGACCGCCTCGGCGTCCCCGCGGCCGCGCGCCAGCTCGCCCACCCGCGGGTCGGCCACCGACGCGAGCAGCACCCGGTGGCGGGCGGTCAGCCGGGGCAGCACCGGCAGCAGACCGTGCTCCACGGGGGCCGGGTCCAGCGCGGTGAGCAGGACGACGAGCGAGCGCCGTGGCGCCCGGGTGAGGACCTCGGCGGCCACCGACCGCCAGTCCGGCTCGACCAGCTGCGCATCGAGGGGCGCCATCGCCGTGACCAGCGCCGGCAGCAGCTCGGACGCCGTCCGGCCCAGCACCGCGGCCCGCACGACGCGGTCGTGGACCAGCAGGTCCACCCGGTCGCCGGCCCGCGAGGCGAGCGCGGCCAGCAGCAAAGCGGCGTCCATCGCGGCGTCCAGCCGGGGCGCGTCGCCGACCCGGCCGGCCGCGGTCCGCCCCGCGTCGAGGACGAGCAGGAGGTGCCGGTCGCGCTCCGGCCGCCAGGTCCGCACCATGACGTCGCCCGCACGCGCCGAGGCCCGCCAGTCGATGGAGCGGACGTCGTCCCCCTCGACGTACTCCCGCAGCGAGTCGAACTCGGTGCCCTGCCCGCGGACCAGGACCGGGGTCCGGCCCTCGAGGTCGCGTAGCCGGGCCAGCCGCGACGGCAGGTGCCGGCGGGACAGGAACGGCGGCAGTGCGCGCAGCGTCCACGGCAGCGCGTGCGAGCCCTGCCGGGCGGCCAAGCCGAGCGGCCCGACCGAGCGCACGGTCACCCGGTCGGCCACCCGGTCGCCGCGCCGGGTCGGCACCAGCGTGGTGGTCACCCGCCGGGCCTGCTGCGGCGGCACGTCCAGCCGGGACCGCTGAGCCAGGGCCCCCGCGGACGGCGGCCAGGCGTCGCGCACCCACCCGCGCACCCGGCGCCCACTCGGGTTGGCCACGGTCAGCGTGACCGTCGCGGGCTCCCCCAGCCGCACCGCCCGGTCGCCGCTGCGGGCCAGCTGCAGCCCGCGCACCGACCCGGCCAGCGCCAGGTCGGCCACGACGAGCAGCAGCAGGACCAGGTCGAAGGCCAGCACCCAGGCCCAGGAGCCGAGGACGGCGACGACCGCTACCCCGAGGAGGGCCAGCAGGCCGAGCCGGCCGGTCAGCGCCATGCCGCCAGCACCCTCAGCGGGGCACCGGGACGGTGGCCAGCACGCCGTCGAGGACGGCGTCCACGGTCACGCCCTCGAGCTCGGCCTCCGGGCGCAGCTGCACCCGGTGCCGCAGGGCCGGCCGGGCCAGCGCCTTGACGTCGTCCGGGGTGACGTAGTCCCGACCGGACAGCCAGGCCCAGGCCCGGGCCGAGGCCAGCAGGGCGGTGGCCCCGCGGGGGGAGACGCCCAGCCGCACGGACGGTGCGGAGCGGGTGGCCCTGGCCACGTCGACGATGTAGCCGAGCACCTCCGGCGTGACGGCGACGGCGGCCACCGCGGCCCGGCCCGCGGCCAGCTCGGCCGGCCCGGCGACCGGGCGGAGCGCCGAGAGGTCCCGCGGGTCGAAGCCGGACGCATGCCGCTGCAGCACCGCGATCTCGTCCTCCCGAGCTGGCACGTTGACCGAGAGCTTGAGCAGGAACCGGTCGATCTGGGCCTCGGGCAGGGCGTACGTGCCCTCGTACTCGATCGGGTTCTGGGTGGCGGCCACGAGGAACGGGTCGGGCAGGGGGCGGGGCCGCCCGTCGACGCTGACCTGCCGCTCCTCCATCGACTCCAGCAGGGCGGCCTGGGTCTTCGGCGGGGTGCGGTTGATCTCGTCGGCGAGCAGCAGGTTGGTGAACACCGGGCCCTCCTTGAACGAGAACTCCGCGGTGCGCGCGTCGTACACGAGCGACCCGGTCACGTCGCCGGGCATCAGGTCGGGGGTGAACTGCAGCCGCCGGGTGGACACGGCCAGGGACGCCGCCAGCGCACGGACCAGCAGCGTCTTCGCCGTGCCGGGCACCCCCTCGAGCAGCACGTGGCCGCGGCAGAGCAGCGCGATGACCAGGCCGGTGACGACGGCGTCCTGGCCGACCACGGCCTTGCCCACCTCGGCGCGCAGCGCGGTGAGAGCGGCGCGGGCCGTGTCGGCGTCGGCCGCCGGCCCGGGCTGCTGCGGGGGGAACTCGGTCACAGGCTGCGCACCGTCCTCTCCAGGGCGTCCAGGTCGTCGGCCAGCCGGGCGAGGGCGGCGTCGTCGCGTGGGGCCGCACCGTACAGCAGGGCGGCCACGTCCGCCTCGGGCCGACCGCTGCGCGCGGCCGCGGCCGCGGCGACCTCGACCGGCTCCGCGGTGCGGGGCAGCCCCAGCGCCGGTCGGAGTCGCTGCACCGCGGCGGCCCGCAGGGTGGCGGCGGCCCGGTCCCGGGCCCCGGCCCGCCGGTACAGCCGGGCCCGGCCCTCGGTGGTCTCGGCGGCCCGGACGACGACCGGCAGCGGCTCGGCCACGATCCGGCCGAGCGGGCGGGCCCGCCACAGCGCCAGCAGCAGCACGGCCACCACCAGCTGGGCGCCGGCCAGCCACACCCAGGTCGGCAGCAGCTCGCGCAGGCTGCGCTGGCCGCCCGCGGTGATCTCGGGCATCGCCTGGTACCAGACCAGTCGGGGGTTCGCGCCGAGCACCCCCAGACCCAGCGCGGCGTTGCCCTCCCGGCCCAGCTGACCGTTGGTCAGCAGGTCGCCGGAGCCGAGCAGGGTCACCGTCCGCCCGTCCTGGACCAGCCGGACCACCGACGGCCGGCCGGCGACGGCGTAGCAGCGGTCCACGGAGGTGCCGGCGCTGCGCGCCACGTCGTACACGACGCCGCCGGTCCGGGCCCGTCCGGCGCGCCGAGCCGCGGGCAGCCCGCAGACCGGGTCGAGGTCCTCCACCGGCTCCACCTTCACGGGCCGGACGCCGGGTGCGAGGGCGTCCAGCGCGGTCGGGCCGGCTCCGACCAGGACCAGGTCGGCCCGGACCCTCGCCAGCGCCGCGAGCTGCTCCGGCTGCAGGAGGTCGGGGCCCACCACGAACAGCGTGCTGCCGGGCGTGGCGGCGGCGACCGCCGCCGCGGTGGAGCGGGTCGCCGTCACGGCCACCCCCTGCTCGGTGAGCAGGACGCGGGCGGCGCGTGCTCCGCTCGGCGCTGCGGAGTCCGGGTCGAGGTAGCCCCTGGCGGACTGCGCCTTGAGCGCGGCCACCAGCAGCGCCACCACCAGCACCAGCAGGACGACGAGCAGGGGACGCCGCAGCCGGGACAGCTGCTCGCGCACGGCGAGCGGGCCCTCCGTCTCGCTGCCCCAGACGCGCGGCTCGACGTCGGTCATGCGTCCACCGCGAGGATCCGCGCCGGCCGGGCCGCGGCGACGGTGTCGTCCAGCGCCCGCAGCCGCGCGTAGGTGTCGCGCCCGGCCCGATGACCGCCGTAGACCACGTCGTCGAAGCTGCGGGCGCCCGCCCGAAGGTCGCCGGCGCAGTCCGGCAGCACCCGGCCCGCGTCGGCGGCGGCCTCGTCCGCGGTCCGGCCGGCGCGCTCGTCCAGCAGCCCGCGCTCCTCCAGCCCCCGGACGACGGCCCGGAAGCGCTCGCGGACGGCGTCGTCGAAGGCGCCCTGGGCCGCGAAGCCGTCGGCCGCGCGGCGGTGCTCGGCCGCCGAGCGGGCCCGCCCCACGAACAGCGGCTGCGGCACGGTCCCGCGACGGCGCACCGCGCCGCGGCGCCAGCGCACCGTGACGACGACAGCGGCCAGGGCCAGGGCCAGGGCGAGCAGCCCCCACCACCCGCCGGGCGCCGCCTGTGCGGCCCTGGACAGCCATGAGCCGAGCTCGTCGATCAGCCAGCTCAGCGCCCGCTGCCACAGCGGCGGGCGCTGCTCGGCGTAGACCGGCTTGGCCAGCTCGGCGCGGGCCAGCGCGGCGGCCTCGTCCCGGCCCAGGTCGACCGGGACCTGCTGCGGTGCCGCGAGCCGCACCAGTGCCGCCGCGAGCACCGGCGCGGGGCTCATCCGGGCGGCTGCGGCGGCTGGTGCCAGGGCAGTGGCTGCTGCGGCGGTGGCGGTGGCGGTGGCGGCGCAGCCTCGGGAGGCGCAACGGGCAGCGGGACGCCGGCCGCGCGCATGAGCTCGAGGTCGAGGGCCTCGCGGCGCATCCGCTGGTCGACGTACAGCAGCGCGTACACGCTCGCGGTGAACGGCGAGGTGATGGTGCCCGCGATGATCGCGGTGAGTGCGGTGAGCAGGGTGAAGGCCACCAGCGTCATCCCGGACAGGGTTCCGGTCGACGTCCCCGGCACCAGCAGCCCGAACAGCACGCCCACCGGCGCCGAGACGGCCGTCGAGATCAGCTCGGTGATGATGACGGTGAGCACCGCGACGCCGAACACCCGCCACCAGCTGCCGCGGACCAGTGCGCCCGAGCGGCGCATCGCCGCCCTGACGCCGGCCTTCTCCAGCACCAGGGCCGGGCCGGCGAGCGACCAGCGGACCCACAGGTAGATGCCCGGCAGCAGGCACAGCAGCAGGCCGGCCCAGGAGAGCACCGTGGTGAGCAGCGACAGGCCGATCAGGGGCAGCAGCAGCGGCCGGAACCGCGCCCAGGTGTCGCTGAGGGTGACCTCCTGACCGAGCACCGCGCGCCCGACCACGACCGTGAGCATCCCGGTGAGGATGGTCTGAGACAGGAAGGTCAGCGCGATCACGACCAGGCCGCCGCCGAGGGTCCCGGCCAGCAGTCCGGTCAGGTCTGAGCTGCTCATGGTGGCCGGGTCGGCCGTGCTCAGGCTGGACACGTTGGACAGCAGCAGGCCGGAGAACACGGCACCGATGAGCTGGCTGATCCCGACCACGACCGCGGACAGACCCAGCATTACCTTCCAGTGCAGCCGCACCGTGGAGATCGCCCCGTCCAGGATCTCGCCGATGCCCAACGGGCGCAGCGGGATCACCCCGGGCTTGACCGCGGCCGCCGCCGGTGCCCCGCTGTAGGGCGCGTACGGCGGTGGGGGTTGGGGTGGCACCGACCAGCCGGACGGCCCCTCGGGGGGCTCCTGGCCGGGGGTGGCCCAGCCGGCCTGGTCGCTCATCTGCGCTCCTGGGGTGCTCTCCGTGGTGATCGCGTCCATGGTGTCACCTGGCCCCCGCCGCACCCCGGCAGCCGCGACCGGTACGCCCGATCGGGGAACGGATGCGGCAGTTGGCGCGTCGGATGCCACGATGGACGCCATGAAGGGACGCGTGCTGGTCGTCGACGATGACACCGCGCTGGCCGAGATGCTCGGGATCGTCCTGAGGGGCGAGGGCTTCGAGCCGGTCTTCTGCGCCGACGGGGCCCGGGCCTTCAGCGTGTTCCGGGAGACCCGGCCGGACCTCGTGCTGCTCGACCTGATGCTGCCCGGCCGCGACGGCATCGACGTGTGCAAGCAGATCCGCGCCGAGTCCGGCGTCCCGATCGTCATGCTCACGGCGAAGACCGACACGGTCGACGTCGTCGTCGGGCTGGAGTCCGGGGCCGACGACTACATCGTCAAGCCGTTCAAGGCCAAGGAGCTGGTGGCCCGGATCCGGGCCCGGCTGCGCCGGGACAACGAGATCGCCCCCGAGTCGCTGACCATCGGCGACGTGAGCATCGACGTCGCGGGCCACCGGGTGACCCGCGACGGCCACGCCATCCCGCTGACCCCGCTGGAGTTCGACCTGCTGGTGGCGCTGGCCCGCAAGCCGTGGCAGGTGTTCACCCGTGAGCTGCTGCTCGAGCAGGTGTGGGGCTACCGGCACGCCGCCGACACCCGGCTGGTGAACGTCCACGTCCAGCGGCTGCGGTCCAAGATCGAGAAGGACCCGGAGAAGCCGGAGATCGTGGTCACCGTCCGCGGCGTCGGCTACAAGGCGGGGTCCCCAGAGGGCGGCTGAGGACCAGGCCATGACGTCCACCTCCTCCACCGCGCCGGTGTCGAGCCCGACCCTGGGCCACCGGTTGTGGTCGGCGATCTTCGGCGCCCGCGTGCTGGTCGAGCGGACCACCGCACGAGTGGTGGCGGCCTGGCGCCGGTCGCTGTACCTGCGGGTGGTGCTGACCACCACCGTGCTCTCGGTGCTCGTGGTGATCGTGCTGGGCTGGCTGCTGCTGTCCCGGATCAGCGCCGGACTGCTCGACGCCAAGCAGCACGCCGCCCTGGACGAGGCTCGGGCCGGCCTGACCGAGGCGCAGGCCCGGCTGGACGCTGCCGACACCACCGACGCCGCGTCCACCGAGGCGCTGATCCAGGGGATCACCACGCAGCTGAGCAACCGGGCCGGCCAGCCCCCGCTGTACCAGGTGCTGCTGCTCGGCTCGGCGAACGTGCCGGCCCAGCCGGAGTTCAGCAGCAACCTGGTCGACAAGGGCAGCGTGCCCCTGGCGTTGCGCGAGGCGGTCACCTCCACCCAGCGCCAGTCCTACACGTACACGACGATGCCGTCCGCGGACGGCGCGACGCGGGTGCCGGGCTTCATCGTGGGCGCAGCGCTGTCGGTCCCCGGGGCCGGCGCCTACGAGCTGTACTACGTGTTCCCGCTCACCCAGGAGCAGGCCACCCTGGCGTTGTTCCAGCGCACGCTCATTGTCGCCGGCCTGCTGCTCGTCGGGCTGCTCGCCCTGATCGCCTGGGTGGTCACCCGGCAGGTGGTCACCCCGGTGCGGATGGCGGCGCGGACCGCCGAGCAGTTCTCGGCCGGCCGGCTCGAGCAGCGGATGGCCGTGCAGGGCGAGGACGACCTGGCCCGGCTGGCCACCTCGTTCAACCACATGGCGTCCTCGCTGCAGAAGCAGATCAGCCAGCTCGAGGACCTGTCCCGGGTCCAGCGCCGGTTCGTGTCCGACGTCTCGCACGAGCTGCGCACCCCGCTCACGACGGTGCGGATGGCCGCGGACGTACTGCACGAGGCGCGCCAGGACTTCGACCCGGCCACCGCGCGGTCGGCCGAGCTGCTGCAGAACCAGCTGGACCGCTTCGAGTCCTTGCTCACCGACCTGCTGGAGATCAGCCGGTATGACGCCGGCGCGGCGGTGCTCGAGTCCGAGCAGGCCGACCTGTGCGAGATCGTTCGCCGGGTGGTCGACGGCGCGGCGCCGCTGGCCGAGGCGAGGGGCAGCGACATCTCGGTGGTCACCGTCAGCCGGCGCTGCCTGGTCGAGTGCGACCCGCGCCGGGTGGAGCGGGTGGTGCGCAACCTGATCGTCAACGCCATCGAGCACGGCGAGGGCCGGCCGATCGACGTCACCGTCGCGCAGGACGTCGGCGGCGCGGCGGTCGGCGTCCGCGACCACGGGGTGGGGCTGCGCCCGGGGGAGTCCTCGCTGGTGTTCAACCGGTTCTGGCGGGCCGACCCGGCCCGGGCCCGGACCACGGGTGGCACCGGGCTCGGCCTGGCCATCGCGCTCGAGGACGCCCGGCTGCACGGCGGCTGGCTGCAGGCATGGGGCCAGCCCGGGGACGGCACCCACTTCCGGCTGACCCTGCCGCGCCGGGCCCGCGACGTGCTGAGCAGCTCGCCGCTGCCGCTCGAGCCGCCGGATGCCGCCGTGGGTCGCCGGGTGCCGCTGACCGTGGGTCTGCCGACCAGGGGCGCCGATGCCTAGCCGGCTGCCGCGCCCCCGAGGCCTGCGCGCGATGGCCGGCCTCGCCGCTGTCGCGGCGTTGCTGTCGGCCTGCGCCGGCATCCCCGACTCCGGCCCGGTCCGGCAGGGCGCCGAGGTCGGCAGCGAGCGCAACGAGCCGTTCATCCAGCTGATCGCGCGCGAGCCGGTGTCCGGGCTCACCGAGCAGCAGGTCCTGGACGGCTTCCTGCAGGCCTCGGCGTCCTTCGACAACGACCACGCGGTGGCCAGGGACTACCTGGCCCCGGAGGTGCGGCGCACCTGGCGGCCCGGCGTCGGCGTGGTGGTCTACGACGACTCCTCCGGCAACGGTGCCCTGCTCGTCCAGCAGGGCTCGGCCATCACGCTGCGGGCGACCGAGGTGGCCCGCATCTCCGAGCAGGGCGAGTACACCGCGTCCCCGGGCGGGACCGTCACGTCGGCCAAGTTCACCCTGCGCAAGGTGGGCGGCGAGTGGCGGATCGCGTCGCTGCCCGACGGGCTGTTCCTCACCCATCTGGACGTCGCGCGGGCCTACCGCAGCTTCGACCTGTACTTCCCGGACCCGACCCGGACGGTCGTGGTGCCCAACCCGGTGCTGCTGCCCGTGGGGTCCGGTGTGTCGACCAGCCTGGTGCGCGCGCTGCTCGAGGGGCCCAGCGCCTGGCTGGCCCCGGCGGTCGCGACCGCGTTCCCGGTGGGGACGTCGCTGATCGGGACCGCTCCCGTCCGGAACAACGTTGTCCAGGTGGACCTCAGCTCCGCCGCGTCCCGGGCCGGCCCGGAGGAGCTGAGGGCGATGTCCGCGCAGCTGGTCTGGACGCTGCGCCAGCTGTCCGACGTGGCCGCGGTCCAGATCAGCGTCGACGGCGTCCCCCTCGCCGTGCCGGGCGCGTCGCCGGACCAGCCGCGCGACGCGTGGCCGTCCTTCGACCCGGACGCGCTGCGCGCCTCTGCCCTGGGCTACTTCGTGCGGGACGGCCGGGTGTACTCCTTCGGCAGCGGCTCCCCGAGCACCGTTCCGGGGCCGTTCGGGGACGGCCAGGTCGAGGTGCGTTCCCCGGCGGTGTCCCTCGCGGGTGACCTGCTGGCGGGGCTGGACAGCTCCGGACGGCTGGTCCTGGGCCGGCTGGCCAACGACGAGAAGGCCAGCGTGGTGATCGCCGGCACGTCGTTGACGGCGCCGTCCTGGGACCTCTTCGGCCACGCGTGGGTGGTGGACCGGACCAAGGCCGGCCCGGCGATCTGGACCGTCCGGGTCGGCGAGAAGCCGCAGAAGGTGGACGCCGTGGGGCTGCCGCCGGGCCGGGTGCTCGCGTTGTCGGTGGCCAGGGACGGCGCGCGCGCCGCGGTCGTGATCAAGGGCGCCGACGGCGGGCGGCTGTACGTGGGCCGGGTGGAGCGCGCGGCGGACCGGATCACCCTGGCCGGGCTGCGTCCGGTGGAGTCCTCCTACAGCGACGTGCTCGACGTGTCCTGGAACACGGCCGACCGGCTGGTGGTCCTCGGGGTGGGCCCGGCCGGGATCACCCAGCCGTCCATCGTCGACCTGTCCGGGGTGGTCCTGCGCGATCTCGGTTCGGTGGGCAAGAACATCGCCTCGGTGGCCGGGGCCCCGGGCCGGCCGGTGCTCGCGGCCACGGCGACCGGCACGGTGTTCCAGTACTCGAACCTCAACTGGACCGAGCTGGGCGCCGGCGTCGACCCGGCCTACCCGGGCTGAGCCGCGCTGTCCCCAGGGTGGCCCGCCCACCGCCGCGTCCACAGACCCGGCCGCGGCCCCGCTGTGGACGACCGCGGTCTTGCACCGTGGCCGGATGCGACGGCTGCTCGACCTCGGCGAGGCGCTGACCGACCTGGTGCTGCCCCGCACCTGCGCCGGCTGCGAGACCGCGGGCGCACAGCTGTGCCCCGCGTGCGTTCGCCGGCTGCGGGCCGGGCCGTTCCGCACGCCCGGGGGCACCTGGGCGACGGCCTGCTACGAGGGCCCGGTGCGGGCCGCCGTGCTCGCCCACAAGGAGCACGGCCGGCTGGGACTGGTCGCCCCGCTGGGCGACGCGCTGGCCGTGGCGGTGCTGGCCGCGCTCCGGGGGCTGCCCCCCGGCCGGCCGCTGGTCGTGCTGCCGGTCCCGTCCCGTCCCGCGACGGTGCGGGCCCGCGGCCACGACCCGACGCTGCGGCTGGCCCGGCGCGCGGCCCGGACGGTGCAGCGGGCCGAGCCCGGACGGGTGGTCACCGTGGCCCCGGTGCTGCGGCTGGCCCGGGCGACCGCCGACCAGGCCGGGCTGGACGCCGCCGGCCGGGCCGCCAACCTGTCCGGGGCGATGGCGGTCCGCCCCGGGGCGGGCATCCTGGGCCGCCACACGGTGCTGGTCGTCGACGATGTCGTGACCACCGGCTCGACGCTCGAAGAGGCGGTGCGAGCGGTGCGGCCCCCCACCGCCCGGGTGGTCGGCACCGCTGTGGTCGCGGCCACGCCCCGGCGGTTCTGACGCTACCCGCGTCCGCCGTCCGGGGCATGGGTCGAAGTCCCCTCGACGATCATGGTCCGGCTCGGATAGCGTCCAGGTGTGGCACTCGCCCGGGTCCGTGGTTGCAAGCCGATGCCAGCCGCAGGCGAAACGGCCCACGTAAGGCGACTTCTCGTCGTCCGATCACGGTGCGGTTTAGGGATAAGTCCTGCCCCGCCGGGGGGCCAGATGTCCCCCGATCCGGGAGAAGGGGGGTAGTGGCGACAGCGCTGCGAGACCTTCAGCAGGCGGATGTGGGGACGAAGACCAGGTCGGCCGGGCGGGTGCTGCTTTCCGGACCGGCCAAGGACGGAGGAGCGCGGTGGACATCGTCGTCAAGGGGCGTCATCTCGAGGTGTCGGATCGCTTCCGCGACCACGTGAGTGACAAGCTCAGCAAGGTCGAGAAGCTCGATTCCAAGGTGCAGCGAGTCGACGTCGAGGTCTCCAAGGAGTCCAACCCCCGGCTGGCCGACCGGGCCTTCCGGGTCGAGCTCACCATCCGCAGCAAGGGGCCGGCCGTCCGGGCCGAGGCCGCAGCCGACGACAAGTACGCGGCCCTCGACCTCGCGCTCGGCAAGCTGGAGGGCCGGCTGCGCCGCGCCGCCGACCGGCGGACCGACTGGAAGAAGAAGGCGGCCGGCAACGGCGCCACGGCCGTCGAGGCGGCCCCTGCGGCGGAGGCTCCGATCGAGGAGCCCGCCGGGGATCTCGGCGAGGGGCCCATGGTGGTCCGGGAGAAGGTCCACCCGGCCCACCCGATGACCCTGGACCAGGCCCTGTACGAGATGGAGCTGGTCGGCCACGACTTCTACCTGTTCAGCGACGCCGCGACCGGCCGCCCGTCCGTGGTGTACCGCCGCCGCGGCTACGACTACGGCGTGATCCACCTCGACCTCGAGGCGGTCAGCTGATCGCCGGCTGATCCGGCCGGTCCGCCGCCACCGCTGCCCGGTCCCCGCCGCGTGCCATGATGGGCGCCCGGGAACCGAGCGGAGGTGGCGGCGCGCATGGATGGGTCGGGTGCTGAGCCGATCCGCGTCCTCGTCGTCGACGACCACGCGCTGTTCCGTCGCGGCCTGGAGATGGTGCTCGCCCAGGAGCCGGACATCGAGGTCGTGGGCGAGGCCGGTGACGGCGCCGAGGCCGTCGAACGGGCCGAGGAGCTGCTGCCGGACGTCGTCCTGATGGACATCCGGATGCCCCGCCGGTCCGGTATCGAGGCCTGCACGGCCATCAAGGAAGCCGTCCCCTCGGCGCAGATCATCATGCTGACGATCAGCGACGAGGAGGCCGACCTCTACGAGGCGATCAAGGCGGGGGCGACCGGGTACCTGCTCAAGGAGATCTCGATCGACGAGGTCGCCACGGCGATCCGCGCGGTCGCCGGGGGCCAGTCGCTGATCAGCCCGTCGATGGCGTCGAAGCTCATCTCCGAGTTCGCCCAGCTGGTCAAGCGCGACGACGACCGGCAGCAGGTGCCGGCGCCGCGGCTGACCGAGCGCGAGCTGGAGGTGCTGCGGCTGGTCGCCAGGGGCATGAACAACCGGGACATCGCCCGGCAGCTGTTCATCAGCGAGAACACGGTGAAGAACCACATCCGCAACATCCTGGAGAAGCTGCAGCTGCACTCGCGCATGGAGGCGGTCGTCTACGCCGTCCGGGAGAAGCTGCTCGAGATCACCTGAGCCGCGGAAACCTCCGGAGCCCCTCGGGCGTCCTGCTGGGTATGCGCCGTCGGACGATCCCGCTCATCGTCGCCTCCGCCGTGCTGCTGGCCGGCTGCGGCACCGCCGCGGCCACTTCCGGCCCGGTGGCGTCGCAGCCGGGTACGGTCTCCTCGGCCGCTCCGGCCAGCGTGGTCGGCCGGACCACCGCCCCGCCCTGGGACCGGCCATCCGGCCAGGCGGTCCGGGCCGCGACGGCCGGGCTGTCCCTCACGCCGGCCGAGACGCTCACCGTGCACTACCACGCCCACCTGGACGTGATCGTGGACGGGCTGCCGGTCCCGGTGCCGGCCGGGCTGGGCATCGCCGGCACTGGGATCGCCCCGCTGCACACCCACGAACCGGACGGCGTGGTGCACATCGAGGCGACGTCCCAGCGGACCTTCACCCTGGGCCAGGTGTTCGCCGAGTGGGACGTGGCCCTCGGCCGTGGCCGGGTCGGCGGATACCTGAGCGGGGTGAACGGCCGCACCGTCGGAGTCTGGGTGGACGGCAGGGCGTTCACCGGGGATCCCTCGCAGATCGTGCTGACCCAGCACGAGGAGATCGTGATCGCCGTCTACCGGGGCACCCCGCCGGCCATCCCCGTGCAGTACGCGTTCCCGCCGGGGGAGTAGCCCCGCGCCGTCGAACCGGGCTGGTCCGGCAGGATCGGCGCTGTGCCCCCCACCGAGTCGCTGACCCTGGCCCAGGCCCGGCGGATCGCGCTGGCCGCGCAGGGCTTCGCCGACCCGCGGCCGGTGGGCGTCCCGGACCGGCGGGCGTTGCGCCGGGTGGTCGGGCGCACCGGGCTGCTGCAGATCGACTCGGTCAACGTGCTGGTGCGGGCGCACTACCTGCCGCTGTTCTCCCGGCTCGGCCCGTACCCGACCGCGCTGCTGGACCGGGCCGCCTACCGACGGCCGCGTGAGCTGTTCGAGTACTGGGGCCACGAGGCCAGCCTGCTGCCGGTCGAGGTCCAGCCGCTGCTGCGCTGGCGGATGGCCCAGGCGCTGGACGACTCGTGGGGCGGCATGCGGGCGGTCGCCACCGAGCAGCCGGCGCTGGTGGCCGCCGTGCTGGCGGCGGTGCGCGACTCCGGGCCCCTCTCCGCCGGCGAGCTGGAACACCTGCACGGCGCCGACCGCGACCGGCGCAGCGGCCCGTGGTGGGACTGGTCGCACGTCAAGCGGGCCCTGGAGTACCTGTTCTGGGCGGGGGAGGTCGCTACCGCTGACCGGCGCGGCTTCGCGCGGCGCTACGACCTGCCCGAGCGGGTGCTGCCGGAGGCGGTGCTCGCCGCGGCAACGCCGTCCAGGACGGACGCCCAGCGCGAGCTGGTGCGGCGAGCAGCCCGCTCGTTGGGGGTGGCGACCGAGCGGGACCTGCGCGACTACTACCGGCTGGACGTCGCGGGCGCGCGGGCCGCCGTCGCCGAGCTGGTCGAGGAGGGCGCGCTGCTGCCGGTCGCCGTCGAGGGCTGGCGGCCGTGCGCCTACCTGGACCCGCAGTCGCGGCTGCCACGGCGGGTGGCCGCGCGCGCCCTGGTGGCGCCGTTCGACCCGCTGGTGTGGGAGCGCGACCGCACCGAGCGGCTGTTCGGCTTCCGCTACCGCGTCGAGATCTACGTTCCGGCCGACCAGCGGGTGCATGGGTACTACGTGCTGCCGTTCCTGCTGGGGGAGCGGCTGGTCGCCCGGGTCGACCTCAAGGCCGACCGGTCCGTCGGCGTGCTGCGGGTCCAGGCCGCGCACCCCGAGCCGGACGCCCCGGACGGCACCGCCGCCGAGCTGGCGACCGAGCTGCGGTCGATGGCGCAGTGGCTCGGCCTCGCCGACGTCGTGCTCGCCGGCCGCGGTGACCCCGGCTTCGGCTCGGCCCTGGCCGCTGAGCTTCGCCGGGCCTAGGCAGGCGGTGGGTCGACGCCCGAGATCGGCCGGCAGCAGTCCGGCGAACCAGCCGTCGACGGGTGACCAGCCCGACCCGGCGCAGGAAGCGCCCGGTCCCGGCGTCTCGCACCGCCCAGTCGACGCGCCGCGGGGCGAGCGCCGCGGGGATGTCGGCGTCGGTCGACAGGGTCAGCACGAGGCCGTCGCCGTGGACGACGGCGGCGGCCGGCACGGACGGTTCCACGGCGCCATCCTCCACGGCGACGCGCTCAGGTCACCAACTGATTACGATGGGGCGGAAGCGGGGCACAACCCCGCTGTCAGTCGTGCGTCCGGTTCCGGTCGCCCGCTCCCACCCTGGAGAAGCCGCGTGCCCGCCATCCTCGACAAGATCCTGCGTGCCGGCGAAGGCAAGATAGTCAAGAAGCTGGTCCGGATCTCGGCCCAGGTCAACGCCGTCGAAGAGGCCTTCGTCGGCATGACCGACGCGGAGCTGCGGGCGGAGACCGACAAGTTCCGGGCTCGGCTGGCCGAGGGTGAGACCCTCGACGACATCCTGCCCGAGGCCTTCGCGGTGGTCCGCGAGGCGGCCAAGCGGACCCTGGGCCAGCGGCACTACGACGTCCAGCTGATGGGCGGTGCGGCGCTGCACCTTGGCAACATCGCCGAGATGAAGACCGGCGAGGGCAAGACCCTGGTCTCGACGCTGCCGGCGTACCTCAACGCGCTGGCCGGCCATGGTGTCCACGTGGTCACGGTCAACGACTACCTGGCCGAGCGCGACTCCGAGTGGATGGGCCGGGTGCACCGCTTCCTTGGCCTGTCGGTGGGCGTCATCCTTTCGTCGATGACCCCGGCCGAGCGCCGCGAGGCGTACGCCTGCGACATCACGTACGGGACGAACAACGAGTTCGGCTTCGACTACCTGCGCGACAACATGGCCTGGACGCAGGACGAGCTGGTCCAGCGCGGCCACAACTTCGCCATCGTCGACGAGGTCGACTCGATCCTCATCGACGAGGCCAGGACGCCGCTGATCATCAGCGGACCGGCCGACCAGCCGCAGAAGTGGTACCAGGACTTCGCCAAGCTGGTGCTGCGGCTGCGGGCCGACGTCGACTACGAGGTCGACGAGAAGAAGCGCACCGTG
This sequence comes from Actinomycetes bacterium, assembly GCA_038252405.1. Taxonomy (GTDB): domain Bacteria; phylum Actinomycetota; class Actinomycetes; order Prado026; family Prado026; genus DATCDE01. The sequence continues at coordinate 54,501 of JBBSAJ010000005.1, read as the reverse complement.
GGCATCCTCGAGGCCGGCGTCGAGCGGGTCGAGGACTACCTGGGCATCGACAACCTGTACGAGTCGGTGAACACTCCGCTGGTCGGCTACCTGAACAACGCGATCAAGGCCAAGGAGCTGTTCAAGCGGGACAAGGACTACGTCGTCATGAACGGCGAGGTCCTCATCGTCGACGAGCACACCGGCCGGATCCTCGCCGGGCGCCGCTACAACGAGGGCATGCACCAAGCCATCGAGGCCAAGGAGGGTGTCGAGATCAAGCAGGAGAACCAGACCCTCGCGACGATCACCCTGCAGAACTTCTTCCGGCTCTACGACAAGCTGGGCGGCATGACCGGTACGGCGCTCACGGAGGCCGCCGAGTTCAACCAGATCTACACCCTCGGCGTGGTGCCGATCCCCACGAACCGCCCCATGGTCCGCGCCGACGAGGCCGACCTCGTGTACCGCACCGAGGACGCGAAGTTCAACGCCGTCGTCGACGACCTGGTCGCACGGCACGAGAAGGGCCAGCCGGTCCTCGTGGGCACCGTGAGCGTGGAGAAGTCCGAGCACCTGTCGGCGCTGCTGCGCCGCCGCGGCGTGCCCCACGAGGTGCTCAACGCCAAGCACCACGAGCGGGAGGCGCAGATCGTCGCGCAGGCCGGCCGCAAGGGCGCGGTCACGGTCGCAACGAACATGGCCGGCCGCGGCACCGACATCATGCTCGGCGGCAACCCCGAGTTCATGGCGGCGTCCGAGCTGGCCCAGCGCGGGCTGTCGCCGGTGGAGACCCCCGAGGACTACGAGGCGGCCTGGCCGGCCGCGCTGGAGAAGGCCAAGAAGGCGGTCGAGGCCGAGCACGTCGAGGTGGTCGGCCTCGGCGGGCTGTACGTGCTGGGCACCGAGCGGCACGAGTCGCGCCGGATCGACAACCAGCTGCGCGGCCGCTCCGGCCGGCAGGGCGACCCGGGCGAGTCCCGCTTCTACCTGTCCCTCGAGGACGACCTGATGCGGTTGTTCAAGGGCAACGTCGTCGACGCCTTCCTCACCCGGTTCAACATCCCGGACGACGTCCCGATCGAGGCCAAGATGGTGAGCAACGCCATCAAGTCGGCCCAGGCCCAGGTCGAGGCGCAGAACTTCGAGATCCGCAAGAACGTGCTCAAGTACGACGAGGTCATGAACCGGCAGCGGGTCGTGATCTACGAGGAGCGGCGTCGGGTCCTCGAGGGCGAGGACATGCACGACCAGATCGGGCACATGATCGACGACACCGTCGAGGCGTACGTGCAGGCCGCCACCCGCGAGGGCTACCCGGAGCAGTGGGACCTCGACCAGCTGTGGTCCGCGCTGGGCACCCTGTACCCGGTGGGGCTGACCGTGGAGGCGCTGGAGGACGAGTCCGGCGGTGGCCGGGACGGGCTCACCCCCGAGTTCCTCACCGAGCGGCTGCGGGACGACGCCCACGCCGCCTACGCGGCGCGGGAGGAGCAGATCGGCTCCGAGGCCATGCGCGAGCTGGAGCGCCGCGTCGTGCTGTCCGTGCTGGACCGCAAGTGGCGCGAGCACCTCTACGAGATGGACTACCTGCAGGAGGGCATCGGGCTGCGCGCGATGGCGCAGCGTGACCCGCTGGTGGAGTACCAGCGGGAGGGCTACGACCTGTTCGCCGCCATGATGGATGCGATCAAGGAGGAGTCGGTCGGCTACCTGTTCAACCTGGAGGTTCAGGTCGAGCAGCCTGTGGAGGCGGGCCCCACGCTCACCGTGGACTCCGCGGTGGCCGCGGCGGCCGGTGCGCCTGCGCTGGTGGCCAAGGGTCTGGAGGCGTCCCGGCCGACCCACCTGGAGTTCTCCGCCCCCACCGTGGACGGCGAGGGCGGCGTGGTGCACCGGGCCGCGGACGGCGACGAGGTGGCTCCCGAGGACTTGGGGCCGGACGCCACCCGGGCCGAGCGGCGGCGGGCTGCCCGTGCCCAGCGCAAGCGCCAGTGACCCCCTTCTGGCCCTCGGCTCAGCCGACCTGAAGCGCGGTACACAGCCACCGGCCGTCGGCGCCCTCGAGCCGTAGCGCGAGGGCCCGGCACCGGTCCGGACCGGCGATCACCGCGCACACCTCGGCCACGCCGTCCGCCGGTTCGCACAGTCGCACGGCCCGCACCCCGGGCCGGGTCGAGCCCAGCCGGACGGTGGCCCCGGCCCGCGCGGCCCGCCCGGCGCGCAGCCGCAGCTCGGCGTGCACGCCCTCGGTGGTCCAGCGCAGCAGCTGGGCGCACGGCCGGTCGCCGCTGAGCACCTCGACGACCGCCTGCGCTGGCCACCGCCGGCGTCGCCGTGGTCGGCCTGGCCGCCTCCGACGACGAGGTCGGGGAGCGCCGGCTGCGCCAGCTGGGCATCAGCACGGTCGTGACCCCGGACGGCGACCCGCAGGCCTGGGCCGCCGCCGTGACGGCGGTGCTGGACCAGGGCCCACGGGTCGCGGGGAACGGGTTCGGCGACCCGGGTGCGGCCCTCTCGGTGCCGGCCGGAGGTGCCCCCGTGGACGACGCCGGCGACGACGAGCCGCGCCACCCCGGCCGGCTGGTCGCCGTCTGGGGGCCCACGGGCGCGCCGGGGCGGACCACCCTGGCGGTCAACCTGGCCGCCGAGCTGGCCGACCAGGGCCGGCGCACCCTGCTGGCCGACGCCGACACCTACGGCGGCAGCGTGGCCCAGCTGCTCGGGCTGCTGGACGAGGCGCCGGGGCTGGCCGCAGCCGCCCGGACCGCCAACACTGGCGGCCTCGACGTCGCCGCGCTGGCCCGGTACGCCCGCACCGTGCGGCCGCGGCTGCTGGTGCTGACCGGCCTCACCCGCCCGGACCGCTGGCCCGAGCTGCGCCCGGCCGCACTGGCGGCGGTGTGGGCCCGGGCCAGGCAGCTGGCCGACCTCGTGGTGGTCGACTGCGGCTTCGGGCTGGAGCAGGACGAGGAGCTGGCCTACGACACGGCGGCGCCCCGGCGCAACGGGGCCACGCTGGCCACCTTGGAGACCGCCGACGTCCTGGTCGCCGTCGGGGCGGCCGACCCGGTCGGCGTCCAGCGGCTGCTCCGGGCGCTGCCGGAGGCCCGGGAGCGGGCCCCCCGGGCCGAGCTCATCGTGGTGCTCAACAAGGTGCGCAGGGGCCCGGTCGGCCCCGATCCGGGCGGGCAGCTGACCGCGGCGCTGCAGCGCTACGGGGGCATCGGTGACGTGGTACTCGTGCCCGACGACCGGGACGCGCTCGACGCCGCGCTGGCGGCCGGCCGGGTGCTCGCCGAGGCGGCCCCTCGGTCAGCCGCCCGGGCGGCCGTCGTCCGGCTGGCCGGTGACCTCGCGGGCCGGCCCGTCGAGCGGCGGGGCCCCCGACGCTGGCGCGGTGCCGGCCGCCACCAGACCTGACTCGTCCTGCGGCCGGTGCCCGGCCCCGGTGTCGCGGGGCAGCAGCAGGGTGGCGATCAGGCCGAGCAGCACGAAGGCGGCGCCGGTCCAGGCGACGTCCCGGGCGGCCCTGACGAACGCCTCGGACGCAGCGCCGACGACCACCGCCCCGTCCGGCCGGGCGGCCAGGGTCGGCAGCACCTCGGACGGCCGCTCCTTGACCGCGGTGGCGATCTGCTGAGCCTGCGCCGCGGGCAGGCCGGCCTGCTGCAGGCGGTCGGCCACGCCCGACCCGAGCGAGGTGAACAGCACCGCGCCCAGGATGGCCGTGCCCAAGGCGGCGCCCACCTGGCGGGAGGTGCTCTGCACCGCTGAGCCCTGGCCGGACTCCTCGACGGCGATGTCCGCGAGGATCACGCCGGTGAGCTGGGCCGTGGCCAGGCCGACGCCGGCCCCGTAGATGAACAGCCACGGGACCAGTCGCCAGGCGCTGATGCCGACCCCGACGAAGGCGCCGATGCCCACGATGCCGACCACCTCGAGCGCCAGCCCCAGCCGGACGACGGTCCGCCCGCCGCGGGAGTTGGCGATCCGGGCCGCGAACGGGCTGGCCAGGAACGTCCCCATGGCCAGCGCGAGCAGCACCACTCCGGTCTGCAACGCCGAGTAGCCCAGCACGCTCTGCAGGAAGAGCGGCAGCGCGAACAGCAGGCCGAACTCGCCCAGCGAGACGATCAGTGCCGCCACGTTGCCATATCGGAAGCTGCGGATGGTGAACAGCCGCAGGTCGAGCAGCACGAGCGCCCCGCGCCGGGCCCGCCGGCGCTCGATCAGCCAGAACGCCACGAGTGACACGGCAGCGACGACGAAGGCCACGCCGGTCGGCGCGACCGACGTGAACGGCCAGCGCCGCCCAGCAGCCTCGAAGGTGGCCGTCGGCTGCCACCACCCGTAGCGCTGGCCCTCGATGAGCGCGAACACCAGCGCACCGAGGCCCACGACCGAGGTGACCGTGCCGGGCAGGTCGATGCCGCGGCGCGCGCCCGGGTCCTTCGTCTCGGGCACGAAGCGCAGCAGGCCGTAGACGACGAGCGCCCCGATCGGCAGGTTGATCAAGAACGCCCAGCGCCAGGAGAACGCCGTGGTGAGCCAGCCGCCGAGCAGCGGGCCGAGCGCCGCGGTGCCGCCGATCGTGGCTCCCCAGATGGCGAACGCGATGGCTCGGTCCTTGCCCTGGTACAGGGCGTTCACCGTGGACAGCGACGCGGGCAGCAGCATGGCCCCGCCGACGCCCTGCAGGAACCGACCCAGGATGAGCACCCCGGCGGACGGCGCCAGGGCGGCGACCAGGCTGGCCGCGACGAACACCACGGTGCCCAGCAGGAAGAGCCGGCGACGTCCGTAGATGTCCCCGACCCGGCCGGTCGTGAGCAGCAGCGCCGCGAAGACGAGCGAGTAGATCGAGTTGACCCACTCGGCGTCGGTCACCGAGATGCCGATGTCGCGGATGATCGAGGGGATCGCGACGTTCACGATGGTCGCGTCCACGATGATCATCGAGACGCCCAGTGCGACGAACGGCATCGGCCGCCACTTGCCGCGCCCGGTGGTCTGCTCGCTCATCGTCGTCTCCCCTCGGCTCGCCGTCTGATACCGACATGATGTCGGGATGACCCTACCTGTCGGGCCCGGGCCGACGCCGTCCTAGGATCGCCGGGTGTCTGCCGCCGTGCATCTCGTGGACCCGCAGGCCCTGGCCGGCTGGGCGCAGGGCCGGCTGCCGGGGGACGGCCCGCTCGAGGTGACCGCGCTCGGTGAGGGCCACAGCAACCTCACCTTCCTGGTCCGCCGCGGCGAGCGCAGCTGGGTGCTGCGCCGCCCACCGGTCGGGCCGCTGCTGCCCACCGCGCACGACGTCGTGCGCGAGTTCCGGGTGCTGTCGCTGCTGGCCGGGACACCGGTGCGGGTCCCCACGGTGGTCGACGTCTGCGAGGACCTCGGCGTGCTCGGCGTGCCCTTCTACCTGATGGAGCGCGCCGACGGCGAGGTGGTCCGCGACCGGCTACCGGACTGGCTGGCCGCCGACGTGGCCGCCCAGCGGGCGCTGGCGCTGGACCTGGTGGACGCCCTCGTCGAGATCCACCGCGCCGACTGGCGTCCCTTCGTGGACGCCGGCATCGGCCGGCCGGCCGGCTACCTCGAGCGGCAGCTGCGCCGCTGGGTCGGCCAGCGGGAGGGCATCTCGGCCGCGGTGGCCGCGGCCGGGGGAACCGCCCGCGAGCTGCCCGACTACGACGCCGTCCGGGACTGGCTGCGCGACCACCTGCCGGCCGAGGTGGAGCCGGCACTGGTGCACGGCGACTTCAAGCTGGACAACGTGATCGTGGCCAGGGACGCCGGGCAGCCGCGGATCACCGCGGTCGTGGACTGGGAGATGGCCACCGTCGGCGACCCGCGAGCGGACCTCGGCTACCTGCTGCTGTTCTGGCCAGAGCTTGGGGAGAGCTTCCCGCTGGGCGAGCTGGCGGTCAGCGGGCCCGGGTTCCCCTCCCGTGCAGAGCTGGTCGCCCGCTGGGCCGCCGGGACCGGCCGGGATGCCGGCGAGACCCGCTGGTTCGTCACGCTGGCCGTCTGGAAGCTGGCCGTGCTGCTCGAGGCGTCCTACCACCGGTGGCTGGCCGGCATGGCCGACGACCCGTTCTTCGCCACCCTCGACCAAGGAGTGCCCGCGTTGCTGGCCAGGGCCCGCGAGGTGTCCGGTGCGTGAGCTCAAGGGGCTCGTCGTCGACTGGGGCGGAGTGCTCACCATCGGTCTGCGTGACGTGATGCCCGCCTGGGCGGCGTCCGACGGGATCGACTTCAGCCACTTCACCGACGTCATGCGCTCCTGGCTGGGGCCGGCCGTCGGCCAGGAGGCGTGGTTCAACCCGGTGCACGCGCTGGAGCGCGGCGAGATCGAGGTACCCGACTTCGAGCAGCGGCTGGCCGCGGCCCTGCGGGTCCGCTCCGGCACCGAGGTCCGCCCCGAGGGGCTGCTGGACCGGATGTTCGAGCGGTTCGAGCACGCCCCCGACATGGCCGGCCTGGTGCGCCGGGCGCACGAGGCCGGGGTGCGCACCGCGCTGCTGTCGAACTCGTGGGGCAACGAGTACCCACGCGACGACTGGGACGAGATGTTCGACGTCGTCGTCATCTCCGGCGAGGTCGGGATGCGCAAGCCGGAGCCGCAGATCTTCGAGCACACCCTGCGGCTGCTCGGGCTGAGCGCTCCCGAGTGCGTGTTCGTCGACGACCTGCGGCACAACGTGGACGCCGCCGTGGCGCTCGGCTTCGTCGGCATCCACCACCGCGGCTACGCGGACACCCTCGGCGAGCTGGAGACCCTCTTCGCTGCGCCGCTGCGCTGAGGGCCCCCCGATCCTCAGCTGCCACCGAGCGCCGGGGACGAACGCGTTGCCGCTCAGCCGGAGAACAGCAGCAGCAGCCCGGTGACGGTGAACGCCACCATGGCCGTCACGACCGGGAGCTGGCCGACGACGGCCCGGCGCCGCTTGAACAGGGCCACCGAGCGGTCGTGCGCGAGCACCACCCCCACCACGTGCCCGGCGACGATCGAGGCCACCTGGATCCCGGCCACCAGCGACGGCTGCACCCACGCGTAGGAGATCCCGTCGCCCCCGGTCCCGAGCAGGTCCGCGCCGTCCACGAGCGGGTCGCTGAGCCGGTGCAGCGTCAGCTGGCCGCCGACGACGAGCAGCGACCAGTAGTGCGCCACCAGATAGCCCAGGGCGATCGGGACGACGCTGTGCGCGAAGGTCCCCGGCAGCGCCCGCGGGCTCGCGTACCGGGCCAGCCGGCCGGACGCCACCGTGGCGACGGTCCAGGCCGCACCGACGGCACCGATGGTGACGAGCAGCCCGAGCGAGTCCAGCAGCACCCGCGGGAGCGCGCTGCCCTGGGCGAACCGGACCCACGCCAAGGTGCCGGACGCCCCGTCGTAGAACGTGCTGCCCAGGAGCACGCTGACGACGGCGGCCAGTCCGGCCTCCCCCCGGATCCCGGCCACCCCGTCCAGCGGGCTGCGCAGCACCAGCACGCCGTCCCCCCGCCGTCCCACCACCGACAGGTGCCCGAACAGCGTCGAGGCCACCTCGAAGCCGTCGGCGTGGGAGAACCAGGTGCTGCCGTACACGGCGGCGCCGCCCAGCGCCACGAGGGCGTACCCCACCAGGTAGGCCTGCAGAACCGGGACCGAGGCCCGGTTCGGGGCCACCAGCTCCAGCCAGGCGAACGACGCCAGGGCCAGCGCGCCCGGCCACCGGCCCAGCCGCTGCGGGTACCGCAGCAGGCCGGCCCTGGGGTCGCGTCCGACGGCCCGGCAGGCCAGCCGGTGCACGGTGCGCAGCGGATTCAGCGCCCGCCATACCGGTCCGAGCAGGGCGGAGGCGAAGCCCACCACGCCGACCCACAGCAGGATGTAGAGCGCGCCAGCCGCCGGGTTGGCGGCGTCGTCCGGCCCGAGGAACAGCGCGACGGCGACGTAACCGGCTGCCACCAGTCCGAGGATGCGCAGGCCCCAGGCCAGTTCTGGCGCTTCGAGGACGCCGGCCAGCGCCCGCGGCAGCGGGCGCCCGGCCTCCCGCCCGCGCAGCCTCGGCTCGGTCCACAGCGAGCCGAGCGCGACGAAGGACAGCAGCAGCGCCAGCGCCGAGCCGATGAGCACCAGCGCGAACGGCAGCGGCAGGTCCGCGCGCACCGCCACACCGTGGCCGAGCAGCAGGCTCGGGTCCACGCCCATGGCGTCAGGAGACCTGCAGCTGCATCAGCACCATGGTGCTGTCGTGGGTCTCCACCTCGAACGTCCCCTGCAGGTCCGCGACGAAGGCGATGTCCGTGGTGGTCCCGGCGCTGACCGCCTGCTCAATGTCGTAGCCGTGCACGTGCACCGTGTCGGTGATGTCGGAGGTGAACCGGATGAGCACCCGGGACCCGAGAGGCACCTTGACCCGGTCGGTGGGCGGCGTGACCGCTCCCTTGGCCAGCCGCACCTCGATCACCGTGGCCTGCGCCGACGTCGAGGCGGTGGGCCGCGCGGACATCTGGGTCACGGCGGACCGGCTCGCGCTCGGGCTGGCCGCCGGCGTGGCTGGGCTCGCCGTGGTCGCCGTCGCCTGGGCCGTGGAGCACCCGGCGAGCAGCAGCCCAGCGGCACCGAGCAGTGCCGCGTTCCTCCGTGACATGGCCTGCTCCCCCCTGACGTCTCGGACGCCCGACGGTAGGGCGCGATGCGCCGTCGACACCCCCCGCATGACGGGACTGTCATGCCTGGCAACGGGTCGCATGCCACCATGGAGGTATCCGGCGCCGCTGTCGGCGATGGCTGGCGCCTTGGGACAGGAGGCTGTGCGCGTGCCCGACCGCTTGAGCGCGCTCGACGTGTCCTTCCTGTACCTGGAGGAAGCCACCACCCCGATGCACGTCGGCGGGGTGTCGATCTTCGAGGTGCCCGAGGGTGGCTTCGACTACGACCGGCTGGTGGCACTGATCAAGAAGCGGATCGCCTTCGTACCCCGCTACCGGCAGCGGATCCGGTGGGTGCCAGGTCACATCGCCAGCCCGGTATGGGTGGACGACGAGCACTTCGACGTGACCTTCCACGTGCGCCGTTCGGCGCTGCCTCGGCCGGGGACCGACGCCCAGCTGCGCGAGCTGGTAGCCCGGATCATGAGCCGGCCGCTCGACCGCAAACGACCGCTGTGGGAGATGTACCTCGTCGAGGGCCTCGAGCACGGCCGGTTCGCTGTGCTGAGCAAGACCCATCACGCGATGGTCGACGGCATCAGCGCCATCGACATCGGGCAGGTGATCCTCGACGTCACTCCCGAGCCGCGGGCGACCGGGCCGGACACCTGGCGTCCCGCCCCGGAACCGACGGGCCTCGAGCTGGTCGCCGGGGCCGTCGGGGACCTGGTGAAGCGGCCGACGGCCGCCCTCGACACCGTCCGCACCGGGGTGGGGGACCTCCAGCACGCGCTGGGCCAGCTGGCCGGGGCCGCCGGTGGGGTGCTGGCCATGGTCCGCACCGTGGCCAAGACCGCGCCCAGCGGTCCGCTCAACGCCGAGATCGGCGAGCAGCGGCGGTACGCCACGGCCGACACGCGGCTCGAGGACTACAAGCGGATCCGCAAGGCGCACGGGGGCACCATCAACGACGTCGTCCTGGCCGTGGTCTCGGGCGCGCTGCGCGAGTGGCTCATGACGCGCGGCGAGGCCGTGGGCGTGGGGGCCGTGGTGCGGGCGATGGTCCCGGTGAGCGTCCGCACCGAGTCCCTGGCCGGCGCCTCGGGCAACCGTGTGTCCTCGTACCTGGTGGACCTCCCGGTCGGGGAGCCCAGCCCGGTCATGCGGCTGCACCAGGTGTCCTACGCCATGGCCGGCCACAAGGAGACCGGTCAGGCCGTCGGCGCGGACGCGCTCATCGGGGTGGCCGGCTTCGCGCCGCCGACGCTGCACGCCCTGGGTGCGCGCGTCGGCAGCAGCCTGTCCCGACGGCTGTTCAACCTGGTCGTGACCAACGTGCCGGGCCCTCAGTTCCCGCTGTATGCCGGCGGCGCCGAGCTGCTGACCACCTACCCGGTGGTGCCGCTGGCCAAGGGGCAGGCGGTCAGCGTCGGCCTGACCTCGTACAACGGCGGGGTGTACTTCGGGCTGAACGCCGACCGTGACGCCATGGCCGACGTCGACGTCCTGGCTCAGTGCCTCGTCGACGCGCTGGCCGAGCTGCGGGGAACCGTCCGGTGACTCCACGGCGGGGGCTCGTGCTCGGGGCCGGCGGGGTTCTCGGCGCCGCGTGGACTGTCGGAGCGCTGTGCGCCCTGGAGCAGGTGGTCGGCTTCGACGTCCGCGACGCCGACGTGCTCATCGGGACGTCGGCCGGATCGGTGCTGGCCGCCCTGGTCGGCTCCGGGGTGCGCTCCTGCGAGCTGCGCGACCACCAGCTGGGGCACCCCATCGGGGCCGGACCGCTGGTGGGCTACTCCTTCGACTACGACAGGGGCACCGGTGGTCCGCTCCCGCCGCTGCCCAAGGCCGGCCTCGGCTCCACCCGGCTGCTCATGCAGGCGCTGCGGCGACCCCGGTCGCTGACCCCGCTGGCCGCGATGTCCGCCCTCCTGCCCGAGGGCCGCGGCAGCCTGTGGAGCGTCCGGCACCTGGTCGACGCGATCACGCCGGCCGGGGAGTGGTCGCCGCACCCGAACCTGTGGGTCGTCGCGATGGACTACGACTCGGGCAAGCGGGTGGTGTTCGGCCGGCCCGGGTCCCGGCCGGCGCCGCTGGTCGACGCGGTGCTCGCGTCCTGCTCGGTGCCCGGCTGGTACGCGCCGGTGGAGATCGACGGCCGCCGGTACGTCGACGGTGGCACCTGCTCGGTCACCTCGGTCGACCTGCTGGCCGGGCTCGAGCTCGACGAGGTCTACGTGCTGGCCCCGATGGCGTCGTTCGACTACGACGAACCGACGTCGGTGGCCGCCCGGGTGGAGCGCAGCTTCCGGCGCACGGTCACCCGCCGGATGCTGCACGAGGCCGGCCGGGTGCGGGCCGAGGGCACCGCGGTCACCCTGCTCGGTCCGGGCCGGGACGACCTCGAGGCCATCGGGGTCAACCTCATGGACCCGGCGCGTCGGCTCGCGGTGATCGAGACCTCGTTGCGGACCTCCGCCGACGCGCTGCGCCGGGCCCTCGCCGACGCCTTCTCCTGGGGCGAGTGATGCGGGTCTACGTGCCGGCCACCCTGCGTACCGTGGCCGAGCTGGTGGAGCGGCGCGTGGTGGGCCCGGCGCCCGTGGCCGCGTTCGCCGTCACCGCGGCCGTCCGCGCGGCCGCGCCGGGCGCCGACCCCGACGATCTGGCCGAGGACGCGATGGCGGCGGCCGCGGACGCCGCGCTGGGCCTGCTGGCCGCCGACCCGGCGCCGCCGCGCCGCCGGGTGGTCATCGCGGCCGACGTCCCGGACTCGGTGGTCGAGGAGACCGACCCGGCCACCGGGGCGGTGCTCGTGGCGGCCGAGATCGCGATGGCGACGGTCGCGTCGGCCCACCTGGACGACGTGGACGCCGAGCCGGACGTGTCCGTGGCGGTGACCGCCTGGCCCGCGACCTCCGAGGCGGCCGACGGGCACGCACTGCTGTGGTACGCGACCCAGGAGCTGGCCGACCTGCCGCCCGTCGACTGACGTCGGTCGCGCGCGTGCCACGATGAGCGTCATGGATGCCGTGACCCACGTACCCGTTCCCGTCAACGAGCCCAACCTGACCTACGCGCCGGGCAGCGCCGAGCGAGCCGAGCTGGAGACCACGCTCGCCGACCTGGCCGCGACTCCGCTCGAGCTGACCTGTGCCATCGGTGGCAAGCGGGTCATGGGCTCGGGGAGCCGGCTGGACATCGTCGAGCCGCACGCCAGGGCCCACGTGCTCGGCGTGACCGCGGACGCGACCCAGGACGACGCCGAGGCGGCGATCGCGGCCGCCCGTGACGCGGCCCCCGGGTGGCGCGACCTCTCCTTCGACGACCGGGTCGCCGTCTTCCTCAAGGCCGCCGACCTGCTGGCCGGGCCCTGGCGCCAGACGCTCAACGCCGCGAGCATGCTCGGCCAGTCCAAGACCGCCTTCCAGGCCGAGATCGACGCGGCGTGTGAGCTGATCGACTTCTGGCGGTTCAACGTGGCGTTCGCCCGGCAGATCATGGAGGAGCAACCGAAGTCCGCCAAGGGCATCTGGAACCGGGTGGACCACCGCCCGCTCGAGGGGTTCGTCTACGCGATCACCCCGTTCAACTTCACCTCGATCGCGGGGAACCTGCCGACGGCGCCTGCGATCATGGGCAACACGGTCGTGTGGAAGCCGGCGCACACCCAGCAGTTCGCCGCGCACTTCCTGATGGCGGTGCTGGAGGAGGCCGGGCTGCCCCCCGGTGTCATCAACATGGTGACCGGGCACGGGGCCAACGTCTCCGACGCCGTCCTCACCCACCCGGACCTGGCCGGCATCCACTTCACCGGCTCGACCCGGGTGTTCCAGCTGTTCTGGCGGACGATCGGGGAGCACATCGAGGGCTACCGGGCCTACCCCCGGATCGTCGGCGAGACCGGCGGCAAGGACTTCGTGGTCGCCCACCCCAGCGCCGACGTCGACGTGCTGCGCACGGCGCTGGTGCGGGGGGCCTTCGAGTACCAGGGCCAGAAGTGCTCGGCGGCTTCCCGCGCCTACGTGCCGAGGTCGCTGTGGAACCGGATGGGTGACGACCTGCTGGCCGAGGTGGACGGGCTGACGATGGGCCCGGTCACCGACCTGTCGAACTTCATGGGAGCGGTCATCGACGACCGGGCCTACCGCAAGCTGAGCGGTGCGATCGACCGGGCCAGGGCCACCGACTCCATCGAGGTCGCGGCGGGCGGTACGTACGACGACACCGAGGGCTGGTACATCCGGCCGACCGTGCTGCTGGGCCAAGACCCCACGGACGAGATCTTCACCACCGAGTACTTCGGGCCGATCCTCGCCCTGCACGTCTACGACGACGCCGACTACGACACGATGCTCAACCAGATGGAGTCGGTCGCCCCCTACGCGCTGACCGGGTCGATCATCGCGCAGGACCGGGCCGCCATCGCCCAGGCCAGCCACGCCCTGCGGTTCGCCGCCGGCAACTTCTACGTCAACGACAAGCCCACCGGCGCGGTCGTGGGGCAGCAGCCGTTCGGCGGCGGTCGGGCGTCGGGCACCAACGACAAGGCGGGCTCGGCGCAGAACCTGCTGCGCTGGACGTCGACCCGGGCGATCAAGGAGACCTTCGCCCCGCCGACGTCCTCGGCGTACCCGCACATGGGCTGACCCGGACCGGTCGGGCGATAGGCTCCAAGGGTTCCGCACAACGGCGTGCGGTCCTGTACCGAAGAGGCGATCGGTAGTGGCAGGCATGTCCCGAGGCATCGGCGGCGGATCAAGCCGCGACACCAAGGCAGACCTCATCGCGCACGCGGTCGAGGTCGGTGACCACGGCCGCAGCCGGGCCCCCGACGCCGCCGCGTACCTGGAGCACTACTACCGCAACGTCACCGTCGAGGACCTGCTCGACCGGGACCCGGTCGACCTCTTCGGCGCCGCGCTGTCGCATCGCGAGCTGGCCCAGCAGCGCCCGGTCGGGGTGTCCGCCGTTCGCATCTTCACGCCGAGCGTCGAGGAGCACGGCTGGTCCAGCGGGCACACCGTCGTCGAGATCGTCACCGACGACATGCCGTTCCTCGTCGACTCGGTGACGAGCTACCTGGCCCAGCAGCGCCGCGCGATCCACCTGGTGATCCACCCGGTGCTCGTCGTCCGCCGGTCCGTCGTCGGCGCCCTGGTGGAGCTGATCGACGAGCTGCCGGCCGAGGCCGACCGTGCGGTCGGGCTCGAGTCCTGGATGCACATCGAGATCGACCGTGAGGTCGACCGCGGCCGGCTCGGGGCCATCACCGAGGGCTTGCGCCGGGTGCTCAACGACGTCCGGGAGGCCGTCGAGGACTGGCCCAAGATACGCGAGGCCGCGCTGCGCATCGCCGACGAGCTGGCCACCACGCCGCCGCCGCTGCCGGACGCCGAAGTCTCCGAGGGCTGGGAGCTGCTTCGCTGGTTCGCCGACGGCCACTTCACCTTCCTCGGGTACCGCGAGTACGAACTGGTCGAGACCGAGGAGGGCGACGCGCTGGTGGCCCGCCCCGGCAGCGGGCTGGGCATCTTGCGGAGCGACCAGGGCAAGTCCGGGTCCTTCGCCGCGCTGCCGCCGACGGCCCGGGCCACGGCCAGGGAGAGACGGCTTCTGATCCTCACCAAGGCCAACTCGCGCTCCACCGTGCACCGGCCGGTGTACCTGGACTACCTGGGTGTGAAGGCCTTCGACGCCGAGGGCAACGTGGTCGGCGAGCGGCGGTTCCTCGGGCTGTTCGCGTCGTCGGCGTACACCCAGAGCGTGCTGCGGGTCCCGGTGCTGCGGCGCAAGGCGCGGGAGGTGCTCGACGCGTCCGGGTTCCTGCCGGACAGCCACGACGGCAAGGACCTGCTGCAGATCCTGGAGACCTTCCCCCGCGACGAGCTGTTCCAGGTGAGCAGCGAGCACCTGCTGCCGGTCGCCCTGGCCGTGCTGCACCTGCAGGAGCGCCGGCAGACCAAGCTGTTCCTCCGCCGCGACGCCTACAGCCGGTTCATGTCGTGCCTGGTGTACCTGCCGCGGGACCGGTACACCACGAAGGTCCGGCTGGAGATGGAGCGGATCCTGCGGGAGGCGTTCCACGGCTCCTCCGTCGAGTACACGGCGCGAGTGTCCGAGTCGGTACTGGCGCGGCTGCACTTCGTCGTCCGGATGGCCAAGGGCGAGCTGGTGCCGGACGTCGACCCGGCCGAGCTCGAGCTGCGGCTGGTCGAGGCCACCCGGTCGTGGGCCGACGACTTCTCCGACGCGCTGGTCGAGCAGTTCGGCGAGGAGCGGGTGGGTGAGCTGTCGCAGCGGTTCGGCGACGCGTTCCCGGAGGCCTACAAGGAGGACTTCCCGGCCCGGACGGCGGTCGCGGACCTGCACCAGCTGGAGGGCCTCGACGCGACCGGGCTGGCGCTGAACCTGTACCACCCGGTCGGTGCGGCGCCCGGCGAGCGGCGGTTCAAGATCTACCGCGGTGGTTCGGCCATGTCGCTGTCCCAGGTGCTGCCGGTGCTGCAGCAGATGGGGCTGGAGGTCACCGACGAGCGGCCGTACCAGATCGAGCCGACGGGCGGCCCCGAGCAGTGGGTCTACGACTTCGGGCTGCGCTACCCGGCCGTGGAGGAGAGCCCCGACCTCAAGCTCCGGTTCCAGGAGACCTTCGCCGCGGTGTGGGGCGGACTGGCCGAGGGCGATGGCTTCAACTCGCTGGTGCTGCACGGCGGCCTGGCCTGGCGGGAGGTCGTGGTGCTCCGGGCGTACGCGAAGTACCTGCGCCAGGCCGGGTTCACCTTCAGCCAGGAGTACCTGGAGCAGTGCCTGCGCAACAACCTGCACCTGACCCGGCTGCTCGTGCAGCTGTTCCGGGCCCGCTTCGACCCGGACGTCCCGGGGGACCGCAGGGAGATTGTCGCGGCGCTGGAGGAGGAGATCGGCGGGGCGCTGGACGAGGTCGCGAGCCTGGACGAGGACCGGATCATCCGGTCCTTCCTCGAGCTGGTCAACGCGACGCTGCGGACCAACTACTTCCAGCCGGCGGCCGGCGACCGGCCGAAGCGCTACCTGTCGGTGAAGTTCGACCCGCTGCGCATCTCGACGCTGCCGCTGCCGCGGCCGCGGTACGAGATCTGGGTGTACAGCCCGGACGTCGAGGGCGTGCACCTGCGGTTCGGCCCGGTCGCCCGCGGCGGGCTGCGCTGGTCCGACCGGCGTGAGGACTTCCGCACCGAGATCCTGGGTCTGGTCAAGGCCCAGGCGGTCAAGAACGCCGTCATCGTGCCGGGCGGTTCCAAGGGCGGCTTCGTGGTGAAGAACCGCACGGCCGACCCGGCCGACCGCGAGGCGGTCATGGCCGAGGGCATCGCCCGGTACCGGACGTTCGTCAGCGGCCTGCTCGACCTCACCGACAACCGGGTGGACGGGTCGATCGTGCCGCCGGAGCGGGTGGTGCGGTACGACGGCGACGACTCCTACCTCGTGGTCGCCGCCGACAAGGGCACCGCCACGTTCTCCGACATCGCCAACGGGGTGGCCCAGGACTACGACTTCTGGCTCGGCGACGCCTTCGCCTCGGGCGGCTCGGTCGGCTACGACCACAAGGCCATGGGCATCACGGCTCGCGGCGCCTGGGAGTCCGTCAAGCGGCACTTCCGCGAGGTCGGCGTCGACACCCAGAGCCAGGACTTCACGGCGGTGGGCATCGGTGACATGTCCGGGGACGTGTTCGGCAACGGGATGCTCCTGTCCGAGCACATCCGGCTGGTGGCCGCGTTCGATCACCGGCACGTGTTCCTCGACCCGGACCCGGACCCGAAGGCGTCGTTCAAGGAGCGGCAGCGGCTGTTCGACCTGCCGCGGTCCAGCTGGGGCGACTACGACTCGTCGCTGGTCTCGGCCGGCGGCGGGGTCTACCCGCGTTCGGCCAAGTCGATCCCGGTGAGCGCCCAGGTCCGCGCGGCGCTGGGCATCGAGGCCGCCGTCACATCGATGACGCCCCAGGAGCTGATGCGCGCGATCCTGCTGGCCCCGGTGGACCTGCTCTGGAACGGCGGCATCGGCACCTACGTGAAGGCGTCGGGGGAGAGTCACGCGCAGGTCGGCGACAAGGCCAACGACGCGATCCGGGTCGACGGGGTGATGCTGCGGGCCAAGGTCGTCGGGGAGGGCGGCAACCTCGGCTGCACCCAGCGGGGCCGGATCGAGGCGGCCCTGTCCGGCGTCCGGCTGAACACCGACGCCATCGACAACTCGGCCGGTGTGGACACCTCCGACCACGAGGTGAACATCAAGATCCTGCTGGACTCCGTCGTCCGCTCCGGCGACCTCACCGGCAAGCAGCGCAACGAGCTGCTGGCCGAGATGACCGAGGACATCGCGGAGCACGTGCTGCGCGACAACTACGAGCAGAACGTGCTGCTGGGCAACGCCCGGGTGCAGTCCCACTCGATGATCACCGTGCACCAGCGGTTCATCCGGGAGCTGGAGCGGCGCGGCGAGCTGGCCCGTGAGCTGGAGTTCCTGCCGACCGACACCGCCATGGACGAGCGGCACGCGGCCGGCAAGGGGCTCACCTCGCCCGAGCTGTCGGTCCTGGTGGCCTACGCCAAGATGAGCGTGGACCCGGCGCTGCGCGAGTCCACGCTGCCGGACGAGCCGTACTTCGCCAGGGGGCTGCGGGACTACTTCCCGCCCGCGCTGGTGGACCGGTACGGCGACCGCCTTGCCAGCCACCCGCTGCGCCGCGAGATCGTCTCCACGGTCGTCGTCAACGACATGGTCAACCGCGGCGGGATCAGCTTCGTGTTCCGGGCCGCCGAGGAGACCGGGGCCACCCCGGTCGAGGTGGCCCGCGCCTACACCGTCGTCCGCGAGGTGTTCCGGCTGCCCGAGTTCTGGCGCCGGGTGGAGGCGCTCGACAACGTCATCCCGACCAGGGCGCAGTCGGCGCTGTACCTGGAGTGCCGGCGGCTGCTCGACCGGGCCACCCGCTGGATGCTGCAGTCACGCCGGTCGCTCATCGACGTCGCGTCGGAGATCGAGATCTTCGAGCCGGTGAGCCGGCTCGCGGCGCAGATCCCGGACATGCTCATCGGGGTGGAGCGCGAGCGGCTGTACCGACGGGCCGCGGAGTTCGAGGCGCTGGGCGCGCCGGCCGACCTGGCCGTCGAGACCGCGGCGATGCTCGATGTGTTCTCGCTGCTGGACATCGTGTCGATCTCGCGGAGCACCGGCGAGGGCCCGCACGCGGTCAGCGAGGTGTACTTCGCGATGTCCGAGCGGTTCCAGGTGGACAAGATGCTCACCCGGATCACCCAGCTGCCGCGCGACGACCGCTGGTCGGCACTGGCCCGGATGGCGCTGCGCTACGACCTCTACGGAGCGCTGGCGGGCCTGACCCGCAGCGTGCTGCAGACGTCGCAGGACGTGGACGACTCCGACGAGCGGATCGCGATGTGGGCCGAGGCCAACGCCGAGGGGCTGGCGCGCACCCGGTCCACCCTGGAGGACATCTCCGAGGGCGAGAGCTTCGACCTGGCCACCTTGTCGGTGGCGCTGCGGGTGATCCGCACCCTGGTGCCGTCCGGCAGCGAGACCTGAGATCGAACACGCCCTCCGCTCGTGACCCCTGGGGTTGCGCGGCACGGCTGAGACGCGCGTGACGGCGGTTCTCCACAGCCGCCCGACCGAGGTATTGACAGGTGGTGACCGCGCGCCGCTAGCGTGCGGGGACGCCGTCGAGAAGGCGGGCCCAACGACCCTGCGGGGGGTCGCATGGACGCGGTGGCAGTCGTCGAGGACGAGGTCCGTGAGCTGGTCCGCCGGCGCGGGCTGGACCCGCTGGCCGACCCGTCGGCGATGCGGGCGCTGGTCGGTGAGGTGCTCGCCGACTACGACGAGCGCAGCCTCTCCGGCGCGCTGCCACCGCTCGCCGACCCCGAGCACACCCTGCGCTCGGTGCTCGACTCGGTGGCCGGCTTCGGCCCGCTGCAGCCGTACCTGGACGACCCCACGGTCGAGGAGATCTGGGTCAACGAGCCGGGCCGGGTGTTTGTCGCCCGGGAGGGCCGCAGCGAGCTGACCACCGTGATCCTCACGCCCGGTATGGTGCAGGACCTCGTCGAGCGGATGCTCAAGCAGTCCGGCCGCCGGGTCGACCTCTCCTCGCCGTTCGTCGACGCGTCGCTGCCCGACGGCAGCCGGCTGCACGTGGTGATCCCGGATGTGACCCGACGGCACTGGGCGTTGAACATTCGCAAGTTCGTGGTGCGGGCGAGCCACCTCGACGAGCTGGTCGGCCTGGGCACGCTCACCACCCACGCGGCACGGTTCCTGGAGGTGTGCGTCGAGGTCGGCCTCAACGTCATCGTCGCGGGTGGGACGCAGGCCGGGAAGACCACGCTGCTCAACACCTTGGCCAACGCGATCCCGGCCTGGGAGCGGGTCATCACCTGTGAGGAGGTCTTCGAGCTGCAGCCGCTGCTGCCGGACGTGGTGGCGCTGCAGACCCGGCAGGCCAACCTCGAGGGCACCGGCGAGATCCGGTTGCGCCGCCTCGTCAAGGAGGCGCTGCGGATGCGGCCAAGCCGTATCCTGGTCGGCGAGGTGCGGCAGGAAGAGTGCCTGGACCTGTTGGTGGCACTCAACTCCGGCGTCCCCGGCATGGCGACGGTGCATGCGAACAGTGCCCGCGAGGCCGTCGTCAAGCTGAGCACGCTGCCGCTGCTGGCCGGGGAGAACGTCACCACCGGCTTCGTGCTCCCCACGGTGGCGGCGTGCGTCGACATCGTCGTGCACGCCGCAACCGACGCCGACGGACGCCGTAAGGTGCGTGAGATCGTCGCCGTCCCCGGCCGGGTCGAGGGCGACGTCGTGGTCGTCGAGGACCTGTTCGTCACCCGTGATGACCGGCTGGTCCGCGCGGACGGCTACCCGCCCCACCCCGAGCGGTTCGCGCGGGCCGGCCACGACCTGCCCCAGCTCTTGCGCTCCACGGACGGCTGGGCTTAGCCATGGGCGCGGGGCTGGGACTGCTGCTGGGCCTCGGCCTGGCCATGGTCGCCTGGTCGCTGACCTCCGATCCGGCGCCGCCGCGACGCTCCCGCAACGGCTGGGCAGCGCGACGGCACGACGCGCTGGTGCGCGCGGGGCTCGAGGGCGTCACGGTGCCACAGCTGGTGGCCACCTGCCTGGGCCTGGGGTTCGTGGGGTTCCTGCTCGCCGCGGCGGTCAGCCGGTCGGTCGTCATCGGCGTGGCTTTCGGGCTGATCGCCGCCTGGGCGCCGGTGGCGCTGGTGCGGCTTCGGGCCCGCCAGCGCGTCGACGCGCTGCGCGACGCCTGGCCGGACGTCGTCGACGACCTGGCGTCCGGCGTCCGGGCTGGGCTGTCCCTGCCGGAGGCCCTCGCCCAGCTGGCGCAGCGCGGGCCGGAGCGGCTGCGGCCGGCCTTTCGCCGGTTCGCCGACGACTACCGGGCGTCTGGCCGGTTCAGCGACAGCGTCGACCGGCTCAAGGCCTCGCTGGCCGACCCGGTGGCCGACCGGGTGGTCGAGACGCTGCGGCTGGCTCGCGAGGTCGGCGGCAGTGACCTGGGCCGGCTGCTGCGGACCCTGTCGGCGTTCCTGCGCGAGGACGCCAGGACCCGGGGGGAGCTGGAGTCCCGGCAGGCCTGGGCGGTGAACGCCGCCCGGCTGGCGGTCGCCGCGCCGTGGCTGGTCCTCGCGCTGCTGTCGCTGCGCCCGGAGGCTGTCGAGGCCTACGACTCGACCGCCGGGCTCGTCGTGCTGGCCGCCGGTGGGGCGCTGTCGGTGGTCGCCTACCGGCTCATGGTCCGGATCGGGCGGCTGCCCCGCGAGGAGCGGGTGCTGCGGTGAGCGGCGCGGCGACGGGCGCGACCCTCGGGCTGTTGGCCGGCGGTAGGCTGGTCCTCGCCGTCAGCCGGGTGCCGCGGCTGCGCCGGCCCACCCTGGACGACCGCATCGCCCCCTACCTGCGGGACGCCACCCGGCCGTCGCGGCTGCTGCGGCCGCCACCGACCCGGACCCCGTTCCCGACCCTCGAGCGGCTGCTTGGCCCCGTGCTCGCCGACGCCGCCCGGCTGCTGGACCGCTGGTTGGGCGGGACGGCGTCGGTCCGGCGCCGGCTCGACTTGCTGGACGCCGGGCCGGTCGAACGGTTCCGCACCGAGCAGCTGCTGTGGGGCGGGGTCGCCCTGGCCGGCTCGCTGCTTGTGTCGGTCGCGCTGGCTGCCACCGGCCGGAGCGGCTCCCCGGCTGCCGTCCTGCTGCTGTGCCTGCTGGCGGCGCTCGCTGCGATGCTGCTGCGGGACCGCCGGCTCACCCGCGAGGTGGCCGCCAGGGAGCGGCGGATGATGGCCGAGTTCCCCACCGTGGCCGAGCTGCTGGCACTGTCGGTGGCGGCCGGAGAGGGACCGGTGGGTGCCCTCGAGCGGGTGGCGTCGCTGTGCCACGGCGACCTCGCCACCGAGCTGCGCCGCGCGCTGAACAACGCCCGTGCGGGGGCCACCCTGGTGCAGGCACTGGAACGGCTGGCCGCGCGCACCTCGCTGGCGCCGGTGCGCCGGTTCGTCGACGGGGTCGTCGTCGCCGTCGAGCGGGGGACACCGCTGGCCGACGTCCTGCGGGCGCAGGCTCTGGACGCGCGCGAGGCAGGACGCCGTGCGCTGATCGAGACCGGCGCCCGACGCGAGATCGCCATGATGGTCCCGGTGGTGTTCGTGGTCCTGCCCATCTCGGTGCTCTTCGCCCTGTTCCCCGGGTTCTACGGCCTGAGCCTGGTCAGCCCGTGACCACCAACGAGAGGACGCCACCATGGCCCTGCTGACTGCCGTCCTGCACGCCCTCCTCGGCCGGGTGGCCGCGCTCGACCGTGAGCGTGGTGACGTCCCCGGCTGGGTGCTGGTGACCGTGATGACCGCCGGCCTCGTCACGGCCCTGTGGCTGGTCGCCGACGGTCAGCTCAAGGCGATCTTCTCGGCCGCGCTCAACGGTGTCACGGGTCCCTGACCGCTCCGACGCGGGCGCGGCCGTCGTCGACTTCGTGCTGGTCTCCGTGGTGCTGCTGGGCCTGTTCCTGGCCGTCGTCCAGCTGGGGGTGGCCCTGCACGTGCGCAACACCCTCGTCGCGGCCGCCGCCGAGGGCGCCCGCTACGGCGCCAACGCGGACCGCTCGGCCGTCGACGGCGAGACGCGCACGCGCGAGCTGGTCTCCGCGTCGCTGTCCGCCGGGTTGCTCCAGGACGTCGCGGCCGGCTACGAGGACGTCGCCGGGACGGCGACCGTGGTGGTCGAGATCCGGGCCCGGCTGCCCCTCGTCGGGCTGCTCGGGCCGGCCCGAGGGCTGGTGGTACGCGGGCACGCGTTCGCCGAGGCGCAGCCATGAACCGGGTCCGGCCGCGTACCGATGACGACGGCACCGCGGTGCTCGAGTTCGTGTTCCTCGGGCTGCTGATGCTCGTGCCCCTGGTGTACGTGCTGCTCACCGCGTTCGCGGTCCAGCGGGCGGCCTACGCGCTGTCCGCGGCCGCGCGCGAGGCTGGCCGCGGATACCTGACGGCACCGTCGGCCGAGGTCGCCGAGGGGAGGGCGAGGGCGGCCGTGGACGTCGCGCTGCGCGACCACGGGCTGGCCGCGGATGACGTCGCCGTGGCCATCGGCTGCGCGGCCGACCCCTGCCTGACCCCGGGGGCCACCGTCACGGTCCGGCTGGCCACGACCGTGCCGCTGCCGTTCGTCCCGGCCCTGCTCGGGCGGCCTGCCGCTGGGATCGTCGTCCACGCCGACCACACCGAGGTCGTCGACGCCTACCGGGCCGGTCGGCCGTGAGCCGGGCAGCCGGGCAGCGTGAGACCGGCAGCGTGCTGCTGCTCGTCCTCGGCTGTGCCGTGGTGGCCATGCTGCTGCTCGCGGTGGTGGTCGACGCCTCGAAGCTGTTCCTCACCCGGCGGGCACTCACCGGTGCGGCCGACGGCGCTGCGCTGGCCGCCGCCCAGGCCGTCGACCTGCCCGCCGTCTACGCGGGGGCGACCGCCGGTGAGGCGCTGCCGCTCGACCCGGCCACCGTCGACGAGGCGGTCGGCCGCTACCTCGCGGTGGCCGGTACCGCGGGTGGCCTGCCCGAGCTCGAGGTCGTCTCGGTCGAGGCGACCGGGGCGACCGTCACAGTCACCCTGTCGGCTCGCGTCCGGCTGCCCCTGGTCACCTTGGTCACCTCCCAGGCGGACGGCGTGCTGCTGATGGTCACCGCCCGGGCCCGCTCGGCGGTGCCGGGCTGACCGCGAGCGACCGGACGACCGCGGCGACGTTGATGGTGCGACTCCTGCTCGCCGTCGCAGCGCGCCTGATCGTCGGCGCCGCGGTCTTCGGGGCGGCCGTCACAGGGCTTGCGGCGTCCGGTCTGGTCGGCTGGGCCGGGGTCCTGGCCGCTGTTGTGGTGGTCGACGAGGTGCTGCTGGCAACGCTCGGGCTGCGCGGCAGCCCGGCGCACTGACGTACCCTCGGGTGCCGTGAGTGTCATCGAACCCGCAGAGGCGATCAAGGAGCTCGACGCCACGCTGAGCAGCGTCGAGGCCGTGGTCGACGTGCCCGGCATGCAGCGGGAGCTGGCCGAGCTGAACGAGCAGGCCGCGGCGCCCGACCTGTGGGACGACCAGGAGCACGCTCAGAAGGTCAACTCACGGCTGTCCTACGTGCAGAACGAGATCAACCGGGTCGAGGCGTTGCGTCGACGGGTGGACGACCTCTCCGTGCTGTTCGAGCTAGCCGCTGCCGAGGACGACGCGGACACCCTGGTCGAGGCCGAGTCGGAGCTCGTCGACCTCACCAAGGCGGTCGCCGACCTCGAGGTCCGCACCCTGCTGTCCGGCGAGTACGACCAGCGTGAGGCGGTCGTCACGATCCGCGCCGAGGCCGGTGGCGTCGACGCAGCCGACTTCGCCGAGATGCTGCTGCGGATGTACCTGCGCTGGGCCGAGCGGCACGGCTACCCGACGGAGGTCTACGACACCTCCTACGCGGAGGAGGCCGGGATCAAGTCGGCCACCTTCGCGGTCAAGATCCCGTATGCCTACGGCACGCTGTCGGTCGAGCAGGGCACCCACCGGCTGGTGCGGATCTCCCCGTTCGACAACCAGGGACGCCGGCAGACCAGCTTCGCGGGCGTCGAGGTGCTGCCCGTGGTGGAGCAGACCGACCACATCGAGATCCCCGAGGACGAGCTGCGGGTCGACGTGTACCGCTCCTCCGGCCCCGGCGGGCAGGGCGTGAACACCACCGACTCCGCCGTCCGGCTCACCCACCTGCCGACGGGCATGGTGGTGTCCTGCCAGAACGAGCGGTCCCAGCTGCAGAACAAGGCGTCCGCGATGGCGGTGCTGCAGTCCAAGCTGCTCGAGCGCCGTCGGCAGGAGGAGCAGGCCCGGATGGACTCGCTCAAGGGCGACTCCGGCGGCTCCTGGGGCAACCAGATGCGGTCCTACGTGCTGCACCCGTACCAGATGGTCAAGGACCTGCGCACCGAGCACGAGACCGGCAACACCGCGGCTGTCCTGGACGGCGAGATCGACGACTTCATCGAGTCCGGGATCCGCTGGCGGATGCAGGGCGCGCGCGGCTGATGACCGGTTTGGCCGGGTTGCCGACGTAGACTCCTACCCGGCCGGTTGCACCCGCACTTCCCTGTTCCCGAGTCCCGGTCAGGCGCCCAGTGATCCGTTTCGACAACGTGACCAAGCAGTACCCGAGCCAGAACCGGCCCGCTCTCGACGACGTCACCCTCGAGATCGAGAAGGGCGAGTTCGTCTTCCTGGTCGGCGCGTCCGGCTCGGGGAAGTCGACCTTCCTGCGGCTGGTGCTCCGTGAGGAGCGGCCCAACACCGGCGCCATCCACGTGCTCGGCAAGGACCTCAGCAAGATGTCCTCCTGGAAGGTGCCGGCGCTGCGACGTCAGATGGGCACGGTGTTCCAGGACTTCCGGCTGCTGCCGAACAAGACCGTGCTGGAGAACATCGCCTTCGCCCTCGAGGTGATCGGCAAGCCGCGGCACACGGTCGCGCAGGTCGTCCCCGAGGTGGTCGAGCTGGTCGGCCTGGCCGGCAAGGAGGATCGTCGTCCCGACGAGCTCTCCGGCGGTGAGCAGCAGCGGGTCGCGATCGCTCGTGCGTTCGTGAACCGGCCCAAGCTGCTGATCGCGGACGAGCCGACCGGGAACCTCGACCCGGCCACGTCCGTCGGCATCATGAAGCTGCTGGACCGGATCAACCGGACCGGGACGACCGTGGTGATGGCCACGCACGACGCGGCGATCGTCGACCAGATGCGCAAGCGGGTCATCGAGCTCGAGAACGGACACCTCGTGCGCGACCAGTCTCGTGGTGTGTACGGCTACGCGCGCTGACGCGCCCGATCAGGCAAGGAAGACATGAGAGCCCAGTTCGTGCTGAGCGAGGTCGGTATCGGCCTGCGACGCAACCTGTCCATGACCATCGCTGTGATCATCACGGTGGCCATGTCGCTGCTGGTGGCCGGGACCGGCCTGTTGCTGCGCGCGCAGGTCACCGCGATGAAGGACTACTGGTACGACAAGGTCGAGGTCTCGGTCTTCCTGTGCGGGAAGGACTCCCAGGTTCCGTCCTGCTCGGGTGGGGCGGTGTCCGACGCCCAGCGCAGCCAGATCCAGGCCGACCTCGAGTCGCTGCCCCAAGTCCAGACGGTCTACTACGAGTCGCAGCAGCAGGCCTACGAGCGGTTCCAGCAGCAGTTCAAGGGCACCGCGATCGCCCAGAACGTCACGCCGGACCAGCTGCCTGAGTCGTTCCGGGTCAAGCTGAAGGACCCGACGCAGTTCGACGTCGTGGCTGGTGCGTTCCAGGGTCGGCCAGGGGTCGAGGAGGTCCAGGACCAGCGCCAGCTGTTGGACAAGTTCTTCAAGATTCTCAACGGCGCTCGATGGCTGGCCCTTGGCGTCGCGCTGTTCATGCTGATCGTGGCCACGATCTTGGTGATCAACACGATCCGGGTGGCTGCTTTCAGTCGACGGCGGGAGACCGGGATCATGCGGCTGGTCGGCGCGTCGAACTTCTACATCCAGCTGCCGTTCCTGTTGGAGAGCGTGATCGCCGCGCTGGCCGGGGTGCTGATCGCCGCTTTGGGCCTGACGGCCTTCAAGGCTTTCCTCATCGACAAGGTGATCGCGCCGGCCTTCCCCATCACGCGCTTCTTCGGCTGGGGGGACGTCGTCAGCTCCGTGGCGCTGCTGCTCGTGCTGGCGGTGGGCATTTCCGCCACGGCGAGCTTCTTCACCCTGCAGCGGTACCTGCGGGTCTGAGCCAGGTCGCACGAGGGAATCTCGCCTGGCGAGGGGCTGGTCGCCCGACGGCCGCCAGGCAAGGGCGAGCGGCGTGTCTGGCGGGCCGGCCCCCCGGCATGGGTGATGATGAAAGGTCTGACGGCCGACGACACCTGGAGCATCTTCCCCATGCGCCTGCGTCCCGCCGGGGTCGCCCTGGCGACCGCGGCTGCTCTCGTGGTCGGCCTGCTCGCGCCCGCGAGCGCCGACGACTCTCTCGACCAGCGCAAGAAGTCCGTCCAGTCCCAGATCGGCAGCGCCCGCAGCCAGATCGAGACACTCAGCGTCAGGGCCGCCACCGCGGCCACCGCCCTCACGTCCGCGCAGTCCGCGTTGGTTGCCGCGCAGGCTGAGGTGGACGACACGATGCGGGCTCTCGCGGCCGCCACGGCCCGGGACGACGCCATCGGCATCGAGCTGCAGGCGGCGATCGGGCGCGAACGTGGTGTGCAGGTCGAGGTCACCTCGGTGCGCATCCGCATGACGGACACCCAGCGGCTGGTCGGCCTGATCGCCCGGCAGACCTACCAGTCTGGCGGGAACCTGAGCGAGCTCTCGGTGGCGTTGCAGGCGCAGTCCCTCGACGACTTCGCCGGGCGCCTGGAGGCCGTGCAGAGCGTGGCACGGGCGCAGAACGCGCTGTTCGCCCGGCTGGCTGTGGACAGGGCCGAGCTGGCCGCCAAGCAGGCCGCGCTGGAGGCCGCCCGCGCCGACACCGAGCGGCGCAAGCTCGCCGCGGCCCAGCAGGTCCGCACGGTCGCAGCGCTGTCGCAGCAGGCTCGGTCCGCCCGAGCGCACGTCGCAACGCTGGTGGCGCAGCGACAGTCCGCCCTGCAGGCGGTCGCCGCGGCGCGTGCGGATGAGCTGCACAAGCTCACGCAGCTGCAGGCCGAGCAGCGGCGCATCGCCGCCCTCATCGCGGCCTCCGCCTCACGAGGCGGGGGCAACCCCTCCGGTGAGCTGCTGTGGCCGGTCGACGGCGCCCCACTGACCCAGGGCGTGGGTGCTCGGATCCACCCCGTGTACGGCTACAAGTCCTGCCACACCGGCATCGACCTGGGGGCCAGTACCGGCATGCCGATCCGTGCGGCGGCGGCGGGGGTCGTGCTGTCCACGTCGTCCGGCGGCGCCTATGGCAACCTCACCCTGATCGACCACGGGGACGGCCTCACCACGTTCTACGCCCACCAGACGGCGTTCGCGGTGTCGCAGGGGCAGCGTGTCAGCCGCGGCCAGGTGATCGGCTACGTGGGGTCCACCGGGTGGGTCACCGGCCCCCACCTGCACTTCGAGGTGCACATCAACGGGGTGCCGTACAACCCGCTCGGCTGGTTCGGCGGCTCGCGCACCCCCGTGGTCTGCTAGGGCGCGGCCTACACTGATCGCATGTCCCTGCTCTCCCGGCGCAGCCGCACGAGCATGACTGTGGCGGCGGTCGGGGTGGCGGCCTTCGCCGCGGGCACCATCGTGGGCGGGGTCGGCACAGCGCCGGCGGCCGCACCCGCCGGTGTGCTCGACGAGGCTGCCGCGCGGATCGAGCAGCAGGCGGCCCGGCCGGTCGATCGCACCGACCTCGAGCGGGCCGCCGTCGAGGGGATGCTCAAGGCGCTGGGTGACCGCTGGTCGGCCTACTACAGCCCGAGCGAGTTCACCTCGTTCAACGACAAGCTCGAGGGCCGCTACACCGGCGTCGGGGTGTGGGTGCGGCAGAGCGCCAGCGGTGCGCTGCTCGTGTCATCGGTCCAGTCCGGCTCGCCGGCCGCCCGCGGTGGCCTGCGGGCCGGCGACGAGATGGTCTCGGTCGACGGGCACCAGGTGGCCAACCAGCCGGTCTCCACCGTCCTCGGCTGGCTGCGCGGCGCCAACGGCTCGACCGTCCAGGTCGGTCTGCACCGAAGCAGCGGGGCGCTCGTGGTCACCCTGCGGCGCAGCGAGGTGACCACCCAGGACGTCACCGTCGACCGCCTGGCCGGCCAGGTGCTGCACATCCGGGTCTCGGCGTTCACCCGCGGCGTCGGCCGCCAGGTCCGCGCGGCGGTCACCGTCGACCCGTCCGCGGCCAAGCACGGGATCGTCCTGGACCTGCGAGACAACCCCGGTGGTCTCGTCGACGAGGCGGTGGAGGTCGCCAGCGTGTTCCTGGACGGCGGTCCGGTGGTCACCTACGAGCAGCGCGGGAAGCCGAGCCAGACCCTCGACGCGCTCGGGCACGGCGACACCACCACGCCGCTCGTGGTGCTCGTCGACGGCAGCACGGCCAGTGCCGCGGAGATCGTCGCGGCCGCTCTGCAGGACCGCAACCGCGCCGTCGTGATCGGCAGCCGCACCTTCGGCAAGGGCTCGGTGCAGGAGCCGGCCACCCTGTCTGACGGGTCCGCGCTGGAGCTGACGGTGGGCCGCTACACGACGCCGTCCGGACGCAGCATCGACGGCGTCGGTGTCGAGCCGGACCTGCTGGTGCCGGACGACGCCCCGCCGGCGGCCGCCGAGAGCCGGGCGCTGGACGTGCTCGCCGGACTGCTCGCCGCGGTGAGCTCCGAGGGCCGCGGCTGATGCCCAAGGAACAGGGCCGCAAGCTGATCGCGCAGAACCGCAAGGCCCGCCACGACTACCACATCGAGGACGTCATCGAGGCGGGCCTCGTCCTCACCGGTACCGAGGTCAAGTCGCTGCGCGCCGGCCGGGCCTCGCTCGTCGACGGCTATGCGACGATCAGCGGCGGCGAGGCCTGGCTGCAGGGGGTGCACATCCCCGAGTACGACCAGGGGACGTGGACCAACCACGAGCCGCGGCGCGGCCGCAAGCTGCTGCTCCACCGGTCCGAGATCGCCCGGCTGATCGCCAAGACCCGGGAGTCCGGGCTCACCATCGTGCCGCTGGCGCTGTACTTCAAGGACGGCAAGGCGAAGGTCGAGCTCGCGCTCGCGCGAGGGAAGAAGACCTACGACAAGCGACAGGCGTTGGCCGAGAAGCAGGCCAAGCGGGAGGCGGACCGCGCGGTGGCCCGCCGCGGCCGTGGCGACTGACCTCACCGACGCCGCCGTCCCCGGCCTGGTCGCCGAGCTCGGCCTGCCGGGCATCGTCGACGTGCACGTCCACTTCATGCCCGACCGCGTGCTGCGCAAGGTCTGGCAGTACTTCGACGAGGCAGGGCCCCTGGTCGGTCGGCGCTGGCCGATCAGCTACCGGGGCGACGACGACGACCGGTTGGCCGTCCTGCGCGCGCTCGGGGTCCGGGCGTTCCCAGCGCTGAGCTACCCGCACCGCCCCGGCATGGCGCAGTGGCTCAACGCCTGGGCCGCGCAGTTCGCCGCGGCCACCCCCGACAACGTGGCCAGCGGCACCTTCTTCCCGGAGCCGGGGGCCGCCGACTACGTGGCCGCTGCCATCGAGCGAGGCACCCGGATCTTCAAGGCACACGTCCAGGTCGGCCAGTACGACCCGGGCGACCCGCTGCTCGACCCGGTGTGGGGCGTGCTCGCCGAGGCCGCCGTCCCGGTCGTCGTGCACTGCGGGAACGGGCCGGTGCCGGGCGTGCACACCGGCGCGGAGCCGTTCGCGCAGGTGCTGGCCCGCCATCCTGGGCTGGTCGCCGTGGTGGCCCACCTGGGCATGCCGGAGTACACGGCGTTCCTCGACCTCGCGGACAGACACCCCGGCGTCCACCTGGACACCACCATGGCGTTCACCGACTTCACCGAGGCGCAGGCGCCGTTCCCGCGCGACGAGAGGTCGCGGTTGGAGGCACTCGGTCTGCAGGGCCGGGTGCTGTACGGCAGCGACTTCCCGAACATCCCCTACCCGTTCGCCCATCAGGTCGAGTCGCTGGTCCGGCTGGACCTGGGCGACGAGTGGCTGCGGGCGGTGCTCTGGGGCAACGGCGCGCGCCTGCTGGGCGTGCCCCGCTAGCGTGTGGCCGTGCTGCGACGGCTGCTGGCCCTGTTGGGCGCGATCGCGGGTGCCGTGCTGCTGGTGGGCCTCAGCGGCGGCGTCGCCGTCGCGGCTGACGAGCAGGTCGACAGCTACCAGGTCGCCCTCACCGTCCAGTCGAACGGCACGCTGCACGTCCGCGAACAGATCACCTACAATTTCGGCGCCCAGCAGCGGCACGGGATCTACCGCACGATCCCGGTGCGGTACACCTACAACAACACCGACGACCGGTTGCTGAAGGTCACCAACATCCGGGTGGTCAGCACCACCGGCGCACCCACCGACGTCTCGGCGAAGACCGAGGGCGGCTCGCTCGTCATCCGGGTCGGCGACCCGAACCGCACGATCACCGGCCGCCAGGTCTACGTCCTCGACTATGACGTCCGGGGAGCACTCAACACGTTCGCCGACCACGTCGAGGTCAACTGGAACGCGGTGGGGCCGGAGTGGGCCGTCCCGATCTTCGCGGCCACGGCCACGCTGCGGGCTCCGCAGACCCCCACACGGGTGGCCTGCTACTTCGGCCAGACCGGCAGCTCGCTGCCCTGCAGCGCGGCCCGGATCGAGGGGGCGACCGCGGTGTACGGGCCCCAGGACCTGGCTCCCCACCAGGGGCTGACCGTGGTGGCCGCGCTGCCGCCGGGGTCGGTGACCGTGCCGCCGCTGATCCTGCAGGAGCGGTTCTCGCTGTCCCGCGCCTTCTCGGTGACCCCGTGGACGGCGACCGGCGGGCTGGGCATCCTGGCCCTCGGGTTGGGCGGCGTCGGCTACGTGTTCTGGACCCGCGGGCGTGACCGGCGCTGGCGGGACCAGGTCCCCGGGCTGGCGCCCGCACCGGGCCAGGAGACCGACGCGGAGGCCCGGCCGCTGTTCACCGACCCGACCGGCCCGGTCGAGTACTCCCCGCCGGACGACGTCCGGCCCGGTCAGATGGGCACCCTCATCGACGAGCGCGCCCAGCCGCTCGACGTGACGGCCACCATCGTCGACCTCGCCGTCCGCGGGTACCTGCACATCGAGGAGCTGGAGCGCAAGCACATCTTCGCCAGCCGGGACTGGCGGCTGACCCAGCAGCGCCAGCCGGACGCCGACCTGCTCAGCTACGAGCGCACCCTGCTCGAGGCTCTGTTCAAGGGCCGCGGCGAGGTGCTGGTCTCCGAGCTCAAGCGGACCTTCGCCACCGACCTGAAGAAGGTCGAGGGGCAGCTCTACGACAACGTGGTCAAGAGCGGCTGGTTCCGGCGGCGTCCGGACCGCACCCGTGGCCTGTGGGGCTTCCTCGGGGTGGTGGCCGTGCTGGCCGGTGCCGGGCTGACCTACCTGCTCGCCCGCTTCACGCACGCCGGCCTGCTCGGTGTCGCGGTGGTCGTCTCGGGGCTGCTGCTGCTCCTGGTGTCCGGCCGGATGCCGGCGCGGACGGCGAGGGGCAGCGCCATGCTGGCCCGCGTGCTCGGGTTCCGGACCTACCTGCACACCGCCGAGGCCGAGCAGCTGCGCTTCGAGGAGCGCACCGACGTGTTCTCGAAGTACCTGCCCTACGCGATCGTGTTCGGCGACGCCGAGCGCTGGGCCAAGGCGTTCGCCGCGCTGGCCGCGGCCCAGGCGGCCGGAGGCACCGCGATGGCCCCGGTGCTGCCCTGGTACACCGGCCCGGCCGGCTGGGACCTCGGGCACCTGGGCGACTCGATGAGCTCCTTCGCCACGACCACGGCGGGCGCGATCGCGACCACGGCGTCGTCCGGCGGCTCGGGCTTCTCCGGCGGCTCCTCGGGCGGCGGGTTCGGCGGGGGTGGCGGCGGCTCCTGGTAGCGGGGAGCAGGTTGCGGCCGCCGCTGTCGCGTCAGCCGACGCCGATGACCACCGGCCCCCGTTCGACGTCCACGGCGCCGAGCCAGCCGGCCGGCACGTGCAGCGCCCGGTTCGGGACGACGGTGCCGCGGTGCCCGCTCCACAGCATCCGGTCGCCCTGGCGCACCTGCAGCCGGGCCCGCAGCGCGAACTCCTCGGCCCACACGGTGAGCCGGTCCAGCGGCGGCGGGGGAGCAGCCGGGCCGACCCGGCTCGGGCTCACCCAGCGCAGCGGCGGGTCCACGTGGACGGCGACCTCCTGCGGCATCGCCGTCCGCCCGGCGAGGAAGCGCACGATCGAGGCCGCGGCGAAACGGCCGTCCAGGGACACGACGTCGGCGGTCTCCACCGGGTGCCGCAGGTTGCCCGCGGCGAACACGCCGGGCCGCGAGGTCTGCAGCGTGGTGTCGACCACCGGCCCGCGGCTGCCGGCGTCCATGGCCAGCCCGGCGCGGCGGGCCAGCTCGTGGTCGGGCACCCAGTCGCCGGTGAAGACCACCGTGTCGCACCCGATCAGGCGGGTGCTCCCGTCGTCGCGGGTGAGCTCGACGCCCTCGAGCCGGCCGCGCCCGACGATGCGGGTCACCCGGGTGCCGGTGAGCAGCGGGAAACGGTAGGCGGCGGCCGCCCCGGCGCGGAAGGCCGCGAACGACTGGTGCCGCGGCAGGTCGGTCACCATCGCCGCGACCTCGGCACCCGCGTGCCGCAGGGTCACGGCCGCCGAGAAGCTGACGTGCTCGGCGCCCACCACCACCGCCCGCCCCGGCAGCCGGACTCCGTTCAGGAACACCAGCTGCTGCAGCTGCCCCGTGGTGAGCACCCCCGGCGGGCGGTCCCCGGGCACCAGCCGGGCCGATCGCGGCCGCT
Source organism: Actinomycetes bacterium (assembly GCA_038252405.1). Classification (GTDB taxonomy): domain Bacteria; phylum Actinomycetota; class Actinomycetes; order Prado026; family Prado026; genus DATCDE01. Next base: position 21,879 of record JBBSAJ010000005.1, on the reverse strand, counting down.
CTCTGGCCCCCGTCGCGAGCAGCACGGCCCCGGCCTCCACCCGGTCCAGCCCCCAGGGGCTGCTCGTCTCGACCGTGCGCGGTCCGGCCCAGCCGGTCACGGTCACCAGGCCCCGGACGGTGGCTCCGGCGGCCAGCGCGTCGTCCACCAGCCGCCGCGCGTAGGCGGGTCCGGTCATCACCCGGTGCAGGTCACGCAGCCCGTAGCCGGTGTGCCGGCTGTGCCGGGGGATGCCGCCGGGCTGGCCCTCGCGCTCGAGGACCTCGACCCGGTCCACGCCGAGCCGGCGCAGCTCGGTGGCGGCGGACAGGCCCGCGGGACCGGCGCCGACGACCAGGACGTCGACCTGGCGAGCGGCGGGGCCGCTCACGAGGGCCCCTCGCCGGTGGCGTCGGCGAGCATCGTGGCCACCGCCGCCCCGCAGTAGAACCCCTGGCAGCGGCCCATGACCGCGCGGGTGCGGCGGCGCAGCCCCTCCACGGTGCGGGCCGGCACGTCGGCGGTCAGCGCGTCGCGGACCTCGCCGCGGCTGACCCGCTCGCAGTGGCACACAAGGTGGCCGTAGAGCGGGTCGGCCGCGATCCGCTCAGCCTGTTGGTAGGGGCGGGGGAACGCCTCGCCGATGTTCGGCATCACCGGGTCCGGCAGCTCGCGGCGGCGGCCCAGCTCGAGGCCGGAGCCGGACAACAGGCCCGCCACGTGCTCGGCGATCGCCATGGACGACGTCAGCCCGGTGGACCGGATCCCGCCGACGGTCACCGTGCGCTGCTCCGGGTGCGCGCGCAGCTGGTAGTCGCCGTGCTCGGTCGCGGCCCGCAGGCCGGCGTAGACGGCGGTGACCTCCTCGTCCAGCAGCTGCGGCAGGATCCGCCGGCCGTGCGCGCGCAGCATCGCCAGGCCGGCCGCCGACGACCCGGTGGCGCCCTTGTCGTCCAGGTCCTCCGCGGTCGGGCCCAGCAGCACGTTGCCGAAGACGGTCGGCGCGACCAGCACGCCCTTGCCGAGCTTGGTGGGGACCGGCAGCAGGATGTGCGTCACCAGGCCACGGGCGAGCTTGTCGAAGACGATCAGCTCACCGCGGCGGGGGGTGACCGTGAAGTCGGCGTGACCGAGCCAGCCGTCCACCTCGTCGGAGCGCAGCCCGGCCGCGTTGACCAGGTATCGGGTGGTCAGCTCGCCCTGGCTGGTGAGCACCGCGTGCAGGGCGGTGCCGTCACCGAGCCGGACGCCGACGACCCTGGTGCCCAGCAGCAGGTCGACCCCGGCCCGCACGGCCTGGGTGGCGAACGCCAGCGTCGTCGTCCAGGGGCAGATGATCGACTCGTCCGGCACCTCGAGCGCGCCGAGCGCGCCGGGGCCCAGGTGCGGCTCCTGTTGGTACAGCTCCCCGGCGTCGACCATCCGGGTGCGCTCGTAGCCGTTGGCGACGGCCTTGGCAGCGAGCGCCGGCAGCGCGGCCAGCTGGGCGTCGTCCCAGGCCACCAGCAGCGCGCCCACCCGCTCGACGGGGATGCCGGTACGGGCCGCGTAGTCGCCGAGCAGCTGATAGCCGCGGCGCACCAGACGAGCCTCTAGCGTGTCCGGGCTCGCGTCGAAGCCGGTGTGCAGGATCGCCGTGTTGGCCTTGGAGGTGCCCGACCCGACGTCGTCGGCCGCGTCGACCAGCGCGACCCGCAGCGGTTGGTGGGCCAGCTCGCGGGCGATCGCACACCCCACGACGCCCGCGCCCACGACGACGACGTCGTAGGGGGGTGTCACCTGGCGTCCTGGTCGACCAGCCGCTGGACGGCGGTCCGGAACGCGGCGCGGCGCTCGGCTGCCTGGTCCGCGCCGATGCTCGGCTCGTACACCGCGGACGGCGTCCAGCGCGGCAGCGCGTCGTCCAGGGCCAGGGTCGGGTCGAGCCCGAGCCGGGCCACCGCACCGACGCCGAGGGCCGTCGCGTCCGGGGAGCCGTACACCTCGACGGGGAGGCCGAGCAGATCGGCCTGCACCTGCATGAGCACCCGGCTACGGGTCAGCCCGCCGTCCACCCGCAGGCTGGTCAGCGGGCCGCCGAGGTCGGCGGCTGCGGCCGACGCCAGCTCGGCCACCTGGGCCGCGACGCCCTCGACCAGCGCCCGCACCAGGTGCGCCGGCGTGGTCTCCAGGGCGAGCCCGGTGAGCGACCCCCGGACGTCGCTGCGCCACCACGGCCCACCGAGCCCGGCCAGCGCAGGGACGAACGTGACGCCGCCGGCGTCCGGCACGCTGCCGGCCAGCCGGTCGATGTCCGCGGCGGAGTCCAGCACGCCCAGGTCGACCAGCCAGCGCACCGCCGACGCGACTGTGAACGCCTGCCCGTCCAGGCAGTACGTCGCGGCTCCGTCGAGCCGCCAGGCCACCGAGGTCGCCAGCCCCGCGGTCGAGCGACGGGCGGCGGGGCCAAGGGTGGCCAGCAGGAAGGCGCCGGTGCCGTACGTGCACTTCGCGTCGCCCGCCCCGGTGCAGCCCTCGGCGAGCAGGGCGGCCTGCTGGTCGACGAGCAGCCCGGTCAGCGGCAGGGGGGCCGGTCCGAAGGCCCGCGTGGTGCCGACCGGACCCGCGGCGTCGACGACCCGGGGCAGCCGCTCGCCGCCCAGCCCGAACGCCTCCACGGCGGACGGCGACCAGTCGGCGGCGTCCAGGTCGAGGAGCATGGTGCGCGACGCGGTGGACGCGTCGGTGACGAACGCCCCGGTGAGCTGGTGCACCAGCCAGGAGTCGCTCGTGGTGACCACGCCGGCCCGAGTCAGGTTCTCGCGCAGCCAGGCCATCTTCGGGGCCGCGAAGTAGGGGTCGAGCGACAGTCCGGTGAGCTGCTCGAGCTCCCCGGCCCGCTCGGCCAGCCGCACGCACACTCCGGCCGAACGCCGGTCCTGCCACCCGATGGCCGGCGTGAGCGGCTCGCCGGAGTCCGGGTTCCAGGCGAGCACCGTCTCGCCCTGGTTGGCCAAGCCGACCGCGGCGACCGGCTCGCCAGCGGCGGCCAGCGCACGGTGGCCGGCGTCCAGCACCGAGGCCAGCAGGTCGCCTGGGTCCTGCTCGACCAGCCCGTCGGCGCCGTACGTCGGGCGCACCGCAGCCTCGGCGGAGCCGAGGACGCCGCGGTCAGGGCAGATCACCAGGGCCTTGGTCGCCGACGTCCCCTGGTCGATGGCCAGGACGTTCACGACAGCGGCGGCTGGCGGGTCGTCACCGATCCGTTTCGGCGAACGCGTCGCGCAGCCGAAGGTCGCGCTCCGGCGGGACGTTGCAGCAGCTGCTGACCCGGGCCCGGCCCCTGACCAGGCTGACGATCAGCGCGATAAGGAAGGCGACGACCAGGGCGCCGAGGACGTAGACCACGCAGCCGAATGTAGCGGGTCGGGCCGGCGGTTCGGGAGTGGTCCGGGGCCGCCGCAGGTCCGGGCTGCGAGTGCGGGATCGCAGCCCGGACCATGCGCCGCGGCTGTCGCGGCTCGGTGTCGGACCCCGCGAGGGCCCGAGCACCCCGCGGTGCCTCTCGGACGTCGGATAGTTAGCCTCGCGCAGGCCATCGGCGTCCAGACCCCCCAAGGGGTCTAGCGCCCATCGGTCGACCGTCGTCGGTGAACGGTCGCGGTGTGCGCCGGGCGTCCGGTCACCTACACTGGATTCACAACTGCACAGGGGGTGAACGGTTTCGACTGTCGTCGTCAGACCCGAAGAAGCGTGCCGAGGAACCCAGGGATGACCTCGTAAACCATGACCTGGAACCAATAGATGCCAACACATCTAAGTCCGCAGTCGCACTCGCTGCCTAAGCAGCGGCACTGCCGTCAGCCCGGGGTGTCTCCGACCCGGATCCTGGCGTCATCTAGGAGACTCACCAACCGCCCCGGTCGCGGGGGCGTGCGGAACACCTAACAGCGGCTGGGCTGTGTTCCCCGTAGTGCCACACGAAGCGGGGTAGCCGAGAGCACACCAGCGTGGCTGCGCACGGAGAAGAGCGGAGAAGACTCGTCAGGACCCGGGTTCGATTCCCGGCACCTCCACAACCAACGGGGGTTCAGCGAGTTTCCGCGGACTTGGTTAGCGAGTTTCCGCGGAGCACGCAGGCCCCACAGCAGCGCGGGCCGACCCCAGCGAGGGTCGGCCCGCGTTGTCGTTCATGGTCAGGCTGCTTGGGCGGTCGGCGTGAGGTCGGCTGCCTCGTGTGGGCGTCAATGTGGTCGGCCTGCTCCCAGTCGAGCTGGGCGAAGCCGTGGAACTCCTCGTCGGGGACGAGCAGCGGGTGGGTGAGGTCACCGAGCACGGTTTCGGCGTGCCAGCTGCGCAGCAGCCTCATGTTCGTGACGCCGGAGGAGGCGGCGATGACCAGGGTGACGAGGGGCAGCCCGACGAAGGCGTGGCTGCCGCGGTCCAGGCCGGTGCTGGTGCTGCTCTCGAGGACACCGAACCAGCCTTCGACAAAGGTGCGCCGGGCGTACTTGCGCCGCCACGGCCGTGAGCCCCAGAAGTGCTTCTGGGCGAGCTTCATCGCGCGGGCCTCGCCGTCGGTACGTACCCGCAGGGTGACGGTGTCGTTGCGGCAGACCGCGGGGGCGACGTCGTCGGCGGGCGGGTCCGTGACGATGGGCTGGCCGTTCTCGACGGCGGCGGCGACGGACCCGTGGATGCGGGGGCACCCGAGGATGCCGGCCCGGGCGGGGCAGCGGCACTTCATCCTGCCGTCTGCGTCGAGCCGGTTGACTAACTGGACGGCGTCGGCCTGCTGTTCCTCGATGCGGGTGTGGAAGGTCTCCCAGTCCTCGTCGGTGCCCGCGACTCCGGGGCTGTCGATGGTGCCGAGGGTGTCGGGGTGCGGGGGCAGTGCGGCACCGACGTGGGCGGGTGGAACCCCTGAAGCGCGCTGCTGCCATTGCCAGGGACAACGACGTCGCTCCGACCAGCGCTCGCACTTTCTCGCAGACCCGGTCTTCGCCGCTTGGCGACGATGCCCTACCGCTCACCTCTCACTTTGCTTGTTCTCCTGAAGGCAACTTGGTGTCCTTTGAGAGGATGACCGCTGGTCCGTCGTCGGCCGCTGCGAACGACTCTGGGGGGACGTCATGGGCCGAGTCCACCGGCAGAAGCCTGCTCCTATCCCAGCGCCTCGAGTCTGGGCGGGTGCCACCGGACGGTCGGCACAACACCAGCCACGTTGGAGTCCAGCCGACCTGAGGGGGGAAGTGTGACTGACTCTAGTCGCCGCCACCCGGACGACGTCCCTCGTTCGCCAAGCGGTCGCGTCCCCAAGTGGGTGATGGACGAAGCTACCGGACGCCCCGTCGAACCGGTCCCGTTCCGCGCGTCGCCCGCTCCCCGAGCCTCGAGGACCTCTCGCGCCGCGAAGTGGGTCAAGGGAATCGCCATAGTCGGCGTGTTCGCGATCGGCGTCGCCCTCGCTGCGCATTTCGGTATCGGGCCGACGGTGCCGTGGGCGACGCAGGCCGTCGCGGCACCGGCACCGGCAGACGCGCCCCCGCCCGGGCATGAGGAGTCCTCCAAGCGACTCGACCCGGTGCCTACCCCGCCGGTGCCTGGACCCAGCACCACGCACTACCGGTTCGAGGACAAGCAGGCCAACGGCGTCACCCCGGTGACCTGGTCACCGTGCCGCCCCATCCACTACGTCGTCCGAGAGGCGAACGCCCCGTCCGACGGAGACCAGATGCTCGCTGAGTCGTTCGCGCGCCTATCCGCTGCGACCGGACTGAAGTTCGTCAACGACGGCACCACAGCCGAGGCACCCAGCAGCACTGACCGATCCGACTACCAGCCAAAGACCTACGGCAACCGGTGGGCCCCCGTGCTCGTGGCCTGGGCCACCCCCGACGAAGTCCCCGACTTCGGCATCGACTTCGCCGGTGAGGCAGCCCCCATCCGCGTCGAGGCGCCCAACGGAGACTTCGTGTACGTCACCGGCTTCGTCTACCTCGACCCGGTCAAGATCAGTCAGACTGTCTCCGCCTACGGCGAGGGAGTCGGCCGGTCCATCATCCTCCACGAACTCGGCCATCTCGTTGGCCTGGCCCACGTGAACGACCCCAACCAGATCATGTGGCCCAGTGGAAACAACGCTCATCTCACTGAGTACCAGGCCGGCGACCTCACCGGTCTCGCGCAACTTGGAGAAGGCCCCTGCCGGTCCGATGTGTGATCGACCGGAATCAGGTCAGCCTTCTGGGAGGCGGTGACACCACCCGAGGCAGGGTTGACTCAGCGCGGCAGACTGCGCGCACTTCACCGTGGCCGGCGTGCAGGACAACCAGATCACGGGTGAGCGACGAGGAACAAGGACGTCCGGTCCGCCCGACTGACCCGAGCCCGCGATCACACGCAAGGCTCGCTCGCCGGTCGTCGCGGCCCGGACGACCGACGCCGGGTCCCTGTCTTCGACTTTGGGTCTGGATCTTGGATGTCTTGCGGTCGTAGACCAAACGGTTGGCCTCTTCCGCTCACGGAGGAGCCGTGAGCGGCCCTCCGAAGGGGGAGGGGTCTTGTGAGCGTTCCACTAGACCGGCGGCAGTACTACGTGTCGCGGACCAGCCTGGGACTCTGGAGGACATCAACCGGCTGCACTGGCGGCTGGCGGTCAACCCGGTCACCCCCCCGCGGACCTGCTGGGACGATGGTTACTCAAGGCCGGGGAGCTGTCGGCCCGGTCAGCACCAACCCGTCGACGCCCGCGGGCGCGCTCTCTGTGGCAGCGACACATGCGATCGCGCGCATAGCATGCGCAGCTACGCCGCGTTACTGCGAGGCTGCTTGACCGAAAGGCAGCACGGCGGCACAATGAAGGCCATGAGCAAGGACGTCCGCTACCACGGCTTCGTCACCATGCAGTCCCGCGGCGTCGTGGCGCTGCCCGGAGAACTGCGCAAGCGCATGCACCTCGACGAGCCCGGCGCCCAGTTGGAGATGACTGAGCGGGAGGACGGCGTCATCGAGATGCGGGCGCAGATGGCGGTCCCTGTGACACAGAGCTGGTTCTGGAGCAAGGAGTGGCAGCAGCGTGAGCGTGAGGCCGACGCCGACATCGCGGCCGGGCGCGTCACCCGCTACGAGGATGCCGAGTCGTTCGTGGACGCGCTCCCCGACTGATGAGGTACGAGTCCACCGATTCGTTCCTCGCCGACTTCAAGAAGCTCAAGGCCGAGCACAGGACAGCGTTCAAGAAGGTCGTGCTCGAGAAGTTCGCACGCGCTTGTGACGATTGGGCCGCGGCGCAGTCTGAGCGAACCGCCTACGTGTGGCCCAAGTCGCTGCGCGTGGACGCGCTGCGCGGGGCGGCCGGCATCATGGAGATGACCTGGAGCTTCTCCTCACCCGATGGGCGGGCGACCTTCCAGTTCGTCCAAGACCGCGGAGAGTGGGTTTGTCGATGGCGCCGCATCGGCGACCACCGTGTGTACGACGCGCCCTAGCCGCTGAACCTACACGCGGGCCGGTACTGCGCCTACACCACAGGACCGTCCCGCAGCAGGGCATGCCGAACCCGCCGAAGCAGCGGGGGTGCGCTGTCGGGCACGATCCCACCGAACCCCGCCCAGCGGGCCAGCAGCTCCTGCGCCATCCACCGCGACCAACCGAACCCGGACGACACCAGCTGCTCCCACACGTCCCCCGTCGAGAACACACCACCCGGGCACACGGCCGCGCACACCTGCACCGTCTGCCAGATCTGCTCCTGCGCCGGGGTGAACCCCCTCGCCCGCACCCTCGAGGTCACCCCCGCCGGCCCCACGTCGACCAGCACCGCGGTACCGTCCGCGGACCAGGTGGCGGTGTTCGCACGCCTACGACCCGAGTCCACAAGTACCAACAGGCAAGTTCAAGGCAAGCGGCCCCAGGGGGTCACCGCTCCTACGCTGGCCGAATGGACCTGGAGTTCACCGGCGAGGTGTGGTTCTGGAGAGGCCCGTCGCCGTTCCACTTCGTCACTGTGCCCGAGGACGAGAGCGCTGAGATCCACGCGGCGTCGGCACTGGTGACGTACGGCTGGGGCATGATCCCGGTCGAGGTCCGGATCGGATCGACCAGGTGGACGACCTCGCTGTTCCCCAAGGACGGGACGTATGTCGTGCCGCTGAAGGACCGGGTCCGAAAGGCCGAGCGGATCGACGTGGGCGACGCCGTGACGGTGCGTCTGGCTGTCGACGTCTGACCGGCGGTCCGTCAGGGCGGTCCGAGCGAATCACCCTGTCTGGGTGACCCGCCGCGCCAGGCCCGCCGACAGGCTGGCTCCACCGAGCAGCGGTGCGGCTGGAGGCTGATGAGGCATGGTGACAGGACCGGGGCGCGAGGACGACGCCCAACGCGTGGATGCCCTGGTGGGTGAGCTGAGCAGCGCCTTCCCGCAGACGCCGGCCGAGCAGGTGCGGCACGTCGTGCTCGACAGCTGGCAGGAGTTCCTGGGTGCCCCGGTCCGCGAGTTCGTACCCCTGCTCGTGCGGCGCCGGGCCATCTCCCGTCTCAGGGTCGTGTAGCCCAGCCTGGGTCGGAGCCGGCTAGCGAGCGACCGCCGACCGGAAGTAGAAGTCGAGCATCGAGGTGAGCGGCTCGGGACTCCCGCGCAGTCGGCTGCGCAGCGCCGCTCCCTCCCAGCAGTCAACCAGCAGGGTTGCCATCTCCTTCGGGTCGGACCCGGCCGGGAGGTCACCGCGGTATTGGGCCTCCGTCAGGCAGCTGGCGACCCGGTCGGCGATGTAGCTGAAGCACGCCTCGATCTTGTGACGGAACACCTCGTTCGTCCCGGACAGCTCCTGCCCGAGCCCGCCCAGCAGACAGCCCAGGTACCCGTCCCGCTCGTAGCTTCGCTGGGTCAGCTCGAAGAACCCCCGCACCCGGTCCAACGGCGGCCGGGCCTCGTCGGCGAGGCACTCGTCGAGGCCCGCATGCACCTGCCGCATGTACTCGTCGACCACCTGGAGCGCGAAGTCCTCCTTGTCCGTGAAGTGGTGGTAGAAGGACCCCTTGGGGGTGTCCGCAGCGGCCAGCAGCGCCTGGATGCCGAGACCGTGGTAACCGTGCTCCAGCAGCAGGGCCAACCCGACATCGAGCAGGCGCTGCTTGGTCGCATGCGTCGGCGGGTCGCTATCCATGCACCTTCTCAATCATGTGGCTGATGACGTGGCTGTGCTCGTCCTGCGGGCTGAACATGACGATCTCGGCGTCCGCCTCGACGGTCACGTTGTGCCCCGGCGGCCAGTAGAACAGGTCGCTCGCCGACACGGTCTCCCGCGCCCCCGTTGCGTCCGTGGTGGTGATCCGCCCGCTCAGGACGTATCCCCAGTGGGGGCACTGGCAGAGGTCACCCTCCAGACCCTCGAAGAGGGGCGTCGTGTCCACGCCGCCGGCGAGGGTGAAGTACTCGCCGCTGATCGTGTCGAACCTGCTCACGTCGCCGAAGCCTTTCCGTTGCCGGATCACGGCACCCGGAATCTCGAGCTGGACGTCGATGTCCTTCTTGGCCACCCGCATGGTCCTACCTCCTGTGGTCCGCTCCCGCACTGCTAGACCGACCGGTCTATTCCAGCAAGGTACTCATCCTTCGACGGACGTCAAGGGTGTGCTCGTCGGGCCGGGGACGGTCCGGCTCGAGCGAGGCCCCTACGGTGGGTCTCAGCGCTGCCGGGCTCCTGTGGCGCTATCGACTCGGGGAGGGTTGGCCGGTGGGCGACGATGCTGGCCCCGACGCGCTGAACGAGCTGAGGCGGCGCCGGGCCCTCACCGAGGACACGGCCCGGCCGGACCAGGTCGCCGCTCGGCGCGCCAAGGGCGGTCGGACGGCGAGGGAGAACATCACCGACCTCGTCGACCCTGGCTCGTTCGTCGAGTACGGCCGGCTGGCCACGGCAGCACAGGAGCGGCGGCTGAGCGCCGACGAGCTCATGCGGCAGACGCCGGCGGACGGCATCGTCGGCGGTATCGCCCGCATCAACGGTGCGGTGGCGGGGGAACGAGCCACCTGCGGCGTGCTGTCGTACGACTACCTCGTCCTGGCGGGCACGCAGGGCATGCGAGGCCATCACAAGTCCGACCGGCTGCTGGGGCTGGTTGAGCGGCTGCGGCTGCCCACCGTGTTCTTCACCGAGGGAGGCGGCGGGCGCCCGAGCGACACCGACTACCCGGTCGTCTCGGCGCTGGACGTCCGCACCTTCGCGCTGTGGGCGAAGCTCTCCGGGGTCGCCCCGCGCATCGCCGTCGTCGCCGGCCGGTGCTTCGCAGGGAACGCCGTCCTGGCCGGATCGTCCGACCTGGTCGTGGCCACGCAGGACGCCACCATGGGGGTCGCCGGCCCAGCGATGCTCGCAGCGGCCGGGCTCGGGGACCACGACGCCGGGCAGATCGGGCCCGCCGAGGTGCTGGCGGCCAAGGGGGTTGTCGACCTCCTGGTCGCCGACCAAGCCGAGGCCGTCGCGGTCACGCGCACCCTGGTCGGCTACTTCCAGGGCCCTCGGGAGCCCGGCCCGGCGCCGGACCAGACCATGCTGCGACAGGTCCTCCCGGAGCGGGAGCGCAGCCCGTACGACGTCCGCCCGATCGTCACCACCTTGTCGGATGAGGGCTCGGTGACCTTCCTGCGCGAGCAGTACGCACCCGAGATGGTGACCGCGCTCGGGCGCGTCGACGGCCGTCCGGTCGGGTTCTTCGCCAACCAGACGCTGCACATGGCCGGTGCGTTGACGTCCGACGCCTCGGACAAGGCGGCCCGGTTCATGCAGCTGTGCGACGCCTTCGGCGTCCCGCTGGTCTCGTTGGTGGACACCCCGGGGATTATGGCCGGCCCGGACGCGGAGCGGACGGCGGTGCTCCGGCACGCCTCCCGGGTCCTGGTCGCGGGTGCCCGGCTGCAGGTCCCCCTGGTCGGCGTCGTCCTCCGCCGCGGCTACGGGCTCGGGGCGCAGGCGATGCTGGGCGGCAGCACCCACGAGCCCCTGCTGACGGTGGCCTGGCCGTCCGCCCACATGGGCCCCATGGGCCTGGAGGGCGCGGTGCGGCTCGCCCAGCGCAAGGAGCTGGCCGCCATCGCCGACGACCACGAGCGTGACGAACGGGTCCGCCAGCTGACGGCCGCCTACCAGGAGCACGTCAACGCGTTCAACGTCGCCAGGGCCTTCGAGATCGACGATGTGATCGACCCCGCCGAGACCCGCGGCATCATCGCCGCGACACTGTCGGCGGCGGCCGGCCGCCACGGATTCACGGGCAGCGGCCGCGCCGTCGACACTTGGTGACGAACTCCGCGACGAGCAAGGGGGCAATCATGAGCGACCAGCCGACTCGCGTCGACTTCCCCAGCGCCTTTGGCGTGACCGTCGCCGCGTACCGGTGGGACCCGGACGGCGAACCGAGGGCAGCGGCGCAGCTGACCCATGGGATGGGCGAGCATGCCCTCCGCTACACAGATCTGGCCCGCGCGCTGAATGCTCGCGGCTACGTCGTGTACGCCCAGGACCACCGCGGCCACGGACGAACCGCCGGGTCGGTCGACACCCTCGGCCAGGTCGGTGCGCAGGGCTGGGTCGAGATCGTCAACGACATCGAGCGGCTGCGCCTGCGGCTGCGCGAGGAGCACCCGACGGCCCCGCTGGTGCTGATCGGGCACAGCATGGGGTCGTTCGCCATGCAGCAGTACCTGCTCGACCACAGCGCGGACGTCCAGGCGGCGGTGCTCACCGGGACGGCGGCCATCGACCTGCTCGAGCCTGCGCTGGATCTGGATGCGCCGATCGACCTGTCGATGTTCAACGCGCCGTTCGCCCCGGCCCGGACCGACTACGACTGGCTCAGCCGCGACGAGGAGCAGGTCGACCGGTACGTCGAGGACCCGTACTGCGGGTTCGGCCTCGACCTCGAAGGCGGCCGGCAGATGTTCGTCTCGGCACGGGAGGTCGCCGACGGATCCAGGCTCGAGGGGATGCGCAAGGACCTGCCGGTGTACATCGCCGTCGGGGAGCATGACCCGGTCAACGGCGAGCTGGCCCTGGTCCGTGCGCTGGTGGACCGATACCAGCGAGCAGGGCTCAGCAACGTCACGCTGAGGATCTACCCCGGCGCCCGTCACGAGGTCTTCAACAAGACCAACGGTGCCGAGGTTGTGGCCGACTTGCTCACCTGGCTGTCCGAGAAGATGCCAGCCTCCGCGTGACGAACGTGGCACGGGGCAGGTCAAGGATGCTTCGATCCTCCCCATGAGCGACGCGATGACCACCCGCACCGTCCACCTCGCGGGTCACAACGGGGACGAGATTGAGGCGTACGTCGCGCAGCCGGCGGGCGACGCCCCGCGCGGCGGCGTGGTCGTCATCCACCACATGCCCGGCTGGGACCGGGCGACCAAGGAGATCACCCGCCGGTTCGCCGAGCTCGGCTACGACGCGGTGTGCCCGAACCTGTACTGGCGCGAGGCCCCGGGGGCGGCGCCCGACGACGCCGCGGCGACTGCTCGGGCCCAGGGCGGCGTCCCCGACGAGCGACTGGTTGGCGACGTCGGAGGGGCCGCGGCCTGGCTCCGGTCCCTGCCGACGTCCAACGGGAAGGTCGGGGTGATCGGGTACTGCTCCGGCGGCCGGCAGTCGGTCCTGGCCGCGTGCTCGCTGGACCTTGACGCGGCGGTCGACTGCTACGGCGCGTTCGTGACCGGCACCCCGCCCGAGGGGTCCCCGTTCCGCAGCAACCTTGTCCCGCTGCTGCCACAGCTGCGGTCGCCCCTGCTGGGGCTGTTCGGTGCTGAGGACAAGTCCCCGAGCCCCGAACACGTCGCCGAGCTGGACGCGATCCTCAGCGACCTGCGCAAGCCGCACGAGTTCCACACCTATGAGGACGCCGGCCACGGGTTCTTCGCCGTGGACAGGGCGATGTACCGCGTGGCGGCGGCCAACGACGGCTGGGTGCGCATCGCCGACTTCTACGCCACTCACCTCGGAGGCTGAGCATGTGCACGTATGCGACGTCCCGGGCCGCGGTCTCCGGCAGCGCCAAGGGGCCGAACGGCGGCTGGTTCCACGTCACCGATGCGGCGGTCTACTTCGACCATCCGGTGCACGCCCTGGCCGAGCACACCCTGAACATCGACCTCGCGAACCCGACCGGCGGGCCCTCGGCGAGGGTGGCGCTCGAGCTCACTGCAGAGTCCGCCCGCGCGCTGGTCGTGGCCATCGAGGAGGCCCTCGCAGCAGCGGGCCCGGCGGCGCTGGTCGACTGACCGTCCCGGCCCGGCGACGCTGGTGTCAGGCTGGGTCGGTGAGACAGCTGCGTGTGCTGGCGGTCGCCGGTCCGGTGCTGTTCACCCTGACCTGGATGCTGCTCGGGTGGTCGCACGTGGGCTATCGGCCGGACCGAGAGACGATCAGCTCGCTGTCGGCCCACGGCGCCCCGGGCTGGCCGGTGATGGTCGCCGGACAGGTGTCCCTGGTCGTCGCGTTCCTCGCGGTTGCGATCCTGTGCGTTCGAGTGCTGGGCCGGCCCGGCATCGGTCCGGCCGTTCTGTTCGGCGTCGCCGCCGCCGGCACCGTGCAGGCCAGCGTGTTCCGTACCATCTGCACCCAGGTGGACGCCGGCTGGTGCACCCCCATGACCCGGTCGGCCTTCCCGCACCAGCAGTGGGCGCACGGGATCGGCACCGCGATGCCCTTCGTCGCGCTGCCCCTCGCCTGTCTGGTCGTCGCCTGGGTCACCTGGCGGGTCGATGGGCTGCGAGACGTGGCCGCCGTCGCGCTGGCCGTGCTGGTCGTCGCGCTGCCCAGCGTGTGGTGGTTCCTGACGCAGGGCACGGGCTGGCACGGTTTGTCCGAGAAGGTGTTCCTGACCGCCCTGGCCGCCTTCACCGGCTACCTGGGGTTCCGGTTGGGTGGGTACGTCCGGGAGCAGGAAGGGGTGGGGCGGAGCTGATGGCGAGCGTGTTGCTGTGGGCGGTCGTCCTGGCCGGGATCGTCGTGCTCACCCCGATGGCCGACCGCATCCGCGTCCCGCTGCCGGTGCTGCTGACGGTCTTCGGGCTGGCGCTGCCGCTGCTGCCCTCGGCGCCGCGACTGAGCGTCGACCCGGACCTGATCCTGCCGGCGGTGCTGCCACCCCTGCTGTTCGCGGCGACTCAGCGGTCGACCGTGCGCGAGTTCCGGGAGAACGCCCGGCCGATCCTGCTGCTGGCCGTCGGCCTCACGGTGGCCACCGCAGGTGCCGTGGCGCTGGTCGCGCACTCCGCGGGGCTGGGCTGGGGTCCGGCCTGGGTGCTCGGAGCGGTGGTCTCGCCGCCCGACCCGGTGGCCGCGACCGCTGTCGCGCGGCGGCTGAGCCTTCCGGGCCGGCTGGTCACGGTTCTCGAGGGCGAGGGGATGTTCAACGACGCGACCGCCCTGGTCCTCTACCAGCTCGCCGTGCTGGCGGTGGTGACCGGGCAGGTGACCGCGGTCGACGTCGGCTGGGGCCTGCTCCTGGCCGTTGCGGTTGGTGTCGCCGTCGGCTTCGCCGCCGGTGCCCTCACCCGCTGGGCGCTGTCCGCCCTGAACGACGCGGCCGCGGAGACGACGGTGACGGTCACGGTGCCGTTCGCGGCCTATCTCGTCGCGGACCACCTGCACGGCTCCGGCGTCCTGGCCGTGCTGGTCCTCGGGCTGTACCTGCGCAGCTACGGGCACCCGGCGCTCACCTCGGGCGGCTGGCTGCTGGGCCGGGCCGTGTGGCGCTACGCCGACTACCTGATCACCAGCGTCGTGTTCGTCCTCATCGGCTTCGAGCTGACCGCGGTGCTCGAGGACAGCCGGGTCGACGTGGCCAGCCTGGAGCTCGCCGCGTGGGTGGTGGCCGTGCTGGTCGTCGTCCGCTTCGCCTGGATGTTCCCGGCCGCGGCACTGGCCCGGGCGCGACGACGACTCCGGCCGGCGGTGACCCCGTCGGGGGTCCGCGAGACGACCATCGTGGCCTGGGCGGGCATGCGCGGTGTCGTGACCGTGGCCACCGCGCTGGCCCTCCCGCTCCTCACCGACCGGCTGCGGCCGTTCCCGGATCGGGCCCAGATCGTCTTCGTCGCCCTGGTCTGCGTTCTCGTCACCTTGGTGGTCCAGGGTCTCACCCTCGCGCCGTTGGTGAAGGCCCTCGGGGTCGGCGGCGGGGCCGCCACGGCACAGGACGTCGCGGCGTTGCGTCGGCGCGCCGCCGCCGCGGCCCTGCGCGCGGTCGAGGGGACGGCGGCGGACCCCGAGGTGCCCGAGGCGGTGCGGCGTGCGGTCATGTTGCAGTACCGGGGCTACCTGGCCGCACAGGAGGCCCTGGGCGAGGCCCGCGCCCCGATGGGGGAGGCCGACTACTCCGCGGACCTGGACCGGCTGCTGCGCCGGGCCAGCGAGGTCGAGCGTGAGGTGGTGCTGCGGGCCAGGCGGCGGGGCGAGGTCAGCCCCGAGGTCGCCGACGAGGTGCTGCACGACGTCGAGACGAGGGCGGTCCGCGACCTCGACTGAGCGCCGGACGCCCACCGGGTCAGCGCCTGAGGCTGGACAGCAGTCGATCGACCTGGGCCAGCGCGTCCACCACCGAGACGGCGGCCGGCGGGCCGTCGTCCGGCAGCTCCCAGCAGTCGATCGCGACCAGGGGCACGCCGGTGCGCACCGCGAGTGCGACCTCAGACAGCGTGCCCCAGGAGCAGCCCACCGAGACGACGACATCGGCGGACCGCACGAGCAGCCCGTTGCGCAGCTCGCCCAGCCCGGTGGGCAGGGCGAACGTGTGAGCCGGATCGGCCTCGGCCCGGTCCAGCCCGGGCAGGATCGCGATCGAGATGCCGCCGGCCTCCGCGACGCCGGTCGCCGCAGCGGCCATCACCCCGCCGTGCCCTCCGGTGAGGACGACGACACCTCGCTCGGCCAGCCCCCGACCCAGGGCCCGCGCCGCCGCGACCTGCTCGTCGGCGGCCGAGCCAGGCCCGATGACGGCCACGTAGCGGCGGGTGGCGGCCGCAGCGTGCTGGGGAGCGACGTTGGCCGGAGTCGGGTCGACGCTCACGGGACCACCCTAGGGGCCAACTCTCGTCAGGCAACTGGTACAGCAACCATCCCATAGCGATGTTCAATCTGTGCAATCTGTTCGCTGGAAGGTGGACAGGTTGTGCACCGCTTGGACGAGCGTCATCATCGGGCTACCAGTCGACGAAGGGGACACGATGATCAACGCCGAGCCGTACAAGATCAAGGCTGTCGAGCCGCTGCGCCGCACCACCAGGGCGCACCGCCAGGCCGCGATGGAGCAGGCCGGCTACAACACGTTCCTGCTGCACAGCGACGACGTCTACATCGACCTGCTGACCGACAGCGGCACGTCGGCGATGAGCGACCGGCAGTGGTCCGCGCTCATGCGTGGCGATGAGGCCTATGCGGGCTCGCGGTCGTTCTACGCCCTCGAGGACGCTGTCCGGGAGATCTACGGATTCAAGCACGTCGTGCCCACCCACCAGGGCCGCGGGGCCGAGCACCTGATCTCGAAGATCCTGATCAAGGAGGGGCAGTACGTCCCGGGGAACATGTACTTCACCACCACCCGGGCCCACCAGGAGCTGGCCGGCGGCATCTTCTCCGACATCATCATCGACGAGGCGCACGACCCGACCGCCCAGCACCCCTTCAAGGGCAACGTCGACGTGGCCAAGCTGCAGCGGCTGATCGACGAGGTCGGACCGGCGGGCATCGCCTACGTCAACCTCGCGGTCACCGTGAACATGGCCGGCGGGCAGCCGGTGTCGATGCAGAACATCCGCGAGGTCAGCGAGCTGTGCCGGCGGCACGACATCCTGCTGTGGTCCGATGCCACCCGCTGCGTCGAGAACTCCTACTTCATCGCCGAGCGCGAGGAGGGCTACCAGGGCAAGCCGGTCGCCGCGATCCTGCACGAGATGATGTCCTACTTCGACGGCTGCACGATGTCCGGCAAGAAGGACGCGCTGGTCAACATCGGCGGCTTCCTCGCGATGAACGACGAGTCGATCCTGCAGCGGGCCCGTGAGCTGGTCGTGCTGTACGAGGGCATGCCCACCTACGGTGGGCTGGCCGGGCGGGACATGGAGGCCATGGCCCAGGGCATCCTGGAGATGGTGGACGACGACTACATCGCCCACCGCGTCCTGCAGGTCCGCTACCTCGGCGAGCAGCTGCTGGACGCCGGCATCCCGATCGTCGAGCCGATCGGCGGCCACGCGGTGTTCCTGGACGCCCGGCGGTTCCTGCCGCACGTCGACCAGGAGCTGTTCCCGGCGCAGGCGCTGGCCGCGCAGCTGTATATCGACAGCGGTGTCCGCTCGATGGAGCGCGGCATCGTCTCGGCCGGCCGGGACTCCAAGACCGGCGAGAACCGCCACCCCGCGCTCGAGCTGGTGCGGCTGACCATTCCACGCCGGGTCTACACCGACCGGCACATGGACGTCGTCGCCGAGTCGGTGCGCACCCTGTGGACCGAGCGCGAGGAGATCCGCGGCCTGCGGATGTCCTACGAGCCGCCGACGCTGCGGTTCTTCAACGCCCGGTTCGAACCGATCGCCTGATCCCGGGGCACGATGGGCGGCGTGCTTCACCGCCGCCGTCCTCGCCGTCCTCGTCGCCCGCTGGCGCTCGCCCAGCTCGTCGTCGCATCCTTGGGCCTGGCGGCCTGCGCGGTGACGTCCACGACGAGCACGCCCGCACCCTGGACCCGTGCGACCGTGCCGGCCACGCCGTCCGCCGCGTCCACGGCCGTCGCGCTGAGCGCCGCTCACCCCTGCGTCGGCACTGCGGTGCCGGCGCGCTGGGAGCACGTGGTCTGGGTCGTCATGGAGAACAAGGCGGCCGGCGACGTCCTCGGGTCCCCGAGCGCGCCCGCGGAGACCGCGCTGGCGCACGCCTGCGGCAGCGCGTCGGACTACCGCGCGGTCACCCACCCGTCGCTGCCCAACTACCTGGCGCTGACCTCGGGCAGCGCGCACGGGGTGCACGACGATGCCGGGCCGTCGGCGCACCCGATCAGCGGCCCCTCGCTGTTCAGCGAGCTGGCCGGTGCCGGGAGCAGCTGGGGCGTCTACGCGGAGAGCATGCCCTCGCCCTGCTTCGGGACCGCGGCCGGCACCTACGCGGTCAAGCACAACCCGGCCGTCTACTACCCGAACCTGCGGTCCACCTGCGCGCGGTACGACGTCCCGCTCGGCACGCCGACGTCCGGGGCGTTCGCCGACGGGCTGCGCGCCGGCAGCCTCCCGGCGTTCTCGCTGGTGGTCCCCAACACCTGCAACGACACCCACGACTGCCCGGTCGCGACCGGGGACGCCTGGCTGACCACCTGGCTGCGCACGATCCTGGACAGCCCGACCTACCGGGCCGGCCGCACGGCCGTGTTCGTCACCTGGGACGAGGACGACTCCTCGAGCAGCAACCGGGTGGCACTCATCGCGGTGGCGCCGTCCATCCGGCCCGGGACCGTCGCCACGGCGGCCTTCGGCCACGTGTCGTTGCTGCACACCACCCGGCAGCTGCTCGGCCTGCAGCCACTGCTCGCCCCGTCCGCGCCGTCCATGCTCGCGGCCCTGCACCTGTGACCCCCACCCTCCGCATGAAGGTGCCCTTCTGTGCGTGTGGCCGCAACTTTCTCCCCTCCATAGGCCGGCGGGTCGTGGGCGGACGGCGCCCATGAAGGGTGGGTTTGTGCGGCAGTGCGCACAGAAGGGCACCTTCATGCGGGGGAGGGGACTGGTGGCCCGCGCACCCGACCCGTCCAGCGTGGCGGCTGGGGGTCCTTCTACCCTCCCCACGAGGGGCGCTCCCGGTCATGCTGAGGCTGGAGGGCTCTGATCATGGTCGAGCGGACGGCGTCAGGAGCAGGCGAGCCTCCGCCGGCGATCGGTCTGCCGGTCGAGGCGTCCCGCTGGTTGGACGCGGCGCCTGACCTCGTGTGGGTGCTCACCCCCGAGGGGGTGTGCCGGTACGCCTCGGCGGCCGCGCACGAGCTGTTGGGGCTGCCGCCGTCCCGGCTCCGCGGACGTCAGCTGAGCGAGCTGGTCGACCCGGAGGACCAGGGCTCGCTCGCCCGGTTCCGCGACGACCTGTTCCGCTCGGCTGAGCCGGTCCGCTGGGTGCACCGCCTGCGCGCCACGAAGGGCCGGACCCTCTGGGTGGAGAGCTCGGGCCGGCTGGCGCGCTGGGTCGATGACGAGGCCGTCCTGGTCCTGGTGTCCCGCAACTTCAGCGGGAGGGTGGAGGCCGACCGGTTGGCCGCCGCGGCCGACCACCGGCGGTGGGCCATCTTCGACTCGCTGCGCGAAGGGGTGATCGTCTTCGACGCCGAGCTGCGGGTGCTGCTGATGAACCAGGCCGCCGAGCGGCTGCTGCAACGGGACCGCGGCCGTACCGTGGGGCGGATCTGGGCGGTGCCCACCGGCACCGACGAGCACGGTGCCGCGCTGGCATCGGAGGAGCTCCCGGTGATCAAGGCGCTGGCCACCGGCGCGCCCCAGCAGCGCAGCCTGGCGATCAGAGGACCGGACGGGGCCCCGGTGTACCTCACGGTGCGAGCCATCCCGCTCGATCCACCGGCCGGAGGGCCGGTCCGAGAGGTGCTGGCCCTGATCGACGACGTCGCCGGTCCTCGACCCGTGGGGCCGGGCGACTCGGTCACGACGCTGCGCGACCTGCCGACGGTGGTGCCGCACCAGCCGCTCACGGCGCGCGAGCTCGAGGTGCTGGCCCGATTGGCCGCCGGTCGCGACGTCAAGGGGATCGCCGCTGAGCTGCGGATCAGTGAGCACACCGTCCGCGGCCACGTGAAGGCGATCCTGCAGAAGCTGCATGCTCGGTCGCAGCTCCAGGCCGTCGTCATCGGGCTGCAGACCGGGCTGCTCCGGCCCCGGCCCTACCCCCCATCTGAGGGGTGACGGACCGGTCCGCTCGCCTCGGGAACTCCCCCATCTGAGGCTGTGCCCCGATGTCGCCCCGCGGCATCCTGGGCATCGTGGGCGGGGGCTTCAAGGCTGCTGGGGAGAGTGACTGACCGATGATGCCGCTGTCGACGCACCGGGAGGTCCTCGCGGTCGAGGAGCGGCTGATGCAGGAGTTCGGCTCTCACGTACCAGCGGGTTCGGTGATCCGGTGCGTGCAGGGCTGCCTTCGTGCTCAGCTTCGCTCCGGCGCTGACGGGCCGGTCTTGTCAGTCGTCGAAACCCTGGCCCGGGCGCGGTTGGGGGGTACCGCGCTCGGGCCAGGGCGGCTCGGAGCCGCCTGAAGGACACCGCCCCCGGCGAGGGCACCACCTTCCGGGTCCTGCTCCCGCGCAGCTGACTACCCGGGCGCGGACCTGGTGTACCTGAGGTCCACCACCTCGTGGCCGTGGGTCAGGCCGCGCTTCTCGTACCGGGTCAACGGCCGCCAGCCCGGCCGGGGGACGACGCCGCCGACCAGCCCGGTGGACGACGACCCGGCGTCGAGCACCTCCCGCATCGAGGCGGCGTAGTCGGGCCAGTCGGTGGCCAGGTGAAGCACCGCGCCGACGGCCAGCCGCGTGGCCAGAAGGTCGACGAACCACGGGCTGACCAGCCGGCGCTTGTGGTGCCGGGCCTTCGGCCACGGGTCGGGGAAGAAGATCCGCACGCCGGACAGCGAACCCGCGGGGAGCATGTCCCGGACCAGCTCCACCGCGTCGCCGCGGGCCACCCGCACGTTGGCCAGCCCCTGTTGCTCGGCCAGGTGCAGCAGCCGGCCGATCCCCGGGGTGTGGACCTCCACCCCCAGCACGCCGACGTCGGGCTCGGCGGCGGCCATGGCCGCCGTGGCCTCCCCGGTGCCGAAGCCGATCTCGAGCACGACGGGGAGCGGCCGGCCGAACAGCGCGGTCAGCTCCAGCGGGCGGCCATCGACGTCGACGCCGAACCGGGGCCACAGCCGGGCGGTGGCGTCGGAGGCCAGCACGCTGACCCGGCCGCGGCGCGGGTGGAAGCTGCGGATGTGCAGCGTGGACGTCGACACGGGACGGCGACTCTACGCGTCGGGCTCACTCGAAGACGAACGTGGCCCGGTCGGTCACCGGTCGGTAGCCCAGCCGCGGGTACAGCGCGTTCGACGTCGGGTTGGCCAGGTCGGTGAACAGCACCACCCGGTGCCCGGCGTCCAGCGCGGCCCGGCTGGCCGCGTGGGTGACCCCGCCGCCGTGCCGTGCCGGCGTGACTCCACGGGTGTGTACACCGGGCCGACCCGCACCACGCCGGCGGCGGGCAGGCTCAGTCCGGCCAGCGCGACCGGCTCGCCGGTCGGCGCACCCCACAGCCAGTACTGGCCGCGCGCGGTCCGCTCGCGCACGGCGGCATCCTGGTCGGGACCCCCGGGCTCCCCGACCTCCTCCAGGAAGTCCTGCGACCAGCGCAGCACCAGCGGCAGGTCGTCCGGGGTCGCCCGGCGTGCCGCCTCCGACGGCGCTGGCGACGGCCCGACCAGCGTGGTCAGCCGGAACAGCCGGATGGCGAACGTCAGCACCGCTCGCCGGCCGCTGTCCGCCGCGGCCAGCGCGGCGAGCTGGGTGGACAGCTCGGTCGGCCCGTTCACGCCGGTCAGCTGGCGGCCCGCGCCGCGCACCGCGTCCAGCAGCGGCCGCAGCGCCTCGTCGGGGGCGGCCTCGAGCAGCAGCGGGTACGGGTGGGTGCGCGACACCGCGCCGGACACCTCGCCGTTCGGCCCGGTCCACCAGCCGTACCACTCGGCCACCGGGGTGGTGCGCTGCCGGGTGTTCTCGACCACGGTGAGGCCGATGGTGAACCGCTCGGGGTCGGCCCCCAGCAGGGGGCCGACGGCGGTCGCGTACTCCTCAACGTCCTCGGTGATGGTCCAGGCCATCACCGCAGGATGCCGTCAGATCGTC